>CAUZDW010000034.1:0-40886 GCA_963578825.1 Vicinamibacteria bacterium
CTGCGTGGAAACGATGTGGACCTCACCGAGAAGGTCGCGTAGGTACAATGTCAACCGTCGTCGCTACGTCATTCTCAACAGTGAGCGGGACATCCCCGCGGCCCCCCCCGGATCCGCCGCGAAGGCTTGTCCGGACGACGTGGCCGCCATGCCGGAGTCGACGACGATCCCCTCGAGCTCCGAGAGAAACGCCGGATCGAAGACGTCGCCGTTGCGTGCCGGGTTCGAGATCTCGAGTCCTCCCGCCTGGGGTCGGGGAACAGCCTCTCGGGGCCGCCAGAGCCTGCTCCCCTTCCAATGAGTCTATTCTCCGCCGGCCTGCGGGGCAACGGAACCGGCCCTGTGGCGCCTCGTGCCGTCTGGCGCGTACACTGGCGTTTCTCATGACAGGAAAGCGGTTTCTGCGTCACGCGTCACAGATCCTTCCCGGGCTCCTGGCGCTGGGACTGCTTGCGTTCACGCTGCGCTCGGCGGACCTGGGCCGGGCGCTGGAGCTCGTCAAGGCCCTCGGGTGGAAGATCCCCCTGCTCCTCCTGCCCACCCTCGTGGCCACGCTGTCGGAGACGTTCGGGTGGTGGGTTGCCTTCTCCCGCCTCGGCAAGCGACCTCGCTTCCGTTCGCTTCTCGCGGTCCGGATGATGACCGACGCCGTGTTGTTGGGCCTCCCTTCCGGGGCCCTCATCTCCGAGTCGCTCCAGCCGTACCTCCTGAAGCGCCGGTGCGGGGTGCCTTTCGAGATCGGGATCATCGCTGGGTTCGGCCGCAAGTTCCTGGTGGTCCTGTCCCACGGCCTCTTCCTGGGCCTCTCGGTGCTCCTCGCATGGCCGCTCCTCCAGCGGGCCTCCCGGGCCCTGATCGGGCGCGGGGGGCTGCCGCTCCTGCTCCTGGCGACGGCGGGAGTGCTCGTGGTGGTGGCCGGGGCGTCGGTGGCACTTGGCATCCACGGACGGGTGGCCGACAAGGTCCAGCGAGGCCTCAACAGGTTCGGCGGGCGCTGGCTCGGGACCTGGCTCGAGCGCAACGCCGTCAGCTTCCAGGTGGCCGACGCGCACCTGGCCGATTTCTTCATCAGACGCCCGGCAGGGCTGATCCTCCCGGTGGTCGCCTACCTGTTCGCGTGGGCGGCGCGCACCATGGAGACGCTCATCTTTCTCCGCCTGTTGGGCGTCAACATCGCCTTCTCGGCGGCAATGGTGATCGAGTCGTCGCTCATCCTCGTGCGCTCCCTGGCTGTCCCGGTTCCGGCCGGCCTCGGTGTGCAGGACGCAGGGTACGTGCTCTGTCTCAAGGGGCTGGGTGTCGCGGATGCAGTGACCGTCGGCGCAGCGTTCGTCCTGCTCAAGCGAGGCAAGGACCTGTTCTGGATCGCCTTCGGCTACCTGCTGCTCGCCCAGGGGCACGACCGCGCGGGCGATCCCGGGGCGGACGAGCCGCCGAGCGCCACGGTGGCCACGCCGCCCCCGTCCGGCTAGCTGGCCGGCTCCGTCTTTTCCCCTGTCTCCTCGGAGCGCCGGAAGGCGCGGATGTCGACGACGGTGGCGCGGCGGGCCTCGCCCTCGCCGGCACTCTCGCCGCCTTCGGTGGACCCGGTTTCGTCCTGGCCCGCCGTCACGACCGTGGCCTCTCCCGGACGATCGAAACGCAGGCCGAACTCGGCGGAGGGGTCGGCAAAGGCGGTGAGAGCCGCGTAAGGCACGTGGAGCCGTTCGGGGGCGCCGCCGAAGCGGAGGGTGACGGAGAAGGCATCGTCGCCCACCGCCAGATCCCAGTACTGATGCTGCAGCACGATCGTCATCTCTTCCGGGTGGCGGGCTCGGACCGACGGCGACACCGAGACGCCCGGATCCCCCGTCCGGAAAGACACGTAGAAGTGGTGCTCTCCGGGGACGCCCTCGCGCGCCGCGAGGCGGAGCGCCTGACGCGGCACGTCGAGGAGAGCCTCGCGAACCATCCGTGCGTAGTCAAGAGGATCGTCCGACATGGGTTCCATTCTAGCCTTGTCTCTCCCACTTCTTCGTGCTTCACTCGTTCCCATGCGACTCGTGACACGCCCCGAACTGGACGGGCTGACCTGTGCCGTCCTCCTGTCCCAGTGCGAGACGGTGGACTCGTTCGAGTTCGTTCATCCGCAGCAGGTCCGCGACCGGGAGGTCGACGTCGGGAAGGACGACATCCTCGTGTGCGAGCACTACCTCCCCACACACCCCGAGCTCGATAGATACGAAGAGCTCGTCCGCGAGACCGATCGCCTCGACTCGGCGCAGCTGGAGCTGAACGACGTCGTCGCGCCGGCTGGCTACGTGCTCCTGGAGTTCACGCTCGATTCCAAGAGCGGCCTGGAGGGTGTGCAGGAGTACTTCCTTGATCTGCTGCCAGCGATGAAGACCAGGACGATCCAGGAGGTCCTGGACCTGCCTTCGGTCCGTGAGCGGGCCCGGCGACTGGGCGAGCAGGACCGCCGCTACCGCGAGCTCGCCATCGCTCACTCCACCATCGACGAGGGCATCGTGGTGACCGACTTCCGCTCGGTGGACCCCCTTCCGGTGGGCAATCGGTTCTTGATCTACACCGTGTTCCCCGAGGCGACGGTCTCTTTGAGAATCCAGCACGGGCGGGTGCCGGACACGATCTCGGTGAGCGTGGGCCGATCGATCTTCAACCGCAACAGCCGGGCCAATGTGGAGATCCTGATGTCGATGTACGGCGGCGGAGGCCAGGCGGGGGCCGGGGCCTGCGTGCTGCCCGCGGCCAGCGCCGACACCCAGATCGCCGAGATCATTGCGGCGCTGAAACGGAATGCCTGACCCTCTGCCGGCCAGGGGTTGAGGGCCGTGCCGGTCTGCCTCCTGGACGAGCGGCTCGCGTTTCCACCGCCGGAGGAGGCGCCTCGCATGGGGCCTCTCGCCGTGGGTGGCGATCTTCGGCCCGAACGGCTGGTACTCGCATACTCGCTCGGGATCTTTCCCTGGTACTCGGCCAACGAGCCGATCCAGTGGCACTCCCCCGACCCTCGGATGGTGTTGCTCGCCGACGAGCTTCGGGTCACGCGCTCGCTGCGCCGGACGGTCCGCAAGGGGCGCTTCCGGGTGAGCCTCGACACGGCGTTTGCGGCCGTGGTGGAGGCCTGCGCGGAGACGCCGCGCCCGGAGCAGGACGGCACCTGGATCACCGACGAGATGAAGGCGGCGTACGTCGAGCTCCACGAGCGGGGGCTCGCGCACTCGGCAGAGGCATGGGATGGCGACGAGCTGGCGGGGGGGCTCTACGGCGTCTCCCTGGGGGGGGCGTTCTTCGGGGAGTCGATGTTCGCCCACCAGGCCGACGCATCCAAGGTGGCGTTCGTCAACTTCACAGAGCAGCTCGCGCGGTGGGGGGTTCGTCTAATCGATTGCCAGGTGTACACGGAGCACCTGGCCCGCTTCGGGGCCGGCGAGTGGCCTCGGGAGGAGTTCCTCAGGGCGCTTCGGGGGGCGCTCGAGCGGCCGACGCGAGTGGGGGCGTGGCGGTTTGACGCGGCTGAGGGTGTCGGAGGCGTCTAACGCTGTCGGCCATCGCCTCGGGACGCAGGACCCTCGGGCAGAAGAGGTCCCCTCCGGGAGGGGCGGGGGCGGGCATTCGCCTATATGATGACGGGGTGATGGCGAGCAAGAGACTCTACAAGGTCACGTTTCTCAATCAGGGGCAGGTCTACGAGATCTATGCCCGGCACGTGAACCAGGGGGGGTTGCTCGGGTTTGTCGAGATCGAGGGGCTGGTGTTCGGAGAGAAGACCACGGTCGTGGTGGACCCGGGCGAGGAGCGGCTCGAGAGGGAGTTCGAGGGGGTCACGCGGTCCTATGTGCCACTGCACTCCATCGTCCGTATCGACGAGGTGGAGAAGAAGGGGCAGAGCCGGATCACCGACGTGGAGAAGGGAAGCAACGTTGCCGCTTTTCCCATGCCCTATTTTCGCCCGGGCGACTCCTCCAAGTCCTGAGCGCCGGTCGCTTTCTCGGGCACCAGCTGCTTGAAGAAGCTGGACTCGCGCTTGAAGAATCCCTCGGTGTGGTAGGAATCCTTGAGCTCCAGAAGGTCGTAGTCCAAGTGGTGCCCGAGCTCGTGGAGTAGCGTCCGGAGGAACGTGCGGAAGGCCACGACGCGCTTGTGGTGTGCCGTGCGCATCCACAGCTGGACCTTGGTGGGCTCGCCCTCTTCGCGGGTGTAGAGGCCGTGGAGCTCGCTTTCCCCCGAGGACGGGCGCACGGCCAGGACCTGCACAGTGATAGGCGGGAGACCCAGCACCTTGAGGATCCCGTCGGCAAGCAAGGCAGCGGCCTTCTCGACGGCCCGCCGGTCGTCTTTCTCCAGGGCCTCGTGAAGGGCCCCGACCAGCGGGTGCAGGAGCTCCGCGTGGGGCAGGTCCAGCTCGACGATCGCATCGCTCTTTCGATAGATCGCCTGGTTCCGTGAGGAGAGGCGAGCGTAGTAGGCGAAGGGCATGATGCGTACACCGACGGAGGTCCGGGAGTGACGCCGGGTGGGCCCCTCCTCAGGGGATGGGATCGCTCACTTGTTCTCCGCCTTGTGCTCGGTGACCAGGAGCTCCACGACCTCGGGCTCGGCCAGGGTGCTGACGTCACCGAGAGAGTCGTACTCCGCGGCCGCGATCTTCCTGAGGATGCGCCGCATGATCTTTCCGCTGCGGGTCTTGGGCAGGCCGCTGGCGATGTGGATGACGTCGGGGGCGGCGAACTTGCCGATGACTTGACGCACCTGCTCCTTGAGGGCGCCCTTCACCTGCTCGGGATCCTGGTTGGCGTACTCGGAGGTCAAGGCCACGTAGGCGTAGATTCCCTGGCCCTTGATCTCGTGGGGGAAGCCGACGACCGCCGCTTCGGCCACGGCCTCGTGGGCGACCAGCGCGCTCTCGATCTCGGCGGTCCCGAGCCGGTGGCCAGAGACGTTGAGGACGTCGTCGATGCGGCCGGTGATCCAGTAGTAGCCGTCCTCGTCCCGGCGGACACCGTCGCCGGTGAAGTAGTACCCCGGGTACTGGGTAAAATATGTCTCCTTGAAGCGCTGATGGTCGCCGTAGACCGTGCGCGCCTGGCCCGGCCAGGGGGCGCTCAGGCACAGCGCGCCGCTCACCCCGTTGCCTTCGAGGACCTTGCCGTCGTTGGCGTCGACGACCACCGGTTGAATCCCGAAAAAAGGCAACGTGGCCGAGCCCGGCTTGGCCGGAGTCGCCCCGGGCAGGGGGGTAATGAGGATCCCTCCGGTCTCGGTCTGCCACCAGGTGTCCACCACGGCGCAACGCTTGTCGCCGACCTTGTCGTGGTACCAGTGCCACGTATCGGGGTTGATGGGCTCGCCCACGGTCCCGAGGACACGGAGCGATTTGCGGCTGTACTTGGTCACCCACTCGTCCCCGGCGTGTGCCAGCGCCCGGAGCGCCGTCGGGGCGGTGTAGAAGATGTCGACGCCCAGGTCGTCGACGATTCTCCAGTAGCGCCCGGCATCCGGGTAGAGCGGGGTCGACTCGAAGAGCACCGTGGTGGCCCCGTTGGCCAGCGGACCGTAGACGATGTAGGTGTGCCCGGTGATCCACCCGACGTCGGCAGCGCAGAAGTAGACGTCGCCGGGGTGGTAGTCAAACACGATCTTGTGGGTGTACGCCGCGTAGACCTGATAGCCCCCGGTGGTGTGGAGCAGACCCTTGGGCTTGCCGGTGCTGCCGGACGTGTAGAGGATGAAGAGCGGGTCCTCGGCCCCCATCCACTCGTTGGAGCAGGTCGAGCGCTGCTTGGCGCACTCTTCGTCCATCCAGAGGTCCCGCCCGGCCTCCATGGGGACGTCGGCGTCGGTGCGACGGGCCACGAGCACGGTTTCCACGAGCGACAGCCCGTCGATGGCCCGGTCGACCGTCTTCTTGAGAGGGATGTGCTTTCCGCCACGGAGGCCCTCGTTGGCCGTGACAACGGTCTTGCAGCGCGCGTCCACGATGCGATCGCGCAGGGCCTCGGAGCTGAAGCCCCCGAAGACCACCGAGTGGACGGCCCCGATGCGGGCGCAGGCCAACATGATGTAGACGAGCTCAGGCATCATGCCCATGTAGACGCAGACCCGATCGCCCCGACGCACGCCGTGGGCCAGCAGCACGTTGGCCAAGCGGGCGACGTTGTGCTTCAGCTCGCGATAGGAAATGTGCTGGTAGGCCCCCACCTCGTCCTGGGCCCAGATGATGGCCGTGCGGTCCCCCCGCTCGGGCAGGTGGCGATCCACGCAATTGAAGGAAGCGTTGAGCCGTCCCCCGGAGAACCACGCGAAGTCGACCTCGTCGTAGTCGGCGTCGAAGACGTTCTCCCAGGGGTGGTACCAGGTGAGGGCCTTGGCCTGCTCGGCCCAGAACCACTCGGGGTTGTCGACGGACAGGCGGTAGAGCCGCTGGTACTCGGCCATGCTGCCGATGTGGGCTCGGTCCGCGACATCGGGCTTGACGGGATACAGATCGGACACCGTTCGCCTCCTCGGCTCGTTTCCCTGGGATGAGCCGGCATTCTGCCGCGCTTCGCCCGCGCGCGCAAGATCCGGGTTCCGTGAAGGATGAAGGCCTCCCGGCTGTTCACGCGGCGCTAGGCAACCGCGACGAGGCCTTGACGCTTCTGGAAGAGGCAGAAGCCGCACGCGTGCTTGGACCTGCGTCATCAAGTCGAGCTGGCTCTTTGATTCGATCCGAGCCGATCTCCGCTTCACGGACCTGCTGCGTCGTCGCGGGCTCGACCCGTAGGAGCTCACTCCAGCCGGCGGGCGATCCAGACGGCGCGGTAGATGGCGGTCCCCATGGCGCCGACGGCGATCACGCCCAGCACCCAGAGGAGAATGGTGCCCTCCGGCCAACCCAGGGCCCGCGTCACCGGAGTATCCAGGAGGCACCCGAGGATCGTGAGGACGAGACGCTCGGCGCGCTGCATGAGGCCACCGGAACCCGACACCCCAACCGTCTCGCCGCGAGCCTCGGCGTAGCTGACAAGGAGCGATCCTGCGAGGGCGGCGATGGCGAAGAAGGCGCCCAGGGATCGGTCCTGAAAGTACACGGCGAAGCCGAGAAAGGCGAAGGTCTCGACGAAGCGGTCGAGGGTGCTGTCGATGAACTTGCCGTAGGACGAGGCCTTCTGCTGAGCACGAGCGAGGCGTCCGTCGAGGATGTCGCAGATCCCGGCCAATGCGATGGCCCAGCCCCCGGCTTCGGGGTGTCCCAGACCGATCAGGACCCCGCTCAGGAGGCCGAACAGGAGGCCCCCGGCGTTCATGTGATCGGGCGTGGCTCCCACTGCGAGCAGTACCCCCTCGAGGGGGCCGATGGCCCACATGAACCAATGAATCAAGAAATCACCCGCACCCAGGAGAAACCGCGAGCCCTTGCGCTCGGCGTCCGCATCCTTTCGGCCGCCGCGGGTGAGGGCGTACACCGGCATCGACAGGACGATGGCGCCGAGGACGGAGAGGAGAACGACGAGTGCGGGGCTCATGGGGTGCTCTCCTTGCGTTTCCGGTCGCGCAGGTGTCGGAACACGCGCGGCCACAGGAGGATCAGGGGCCAGCGCCGCTCCTTCTCGGAGAGCTCGATGGACTCGCCGCCGTGGCGGTTGGCCTTGCGCAGAATATACTCGAGCCAGCCCTCGAAGCTCAGCACGTGCTTCAACCAGCGAGTCGTGGACCGGGCGATGGAGCGGCGGAAGTAGAGCTTGAGCCGGAGGGTCTCGCTGCGGTCGACCTCTCGGGTCGGGCTCCAGGCCCCCGGCCCGCCGTCCACAGCCGGCGCCAGTTCCCCCCGGGCGGCAAGGTCGATGAGAAGTGCCTTGAAGACGGGCGTCTGCTCTTCTCTCTGGGCCTCCCAAAGGGCCTCCGCGCGGTCCGGAGGCTCAGGTCGGACCTCCCAGGACAGGGAGACCGCCAGGGCGTTCTGCCCGTAGGCAGAGGCGTCGAAGGCGGGGGGGAGCCACGGGCGCGTCCAGGCCCACGTCTCGGTGTGAGCCGAGACGAGACCGGCGAGGAGGGCCTCGCGGGTGGGCCGGTCCCGGGCGTACACGATCCGGCTCGGCTGAAAGAGTCGCCCGATGCAGAAGTGATCGCGCCGCTTCGGACCCGTCTCCCGCAGGAATGTGTCGGTCTGGATGACGGCGGTCTTCATGTGGACCGGGGAGTCCTTGAAACGGATCGAGTACTGGGTCGGGGGGAGCCACCGGCTGATGAGCGCCATGAACCCCGGTCGCTTCCCACTCAGCCCGGCATCGCGCATTGCCCTATAGAAAGGTCGGTAGCGGTGGACGACCACGAAGAGGTCGTACGCGCTCCATTGGTTGGCCTTGGCCGCGCCGGTGCGGCGGGAGCCGAAGAAAATCACCCCGTCCAGCGCCCCACGGGCCGCCAGGGCCAGCTCCTGGACGGCATCCTCCAGGTAGTCGTCGGGCTCCGGTGAGAGAGCCCGGCCGGCCACCGCCTCCCGGAGTGCCGCGGAAGGGCCCTCAGTCGGCACGGGGCACCCGCACGCGCAACGCCCTGGGGATGGCCTCGATCACCAGCTCCTTCGTCCGCGCCTGGTTCCATTCCCCGTCGGTCTCGTAGGTCGGCGGGGCCTCGAAGCGATAGACGAACCGCGCGGCCGCGATGCGCTCCACCTGCGGGTGGGAGGCGTGGGAGCCGAGCACCAGGCGCACCAGTGCGCTCACCCTCCCCCCGAGGCCCATGTTCGCAAAGGAGAGGGCGTCGAGGCGACCGTCCTCCAAGTCGGCCCAGGGTGCCACCTTGAATCCCCCGCCGAACACACGGGCGTTGGCCACGATCACCATGAGCATGTCGCGACGACCGAGGGGACGACCGTCCGCTTCCCCCTCCACCGAAAAGCCCTTGTAAGAGCCGAGCTGCCGAAGCGCGCAGTAGAGGTACAGGAGGCTGCCTTCGAGGTAGCCCACGCTCCAGGAGTCTTCGAGGACGGCCACGTCGTAGCCGAAGCCCGCGATGTTGAGGAAGTACTTGTCCTCAATTTTTCCGACGTCGATGGCCCGAGTGGCACCGTCCAGGATCACCCGGCAGCACGCGCGCACGTCGCGCGGGGGGATGCCCAGGGATTTGGCGAGGTCACAGCCCGTGCCGCCGGGCACCAGGCCCAGCTCCGCCTCGGCCCGCTTGTCGGAGCTCAGGATGCCGTTCCCGACGTTGCTCCAGGTCCCGTCGCCCCCCACCGCCACGATCCGGCGGAAGCCTCGATCGAGGGCCTCCCGGGCGAGCCGGGCCTCGTCACCTGGAGCCTGGGTCAGGGCGTGCTCGACCTCGGCCCCCCCGAAAGACAGCTCCTCGAGGACCGGCGCCACGAGCTGGGCACCGCGGCCCTTGCCGGCGTGCGGGTTGAAGACGACAAAGATCCGATCGTTCACTCGGGTCCCGGGGCTGCCGGCCTTCGCTTTCGCTCCACGCCGCGACGGGTGTCTAGAGGGTCCGGAGCGGGTCGAAGAGCTGGTGGCCCTTGCGCATCCACATCTCGCGGAACGGCTGCTCGAAGACCTCGGAGATCATGATGCCCTTGTTGAACGGGTGATCGTGGAGCTTGATGCGACCCGTCTCCTCCTCGTGCTCGCTCTTCTCGCCTTCGAAGAGGATGTTGCACATGTACTTGCCATCGTCGTCCTGCTGGAACGACTGGTAGAGATGCGACACCTCGTCCCACGAGTGGTCCGTGATGGTCATCTCGAGGGCCAGTGTGCCCTCGGCCTTCGCCCGAGCGGTGAGGCTCTTGCCGTCGGCGCTGGGCTCGAGCTCGGTCTCCACGTCGTCCATCCAGTGCGGCAGGTGCCAGCGCTCCATGGCGTGCTGGCGTGCGGCCTTGGTGGTGGTGGCCACCTGGTAGGGGTAGAAGGCGCCCTTGGGCAGGCGACCGTCCTCGACGAAGGGCGGCACCAGCACGGCGTAGACCACTTCACCGTACTCGCCCACCTCCGACTCGTCGAAGTGGAAGACGGTGACCGCGAGGACGCTGCTTCCGTGGTGGACCTCCACCGGCTCCATCCCGCTGGGCAGGACTCGCCGTGCGTTCTCGGTGGGAAACTCGAAGAAGCCGTTGATCGCGTTGGCGTATCCGTACCGGGTCAGGGACAAATCCCCTCCTCTCGCAGCACTCCGGCGATGATTCCCACCGCCTGATCCAGATCCTCTTCGCTGTGGGCGGCGGAGACCGAGATCCTGAGCCGCGAGCGGTGCTTCGGCACCGCCGGATAGGTCACGGGGTTCAGGAACAGCCCCCGGTTCTGGATCTTCTCTGCCACGGCGAACACTTTGGCGTCGTTGTTCACCATCACCGGCATCACCTGCGAGTTGGAGTTGCCGATGTCGACGCCCTCCTCTTCGAAACGCCGGCGCAGGAAGGCGCAATTGCTCCACAGCCTGGCCCGGAGCTCGGGCTCCTCGCTCGCGATCTGGAGGGCGGCCCGGAGGCCGGCCGTGAGCACCGGAGAAAGGTTGCACGAGAAGAAACGCGAGCGACTGAACGCGACCACATAGTCGGCGAGCTCCTGCGTTCCGCACACGAAGCCGCCCTGACCTCCCAGGCTCTTGGAGAAGGTCCCAAGGTGGAAATCGACCTCCTTGTCTAGGCCGAAGTGCTCCGCTACTCCTCGTCCCTTGGGTCCGAAGAGGAACGTGGAGTGGGCCTCGTCGATCAGCATCCGGGCACCGTGACGCTTCGAGACCTCGAGCACCTCGGGCAGCGCGCAGATGTCGCCGTCCATGGAGTAGACGCCTTCGACCACCACCAGCTTCTTCCCCTGCGCCCGGGCCATCTTTCGCTCGAGGTCCATGGGGTTGTTGTGGCGAAAGAAGACGGTCTTGGACTTGGCCAGGATGGCCCCGTCGACGATCGATGCGTGGGAGTACTGGTCGAGGAAGATCGTGTCCCCCGGCCGCATGAGCGCGGAGATGAAGCCGACGTTGGCGCTGTAGCCGGTCGGAAAGAGGATGCAGGACTCCTTGTCCTTGAAGCGTGCGAGCTCGTCTTCGAACTGCTCGTGGATCTCGAAGGTCCCGGACAGGATCGGAGATCCCGAAGCCCCCAGGCCGTACTTCTCCAGCGCCTCGGCTGCTGCCCGCTTGACCTCGGGGCGGTACGAGATGCCGAGGTAGTTGTAGGAGGCGAGGTTGAGGAGGTCCTGCCACTGCTTGGTCTTCCCGTTGCGCACCCGGACGTGGGTGCTCGGGGCGCTTCCGAGGGCCTCCTGATAGAGGTAGTAGCCGTTCGGCCTCGCGTCCTTGTACCAGTTGGCGAACGGCTTCAGCAGGTTGAGGGGGTCGTCGCCGGCGCCGTAGTAGAAGTTGGAGTAGTCGTACTCGGCGAATGCCTGTCTGTCTGCCACTCTCTTGCGGGCAGGCTCCATCGTTGGGTCCTCTTCTGTTCCCTCTTGGGTGAGTCTTGCAGGACGATCGCCGGAATCGGATGTCCGGCTCATGAATTTTGAATCATAGCAGGGCACTCACCCGCCGCGAAGGACGACGTCCCGCCGAGCGGAGCCCTCACGCCCCCGTCGTCCTTTCGGAGGGACGATACAGCTCCGCCGCCACCCGGCGCGGCACGACGGCGGGCACGAAGCGCTGCGCGAAGATCGCGACGCGGTTGGACCACCCCGGCACGACGCGCAGCCGTCCACGGTCGAGCCCCCGAAGCGAGGCCTTCACGACCTCGCTGGGAGTCGTCATCGGGGTGCGGGTCACCTTCAGCCCTCGATGCGTTCCCGCCACGTCCAGAAACTCGGTCTGCGTGAGGCCGGGGCACAGCCCCTGGACCAGGATTCCGCTGCCCCGCAGTTCCTCGGCCAGGCCTTCGGTGAACGAAAGGACGAAGGCCTTCGTCGCAGCGTAGACGGTCAGAAACGGCACCGGCTGGAACGCCGCATTCGACGCGACGTTGACGATCCGCCCACGACCCCGGTCCCTCATGGCCGGCAGGAATGCGTGGGTCAGCTCCACGAGCGCGCTCACGTTGACGCCGATCATCGCGCGCACCACCTCGAGGGGCTGCTGCTCGAAGGGGGCCGTGTGGCCCAGCCCGGCGTTGTTCACCAGCGTGTCGACGGCGAGCCCCATCGCTCCGACCCGCTCGCGGAGACGGGTGGCCGCGTCGGGCACGGCGAGATCGGTCGGGACGACCGTCGCCCACTCCTCGCCACCCAGCTCGCGAGCCAGCGTCGCCAACCGCTCTTCGCGGCGAGCCACGAGCACCAGCTTCTCGCCGCGGGCACGCAAGGCGCGTGCGTACTCTGCGCCGATGCCGCTCGAGGCACCGGTCACGAGAGATCTCAACTCCATGAGACACACCCGCGATACCTATCTATCTCATTGATTATAAAGAACATAGACGAAATGGGACCAAGAAATGATCAGTCCTTTTCGCGCTTCAAAGCGTCCAGTATCGACTCCAGCGCGTCGATGACGTCCCGCCGTTCGACCTCGAACTTCTTGAACCTGAGCGATAGCGCGACGGGCCCGCCCCTGGGCGCGTACTTGAATACGTAGTGCCGCGGACGGCCTCGTCCTCGGGGCTTCGTTGGAGTCGCGGTTATTCGCCGGACCGAGGCACGCGTCGTTCCTGCCTTCTGGAGACGGTCGATCAGCGTGACCATTTTCTCCGGGCTACTCTGCCTAACCACTTGAAGAAGCACAGACTTGGATCGAATGTCGGCCAGCCGACAAAGCTCTCGAACCTCTTCGGGCATTGCGGTCAACGAAAGAACCTCGGTGACCGACGACCGGCTCTTTCCCAGCTTTCCCGCCATCATCTCGTGGGTGTAGCCGTATCTCTTGGCCAGCATCGTGAGGCCGTCCGCTTCTTCGAAGGCGGTCAGGTCCTTGCGTTGCAGGTTCTCGATGAGAGCCAACTCCATCATCTCCGCATCCGACGTCTCGCGGATGATGCACGGCAGCTCGGCATAGCCCGCCTCCACAGCCGCCCGATAGCGCCGCTCGCCGGCGATGATCTGGAAGCGTCCTCCCACCTCGCGGACGAGGAGCGGTTCGAGCACACCCTTCTCCTGGATGGAGGCGGTGAGCTCCGACAGATCCCCGAGGTTCTGGCGGGGCTGTTGGGGATTGGGTTCGATGTCCTCGATGGGAATGACGCGCCCGATCGTCTCGCCGCTCGGTCGAACGAGCTGATCGACGAAGTGGATGTCGTGCCTCATGCGGACCGCCTTGGGCAGGCCGATGCGCCGCGGACTAGACACGTTCGATGACCTCCTCGCACAGTCGGTAGTACTCGTTTGCGCCGCTGGACTGGGGAGCAAAGGTGAAGATCGACTCTCTGTGAGCGGGGCTCTCCTCCAGCCGTATGCTCTTCGAAATGGTGGTGCCGAAAACCTGATCGCCGAAGACCTCGCCTACGGCCTTTCGGACATCCTTGGCCAGCGTTGTCCGTTTGTCGTGGAGAGTCATCACTGCGCCGAGCAACTTGAGACCCGGGTTCGGGCGGCTCCGAATCCGATCCACCGTCTCCAGGAGGTCGTCGGTGCCCTCCAGGGCGAAGTAGCTCGACTGGATGGGAATGAGCAGATGGGTGGCGGCGACAAGGGCGTTTACGGTGATGACGCCGAGAGCCGGGGGCGTGTCGATGACGACGAAGTCATACCGGTCCTTGACCTCCTCCAGCCGATCCTTGAGCCGGTAGTGCGCGTCGATCTCCCCGACCAGCTGGGCCTCGAGCTTGGCCAGGCTGATGTTGGCCGGGGCCAGATCGAGCTGCGGCACCGGGGTCTCCCGAGCCACCTCCCCGATGGGTGTCGAGTGAACCAGGACGTCGTACATCGAACGCTCGATCATTGCGACGTCCATGTACGTCAGAGTCGAGTTGCCCTGGGGATCGAGGTCGATCAAGAGCGCGCGGCGGCCGCGCATCGCGAGGGCCGCCGAGAGGTTGATCGCCGTCGTGGTTTTTCCGACCCCGCCCTTCTGATTCGCGATGGCGATAACGATCAAGTGCTCTTCTCCCGCTCTATTCGATGTGACAGTGAGCGGATGTTAGAGGAACAGCTGAAGGGGGTCAAGCAAGAAACAGGTTGGGGGTGTCCAATCCCCCCCTACACTACATCTTGTATTTGCCGAGCTCGTCGTCGGTGAGGCTCTCGAGCCACTTCTGAAGCCGACCGACATCGACGGATTCGTGCTCCGAATCGACGCCCCGGGCTGTCTGGATGACCGACTCCTCGACGAACACCGGGGACCCGGTGCGAAGCGAGAGGGCGATGGCGTCGGAGGGACGCGCGTCGATGGTGACGGTGCCCTGAGGAGCTCGAATGTCGATCTTCGCGTAGAAGGTGTTCTCCTTGAGATCGCAGACGACCACGCGCTCGACCTTGCCGTTCAAGTCGGCGATGACGGACTTCAGCAGGTCGTGGGTCATCGGACGCGGCGTCACCACGTTCTCGAGCTGAAGCAGGATGGAGTTGGCCTCGTTCAGGCCGACCCAGATCGGAAGCATTCGCGGATCTTCGCCCTCCGGCGGAGTGCTCTCCTTCAGGACGACGATGGGCATGTTGGTGATCGGATCCGTCGTGAGGGTCCGGATCACCATCTCGATCTGCATGTTCGACGCATCCTCCGCTTCTCGCACAATATAGGAGTCGTGGAACTCCCTGTCAATGAATCGGTTGCGGGAGGCAGCCGGTCAGCGCGTTGGGACCCGAGCCAGTGATCTCGACGTCCACGGTCTGCCCCACGAGGGAATCGTCGCCATCGAAGTGGACGATCCGGTAGTGGGGTGTCCGGCCGGAGACGCGACCCTCACCGTCGGCGCTGTCGACGAGGACAGACTCTGTGAGACCGACTCGATCGGCGTGAGCCCCCCGCTGCCGCCGCTGCTGATAGTCCAGGACCACCTGCAGACGGCGGGCCTTCTCGTCGCTCGCCACGTCGTCCTGGACGAGGGCGGCAGCCGTGCCCGGCCGGGGCGAGTAGGCGAAGACGAACAGCGACTCGAAACCCACCGCTTCGACAACGCCCAGGGTGTCCTCGAACTCCGCCTCTGTCTCGCCCGGGTAGCCCACGATCACGTCACTCGAGAGGGCCAGATCCGGGTTGAGCTCCCGCAACATGGCCACCGTCTCGAGGTACCGGGCACACGTATGGCCCCGTCTCATGGACCCGAGAATCCTGTCAGAGCCCGATTGGAAGGGCAAATGAAGATACGGACAGAGCCGCGGCAGGTCGCGGAGCGCCTCCCCCATGCGACGGTCGACGTGCTCCGGGTGCGACGTGGTGAAGCGCAGCCTCTGGAGCCCCGGCACCTCGTCGACACGGGCGAGCAGGTCCGGGAAGTCCACCTCGCCATGGTGGTAGGCGTTCACGGTCTGGCCCAGGAGCATCACCTCCGGGTAGCCGCGGGCCACCAGCGATTCGACCTCACTCACGATCTCGGCCGCCGGACGGTTCACTTCCGGTCCCCGGGTGCGGGGCACGACGCAGAAGCTGCAGACGTGATTGCAGCCCTCCATGGCGGTCACGTACGCGCGGACGGGGCTGCCGTGGGCGATCACGGCGTCCGGAATGGCGAATGCATCGGCTTTGCGGTCCAAGTCGACGGCCGCTTCGCCTGTGCCGATCGCCTGCTCGAGCAGATCCGGCACCCGCTGGAGATTGTGAGTCCCGATCAGGACGTCGACGTGCGCGGCACGCTCGAGAATCTCGGTGCCCCTAAGCTGCGCCACGCAACCACCCACACCGATCCGCAGCTCGGGGCGCTGGCGCTTGAGCCAGCCCAGGCGTTGGAGAGAGTGGTCGAGCTTCTGAGCGGCCTTCTCGCGGACGGCGCAGGTGTTGATGAAGACGAAGTCGGCGCTCTCGGCGTCCAGAGCCGGCTCGTAGCCTCGCTCTCGCAGCACACCCGCGACCTTCTCCGAGTCGTTGACGTTCATCTGACACCCGAACGTCTGAACGAAGAATCTGGATTTTCTCGCGTTTTTCAATAGATAGAACTCATCAGCGCAGATTCTAGTTCAGCATCTCTCGAGCGTGGGAGCGGGCTGTGTCCGTCACCACCTCTCCGCCCAGCATGCGCGCCACCTCTTCGACCCGCCCGGATGACGACAGCTCCTCGACGGCGGTCAGGGTGCGCCCACCCTCGACTCGCTTGTGGACCGACAGATGCCGGTCGGCGAAGGCGGCGATCTGCGGGAGGTGTGTCACGCACAACACCTGCTGGTCGGCCGCCACGGCCTTGAGCTTCCGCCCCACGATCTCGGCCACCCGGCCTCCGATCCCGGCGTCGACCTCGTCGAAGACGAGCGTCACTCCGGGGGTTTCCCCCCGGGCCACCGACTTGAGGGCCAGCATGATGCGGGACAGCTCGCCCCCTGAGGCCACGCGAGCCAACGGCCGGAGCTCCTCACCCTGGTTGGGCGACAGGAGGAACTCCGCCCGTTCGAGGCCCCGCTCGGTCCAGCTCTCCCGGTCGGCCCCGTCGCCACCCTTCTCCGGCTCGAAGGCGATCCGGAAGCGGGTCTTCTCCATGGCGAGCTGGGCGAGCTCGTCCTGGACCGTTTTCTCCAGCTCTCCCGCGGCCTTCCGCCGGCGGCGAGAGAGGCTGCGCGCTCGCTCCAGGTAGTCGGCGGCCAGCGCCTCACGGCGCTCCCCGAGGGCCTTCTCTTGCTCCTCGGGGCTGCCGAGCTCGTCGAGATCGCGCCGGCACCGCTCGGCAAAGGCGAGGATCTCCTCGACGCTCTCCCCGTACTTCCGCTTGAGCCGCTCTATGAGAGCGAGCCGGGTCTCGACCTCGTCCAGGCGGCCCGGCGAGACGTCGAGGCGCTCCTCGTAGCCCCGCAGGAGAAGTGCCAGCTCCTCGAGCTGGGCCACCAGGGCGGGACGGCTCTCCGCATGGGGCCGAAACTCGGGATCGATGGCAGCCAGGTCCTCGACCCGTCGGAACACCTGGCCGAGGCGCCCCAGCGCCGCCGCCTCGTCGTCGTAGAGAAGCGCGTAGGCTTCGCCGGAGAGCTCGGCCAGCCGCCCCGCGTTCGCCAGGCGGGCTTTCTCCAGGCGCAGGTGATCCTCCTCGTCGGGGGCAAGGGCGACTCCTTCGATTTCCCCGGCCTGGAACTCCAGCATCTCCTTGTGGCGCCCCGCCTCGCGGCGGTCGCTTCGCAAACGATCGAGGGCAGTCTCCACCTCTCGCAGCTCGTGGTACGCCTGCCGAAGTGCGGCCGCCCCCTCGAGCCCGGCAAAGTGATCCAGCAGGTCCAGATGCCGCGCGGGATCCAGAAGGCCCTGTGGCTCGTGCTGGCCGTGGACGACGGCGACTCCCGGGGCCAGCTCACGGAGGAGGCTGAGCGGGACCAGGGCGCCGTTGATCGTGGCCCGCCCTTTGCCGTTGGCCGACAGCTCCCGCCGCAGCACCACGTCCCGGCCGTCGAGTGGGAGCCCGTGGGCTGCGAGCCAGGCCTCGGCATCCTCCAGCTCGACCACCGCCTCGACCACCGCACGGTGTTCGCCCGTTCGAATGAGGTCAGCCGAGGCCCGTCGGCCCAGCAGGAGCCCGAGTGCGTCGATCAGAATCGACTTTCCGGCGCCGGTTTCACCGGTCAGGAGAGTCAGCCCGGGTCCGAGCTCCAACTCGAGGGTGGGAATCAGCGCGATGTTGTTGATACGTAATAACTTAAGCATTCTGCTTCAGACGAAAAGCGAGAATAACACACCCCGAGTCCGACGTAAATGCATGAGGACACGTGAAAAGGACGGAAAAGGACCGATCATTGACCGGGTGTGGGCGGATGGGGTCGCGGAATTGACAACCACAACCCATTGTGGGATTCTGAATTATTAACGCAACTTAGAGAGGTGTCCTTGCTGATCGCCCCCCTTCTGGCCCAGGCCCAGGCCGAGGCGTTCTCCGGCGGTGTTGCGGGCCTTTTGGCCCACGCCGGCTGGGTGGCCCGCATTGTCCTGGCGATCCTCCTGATCTTCTCCCTCGTGTCCTGGGCCATCATCGTCTACAAGGGTCTCGTCCTCCAGAAGGCCCGACGGCACACGGACACGTTTCTGAACGTGTTCCGCAAGAGCACGAAGTTCTCCGAGGTGAACTCGGTGTGCTCGCAGCTCAAGGCCAGCCCCCTGACGGGGGTCTTTCAGGCCGGCTACCACGAGGTCAACCAGCAGGTGCGCTCGGGCGGATCGGGAGAGGCCGACTCGCGACCGGTGGTGCGAAGCCTCGAATCTCTCTCCCGCTCGCTGGCCCGCGCGGCGACGGTGGAGGTGACCCGACTCGAACGACGGCTGAGCTTTCTCGCCACGACGGCCAGCGTGACGCCCTTCATCGGCCTCTTCGGCACGACGTGGGGCATCATGAACGCGTTCGAGGACATCGGTCGCATGGGCTCGGCCAATCTCGCGGTGGTCGCGCCGGGCATCTCGGAGGCGCTGGTCACCACCGCCATGGGCCTCTTTGCCGCCATCCCGGCCGCCGTCTTCTACAACCAGTTTGCGAGCCAAGTGAAGGTGCTTAACGCGATGATGGACGACTTCGCCCTCGAGTTCCTCAACATCGTCGAGCGGAACTTCACGTAGATCTGAAGGCAAGGAACGCACGGTGAAGGCAGGCGGCTCCAGCGCGGGCTCCTTCTATCGCACCCTCCGATCACAGAGGGGTGCACCTCTGCTCGGCGAGATCAACGTCACTCCCATGGTCGACGTGGTGCTGGTGTTGCTGCTGGTCTTCATGGTGACGGCGCCCATGATGAGCCGGGGCATCGACGTGTCGCTGCCCGTCGCCAACCAGCCGCAGATTCCGCCCCAGGACCGGATCACCGTCTCGATCAACGCCGAGGGGCGTGTCTTCATCAGCGACCGCCCGGTGAACCTCGGGCTGCTGGAGGACCGGCTCCGCGGGATGACCTCCGGCAGTCCGGACCCCGTGGTGTACCTCGCCGCGGACGAGGCGCTGCGGTACTCTGAGGTCATCCGTGTGGTGGACCTCATCAAGCGCGCCGGAATAGACCGCATCGGTTTCGTGTACGTGCTCCCGGAGGAGAAGGCGAAGTGAACGAGGCCGTCGATCGCGTGCTCGCCGAGCGGTCGGCCCTGGATGCCGGGCTCTCCCGTTCGTTCATCGTGTCCCTCACCGCGCACCTGGTGCTTTTTACCGTGGCCATCGCCGCGCCGCTCCTCACGCCTCGTGCCCTGATCCTGCAGGTGGCGGACGGCTTTGCCGTGGTGCTGCCTCGCGGCGGGGGCGGGTCACCACGGGCCTCGGAGCCCCCGGCGCCCAAACCCGAGCCCAAGCCGGCCGAGCAGCCGGCCGAGCCACCACCCCCTGCTCCCCCACCCAGGGTCCTCAAGCCACCGCGGGAGCAGGCTCGACCGAACGCCCTGCCGGAGCCCGACTCGCGGCGCACGGCCCGTGCGACGCCGGCGCCGGTGGCTCCCAAACGGGCGGCCGCCGCCGGGGCCGGGGCAGCGACGCCGGGCCTCGAGTTCGGCCCGGCAGGGCCGGGAGTCCCAGACGGCACGGATAGCGGTGGCGACTGGTACATGGCCGGCGTGCAGCAGAAGATCTGGATCCTCTGGAACCAGCAGATCCAGTCCGGATTTAACCGACCGATCGGCGTGACCTTCACGATCAAGGCCGACGGCACTGTGACGGGGGTCCGGGTCAGCACGCCGAGCGGCGTAGCGCTCCTGGACATGGCCGCCCAACGCGCGGTCCTGAACGCCGCGCCGTTCGGCCCTCTCCCGAGGGAGTATGGAACTGACAGCAAGACGATTCAGGCCCTCTTCCGACCCACCGATGCCTAGGACACTCCCGGCCCTCGTCGTTCTCGTCGCGGCCGTCGCCGCAGTGGGGTCCGGCGTGGGCTCGGCGCCCCAGGAGCCGGTGGAGCAGATCGTCATCGGAGGCGTCACTCCGAGGTTCGCGGTTCCGGAGTGCATTGCCCGCACGACAGACGAGCAGACGCAGCAGGCCTGCCGCACGATCACCCAGGTGCTGCGCAACGACCTGCGCTTCGAGAGGCTGTTCCAGTTCGTCCCGGACAGCCTGCTGGCGGCGGTGCCCCTCCTCAACCCCGACGCGCCGGTGTTCGAGGACTGGCAGGGAATCGGGGCGCGCATCCTCGTGGTCACACGAGCGGGCCTCGCGAACGACGAGCTCACCGTGGAGGTGCGGGTCTACTTCGTGGACTCGGGGCAGACGATGCTCGCCCGCCGCTACTCGGGCAAGGCCGACAACCCTCGCATCTTCGCCCACCAAGCCTCCGACGACATCATGACCCTCACCCAGTACAAGGGTGTGGCCCGGACACGGATCGCCTTCAGCTCGGACCGCGACGCGACGCCCGAGCGTCGGTCGAAGGAGCTCTACATCGTCGACTACGACGGCTTCAACCCGCGCCGCGTCACGGTGAACGGCTCGCTGAACATCCTGCCCGAGTGGTCGCCGGACGGGCAGTCGCTGGCCTACGTGTCGTACCGCCGGGTCACGCCGGTCATCTTTCTGGCCCGGATCTTCGAGGGCAAGAGCGTCGCCAACGTCACTGGCGAGAGGGAGAACTCCCAGGCGTTCGCTCCGGCCTTCAGCCCGGACGGACAGAGGATCGCCTACGCATCCACTCGCTCGGGGAACATGGACATCTGGGTGGTGGGTGTGAACGGCAGCGCTGCGCGACGGCTCACGACCACAAGGGCGCTGGACACCGCGCCGTGCTGGAGTCCCACGGGGCAGGAGATCGCCTTCACCTCGAACCGCACCGGGACACCACAGCTGTACATCATGGGCGCCGACGGCCTGAACGTTCGTCGCCTGACCAAGGTGGGCAACTACAACGACGGCTGCGCCTGGAGCTCGGCGCGACAGTTCAGCGAGATCGCCTACACCGCGCGGCTCGAGGCCGGCGGCTTCGACATCGCGATCATCGACCTGGCCACCCGGCAGGTCCGGCAGATCACACAGGGCCGCGGCTCCTGCGAGTACCCGTCGTGGTCCCCCAACGGGCGCCACCTCGCGTTCTCCTGTGAGCGACGGGGGACCTGGGCGATCACCGTCTCCGACCGGGAGGGCCGGTCCCTCAAGCGCCTGGCCACTGGCGCGGGCAACAACGTCCAGCCCGCCTGGGGCCCCTGATGATGATGATGACGACGAAGAAGACGGTCCGAGGAGGAGGTTTCATGCTGTTCCTGCTGCGCCACCGCTCCCTTGCGAGCCTGCTCGTGCTCGCCCTTGCTCTCTCCCTGACGGCCTGTGGAGGAAAGAAGAGGCCTCCGGCCCTCACCAGCCCGGAGGGGATCACCCCGAGCGGTCCGGCAGCCTCCGACACCCTGGCCGCGCAGCCCCTCGACGAAGGTCCCGACGTCATGGCCGTGGAGGGCGGCTACGCCACCAGCTCGGATCTCGAGGCCGACTACACGACGACCTACCAGGAAGGCAGTCCCCTCGCCGACATCCACTTCGAGTACGACAGCTCTTCGCTCACCGAGGGGACCCGGGGCACGCTGGAGCGGCATGCGGTGTGGCTCCAAACCCGTCGAGCTCTGACGGTGACCATCGAAGGACACTGCGACCAGCGGGGCACGGTGGACTACAACCTGGCCCTAGGCGAGCAGCGTGCCCGGGCCGTCTGGGACTACCTCGTCAGCCTCGGTGTCGCCGCGGATCGGCTTCGGACGGTGTCCTACGGAAAGGAGCGGCCTCTCGATCCCTCGGCGACCGAGCAGGCCTACACCGCCAATCGGCGGGCCCATTTTTCGGTGTCTCAGTAGCGGACCTCGCGCGTCCCACCGTCTGCTATGATCTGAGCCTCCACTCACCGCAGGAGCTTCCCTGATGAGACGAATCGCCCTTTTTGCCGCTCTCGTGATGACCATTGCCCTCCCGGCTCGGGCCGACAAGGACTGCAAGCGGATGCAGATCCAGGTCACGGTGCTCCAGGGGCAGATCGCCGACTGGCAGCGCAAGGCCGCGGACAACCTGACCGAGCTGCGGCGGCTGACCGAGCTCGTCGCCGAGCAGAACGCGCTTCTCAAGAACGCCCTCGACGAGGGCAGCCAGCAGGACGAGGCCGTCCTCACCTCCATGAGGGACCTCGGGGACAGCGTTTCGGAGGTCATGGAGCGTCTCGAGGCGCTCCGGATGGCCGGCAACGTGGCCACGCCCGTCGCCGCCGGTGCCGGGCTGAGCGCCACGGACCCGGGGGGGGTCGTCGATCCGAACACCGGCGAAATCGTAGCCCCGGTGCCGGCACCACGGGAGCTCTACACCCAGGCCTACGCCGACTATGCCCGGGGCAACTACGACCTGGCCATCCAGGGATTCATCGAGTACATGAGCCACTACCCCGAGACCGACTTCACGGACAACGCTCAGTACTGGATCGGCTGGTGCCTGTACGGCAAGAAGGAGTACGCGGAGGCCATCGAGGCCTGGAACACCCTCTTCCGGAATTTCCCCTCGAGCGACAAGCTGCCAGACGGGCGCGTCAAGAAGGGGATGGCTCTCGAGAGGCTCGGACGGCGGAGCCAGGCCCTCGTCGAATACCGCTACGTGGTCGATCGCTACCCCACCTCCCCCGCGGCCCGCATCGCCCGGCAGAGGCTCAACCCCTGAGCTCCGCGAGCTCCAAGAAAGAGGAAGCATGGCGAGCGTCAACAAGGCCGTCCTGATCGGCAACCTGGGCCGTGACCCGGAAATGCGTTACACACAGGCGGGCGACCCGATCGCCAACTTCTCCCTCGCCACGTCGGAGAAGTGGACGAGCAAGTCCGGAGAGAAGCAGGAGCGAACCGAGTGGCACCGGGTCGAGGTCTTTGGCAAGACCGCCCAGGTGGTGCGCGACTACCTCACCAAGGGACGCTCCGTCTACATCGAAGGGCAGATCCGCTACGAGGAGTGGACCGACAAGGACGGGAACAAGAGGAACACCACCAAGATCCGCGTGAGCGGCCCCAACTCCCGCCTGGTCATGCTCGGGAGCCGAGGCGAAGGCGGCGGCCGGGGCGGCGGCTCCTCCAGCGGTTCCTCCGACAGTCCCCCCGCAGACGGTAGCGGTGACGGTAGCGGTAGCGGTGGCGGCGACAGCTTCCAGGCCACGGACGAGGACGTGCCCTTCTAGCATCGGAATCGCTCTGTAGACCCCGATTCCAATGCCACCGTTGTTTCGTATCGCAATCGGTCCTCCGAACAACGATTGCTATACCGCGAAGCGCGGCCCGCGTATTCCTCCCGCGCGAGCCCTCTCCCCCCACCACCCCGCTCACCTGACGACCCTGCCTGCCCACCCCTCGTTAGCATCCCCCGTGCTCACTGTGCCATGCTGCTGACATGACCTTCCCAATCACCGTAGAGTAGTTCGGAACGGACTTTTCAGCGACGACGAGAGATACTTTAACTTCCTGTATTTTAATGTTTCTCAGAGGTTCGATAACCTCATGCCTGAGCAAAACCCAAACAGATATTCCACAAAACAACTCCAGATCTTGAGGGGAAATTGTAGAAGGGGTTCATAACATGAGATTTTTTTGTGTCTAATTGGTTTTATTTTTCTCAGTCAAACCGCATTTGCAAAAGATTTATTACTTTTTGGTGGTAGCAATCATGACGAATTTTTGGGGTGTCTTGTGTGTAATGAGTACAGTTCCGACAGTGTGTGTAATGGATATGGTAAATACGGCAACGAGTATGGTTCTAACATGTGGAATGAGTACTCATCGCCGTATGGGAATGAGTATAGTTCCTCAAGTCCATGGAATGAATATTCATCTAGCAATAGCGTGCCGGTCTTAGTAGATCGGCAAGGAAAAGTTTATGGATACTCCACTATAAATGCTTACAGAAGCAATGCTGTAGATTTCGCAGATACGCTGTACAAAGTTTTCAAAAGGCATAATGGTGATGTTCAAAAGGCCAGAGAAACATTATGCGATTTGCTAAACTAAATTCTTCTGGTCAACCAAGAAATCTCGCAACTGCATTTACGCTCGAGTTTCGTCGTCGTTCCCTCACCGGTGTGAATTCCCCGCCGTTTCCTCTCAATAGCGCCGTCTAGCCCACCCGTCCCAGGATGGCCACTCTCCTCTTTGGCATGGAAATCGCAGCCCCAGTGGGCGATTCCGACGCGAGACAATGACCACCCTCCTCGCCCTCGAGCGCTATCTCCCCCCCCACCGCTACGACCAGGACACCGTGATCGAGTGGGTGCGCCAGTGGCTGGACGAGGACGCGACCGCCCTCTCCCGCCGTCTCCTCTCGGTCTACTCCGCCGCCGGAGTCCACACCCGAGCCAGCGCCGTCCCCATCGAAGAGGTGTTCCACCCCGGCGACTTCGAGACACAGAACCGGAAATTCGGTGAGATCGCATCCTCCGCCGGCATCGACGTCGCCCGCAGAGCCATCGAGGCCGCGGGTCTTGCCCCCGGGGACGTCGACTTCATCGTCAGCGTCTCCTGTACGGGGTTCATGATCCCCGCCCTCGACGCACGCGTCGCCGACGCTCTGGGGATGGGTCCGCGCCTCGGGCGACTTCCGATCACCGAGTCGGGCTGCGCCGGTGGAGTCGTGGGGATCGCACGCGCGGCGGACTACCTCGCCGCCCATCCCGACCGGGTCGTGCTGCTCCTCGCGCTGGAGCTGTCGAGCCTGACCTTCCAGAGGTGGGATCGATCAGCCACGAACGTCGTGTCCTCGGCGATCTTCGGCGACGGAGGGGCCGCTGCGGTTCTGGTCGGGCCCTCCCACCCCCGGGCCGCACGTGGACTCGTCCGCGTGGGCGAGGCCGAGAGCGTCTTCTTTCCCGGGACCACCCACCTCATGGGCTTCGAGCTTCGCAACCAGGGGCTCCAGATCATCCTCGACAAGGAGCTCGCCCCCTTCGTCGCCCGGGAGATCGTGCCCGCGGTCGACGGCTTCCTGACACCGCGCGGCCTGAGCCGAAAGGACATCGGGCGGTGGATCCTCCACCCCGGCGGTCGCAGGGTGATCGAGGTGATGAGCGAGCGGTTGGGGCTCGACGCCCACGATCTGGCCCCGACGGAGGCGGTCCTGTCCGAGCACGGCAACATGAGCTCGGTCACCGTGCTGTTCGTACTGGACGAGATTCTTCGGCGCCACCGCCCGGCCGCCGGGACCCGCGGGGTCCTCGGAGCCTTCGGCCCGGGTTTTTCTGCCGAGCTGGCGCTCGTCGAGTTTCGATGAGTCTCTCCTGCCTGGAGCACCGCTCCACGGAGCCGGAGCTCCTCGACGGCGGGGTGAGCCCCCACGAGACCGCCCGCAGCCTGGGAGACCTCCGCCTGGTGAACCGCTGGCTCGCGGGCCGGACCAACCTGCTGCGCGCGTTGCGCCCCCACGTCCCTCCGGGCGGCTCCTTCCTCGACGTGGGCTGCGCGTCTGCCGACCTCACGTGCTTCCTGTCCTCGCGTCTCGCGGGGCCCGTTCTGGCCGTGGGTCTGGACGTGAAGCTCGCCCACGTGCAGGCCGCTCCCCGTGAGGTGCGCCGAGTGGTCGGAGACGTTCGCTCCCTCCCCTTTCCGGACGCCTCGTTCGACGCCGTCACCGCCTCTCTGTTTCTCCATCATTTCGACGGGCACGAGCTCGCGGCCATCCTCGAGCACCTCTACCGCCTGGCCCGCCGGGCCCTGGTCGTCAGCGACCTGCACCGGGCGGCGGTGCCCCATCTCTTCGGGCGCGTGGCCTTCCCGCTGGTCTTCCGTAGCCCGGTGAGCGTTCACGACGGGCTGGTCTCCATTCGTCGGGGCTTCCGGCCGGCCGAGCTCGGCTCGGCCTTCGAGGAGGCCGGGATCCCCCACGTGCGCATCACCCGCCACTTCCCCTACCGCCTTCTCGCCGTGGCGGTCCGGAAGGTCGGGGCCTGACGGTGTCGACGTCTCGCGAGCGGCGCGACGTCGTGATCGTCGGAGGCGGCCCCGCCGGCTCGAGCCTCGCCGGCTTCCTTCGACAGCGTGGCCTCGCGGTGCTGATCCTCGACGCCGCGGGCTTCCCCCGGGACAAGGTCTGCGGTGAGGCGGTCTCTCCCCAGGCCTGGCCACTTCTCGAGGAGCTGGGAGCGATGGCGTCCATCGAAGCGCTTCGCCCTCATGCGCTCCGGGGGATGCGTCTCACCTCCCCGGATGGGACGGTCTTCGTGGGGCGCTACCCCCCGCAGAAGCGGCCCGGGCTGGGGATCCGACGGCTGGCCCTCGACGCCGCGCTCCTCGACAGGGCCCGCGCCCTGGGAGCGGAGGTCCGGGAAGGCACTCGTGTGACGGACCTCCTGCGCCGCGACGGCGTCGTGAAGGGCGTCGTTGCCGAGGGCCCTGCCGGGCCTCGCACCTTCGGGGCGCGCCTGGTGGTGGGCGCCGACGGGCGTCAGAGCGTCGTCGCCTCGCGCCTGGGGCTCCGCCGCCCCCATCTTGGCTTGCGGCGTTTTGCCGTTCGGGGGTACTGGGAGGGCATGGAGGGACTCGACGAGCTCGGTGAGATGCACGTCGGGGGCGGCGGGTATTGCGGGGTCGCCCCGCTGTCCCCGACCCTCGCCAACGTGGCGTTCGTCCTCGACGGGCCCGAGATGGGCGCCGCCGGGGGAGATGTCGAGAGATTCTTCCGAGAGGGACTGCGAGCCCGATGGCCCCGGGTCTGGGAGCGACTCGAAGGCGCCAGCCTGGTGGAGACGCCCCGGGTGATCGGGCCGCTGGCGGTGGAGGCCCGTTCGTTGACCGCCCCTGGGGCTCTGCTCGTGGGCGACGCCGCGGGCTTCTACGACCCTTTCACCGGAGAAGGCATCACCCTGGCGCTGCGCACGTCCCGAATCGCGGCCGGGGTGATCGGCGATTCGCTGGCCGCACGGGACGCCGCGTCTGCCCTTTCCGAGCAACTCGTGGCCTACGAGCGGTCCCGCCGTGCCGCCACCCGAGACAAATTCCGCTTCAACCGACTCCTGCAGACCGCAGTGAGGTGGCCCAGCGCGAGCAACCTCCTGGCGCGGCGTCTGGCCCGCCGCCCTGACCTGGCCGACCGCCTAGTGGGGATCGCAGGGGATTTCGTGCCCGCGCAAACGGCCTTCGGGCCCCGGTTCCTCTGGGATCTGTTCCGGGCTGGAGCCCGCTCCCCGGGGGGCTCCGGGGAGCGTGGTGAGCGGCCTTTTGCTGGAGTAAAATGACCCGGTTGCCCGGTCCCGGCCCGAGATCCGGGGTGGAATCTTCCCGAGGAGACTGCTTGGCCTCACCGTCGGTCGAACGCCGGCTTCGGCTCAACCGCGAGACGCTGCTCTCGATCTATCGGACGATGTACCTCTCGAGGCGGGTCGACGACAAGGAGATCCAGCTCAAGCGCCAGAGTCGCGTCTATTTCCAGATCAGCGGGGCAGGCCACGAGGCCGTTCAGGTCGCTGCGGGAATGGTGCTCCGGGCCGGCCACGACTGGTTCTACCCCTACTACCGGGACCGGGCCCTCCTCCTGCAGCTCGGGATGACGGTCCGGGAGATGCTGCTGGGCGCCGTCGGCTCGAAAGACGACCCCAGCTCCGGGGGACGGCAGATGCCCTCGCACTGGGGCCACCCCGGCCTCCACGTGGTGACGGGCTCCTCGCCCACCGGGACCCAGTTCGTGCAGGCCACGGGGTGCGCCGAGGCCGCGCTCCACCTCGGGGGCGGCCTGGTCGAGACGGCCCCTCCGCCGGCCTTTGCCGACGACGAGGTGGTCCTGTGCTGCGCCGGAGAGGGCACCACCTCCGAAGGGGAGTTCTGGGAGAGCCTCAACACCAGTGCCTCGCTGAAGCTGCCCATCCTCTACCTCATCGAGGACAACGGCTACGCCATCTCGGTCCCCGTCGAGGTCCAGACCGCCGGCGGGAGCATCTCGAAGCTCGTCCGCTCCTTCCCCAACTTCCTCGTCCGCGAGGTCGACGGGTGCGACCCGCTCGCCAGCCTGGGGGTGCTGCACGAGGCTGCGGCCTGGTGCCGTGCGCGACAGGGCCCGGCCCTCGTCCACGCCAGTGTGATCCGCCCCTACTCGCACTCGCTCTCCGACAACGAGGCCCTCTACCGCTCCGCCACGGAGCGCGAAGCCGACGCCCAGCGCGATCCTCTCAGTCGGTTTCCCGAGCAGCTGAAGGCGGACGGCCTCGCGACCGAGACGGAGCTCCAGGCACTGCGCGAGGAGGTCGACCGGGAGATCGCCGCCGCGACCGAGGCGGCCCTTGGGGCCCCGGCGCCTGACCCCGGGACCGCCACACGCCACGTGTACTCGGAGTCCGTGGACCCCACCTCGAGCGCCTTCGAGACCGAGCCCGCCGAGGGCGGGCCTCCGAAGGCCATGGTCGACCTTCTCAACGCCTGCCTTCACGACGAGATGGCCCGGGACCCGCGGATCGTGCTCTTCGGAGAAGACGTCGCCGATTGCTCCCGCGAGGACGCCCTCGACGAGGTCAAGGGCAAGGGCGGGGTCTTCAAGGTCACCCACAACCTCCAGCGCCGCCACGGCTCGCGTCGCGTCTACAACGCCCCTCTCGCCGAGGCCTCCATCGTCGGGCGGGCCATCGGCCAGGCTACCCGCGGTCTCAAGCCCGTGGTGGAGGTCCAGTTTCTCGACTACATTTGGCCCGCCTTCATGCAGATCCGGAACGAGCTGTCGCTGATCCGGTGGCGCTCGAACGGCACTTTCTCGTGCCCCGTCGTCATCAGGGTCACCTACGGAGGTTACCTGCAGGGAGGGGCCGTCTACCACAGCCAGTGCGGCGAGGTCCTCTTCACCCACATCCCGGGGCTTCGGGTGGTGATCCCTTCGAACGCCCAGGACGCCAACGGGTTGTTGAGGACGGCCATCCGCTGCGAGGATCCGGTGATCTTCCTGGAGCACAAGCACCTCTATCGACAGGTCTACAACAAGGGAACCTATCCGGGACCGGACTACATGATCCCGTTCGGCCAGGCCAGCCGACCTCGCGAGGGGGACGATCTGACCATCGTCACCTTTGGAGCGCTGGTGCACCGCTCGCAGCTGGCCGCCAAGCAAGTGGCGCTCGACGGCATCGAGGCCGAGATCCTCGATTTGCGAAGCCTCAACCCCTACGACTGGGAGGCCATCGCCACGAGCGTCAGGAAGACGGGCAAGGTCCTGGTCGCCCACGAGGACGCGCGCTCATGGGGCTACGGCGCCGAGATCGCGGCGCGTATCGGATCGGAGCTCTTCGAGTACCTGGACGCCCCGGTGCGGAGGGTCGGCGCACTCGACACGTTCGTGGGCTACAACCCGGTCCTCGAGGAAGCGATCCTCCCCCAGGTCGACGACCTCGCCACCGCCATGCGGGAGCTGGCGCGCTACTGAGCCCGGATTATTCGCCAGACCTTCGTCGCAGCAGAAGGCCCGGTGAACTATTCGGGCTCCCAGCGGGGTGGGCCTGCGGCCGCCACCGCCTCGGGCAGCACCTGCCGGACGAACCTCACGGTCTCCTCTCGTGTGCGAAGCGAGAGACACCGTTCGGCCTGCTCGCGGGCGTCCTCCTCGCGGATCGCCCGCACGGCAGCCTTGACCCGCGGAATGGCGGAAGGGGCCATCGACAACTCGCGAAATCCGAGACCCACCAGCAGCACGGCCTCCAGGGGCTGGCCGGCCATCTCACCGCACAGCGAGAGCGCCCGCTTGTGCTCCCGCGCCGTCTCCGCGATGCGGGCCAGCGTCCGGAGCACCGCCGGGTGCAGCGGCTCGTAGAGGTCCGAGACACGCGGATCGGTGCGGTCCACGGCGAGCAGATACTGGATGAGATCGTTCGTCCCGACGCTGAAGAAATCCACCTCGCCCGCCAGCAGGTCGACGACGACGGCCGCGCTCGGCACCTCGATGTTGATGCCGACGGGGACGTCCTCGCGGAAGCGAACTCCCTCGCGGCGCATCTCCTCTTTCGCCTCGTCCAGCAGCGCCAGCGCCAGGTGCAGGTCCCCGACCCCCCCGACGAAGGGGAACATGATCCGGATCGGCCCGTGCTCGCCCGCGCGCAGGAGCGCCCTCAGCTGCACCCGGAAGGGCTCCGGCGAGCGACGCGCCAGGCGCAACGCCCGCTCCCCGAGCGCCGGGTTCGGACTGCTCGGTCCGACGGGGCCGAGCGCCTCGAGGCCCACATCCCATGTCCGTACGGTCACGGGGTGCGGGTGCATCTGGTCGATGAGCCTGCGGTAGACGTCGATCTGCTGCTGCTCCGTGGGCCAGCGCATCCCGCGGCCGAGCAGGTACTCGGACCGGAAGAGTCCGATCCCCTCCGCACCGTAGAGCTGGGCGGTGGCGGCCTCCTCGATGAACTCGACGTTGGCTTCGAGACGAATCTCCACGCCGTCGAGGGTCCGCGACGGCAGCTCCCGCGTCCCACGCAGGCGCGCGTCCTCGACCCGGTATTGCTCCTGCGCCACGCGGAACCCGTCGAGCGTCGACTCCGAGGGCTCCACCACCAGCTCGCCCCGGGTGCCGTCCACGACCACGAGGCTTCCGCTGGGCGTCTGCCGGGTGGCGTCCTTCAGCCCCACCACGGCCGGGATGCCCAGCGAGCGGGCGATGATCGCCGTGTGGTAGGTCGACGAGCCTACGTCCGTCGCCACCGCGAGCACCTTCTCCCAGTCGAGCTCGGCGGCTTCCGATGGGCTGAGGTCGCTGGCAATCAGGATGAACGGCCCGGGAAGCCGCTCGAGGGAGGGCGCTTCCGGAGAGCCTCGCAGGTTGAGCTGGACTCGCCCGATGACGTCGTTGAGATCCGTGCTCCGCTCGCGAAGATAGTCATCCGAGAACTCGTCGAACAGGCCGTGCAGCTCATCCGAGACCGTGCGGAGTGCCCACTCCGCGTTTACGTGCGACTCCCGCACGATCTCCACGGCCCGGCTCCGGAGCATGGGATCGTCGAGCATCAGCAGGTGCGCGTCGAAGATGTACGCGTGGGGAGCGCCGGCCTCCCGAGCCAGCCGCTCCTTGACGGACCGCAGCTGCTCGCGCGACTCCTCGAGCGCGGACTCCAGCCGCCCCACCTCCTGCTCGATCTCCCCCTGGGGCACGGAGAGCCGGAAGACGGGTACCGCATGCCGCTCGACGACGAGGGCTCTCCCCAGGGCGATGCCCGGAGAGACGCCCGTCCCGCGAAGCGTGCTCACGCGTCCTCCCCGAAGCGGTCCTCGACGAGAGCCACGAGGGCCTCGATGGCCGCATCTTCGTCCGCTCCCTCGGCCGTGATCTCGATGGTGGTGCCCCGGGACGCTCCGAGGAGCAGAATGCCGAGGATCGACTTGCCGTCCATGACTCGTCCATCCCGCCCCGCCGTGATCTTCGCCTCGTAGCGAGCCGCGGTGTGAACAAAGCGCGCCGCCGCTCGAGCGTGCAGCCCCAGTCGGTTCTGTATCTTGGCCTCGCGTCGGATCACGACTTGTTCTCGAGGACCTCGCTCGCGACGTAGATGGCGTCCTTGGCCTGATCCCGGATCTCCCGCGCGACGTGCGGGAGCACCCCCTCTCGCTGAGAGGTGGCCTTGATGATCATGGGAAGATTCACGCCCGTGACGATCTCGACCTCGGACGACAGGTGCGCGAGGCTCATGTTCGTGGGCGTGCCCCCGAACATGTCCGTGAGGATGAGGGCCTCTCCCCTGCCCACCTCGTCGAGCCCCTTCTCGATCGCCGCCACGCCCGCCGCGGCCGAGTCTTCTCCCCAACCGATCGATACCGCGGCGATGGCCGGGATGTCTCCGACGATCCTCTGCGCGGCGCTCACCAGCTCCTCGGCGACCCGGCCGTGTGTCACGACGACGATGCCGATCATCCGCTCACCCTCCCTTGTTGACGTCCCGGTGTTCGACGCGCACCTCGAACCCCTTCTTTCGAAGCGTCTCCGCCAGCTCGTTGGCCACCATCACGGACCGGTGCCGTCCGCCAGTGCACCCCACGGCGAGCGTAAAGTACCTGCTCCCCTCCTTCTCGTGGCGCGGCAGCACGAAGTTCATGAGGGACAGGACGCGCTTCAGGAAGGGCGCGAAGTCCTCCCGGTCCTTGAGGTAGCGCACCACGCGCGCGTCGGCCCCCGTCAGCCGCTTGAGCTTCGGGACGAAGTTCGGGTTGGGCAGGAAGCGGACATTTTCGACGCGATCCGCCTCGGCGGGCACGCCGTACTTGAAGCCGAAGGAGAGGACGGAGACGAGCATCCTGCCGCCCTCGGTCCGAACGTCGTAGCGGTCCCGGACGTAGTCTCGCAGCTGATGCACCGTGAAGCGGGACGTGTCCAAAATGAGGTCCGCCATCTTCCGGATGGGGCGCAGCGCCTCCCTCTCGACCCGAATCCCTGCTATGGCAGGATCCTCGCCGGCGAGAGGGTGTGGGCGCCGCGTCTCGCTGAAGCGTCTCACCAGCGTCCGGTCGTCGGATTCGAGGAAGAGAAGGCTGGACGCGACCCGGCTCGACCCCAGGCCCCGATAGGCCGAGGGAAACGCCTCGGAAAAGCCCCGTTCTCGCACGTCGACCACCAGCGCCGTGCGGCGCAGCTCCGGCGACCGGCCGATGAGGTCTGCAAACGAGCCCATGAGTGCGCTCGGCAGGTTGTCGACACAAAACCACCCTACGTCTTCGAGCGCCCGGGAGACGTGTGTCTTCCCCGAGCCGGATAGCCCGGTGATCACCAGGAGACGCGGCGAGGGCGCCCTGGGGCGGCTCACGCCTGTCTCCGGATCGGCGTACGGCGCCTGCGGCTCGGGCTTCGAGGCGCCCGCGACGGGGAGCCGACGATCGAGTCGACCCGCTCCACGAAGCGTCGCGCCGCATCGTAGCCTCCCTCTCGGAGGAGCTGGTTGCGAGCCGCAACCTCGACGAGGAGCGCGATGTTCCGCCCCGGGGCCACCGGCATCCGAACGAGCGGCAGGTCGATGCCGAGGATGAGGTGGCTCTCGTCCCGAAGCCCGAGGCGGTCGTACTCCTTACCCTCCTCCCAGCGCTCCAGCTGGATCACCAAGCCTATCCGCTTCGAGAGGCTGATGGAAGAGATGCCATACAGGTCCCGGATGTTCAGCACGCCGATCCCGCGAAGCTCCATGTGATAGCGGGTGAGATCCGGAGAGGCCCCCAGGAGGGTGTCCGCCATCCTCTTGATCTCGACCACGTCGTCCGCCACGAGACGGTGGCCACGGTCGATGAGCTCCAGCGCACACTCGGACTTGCCGATACCGCTGTCGCCGAGCATGAGCGTGCCCAGGCCGAACACGTCCAGGAGCACCGAGTGGAGGTGCAGCCGTGCCGCAAGGCGCTCCTCCAGGAAGGTGGAGAAGAGCTTGATGAACTTCGTCGACTCGAGTGGGGTCGCGAGGAGGGGAACCCCAGACGACTCAGCGGCGGAGATCAGCTCCCGAGGAGGAGCCAGTCCACGAGTGAGCACGAAGCATGAGATGTGGCACTGGCACAGCTTGGCGAGAATCGTGGAGCGCCGTCGCGGCGTCAGCTTTCGCAGATAGCCGATCTCGCTGCTTCCGACGATCTGCACCCGTCCGTAGCGGATGTAGTCGGTGTACCCGGTGAGAGCAAGACCCGGCCGCTGAACCCGGACGATGTACACGCGATTCTCCAGCCCGCCACGCCCGGCGACGATCTCGAGCTGGAGGTCCTCCGCCGCCTCCTCCACTATCTCCGCGACCGCTACCCCCGGACCCTCCTCCGGGCTGGCCACTGCCCGGGGCCGTGACGCCTTGCCTCGCTTCTTGCGCGCGGTCATCAGGCGTCGGGCTCGATGAGTTCCAGGCGACCGTCAACACGACGGTAGAGGACGCGCATGCGCTCGGTGCGAGCCTCCATCTCGATCGTGGCCTCATCCAGCGTCATGGGCCTGACCGCTCGACGACGATTGCGGATCACGCGCGGCAGCTCCGGCGGCAAGTCCGGGGCCTGCCGGCCCCGGCTGGCCACCTTCTGCCTCGCGGGCCCCCTCGCCGAGGTCGACCCTCGGTGGTCGCGCTGCTTTGCGCGGTGGGTCTGGGCCTGACGGAGCAGCTTGTCCATCGATTTCGACACGGAGAGGCGGAGATTCGTGGTGACCTCGACGGCGCTCAGGTCGAGGTTTCGGGAGTGCACGCTCACCTCGGCCACCTGGCGGTGCTTGTCGGCGGTCAGGATCACGTGGGCCCGGGTCATGCGCGGCAGCAGGCGAGCGATCTTCTCGAGCTTTCGCTCGGCGAGCCTCCGCACCTCCTTCGAGATTTGCGTCTGTCGGCCCGTGAACTCGATCTTCATCCGTCCTCCCCCCGGTGTCGGGCTGTTCAGTGGACGGTCTTGCGCAGGTGCGAGGGCGGGATGCGAAGCTCCTTCCGGTACTTGGCTACCGTCCGCCGTGCAAGGGGCAGCCCTTCGTTCCCGAGGATTCCGACTATGCGCGAATCGGAGTAGGGACGAGACGCGTCCTCCTCCTCGATCATCTTCCGAATGCGTTGTTTGATGGTCACCGAGCTCACCGCTTCTCCCATCGTGGAGGTGATGCCGCTGTGGAAGAAGAAGCGGAGGGGGTAGACGCCCCGGGGAGTGTGCATGTACTTGTTGGCCACAACGCGCGAGACCGTCGACTCGTGCATCCCTATGTCGCTCGCCACGTCGCGGAGAACGAGTGGGCGCAGGTGCGAGACGCCCTGGTCCAGGAACGGGCGCTGGTAGCGGATGATCGACTTTGAGACCTTGTAGATCGTCCTCTGTCTCTGGTCGACGCTCTTCAGGAGCCACAGTGCGCTCCGGAGCTTGTCCTTCACGTAGGCCCGGGTCTCTTCCGACCCGGCGCCACGGTTGTCGAGTAGCCGCTTGTACGTCGGACTGATCCGGAGCTTGGGCAGACCGTCGTCGTTGAGGACGATCTTGTACTCGTCGCCCTCCTTCACCACATGGACGTCCGGAAGGATGTAGGCCGACTTCTCCGGGCTGTGCCGGTTCCCAGGCCTCGGGTCCAGCGCCTGGATGATCTCCAGGTGGTGAGCCACCTCCTCGGATGTGAGTCCCATCTGCTTGGAGATCTCGGGGTACTGATGACTCTGGAGCTGCTTTAGAAAGTCCCGCACCATGACGTCGGCAGGCGACCCCTCGAGCCCCAGCACCCGCAGCTGGATCCGGAGGCACTCCGTCAGATCCCGTGCCGCCACCCCAGCGGGGTCGAGCGCCTGGACCGTCTTCAGGGCACTCTCGACCTCCTCCATCGGGTACGGGCCCATGTTGGCCACGTCCTCCAGAGGCATCCGAAGCATCCCGTCCTCGTCGAGGTTCTGGATGATCGATTCGCCGATCTCGGTGGTGAGGTCGTCCGACACCGTCATGTGCAGCTGCCAGAGGAGATGGTCGTACAGGTCCGTCGACTCCGTCAGGGTGTTCTCTATGGGCGGGGCTTCGGGCACCTCCGACCGCTTGCCGCGACGGCCATCGTCGAAGTAGTCCTCGAAGAACTTGTCGATATCGATGTCTTTGAGCGGGTCGTCCTCGGCGGGCTTCTCGGCCTCTTCCTTGGCCTCCTGCTGGGCGATCTCCTCGGTCGAAAGGGTCTCCTGGACCGGCACCTCTTCGAGGAGCGGGTTCTCCATCACCTCCTGATCGAGGACCTCGGCCAGCTCGAGCGTCGTCAGCGGCAGCATCTTGATGGCCTGCTGCAGCGACGGCGTGAGGAACAGTCGATGGGAGAGCTTGACGGAGAGACCAAGCTTCTGGTGGATGGCCAAGGCCTAGTCTCCGGTAGCGGCGCGCGCTTCAGGCCTCCCGCCCGTCGAGACGAAACCCTTCGCCCAGGTAGACGCGCCGGACTTCAGGGTCGGACGCGAGCTCGCGAGGTGTGCCAGAGCGGAAGACATTGCCGTCCCTGAGAATATAGGCGCGGTCGGTTATTTTCAAGGTCTCACGCACGTTGTGGTCGGTAATCAGTATGCCGAGGCCGCGCTGGCGCAGGTGGGCGATGATCTTCTGGATATCGATGACGGCCAGGGGATCGATGCCCGCGAAGGGCTCGTCGAGGAGAATGAAAGACGGCGAAGCGGCAAGAGCGCGGCAGATCTCCAGGCGGCGGCGCTCTCCCCCGGAGAGCGTGTACGCCGGCTGACGGGCCATCTCCTGGATCCCGAGCTCCTCGAGGAGCTGACGGGCCAGGGCGTGCTGATCGCCCGCCGAGAGGTTCCCCGTCTCGAGGACCGCAAGCACGTTCTCCTCCGCAGTCAGCTTGCGGAAGATGCTGGCTTCCTGGGGCAGGTAGCCGATGCCCGCACGGGCGCGCTGGTACATCGGGAGCCCGGTGATGTCCTCATCACCGAGGAACACCTCCCCGCTGTCGGGCCGGGCGAGGCCCACGACCATGTAGAACGTGGTGGTCTTGCCGGCTCCGTTCGGGCCGAGCAGACCCACGACCTCCCCCTGGCTGATCGCGAGATCGACCGCGTTGACCACGACACGCCGCCCGTAAGACTTGGTGAGGGCCTGCGCTCGCAGGACGGTTGTCTCACTCAAGGGTGGGCGAGCTCACTCTTCCTGAAGATGGCCTCGGTGCGGGCCTCCTCCTGACCATCGACGCGGATCCTATCCTCGCCCACTTTGAAGGTCAAAATCCGCCCCCGGATCTGGCGGTCGACATCCTGTAGCACGACGTCGTCTCCCTCCAGCACCATGGTCTCGTTCGCCGGAGTGTAGGTTCCGGTCCGCCCTTCCGCCCGCCTCTCCCCCTGGCGCACCACAACCGGCTCGCCGGCAACGATGTGCACGACGCTGTCGCGCTCGTCGGTGAGGGTGACGATGGCCTCGGGGCTGAGGGTCAGGATGTCGCCCTGGCGAATCTGCACCTCCCCTGTGTAGACCACGCGGCCCGCCGTCTCCTCGTAGACCATCTCCTGGCTCCGCGTCTCCACCGGGGCCGGCGCCTTCTCCTCTTCGCCCTCCGTCCCCGGCGCCCTGCGCGGGTGCAGAAAGGAAGCCACTCCTCCGGTGGCATGAAGTTGGCGCTGACCCGGACCGGGGTCCTCCAGGACGATGAGCGGCGCCCGGACCTCGTCTCGCCCGGCCCGCAGGAGTGCATTCTCCCGGTAGATCGCTGTCTTCTTCGCCGAGTCGTACTCGAAGCGTTGGCACACGAGGATCGTGGGCTCCGAGCCGCCGAGCATCCGGCCTTCGTTTGCGGTATCCCGCCCGCGGATCTCGTGTCTCACGCTGTCGACCGCCACGACGCTCCGGGTCGCGGTGGAGAGGTCGATCCGCTCCGCCTGCAGCTCCGAGCCGTCTGCCTCGTCGCGTATCCGGGGCCCCCCACCGGTCATCTGCAGAAGCTTCGCTCTCTCGTCGTAGACGGCGTGCTCTGCCCAACCCTTTCGTCCGGGCTCGGTGAACCCGACCCTGCCGGTGAAGTCGGCTGACTGCAGCGTGCCCGAGACCGGGTCGAGCTCTGCCTTGAACTTGAGGCACTCCACCCGCCGCCCCGCACTCTTCGGCTGGCCGACGGGCCTCGACAGGAGCGTCACGATCCCCGACCCCTTCTTCCCGGCGCCCCCCCAGTCCCTGGCTGTCACTGCGCTCAGGCGACCCTCCTCATCGAAGACGAACCGGATCTGTCGGGCCTCCAGCTCTCGCCTCTCCGGGGGATCTCCCGGCCCCGGCAGAAGCACGAGAGAGGCGTTGTTGCTGGCGACGGCATGCTTGAGGATGCCCCCGGCCCGGAGCCCGACGTTCAGCCGTCGACACCTGAGCCGTCGCGTGCCCCCGCCGGGGAGCTCGGCCCCGGGGAGCTCGCCGCTCCCCCGGATGCGAAGGTCCACGTCTTCGATGGCGGCGATCCGCTCGATACCCTCGAGCTCCGCGTTGAGGATCACCTGCAGCCGCTTGGAGCGGAGAACGCGTTGACCCTGCCGGACCTCGACTCCGCCCCCGAAATTGATGAGGCGCGTCTCCCGTGAGCCCTGCGCGCGATCGGCGTCGATCTCCGTGGGCGGCCCCCCCTCCTCGTCCTCGAAGCGCAACCGCACGTCCTTCTTGAGCTCGAGCCGGTCGCCAACCTCGCGATACTCCGCTCTGCTGGCGCTGCCCGACGTCCTCCCTTGGGAGAACTGCACGTGCTCCTCGGCAACGACCCGGCCTTCATCCCCGATGTAATCGAGGCTCTCGGTCCGAAGATCGAAGCCGTCGGACGTGACCACGTGCACGTTCCCGCGGAAGCGGGCGTACTCGCGCTCGCCGTCATAGAGACACTCGTCCGAGGTGATGGTGGCGGTGGAGGGTTCCCCCTGGACCTGGAAGGGGAAGGTCACCTCCACACCCTCGAAGCGCTGCAGGCCGTCTTCCTCCCCGGTCATGGCCCGGGCCTTCAGCTGGACCTTCCGCTCCCCCTCCTCGAAAACGTCGAAGGCCAGATCCTTGATGGTCGTTCCCTCGGCGGCCTCCGACGGGTCCGACTCCGTCGGAGCGCTGGGGCGCCGCAGGGTCCAGAACACCGCCACCGCCACGAGGGCGACAACCCCCAAGAGGAGGAGGCGCAAGAGGCGCGTGGCCCGGGGTCTCATCGCCCCAGGTCACCCGGGCGAGCTTTGGGAGCACAGGCCATCAAGCCATTGTAGGCGTTGATGGACGTCTCGGCCTATTGCTCGGAGGGCTCCCGGTCGGGCCCGCGTCTTGACGTGAGCGCCAGACCGGCGCAGGATTTATTTCGCCACGGACCGTGACCGAGGCGGTCGCAACTCCCTAAAGGTGAAGAGAACGATGATCAGAGCTTTCGCTGCAGCACTCGCGGCCAGTGCGGTCCTCGCCTGCACCGCAGTCGGGCAGGATAGGGTGACCCGCTACGTCCGTTACGAGCATCAGGGGGAGGTCTCCTATGGCGTGCTCGAGGGAGAGACGATCCACCAGCTCGCCGGCGACCTCTTCTCCGGCTCCCGGGAGCGGACCGGCAAGAGCGTCCCGACGAGCGAGGTGCGGCTCCTGGCCCCCGCCCAGCCCTCCAAGGTGATTGCGGTCGGCCTCAACTACAAGAGTCACCTTGGGGACCGGGAGGCTGCCGCCTATCCGGGGTTGTTCGCGAAGTTCCCCACGTCGATCATAGGGCCGGAGGTTCCGATCCAGATGACACCGGACACCGAAGACCTTCACTACGAAGCGGAGCTCGTCGTGGTGATTGGCAAGACGGCCAAGGACGTCTCCGTAGAGAACGCGCCGGATCACGTTTTCGGGGTGACCGGCGGGAACGACGTGAGCGAGCGCGGCTGGCAGGGCACCGACCTGCAGTGGTTCCGAGCCAAGGGAGCGGACACCTTCGGGCCCCTGGGTCCGGCGATCGTCGTAGGGCTCGACTACGGCAACCTGGCCCTGGAGAGTCGCCTCAACGGAGAGGTGCGGCAGTCGTCGAACACCAACGACCTGCTCTTCGACGTCCCGACGATCGTCAGCTACGTCAGCCGCTACGTCACCCTGCTGCCGGGAGACGTGATCTTCACGGGCACGCCGGGGAACACCGCCCCCATGAAGGCCGGTGACGTGATCGAGATCGAGGTAGAGGGTGTGGGCGTCCTGCGCAACACGGTGGCCGCGGCGCCCTGACCCAGACCCGGATCAGACGATCACGGCGCTCAGGTACTCGGCGCTGCGGCGTACGGCTGTATCGAGACCGGACCATGGTCATGAATGACAACAAAGCACGCACAGCCGCCAGGATCATCTGGGCCAGCTGGGAGAGCGGAAAACGCTTACGGCAACTGCCCGACGGCTGCCGCCCGCGCAGCATGGAAGAGGGCTACGCCGTCCAGGCGATGCTGGAAGAGGTGTCCGGCTGCGCCAGTTTTGGCTGGAAGATTGCCGCGACCAACGTCACCGGCCAGAAACACATCGGCGTCGATGGCCCCATCGGGGGCCGGTTGCTGGCCACCAAGGTAGTGAAAGGCGACGGGCTGGTGCCCATGACCGGCAACCTCATGCGCGTCGCCGAAGCAGAGTTTGCCTTCGTGCTCGGCCGCGACATCCCAGTACGCGGGCAGGAGTACACACCGGACGAGGTTCTGGCCTGCGTGGCATCTCTGCACCCGGCCATCGAGCTGCCGGACTCCCGCTTTCAGGACTTCGTCACAGCAGGCGGCGCTCAGCTTGCCGCGGACGACGCCTGCGCCGGCTTGTTCATGCTGGGCGAGCCGGCAGACACCGCGTGGCGCTCCATGGATCTCGCGGCGCACCCGGTATCGCTCAGTATCAGCGGTCAGCAGATCACCTCCGGTCGCGGCGCAGACGTGCTCGGCGGACCCCTGGTGGCGCTGGCCTGGCTCGCCAACAGCCATGGTCTTCGGAGGTGCGGGCTCGCCGCCGGTGACATCGTGACCACCGGTGTGTGTGGAAAGCCCGCTGCCATCGAAGCAGGCGATTCGGTCTCGGCCGACTTCGGATCACTGGGACGTGTCGCGCTGCGCCTGGGGAACAGCTAGCCCTTCGATGCGCGGCTTCTACTTCCGCTGGGCCATGCCGGCCCCGTTGACTGGGTATGCTGGAGAAGACGGGGTGGACCAGTCAACGACTTGCGAGCCCCGACCTGTGGATGGCGAGGACTCAGCCGATCCAGAAGAGAGACAGCCGCGGGACAGTCGCCCCTCCGGATCGCTCGTCCGCACCGCCAGGAGAGGCGCGGGATTGTTCGATTCCCACATCCGGCCGAGGAGTCCCACTTCGTCCCCCCGCACGCGGCGCAGTCTGGCGGCCAAGCCGAACCGACTGTAGTATCCAGCCAGCAAGCATCACTCTCAGGAGGACGGCTTCATGGCGCTGTCGGCGGGAACACGCCTCGGCCCCTACGAGATCCTGGCTCCCTTCGGGGATCGGTCCACTTGTACAGGCAACTCCCCGGCGACCATGTTCTCCGCGCGCCAGCGTACGGCCTTCTTCTTGAGCCACTCCGGGAGCGGCTCGTCCTTCCAGAGAGTGAT
>CAUZDW010000035.1:0-39101 GCA_963578825.1 Vicinamibacteria bacterium
CCACTACATCCAGTACCTGATGTACTGGGACTGGTCGGGCTTCGAGCTCTTCTACATCGAGATCCTGAAGTGCAACAGTCTGAGCGGGCTCACGCAGATCGCCCACCGCTTCGAGACGTTCCTCGTGACGCTGCTGCGCGAGGTGCAGAAGCGCTCGATCCTGGCGGGGACTGCGCCCAGCGAGGTCGTGAAGGGGCTCCTGCCGGACGCTTGAGCAACTTGAGGCTGCCCGAGTCCTCGTCGGTGCGCACGCTCCTCCTCGATGCGGGTGGCGTTCTCGTGCGCCCGGACTTCGAGCGCGTGGCCGAGGCGCTGCGCTCTCATGACGTGGCCGCCGAGGCGCCCTCGAAGCGGGAGCTGGACCAGCCCCCGAGGGAGGGGCTGGCCACGGACGAGGAGCGGGGCTGGGTGTACTTCAACCTCCTGCTGCGCCATGCCGGGATCACCCGCTCGGCGGGCACCGACGCCGCCCTCGTGGACCTCAAGGCCTGGCACGACCGTCACAATCTCTGGGACTTGGTTCCCGAGGGGGTGGAGGAGGCCCTCAGGGCCTTCAAGGGCGCCGGGCTTCGCCTCGCCGTCGTTTCCAACGCCAACGGGACGGTCCGGCACCTGCTCGATCGACTGGGCCTGTTCGAGTTCTTCGAGGTGGTGATCGACTCGGCAGAGGAAAATGTGGAGAAGCCCGACCCACGAATCTTCAAGATTGCCCTCGAGAGGATCGGCGCCGAGGCCGGCGAGGCCGTGCACGTGGGTGACATCTACAACGTGGACGTGGTGGGAGCGCGAGGGGCCGGGCTCAGAGTGGTCCTCGTCGACGAGGCGGGGCTCTACCCCGACGCCGACTGCCCGAGGGTGCGCTCCCTGGGGGAGCTCGCTGTCCATCTGGTGTCCGACACAGGGCGCGGGACGGATTTTCTGCTAGACTCCGGGACAGCACAATGAGCCCCGTGAAGGACCCCTTCGCTCGTTTCCTCAAGCACTACAAGAAGGGGACGTCTCTCTTCGAAGAGGGAGACGAGGGCGAAGAGTTCTACATCATCCGAGCCGGGAAGGTCGCCATCAAGAAGCGTGTGCCCCACGGGGAGTTCACCCTGGCGGTGCTCGAAAAGGGCGACTTCTTCGGCGAGATGGCGATGCTCGAGCACATCAACCGCACCGCCAGCGCGGAGATGGAAGAAGACGGGAGCCTGGTCGTCGTCGACTCGCAGGCCTTTGGCGAGATGATCAAGGCCAACCCCGAGATTGCCGTGCGCATGCTGCGCAAGTACTCACTGCGCCTGCGCGAGACCACCAAGCAGATCGAGGAGCTGGCGGCCAAGGCCGAGGCGAACGTGATCGCCGGGGTAGTGCCCGAGGCGGAGGCTTCGCCTGTCTCCACCGTGCAGCCCCCGGCCGACGCCGAGGCCCCGGCGCCTCACCAGACCGAGGCGATGGCCGACTTCATCTCGAAGGCCAGCGGAAACGTGTTCCCGGTCTTCAAGGCCGACGCGCTCATCGGCCGCTACGAACTCGGTCACCGGAAGCACCCCTGAGGTGGATCTGACCCAGGAGGATGCCTCCCGCAACATCTCCCGGCGCCACGCCCGTCTCGTCACGAAGGACGGCAAGCACTTCGTGGCCGAGGAGATCGGGACGATGAACGGCACCTTCCTGAACGGCGAGAAGCTCCCCACCGGCGTCCTGACCCCGATCAAGGACGGCGACGAGCTCACCCTCTGCCGGCTGAGCATCGGCTTCCGCATCCCGGGCTCCCGGGACCTGCCTTCCTAGTCTGGGGTTGATCGTGTGCCCCGGAGGGCGTCCTCGAGGGGGCGGGGGGTCCAGCGCAGCTCGCGCCGGGCGCGGCCGGAGTCCATCGAGGTGTCGGCGGGGCGGCGGCCGGGGCCCGGGTAGTCGACCTGGAAGCCGGCCTCGATGCCTTCGGCGGGAAGGCTCAGGACTCGGGCGGCGCGGTGGCCGAGCTCGAGGCGGCTCAGTCGCTCGGGCCCCCCGATGTGGAACACGCCGGTGCCGCCCTTCTCGACGAGGAGGCGCACCGCGGCCGCCACGGACTCGGGGTCCACGGGGGTTCGGAACTCGTCGGCGAACAGGCGCACGGTCCGGCCGGCGCTGAGGGCCCAGGCGACGCTCTCGCTGCCGGTCCCCCGAGAGCCGTGGCCGCCTCCCACGACCAGCGCCACACGGGCCACTGCGGCGGCCGGGTCCGCGGCCAGGAGGGCCTCCTCGCCGGCCAGTTTGGTCCTGCCATAGACGCCCAGGGGTGCGGCCTCGACGTCTTCATTGGAGAGGGCCTGTTGCCCACCCAGCACCATGTCCGTGGAAAGCCCCACGAGGCGGATGTCCCGCTGGCAGCAGGCGCTGGCGAGTCGGCCGGGGAGCCGGTAGTTCACGGCCTCGGCCAGCGCCGGGTCCGCCTCGCACTGCGGGCTCGCCAGCGCCGCGGCGTGAACCACGGCATCGGGCTTCTCGCGCTCCAGGAGGTCTTTGACCGCGCCGGGCTCCGTGAGCTCCACGGAGACGGCGCGGAGCTCCGGAGGTGGGGCGGAGTCTCGGTGGGCCGCCACCACCTCGTGACCGGCGTTCGAGAGCAGAGCCGCGAGCCGACCTCCAAGGAGACCGCCGGCACCCGTGACCAGGATACGCACGTCGCTGTCTAGCCCAGGACGACCGACCCGCCGTTGACCGAGAGGACGTGACCGTGCATGTAGGAGGCGAGATCGGAGGCGAGGAAGGCGACGGGCCCGGCGATTTCTTCAGGTTGTCCCGGGCGCCCGAGGGGGATGCTGGACACGACGGCCCGGCCCTCGTCGGTCTCGAGGACCTGGCGGCTCATGTCGGTGAGAACCCAGCCCGGGGCGACGACGTTCACCCGAATGCCGCCGGGGCCGAGCTCCATGGCGAGGGACTTGGCGAAGGCGATGAGCGCGCCCTTGGAGGCCGCGTAGTGGGCGTACCCTGCTTCGCCTCTCTGGCCCGCTGTGGAGGCGATCAGGACCATGGTTCCCTGGCCCCTGGGGATCATGCGGCGCGCCGCTTCGGCTGTCAGGCCCCGGGCGGAGCCCAGGTTGGCGGCGAGCATCTCGTCCCACTGCGCGGTGGTCATCGACTCGATCGGTGCGGGTTTCCAGATGCCGTGGTTCACGACCAGGATGTCCAAAGAGCCGAGCTTCTCCTCGGTCTCCCGGACGATCCGCTCCGGCTCGCCCTCGACCGCGAGATCGGCCTTGAGCGCCACCGCCTCTGCGCCGGCGTCCCGAACGGCGGCAAGCGTCTCTTCAGCCGCTGCGTCGTCCCGGGCGTAGGCCACGCCGACCCGCGCCCCGAGCCGGGCGAAGAGCAGGCACACAGCACGCCCGATCCCTCGTCCGCCCCCGGTGACGAGGGCGGTCTTGCCCTCCAGGCTGAGCATGGGCGGACCGTACTCGCCCGGGCCGGTCCCCGTCAACACGGGGGTCGCGGCTTCTGTAGAATCCCCTGATGCCATTCGTGACGTTGGAGGGGATCGAGGGGAGCGGCAAGAGCACCCTTGTGAAGCGGCTCGCCGAGAGGCTCGGGGACGAAGCCGTCGTGACCAAGGAGCCCGGGGGCACAGCGATCGGGCGTGCCGTCCGCCAGGTGCTTCTCGATCCTGCCAGCGAGGGCATGACGTCCATGACCGAGGTCTTGCTTTACTTTGCCGACCGGGCCCAGAACGTCGCCGAGGTCGTGCAGCCCGGGCTCGCCGCGGGGCGTGTGGTCTTCTGCGACCGATACGTGGAGTCCAGCCTGGCCTACCAGGGATATGGCCGAGGTCTGCCCAGGGAGCAGATTCTCGCTCTCGCCGAGCTGGCCACCGGAGGACTCCGGCCGGATCTCATCGTGTTGATCGATGTCCCGGTCGAGGTGGGGCTCCAGCGGGTGACACGCCGGGGCGAACACGACCGGCTCGAGTCCGAGAAGCGAGCCTTCCACGAACGGGTCCGGAAGGGCTACTTCGAGCTCATGGAGGCGGAGCCTGCCCGATGGCTGCGCCTGGACGGTGTCCCGGAGCCCGAGAGGGTGTTCGACTCGCTCTGGAGAGAGCTGGCGGAGCGCGGCTACGTGGGAGAGGCCGGCAAGTGAGGCTGGACGACGTCGTGGGTCACGACCGGATTCGGTCCATTCTGTCCCGCGCCCTCGAGCGGGACCGCCTTCCCCCGGCGCTCCTCCTGAGCGGGCCGGACGGGGTGGGGAAGAAGCTCCTGGCCCTGGCCGCGGCGCAGGCGGCCCTTTGCGAGCAGGCGCCGGGGCCGGAACCCTGCGGAGAGTGCCGGGCGTGCCGGAAGGTCTCGGCGGCCGTGGAGACCGAGCGGCTCGAGAAGTATCGGGAGGAGGCGGACAGCCACCCCGACAAGGACGAGTGGCGCAACTTTCGCCTGCACCCGGACCTCATCCTGGTGGAGGGCTGGCGGCTCACGAAGACCGGGCGGCCACGGCCGGAGCCGGAGATCCGTGTCGGCCAGGTCCGGGCCCTCGTGTCGGAGGTGCCGGGGACGCCCTACGAGGCGCGCCGCCGGGTCTTCATCCTCGACGACGCCCACAGCATGAACGAGTCGTCGCAGAACGCTCTTCTCAAGAGCCTGGAGGAGCCGCCGTCCCGCTCCCATCTGATCCTGGTGACCTCGAGACCGCAGCGACTGCGGGAGACCATCCGCTCGCGCTGTCAGGTGCTTCGCTTCGGACCCCTGAGCCGAGAGGCGGTCACGACCTTTCTGACAGAGCGGCAGGGTGTGCCCCAGGAGGAGGCGCGGCTCCGGGCGTCCCTGGCCGCCGGCAGCCTTGGAGCCGCTCTGGCCTTCGAGTCGGAAGCCTACAAGGGGATGCGCGAGGGCCTGCTCAGCCTTCTCGAACGGATCGGGGACATGGACGCCCTGGCCCGAATGGAGCAGGCGGAGACACTCGAGCAGGCGGACGACCCGGGCCTCCTGCTCACGACGCTGCGCTCGCTGCTGCGCGACGTCGTCGCCCTGCGCTCCGGGGCCGGGGTCGAGGCGCTGCTGAACGGGGACGTTGCAGCGCGCCTCGGTCCGCTCGCCTCGGGGCCCCTGGGGACTCGTGCCGCCGACCTGGCCGGCGCCGCGGGGCAGACGCGGGCGGCGCTTCGTGGCTTCGCCAACAAGCTGCTGAGCTTCGATATCCTCGTCGACTCGCTCTCCCACGAGTGATCCGTTGCGCCGCCGGCGCCGGGTGTGTTACTAGTTCTCCCAAGGTGTCCCCTTGCCGCTCGGCCTGAGCCACGAGAACATCGTCCGATTCCTAGGCGACGCCGGAGGAGACCGCGCAGACATGAACCGCAAGCTCATTCGCCCCGACCTCACGGACCTGAAAGGCGGCCGTTCGGCCCCGGTCACCACGCCCAAGTACTTCCGCCAGCGTCGCTCAACTGCGCCGGATCAGACGGGCGCCGAGGGCAACTACTACCTCAAGCAGATGGCCGCCAGGACGCGCATGGTCATCCTGCTCAAGGACGGCGAAGAGCTGCGCGGCACCATCGAGTGGTACGACCGTGTCGCCCTCAAGATCCATCGGTCCGATCTCCCCAACATCCTGCTACTGAAAGACAACGTGAAGTACATGTATAAGGAGAGCGACGAGAGGGGCCAGAGGGATGGCGGGGACGAAGAGGACTAGCGGCGCACGCCGGCCGGGGTCGAGAACTCGTCTCGGGGAAACAGGTCGTAGTTGAGCCCGAGGCGTGTCTGCGGATTCCGGCGCCCGGGGAGGGCGTCGATCAGACGACTCTCCACGCCCCTGACCGTGCTGTCTCCCAGGTAGCTGGCCACCTCGAGCGAGCGCAGCCGCGCGATCCAGGTCTCGGGCTCGATGGGCAGCGGGTCGTTGCTCCCCACCATGAGGTTGCCGAAGTTGATGGTGTGGGGAATGGCCGCGGTGAACGTGAGCATGGCCCGGCGTGAGGGGATCTGGGTGCAGATGATCCCGCCGGGCTTGAGGCGCCGGGCGCAGAGCTGGAAGAACTCGACCGAGTAGAGGTTGCCGCTGCCGTGGCTCGTTCGGTAGAGAGCGTCGATCTGGATGAGATCGAATCGATCTTCGGAGCGGAGGAGCGCGTGGCGCCCGTCGGCGGGCACGACGTGGATCCGCGCGTCGCGGAGGAAGTCCCGGACCGGGGTTCCGAGACGCATGAGCTCGGCGGCCATGGGAAGCAGGGGGGGCAGCGATGCGGCAATCTCCCAGGTGACGACCGAGCGGGTCTCCCGGCGGCAGGCCGCCGCCCATGCGGTCTCGCCAGATCCCAGGCCGATGACCCCCACGTCGATCGGGGCGGGGTGGACCACGGCAGGGATGGCCCCGAGCATGGAGTGGATCCCGCCAAACGGGATCCAGCTGTGCGGAAGCCCCCCCACGGCGACCCGCCACGCCCCGGGCTGTCCCGGTGTCACCGCACACACGGCCGTGGCATCTTCACCGATGAAGGAGGGCCGCTCCTTCGTCGTCACCCCGTGCAGCCGCGTCCAGAAGGCGTCGCCCCCTGGGATGACGGCAAAGGCCAGGGCCAGCGCCGCGGCCCAGGCAAGGGTGGGCTTCCGGATCCCGTCGAATCGGACCCGGACGCCGAGAAAGACCAGCCCTCCGAGAGCCACGAGGACTCGCAGGGTTCCCGGCGTGCCCAGGTTGTCGATGAGGACCAGGCCGCCCAGGAGGCTTCCTGCGACACAGCCGCCGATGTTCGCGGCCTGCAGGAGGCCGACCTTCCGGCCGCTGGTGCGGGGGTCGTCCTGAACGGCCCGCTGGAGCGCGATGAAGGAGAGTCCCATGAAGAAGGTGGGTGGTCCGTAGAGCAGCACCGGCAGGAAGAGATAGAGGCGCGCCAGGGTGGCGAGATTCCAGTCGGCGCCGAGCTGGAAGAAGTAGTCCGTGGCCCAGTAGTCGATGAACCACGAGTAGCCCGGTGTCCAGACCGGCGCCCGGGCGAGGAGGGTGATCGCCAGGGCGGCATAGATCAAGACAGCACACTGCAGCGTCACGAACGTCGACAGAGGGCGAGACCATCGCGAGGCGAGACGGCCTCCGATCAGGCTGCCCAGGCCGAGCCCGAGGAGGTAGAAGCACAAGACACTGCCAAAGGTGAAGGCCATGTTCTTCACCGCAACGTCCACGACACGGAACCAGAGGATCTCGAGGCTCAGGGCTATGAAGCCGGACAGGGCGTAGAGGCCCATCCACAGCGACAGGCTGTGCCGCTCGATCGGTTGCGGTGACTCCGGGGAGGTGCTCGCGGGCTCCGGTTCGGCAACGGCGGTCGTGTCGAGCCCCCTCGTGCGATCGAACAACCAGCCCGCGACGAGAGCCGTCACCCCGGCGAGCAGATTGGCGCCGACGCCCCAATGTACGGCACCGTCCATGCCGTAGAACCGGAGGAGCCACCACGGGGTCACGAGAGCCCCCGCCGCCGCCCCGACCACGTTGAGGCCGTAAAGGATCCCGATGGTCCGCGGCGCGGTCTGGACGTCGCGCACCAGGGCGCGAACCAGGAAGGGAAGCGACATTCCCATGAGGAAGGTAGGAGGCAGGAGGGCCAGGAAGTGAGTGAGTGCCGCGCCGGCCGTGGACACGTAGAGGCCGGAGGCCCACCGCTCGAGCCCGTCGTAGTACAGCGAGACACTGACCAGCGCGAAGAGCCCGATGAGGATCTCCAGGCCCGCAAACACCCGCAGCGCCGTCCTGGGGCTCACCCGGGCGGACAGGACGCCTCCGGCGTGGCTGCCCAGGCCGAGGCCGGCCATGAACGCTGCGACGATGAGGGCGATGGAGGTGATGCCGACGCCGGTGTGGAAGGCGAGGACGCGCTGCCACACCACCTGATAGACCAGGGCGGCGCTTCCGCTCGCGAAAAACGCGAGGCCGATGAGGAGCCAGAGGCTACGGCACACGGACTGATATGCCACGAAGCGGGGGGACACTGCAAGTCGCGGGGGTGGGTGAGGTGCCTGACCATTCGATCGGATATGGTGGAAGCCATTGGTGCTGCAATGGCTGGACTCGCTGTCGTGGGGATGGATCGTGCTGGTGTGCGTGACGCTGGGCCTCGCCCCGTTCAACCCGCCGCACGTCCTGGAGAAACTCGGGATGCTGTGGCAAGGCGAGCTGGTGCGGCCGATCGACTGGTTCGACCTGGTGATGCACGGCGCCCCCTGGGTGGTGCTGGTGCTCAAGGCGGTCGCCGTGCTGCTTCAGCGCAGGAGTTAGGGGGACACCTTACTTAACTCCCGCCTGAGACGGACGAGTTGGGTAAGGTGTCCCCCTATCTCTTGACGGCGGCGGGGAGACCGAGCAGAATAAGCGAAGAAAAAGCGAAGCTGATTCTCGACGACGCCTGCTTCGCCTTCGAGCCCTCGCATGCCCGTGGAGTTGCACGCCGCTTCTGCCTTCTCGTTCCTGCGCGCCTCTTCGGCTCCAGAGGAGCTGGTGGAGCGGGCGGCGTCGCTTGGCTACTCGGCCCTGGCCCTCATGGATCGGGACACCCTCTCCGGCGCTCCCCGCTTCTTCAAGGCGGCCCGGGGCGTCGGGATCCGGGCGCTGGTCGGGGCCGAGCTGAGTCTGGAGGGCGGGGGAGCCTTGCCGCTCCTCGTGGAATCTCAGCGGGGATACCGCCACCTGTGCCGTCTCATCACGCGAACCAAGGCCGACCGTCCGAAGGGCGAGGGCCGCCTGCCTCTCCAGTGGCTCGAGCCGGGAGCGGCGGAGACCGGGGGACCGCTGGAGGGCCTCGTGGCCCTGCCAGGCGTCGAGACGCTGGGCCGGACGCCGGATACGGATCGTCTCGCCGGGCTCATCCAGGCCTTCGGAGCCACCGGCGTCTTTCTCGACATCCAGCGGCACCGTCGGCGGGAGCAGGAGGCCGCGAACCAGGCGCTCCTCGATCTCGCCGATGGTCTGGGTCTTCGCGCGGTCGCCACTAACGGCGTCCGGCACGCGGTCTCGAAAGGCCGGGCGCTGCTCGACGTCCTGACCTGCATTCGCGAAAAGCGGACACTCGCCACCGCCGGGCGGCTCCTGTCCGAGAACGCCGATCGGCACCTGAAGCGGCCGAAGGCCATCGAGGCCCTCTTCGCCGACCGTCCCGAGCTCGTCAAGAGCGCCGAAGCACTGGCCGAACGGCTCGAGTTCACCCTGGAGGATCTGGGCTACCGCTTCCCGGACTACCCGGTGCCGCCGGGGGAGACCCAGCTCACGTTCCTCGGTCGCATGACGGAAGCGGGAGCACGTGAGCGGTACCGGCCGTTTCACGAGAAGGCCCGTCGGCAGGTCGAGCGCGAGCTCCAGCTCATCGGCAAGCTGAACCTGGCCGGATACTTCCTCATCGTCTGGGACCTGGTGAGGTTCTGCCAGCGCGAGGGGATCCTCGCCCAGGGACGTGGCTCCGCCGCCAACAGCGCCGTCTGCTACAGCCTCGGGATCACCGCCGTGGACCCGGTGGGGATGGAGCTGCTCTTCGAGCGTTTCCTCTCCGAGGAGCGCGGGGAGTGGCCGGACATCGATCTCGATCTGCCGAGCGGTGACCGGCGCGAGCGGGTCATCCAGCACGTGTACGAGCGCTACGGGGCGGCGGGGGCGGCCATGACCGCCAACGTCATCACGTACCGGGACCGCAGTGCCTCGCGAGAGATCGGCAAGGTCCTGGGGATCCCGCCGGAGGAGATCGGCCGTCTCGCCCATCACATGCGCCGCTTCGAGTATGTGGACTCCGGAGACACCCTCGAGAGTCGCCTGAAGCGCGCCGGGCTCGACCAGGACGATCGGCAGGTGCACCTGTTCGCCCGCCTCTTCCAGGAGATCCAGGACCTTCCCCGTCACCTCGGCCAGCACTCGGGTGGGATGGTGATCGCCCAGGGGCGGCTCGACGAGGTGGTTCCCCTCGAGCCCGCGTCGATGCCCGGGCGCATCGTGATCCAGTGGGACAAGGAAGACTGCGCGGACCTGGGGATCATCAAGGTCGATCTCCTGGGCCTGGGCATGATGTCGGCTCTGCAGGACTCCATCGCGATGCTCCGGGAGACGGGGGTCGAGGTCGACCTGGCCCACCTGCCGCCGGACGACACGAAGGTCTACGAGGGGCTCCGCCGGGCCGACACGGTGGGGGTCTTCCAGGTGGAGAGCCGGGCGCAGATGGCCACGCTGCCCCGCATGAAGCCCGAGCGCTTCTACGACCTCGTGGTCGAGGTGGCCATCATCCGGCCCGGCCCCATCGTGGGCAAGATGGTGCACCCGTACCTGCGCCGGCGAAACGGCCAGGAGCCGGTCACCTACGCGCACCCGCTGCTCGAGCCCATCCTGAAAAGAACCCTCGGGGTGCCGCTCTTCCAGGAGCAGCTCCTGAGGATGGCGATGACCGTGGGCGGCTTCACCGGTGGCGAGGCCGAGGAACTGCGCCGGGCCATGGGCTTCAAGCGCTCGGAGCAGCGGATGAAGCCCATCGAGACACGCCTGCGAGCGGGCATGCGGGAGCGGGGGATCACGGGGAAGACGGCCGACGACGTCGTCCGGTCCATCGTCTCCTTCGCCCTCTACGGCTTTCCCGAGTCGCACGCGGCGAGCTTCGCCCTCATCGCCTACGCCAGCGCCTGGCTCAAGACCCACCACCCGGCGGCGTTCACCTGCGCGCTCCTGAACAACCAGCCCATGGGCTTCTACCACCCGTCCACGCTGGTCAAGGACGCCCAGCGTCACGGGGTGCACTTCCGGCCCGTGGATGCCACAAGGAGCGAGGCGGCGTGCACCCTGGAGGACGGGGAGGTGAGACTGGGGCTCGGCTACGTGCGCGGGTTGCGGGGCGAGGCCGCGGAGAGGATCGTGGCCGAGCGGGCCCGGGCCCCCTACGCGTCCTTGAAGGACTTCGTGGATCGAACGGCGCTCCGGCGCGACGAGCAGCGACGGCTGGCGAAGGTGGGCGCGCTCAACGCCTTCGGGCTCACCCGGCGGAGCGCGCTTTGGCAGGTGGAGAAGGCCGGGCGGCCCCGGGGACCGCTCTTCCGGGACGTCGAGCCCGAGGAGGAACCCTCACCGGTGCCCGAGATGGGTCTGGCGGCGCGGTTGTCGAGCGACCTCCTGGGAACGGGTCTCACCGCGGGGCCCCATCTCGTGTCGCTGTGCCGCGAGGAGCTTCGGGCCCGGGGCGTGAAGCGAGCCGTCGAGCTGCCGCACCTCCGGGATGGGAAGCGTGTGCGGGTGGCCGGGTCGGTGATCTGCCGCCAGCGTCCGGGTACCGCAAAGGGCTTCATGTTCCTGACCCTCGAGGACGAGACCGGCCTCGTCAACATCATCGTGCGCCCCGACCTCTTTCACCAGGAGCGCGCCGTCCTCGTGGGCGCACCCGTGCTCGAGGTGGATGGGGTGCTCCAGGCTTCCGACGGGTTGTCCGTCCGGGCTTTTGCAGTGCGGTCGGTTCTGCCCGAGCTCCCGAAAGCGCCGTCACGGAACTTTTATTAATTGACCCCCCACCCTTTCCCTCCCCACGTAGGGGGAGAGAAAGCCTGAGCTGGTCTGCCCAGCCGCGGGGCCCACAAGAGGCCCTGCGGCTGGGCCTTGCCAACAGCTGCGCGGGGTGTCCCTGTTCTTGGCTACCGCTGTGGGGTGATCTTGGTGACGATCTCCTCGCCGTTCTTCTTGTCGATCAGGAGGATGACGCGCTGGCCCCGCTTGAACGCCAGGAGCTGCTGCTTCGGCTCCACCTTGAACGTCTGCTTCCCGGCGCCAAGGTCCACCTCGACGTGGCCGACGTTGGCGTCGAGATTGGTGATGACACCCTTCTGCTCCGCCCCGGTTCCGCCCTTCGAGGGCTCGAAGCCGACCTCCCTGACCTCGATGCTTTCGATCAAAATGGTGCCGTCCTGGTAGAAGAACCAGATGTACATCGGCGCGGTGAGGTCGCTCAGCTTGGGGTTGGGGAAGTCGTTCTTCTTGTCGGTGAACTTGACGGTGCAGTCCCGCGCCACGGGCCACGTCTTCAGTCGCCCCCGGGGGTTCTTGATCTCGATCTCCATCTTGCGCCAGTCCGTGGAGACGATGTTGCCCATCTCCTTGGTGACCTTGGCCTGGGCCGGGACAGCCATCAACAGGGCCGCCGTCAGGAGCGGGGCCGTCGTTCGCCAGCTCACGATCTGCGTCATTCTGGTTCCTCCTCGCGGCGGGGCCGCGTTCGCCGAAAGCACCTTGACTGTGGGAGATGACCGGCTCCCAGTGTAGCGCCTGGCGTGATCCGGGTCACACGCCTTCCGGTGGCCTCCGGTACCACAGCCAGCAGAAGCGACGCGAGCGCAGGGCGAGCGGCACCAGAGTGAGGAAGAGCGCGACACCAATGAGGACCGGTGCGGGGTACCAGCGGGCCTTGCGTCCGCTCGTGACCACCGGGTCGCCCTGGAGAATCTCGAACGTGAGGCCCCGGCGACGCCCCCACCCCTTCACGGACCGCGACAGCCAGATCTCCTCCGAAGCGTAGACGCTCTCCGGAAAGCCGCCGACCGCATCGAAGGCCTCGCGCAGGACGAAGACGAACGACCCGGCGGCGAGGCGACGCCAGCGGGAGAAGGCATTCCACAGTGCAACGAGGCGAGCGGAGAAACCGTCGACGCCCTCCATGATCACCTCGGCGCCACCCCCGCACGCGCGCCCGGTGTCCAGCGCCTCGAGAGCGCGGTCGAGAAGCGCTGGGGGCACGACGGTGTCGGCGTCCACGAAGATGAGGTACCGGCCTCGCGCGGCCCAGGCTCCCGTGTTGCGTGCCCGGGCGATCTGATTCACCGACTCGAAGGCGACCCGGGCGCCGGCGTCGGTCGCGATGGCAGGAGTGCGGTCGGTGGAATTGTTGTCGCAGACGACGATCTCACCGACGAGAGGGGTGCCGCCCATGGCCTGGCGCAGCCGCGCGAGCGTCTCGGGCAGCAGGCGCTCCTCGTCATAGGCAGGGACGACGATCGAGTAGTCGAGCTCGGGAGGCTCCATGCGAGTCAGAGATCGAGATGAAGGCGTAGGGCGTCTTCGAGCTCCGAGATGAGCGATGACGGGAGCTGCCCCACGCGTCGGCCCACCCGCCCGATCGTCACCGAACGAACCTGCTCTGCCTGCGCCTTGGAGTCGAGACGCAAACCACATTCCGAAGCTGGGAGGAGCACCTGAAAGGGATACACGCGGGTCACGTTGGAGGTCACGGGCACGCTAGGCGTGGATGTCGAGGTGGAGGGAGATGTCGTCGAGAGGGGGGCGCGGGGTCCTGCGGCGTCGGGCCAGTACCAGGGCGGCGCCGACGAGGACGCCGAGGAGGAGGGCGGCCAGGAGCAGGAACCCGGTCAGCCGGAAGGAGCCGAGGACGACCCCCACGAGGTCGAAGACGGGCTTTTCCACCTTGATCCAGGTGATGACGGGCTCTTGGACTTCTTGTAGAAGGGGTATGCTCAGCGGGATTTGCTCCCACTGGCCACTTTAGAAGGCTGACGCACCTGGGTCAATTGCCGCGTCTGGGTGCGGTTCAAGGCCTCGAGGTAAGACTTGACTCCACCGAGAAGGCTGCGGGCGAGGAGGTCGCGGTACGCTGCGGTCTTGAGCCGTTTCTCGGCGTCGGGGTTGGAGACGAAAGCGATCTCGGCCAGCACCGCGGGCATGTCGGCTCCGATCAGGACGTAAAAGGGGGCCGTGTGGACGCCCCGGTCCCGAACGCTGTGCTTGCGCTGGACCCCCTTCACCATGGCCTCCTGGACAGAACTGGCGAAGTCGCGGCTCTCGTCGATCTTGCTGCTGAGGGTGATCTTCCTGACGAGGCCCTGAAGGTCCTTGAGCGTGCCCTTGGAGATGGAGTTCTCGCGGGCGGCGACCGCCTCGGCGTGGCTGCTGCGAGCGAAGCTGAGGAAGTAGGTTTCGATCCCGCGGGCCTTGGGGTTCCTGACCCCGTTGGCGTGGATCGACAGGAAGAGGTCGGCCCGCTTCGTGTTGGCGATGGCGGTGCGCTCTTCGAGGGGCACGAAGACGTTGGTCGAGCGGGTCATGACGACCTCGGCTCCCAGCTCCTTCCGAACCATTTTGGCCAGTCGAATGGAGACGTCGAGGACGAGATCCTTCTCCTGAAGGCCCTTGCGTCCGATGGTGCCGGGGTCGTGGCCGCCGTGTCCCGGATCGATGACGATCCGCCGCGCGCCGAGGCCGAGCTGCCGCGCGAGGCTGTACGACCCTCCGCGGTTCACCGAGGGGGGCTCGGGCGCCGCTCTCGGGGGCTGTGGTCCGGGTTTCGCTGCCGTCGATGACGATGACGACGAGGGGGCGGCTCGGGAAGCCGCCGAGCCGCTCGCGGACGGTTTCTTCGCCCCCGCGTCGGCGCGCTTGCCAGGAGGGATGCCCCTGCCCTTGATGTCGATCACGAGCCGCGGCGGAGTGTCCAGGTAGAAGAAGTTGTGGTCCCAGGCTCCCTTGAAGTCCAGGACGACGCGGACCGCGTCGGGTCGGTTCTGGGCGATGCGGACCTGCTCCAGGAGCCCGTCGCCCACGGGGAACACGTGCTTCTCGAGGTTCGGGTGAAGCCGTGTGCCGATCAGATCGATCCAGAGACGCTCCGGGTTGCCCACCCGGTCGTACTTGAGCTTGACCTTGCTCTCGAGGTCGAGCACGACCCGGGTGGATGTCTTGCCCGTCCAGAAACGCAGGTCGAAGACCCGGGCCAGCCCCGGTGGAGGCGGTGAGGGCACCCGGGTCGACGGCGCCTTCTGCTGCATGAGCTGCTTGACGTTCGAGGCCCGCTTTCCTCTGGGAAAGGTGGCCAGGTAGACCTTGCCCGCCTTCACGAGCCTGCCGCGGTCGCCGCCCTTCTTCTCGAGCGCCACCACCGCCCAGAGGGCCTCGTCCCCGAGGCTGCTCGAGGGGTACTGGGAGACCAGCATCCTGTAGGCCGAGACGGCGTCGGAGCGGTACTGATCCGAGCCGAATCGCCGGGCCATCTCTCCGTACAGCTTTCCCACTGCCAGGAGCGCGTTGTCGCAGTAGCCGCTGCGGGGGTAGCGGGCCACGACCTTGCGATAGGCCAGGACGACCCTCTCCCACTCCCCGCGGCTCGCCTGGAGCCGGGACGACTTTCGGAGCTTGCCCTCGGCCGTTCGGGCCTGCTCGTACAGCGTCTTGACGGAGCTCGAAGACTTGGCGGCCAGCGGGCGCGGAGCGACGAGGCCGCACAGGGGCAGCAGGAGGCAGGCGGCCAGAAAGGCCGCTCCCACGGGGCGTCGCGCGCTCGGCCTCGGTCTCACTTCTGCCAGCTGTCCACGGTCTCGTAGTAGTCCTTGGCCACGAGGATCTCCCGGGGCTTCGATCCATCGGCAGGACCGATGATCCCGTCGCGCTCCATCATGTCCACCAGGCGCCCCGCGCGGGAGAAGCCGATGCGGAAGCGGCGCTGCAGCATGCTCGTCGAGGCCTGCCCGTTCTGCACCACCAGCCGGACTGCCTCATCGAAAAGCTCGTCGCGATCCGAGATCTCCATGGCTTCCGCGGACTTCTCGGGCTTGCCCACTTTGTCGTCGTAGGTGGGTTCGCCCGTCTTGCGCAGGAAGGATGTGAGGCGCGCGATCTCCTGCTCCGTGACGTAGGCGCCGTGAATCCGGGTGAGGCGGGCGCTGCCCGGGGCCAGGAAGAGCATGTCGCCGCGCCCGAGGAGCTGCTCCGCACCGATCGAATCGAGGATCGTGCGACTGTCCACACGAGCGGCCACGCGGTACGAGATGCGGGACGGAAAGTTGGCCTTGATCAGCCCGGTGATGACATCGACCGAGGGGCGCTGTGTGGCGAGGATGAGGTGGATGCCCACCGCGCGAGCCATCTGCGCGAGGCGGGTGATGGATTCCTCCACTTCGTGGGCGGAGACCATCATCAGGTCTGCGAGCTCGTCGATGACGATAACGATGTAGTGGAGGGGCTCCAGCTCCTCGGATGTCTCCTCCTTGACTCTTGCCCCGGTCTCGGACCGGAGAATGTTGTTGAACTGCTCGATGTTGCGAACCCCCTCCGAGGCCAGCATGCGGATCCGACGCTCCATCTCGGCGACCGCCCACTTGAGGGCGTTCGCGGCGACTTTCGCGTCCGTCACCACCGGTGTCAGGAGGTGGGGGATGTTCTCGTAGACTCCGAGCTCGAGTCGCTTGGGATCGATGAGGATCATCCGGACCTCGTCCGGGGTCGATCGGAACAGGATGCTTGCGATTATGCAGTTGAGGCCCACGCTCTTGCCGGTGCCCGTTGCGCCGGCGATGAGCAGGTGGGGCATGATCGCCAGATCGGTCACCATGGCGTCACCGTTGACTGCCTTGCCCAGGATCAGCGGGAGATGGCCCGACGCCTTCTTGCAGACCTCCGACTCCAGCAGCTCGCGAAGAAAGATGGTGTCGCGTTTCTCGTTGGGGATCTCGATCCCCACGTTCCCCTTGCCGCTCACCCGATCGATCCGGATGGACTCGGCCTCGAGGGCCAGGGCCAGGTCGTCCCCCAGCCCGACGATCTTGGAGTACTTGACCCCTGCGTCGGGCTTGAACTCGTACGTGGTGACCACGGGTCCGGGGTGGATCTCCTTCACCGTTCCGAGCACGCCGAACTCACCGCACTTGGCCTGCAGGATCCGCCCTCGCTCGAAGAGCCGGTCGTTGTCCAGGGGGTCGGAGGGCCTGGCCTCGTCGAGGATCGTGGCCGGGGGGAGAACGTGATTGCCCCGGACCTCGGGTTCGACCTGGGCGCCGCGGCTCTTGCGTCGCCGCTTTCGACGCGACCCGGGCGCGGCATCGTCCCCGTTGTCGCTCCCGGGCTCGGTCTGCTCGAGATCGAAGGGCAGGGCCCGCTGGGCCGGGGCGGACGGGCGCTTGACGGTCCCCCCGGGGGGAGCGTTCAGGGGGAGATCCAGGAGTGCGTCGTCGGTGACACCGTCCTCGGGTGTCATCTCTCCGGCCGCCGCATCTGCGGCCTTCACCCTCCGGATTCGCGGCAGACCTCGCTCCTTCATGGGCTCGGCGCCGGGTTCTCGCTGTTGTGTATGCTTGCGGATGACCTCGCGGCGCAGCCGCTCCTTGCGCCGCGTCTCGCGGTAGTGCGCCCACGCCGTCTGTGCCGCCCGCACACGGGCGAAGCCCCGGTCGCCGGCGGCCCGCAGGGCGGCGGAGAAGGAGAACTGCGTGGCAAGGATCAGTGCGACCAGGAGGCTCGTGGCTGCCACGATGTAGGCGCCGGCGCGGCTGAAGTCCCCGATCAGCATCTCGGCCAGGAGCTCGCCCACCGCCCCTCCTGCCCGCACGGGCTCTTCCTCGAAGATCACGGTGCCGAAGCTGAGGGCGAACAGGCCGGTGAGGGAGAAGAGCAGGAGGCCGATCCCCACCGCCTTGGTGTACGGCGCCTCGATCGGCCGGCACCAGAACAGCTTCCACCCCAGGAGACCCATGACCAGGGGAAGGAGGAGCGCGGCCACGCCAAAGAGCTGCCGGATCAGCAACTCGGCGAGGAACGCGCCGAAGGGTCCGATGAAGTTGCGCGACGCACCCTCGGCCCCGGCCTTGAAGAAGGGGGCGGGGTCCCGAGGGTCGAACGTGGCAAGAGCGATCAGGAGCATGAGAGAGAGGGCGAAGGCGACGAGCCCCAGAAGCTCGGCTCCTCTACGCGATCGTGTGTGTGCCGTTGCCATGTCTTCCTCTAGATCTCCATCACCACGGGGATGATCACCGGGCGACGCTGTGTGCGCCTGCGGAGAAACCGACGGAGCTCCTTCCGCACGCGCTCTCGTGTCTTCTCCAGATCGAACCGTTCGTCCGCGGGCCTGCCGTCGATGGTGTCGGTGAGGATTCGTCCGGCCTCGTCCGAGATCTCCGCGGCCTCCGGACCCTCGACGACCCCGCGTGTAACGATCTCGGGCGCGGACTCGAGCCGGCCGGTCTGGCGATCGATGACGACGATGGGCACCACGATCCCCCGGGTGGAGAGGTGTCGCCGGTCGCGCACGACCACGTCTTCCACCTCGCCGGTCCCGTTTCGGTCGAGGAGGGTGCGCCCGGCGGCCACCCGGGCCTCCCTGTGAGCCCGCTCGGGGGTGAGCGACAGCACGTCCCCGTCCTCGACCAACAGCACGTCGTCGGCGGGGAAGTCCGCGGCGGCGGCCAGCCGGGCGTGCTGCGCCAGCATCCGGTACTCGCCATGCACCGGCACCAGGTAGCGCGGGCGAGCCCGGCGGAGCAACTCCACGATGTCCCCCTGGCTGCCGTGCCCGGAGACGTGGACCCTCTCGAGACCGGGGTGCACCACGTCGCACCCGCGGCGAAAGAGGTTGCCGATCAGGTGGGACACGACCCGGCCGTTCCCGGGGATGACCCGGGCCGAGAGGACGACGGTGTCGCCAGGACCCACGGCGAGGTCGCGGTGCTCGCCCCGGCTCACCAGCGAGAGCGCCGAGAGCGCTTCGCCCTGGCTGCCCGAGACGAAGACGAGCGCGCGGCTGCCCGCGTCGCCGTGGAGCTGCCCGGGAGTGAGCTGGGCCGCGTCAGGCACACGGAGAAGCCCGAGGTCCATGGCGATCCCGGCGTTGCCCACCATCCGACGTCCCACGAACGCCACCGGGCGTGAGCCGCGACGCGCCACATCGGACACGCGCTGCATCCGGGGGATCGAGGTGGCAAAGCAGGAGACGAGCACCCTCCCGGGGGTGCGGGCGACGATGTCCTCGAAGGCGGGGATCACGTCGTCCTCGCCGCCGGTGATGCCGGGCACCTCGACATTGGTGCTGTCGGAGAGAAGCGCCAGGACGCCACGGTCCCCCCACGCCGAGATCGCCTCGAGATCGGTCCGCTCCTCGGGAGGCGCGGCGGCGTCGATCTTGAAATCGCCGCTTGCGAGAACGACGCCCGCCGGGGTCTCGATGGCCAGGGCGAGGCTGTCGACCACGCTGTGGGCGACTCGAATCGGGTGGACACGGAACGGTCCGATCTCCACGGCTTTGCCCGGGACCAGCGTGCGCAGGTCGGCCGAGACCCCCCGGTCCTCGAGGCGGTTCCGAACGAACCCGAGCGTCAGCCGACTCCCGTAGACGGGCGCGGTTGCGGCCTGCAACGCGTGAAAGAGCGCCCCGATGTGGTCCTCGTGTCCGTGGGTGAGGAGAATCCCCGAGAGCTTCGACGCGCGCTCCGCGAGGTAGGCGAAGTCGGGGACGATCGAGTCGACGCCGGGCATCTCCGCCGAGGGAAAGAGCATCCCCGCGTCCAGCAGGAGAATATGGTCCTCCCACTCGACGATCAGCGCGTTGAGCCCGAACTCGCCGAGACCGCCGAGCGGGACGAGACGCAACGGGCTGGTGCCGTTGGAACCGCGATTCTGAGAGCTCATGCCTGCTTCAACCCGCCTTCAGCACCTGCCACAGTGCCGCGAAATCCACAACACCCAGTGTCTCCGGCCGACGCGACCCCTCAAGGTTGAGTAACCTCAAGTAATCCTTTAGCTTAGGATAGCTATCTTGCAGGTTGTTTTCAAGAGTGCGACGCCGCCGGGCAAAGGCCTGCTTGAGAAATGCCTCGAAACCCTCGAGATCGGGGACGTCGGCCCGGGGCTCGGCCAGAAACCGGGCCCGCAGGAGCGCCGAAGAGACCTTGGGAGGGGGCCGAAACGCCTCCGGCGGGAACCGCAGCGGCAGGTCCACCTCGGCCCAGAGCCCAAAGAGCACCGACAGGATGCCGTAGCTCTTCGACCCGGGCGGAGAGGCCACCCGCCGGCCCACCTCCTCCTGGAGCATCACGTGAGCGTCACGGAGAGACCCGTGAAGACCGAGAATCCGGCGCAAGAGGGGGCTCGACACGTAGTAGGGCAAGTTGCCCACCAGCCGGCTCCCCTCGGGCACGAGCGCACCCAGGTCGATCTCGAGCGCATCCCCGTGCACGATCTCGACGTTCTCACCCACAGTCCCACGGAGACGCTCCGCCAGCCTCGCGTCGATCTCCACCGCCACGACCCGCCCCGCCCGCTCCGCCAGCGGCACGGTGAGCGCCCCGCCCCCCGGCCCGATCTCCAGAAACACGTCCTCGGCCCCCGGATCCACGACCCCGAGCAACCGCTCCACCGAAGCCTGTCTCAGAAAATGCTGCCCAAGCCGCCGAGGCATCCCGCAGAGTAGCACCCTGCTCTCGTGCTAGCCTGTGCCCTCCCGGAGCAACCCCACCGTGACCGACGCACTCCACATCGCCTACGTCACTCCCGAGATGGTCCCCTTCATGAAGACCGGGGGCCTGGCCGACGTGTCGTCAGCGTTGCCCAAGGCGCTGGTGAAGTTGGGCCACCGGGTCACGGTCGTGATGCCGCGGTACGGGTCGATCCCGTTCCCCCCGGGAGAGTTCGTCGGAGAGGTCCCCGTCTCCGTCGATGCCGCCCCGCGCAGCGCCGGCTTCTACCGCCTGCACACCGACGCCGGCGTCGAGGTCGTCTTCGCCGAGCACACTCCGTTCTATGATCGCCCCCAGCCGTACGGCGCCGACGACGACGGCCTGCGCTTCGCCTTTCTGGCTCGGGCCGCTCTCGAGTACTTCCGCAGCCGCGGCGAGCGTCCCAGCGTCTTCCACAATCACGATTGGCAGAGCGGCCTCGTGCCCGTCTACCTGAAGGCCTTCTACTGGAACGATCCGACGCTGCACCGGATCCCGAGTGTCTTCACCATTCACAACGTGGCCTATCAGGGCCAGTTCGGGCCGGACATCCTCGGCGTCCTGGGCCTGCCCGCCCACCTCGCTCAGTCCTTCGCCATGGGCTACGGCGCCGCGGTCAGCTACCTGAAGGGCGGCACCGTCTTCGCCGAGGCGGTGAGCACGGTCTCGCCCACGTACGCCCTGGAGATTCAAGGCAGCGAGCACGGCTTCGGCTTCGAGGAGACCGTGCGGTCGCGGGCGGGCGACGTGGTCGGCATCCTGAACGGGGTGGACTACGACGTGTGGAACCCGGGGACCGACGAGCACATCGTCCGTCGCTACTCGGTCGACGACCTTGCCGGCAAGGCCCAGTGCAAGTCTGACCTCCTCCGCCTCTTTGGCCTCCCGGAGTCGTCGGATCTTCCGGTGGTCGGGATCACGTCCCGTCTGGTGCGGCAGAAGGGCTTCGACATCGTGGCCGGGGCCTGGTGGGATCTGGCGCAGCGCCCCCTCCGGATGGTCATGCTGGGCACCGGCGAAGATGCTATCCAGGGCGGGCTGGCCGAGCTGGCGCGCCGGGCGCCGGACCGCTTCGCCGTGCGCTTCGCCTACGACGAAGGCCTCGCTCACCGGATCATGGCCGGGTCCGACATATTTCTCATGCCGTCGCGATCCGAGCCGTGTGGCCTCACCCAGATGTACGCCCTGAAGTACGGCACGGTCCCAATCGTGCGGAGGACCGGAGGGCTCGCGGACACCGTGGCGCCCTGGGACTCGGCCAGTGGCTACGGGACCGGATTCCGCTTCGATCACCCCGACGGCACCGGCCTCGTCTGGGCCCTGGACCAGGCGCTCGCCACGTACGCCGAGCGGGCGACCTGGACGAAGCTCATGCGGAACGGGATGAAGAAGAACTTCTCCTGGGAGCGTTCCGCCCGGGACTACGTGGCGCTCTATCGCCGGGCCGCCGAGAGAGTCTAGAGCCTTCCGGGCGGCTACGCGGGCTCGACACCCCCGTACGCGACCCCGGTGAGTCGGGCCATGTCGCGGTTCCAGGTCGTGAGGTCTTCCGCGGAGAGCTGACGGAGTTCCGTGTGGCCGCACGCCCGGGCCATCACCTTCATGAGGTGCACCGCCGCATCGAAAAAGAGCTGCAGCCGCCGCGCCGACTCGTCGACGACGAGGCGTTGGCGCAGGCTCGGCTTCTGCGTGGCGATTCCCACCGGGCAGTTGTTCGTGTGGCAGGCGCGCATGCCCAGGCACCCGATGGCCTGGATGGCGGCATTGGACAGAGCGATGCCGTCCGCGCCGAGAGCCATGGCCTTGACGAAGTCGGCAGGAACCCGGAGCCCACCGGTGACGATCAAGGTCACATCGCGCTTTCCCAGGCGATCGAGGTGCCGACGGGCGCGGGCGAGGGCCGGGATCGTCGGCACCGAGATGTTGTCGCGGAAGATGAGCGGTGCGGCCCCGGTGCCGCCGCCCCTGCCGTCGAGGATGATGTAGTCGGCTCCGATGTCGAGGGCCGCGTCGATGTCCTTCTCGATGTGCTGCGCGGACAGCTTCACGCCGACCGGTATCCCGCCCGTCTCCTCCCGGACCTGGGCCGCAAAGTCGCGGTACTGGTCGACGTGCTCCCAGTCCGGAAACCGCGGGGGAGAGACCGCCGGCGTTCCCGGCTCGAGTCCCCGCACCTCGGCGATGCGACCCACGACCTTGTGGCCGGGGAGATGGCCTCCGGTCCCGGTCTTCGCCCCCTGGCCCCCCTTGAAGTGGAACGCCTGGCACTTCTTGACCTTGTCCATGCTGTAGCCGCAACGGGCGGAGGCCAGCTCGTAGAAGTAGCGGCTGTTGCTCGCCTGCTCCTCCGACAGCATCCCGCCCTCGCCCGAGCAAATGCCGGTGCCCGCCAGCTCCGCCCCCTTGGACAAGGCGACCTTGGCCTCCTCGGAGAGCGCACCAAAGCTCATGTCGGACACGAAGAGGGGGATCTCCAGCTTCAGGGGGCGTCGCGCCCCGGGTCCGATCACGAGCTCCGTGCCCACCGGCGCGTCGTCGAGCTGCGGAAGCCGGTGGAGCTGGGCCGTCAGGATCTGGATGTCCTTTCAGCGCGGCAGCTGGTCCCGGGGAATGCCCATGGCGGCGACCCGGCCGTGATGGCCCACGTTGTCGAGCCCGTTTGCCGCCAGCTCCTGTGTGTAGGCCGTGTAGGGCTCCTCCGGGGTGCCGTGGAGGTCGGCGTAGAGCCCCTGGTAGGCGTCCCGATCGTACGGTTGAGGGTTCTCCTTCTCCCAGGCCGCCACCTCGTCTTCGTCGACCCACACTCCGTCCTTCTCGACCCACGACGAGAAACGATGGAGCTTCTCTGCGTTGTTGTAGCCGCTGACGCCCGTCTTGTAGCGATAGTCCCAATCGTGGACGCCGCACACCAGGTCCTCGCCCCGGATGGTCCCGTCCGACATCAGCGCGCCGCGGTGCTGGCACCGCCCGTACAGGACGGACACGCCGTCAGGTTCGTCCTTCCACCTGACGATCACCAGGTCGATGCCTGCGACCAGGGCGTAGGTAGGGGTCAGCGGCTCGAGCGCTTTCCAATCTGCGATCTTGAGTTTCTTCATCGGGCTCCCTCGGCTCAACACTTCGTTTCCTGGAAACGGCGGTGGTCGCTCAAACGAGCTGCGCGTCGGCGATCACCTCGACGAGCGCCGGGCCGTCGTGAGCGAGGGCCCGGCCCAGAGCGTCGTCCAGCTCCGCGGGGTCCGTCACCCGCACGCCGAACGCGCCGCACAGCTCCGCGTACTTCGAGAAATCGGGGTTGTGCAGCGAGGTCTGCCACACGTCCCACTCTCCGGCGCGCTGCTCCTTGCTGATCTTGCCCAGCTCGCTGTTGTTCAAGAGGACGTGGGTGATGTTCATCCCGTACTTCACCGCGGTCGTGAGCTCGGCGAGGTACTGGCCGAACCCGCCGTCGCCGGAGATCGAGACCACCGGACGGCCCGCGAACCGCGGGTCGTCCTCCCGTGTGGCGGCCCAGGCCCCCATGGCGGCGGGGAAGCCGAAGCCGATGGAGCCCAGGTATCCCGACATCAGGACCGCCTGCCGCTCGCACTCGAAGTAGCGACCGAACGAATAGGTGTTGTTCCCCATGTCCACGGCGATGATTGCGTCCCCGGGGACCTGTCGATTGAGCGCGGCGAAGATGGCCGAGGACCCCACCCCCTGGCCCCGGTTGTCTTTCTGCCGCCGGCTCTTCTCCTTCCGCCAGATCTTCCAGCGGCCCGCCACGTCCCCGGTCTGGTCCTCGGTGTCCAGCCGACCCTCGAGCCGCTCCTGGAGGACGCGGGCAGTCACCCCGATCTCGCCCCACACCGGAACGTCGATGGCGTGAAACTTCCCCAGGACCATCGGGTCGAAGTCGACCTGGATCGTGGGCTTCTTGGGTGTGATGCCGTTGTGATTCGAGAAGCTGGCCCCGAAGACGAGCAGGGCGTCCGACTCGTTCATGAGCCAGCTCGCGATGGGCGTTCCGCTCCGGCCCAGGACGCCCCCGGCCAGCCGGTGGCTGTCCGGAATCAGCCCCTTGCCCTTGAACGTCGTGATCACCGGAGCGTTCATCCGCTCGGCAAGAGCGACAACCTCGGGCATGTGGAATCGAGCCCCGTGTCCGACGATGACCACCGGACGTCGCGACCCCTCGAGCAGCTTCGCAGCATCGTCGATCGACGAAGTGGGAGGAGCGATCTCCCGAGGCGTGACGCGCCCCTTCGGATCCCCGGCCCTTGCCTCCCCCGCGGCCAGCTTCGGGACCTCGTCTGGAAAGATCAGGTGGGAGACACCCCGATTGAGGATCGCGCTCTTGAGCGCCAGGTTCATGAGCTCGGCGTGATGGCTCTTGTGGAGCACCGTCTGGCTCCACTGAGCCACCTTCCCGTATGCGGCCGAGAGATTGATCTCCTGGAATGCGCCGGGTCCCAGCACCTGGGTCTCGACCTGCCCCGTGATTGCCAGCGCCGGCGCCCGATCCACGTTGGCGTCCCAGAGCCCCGTCAGCAGATTCGTGGCCCCGGGTCCCGCAATCGAAAAACACGCCGCCGGGCGCCCGGTCAGCTTTCCGTACGCCGACGCCGCGAAAGCCGCAGCCCCCTCGTGACGAACCCCGTAGTAGGCGATCCGACCAACCTTCTCCTGGCGCCGAAACGCATCGGCCACTCCAAGGTTGGAGTGGCCGACCATGCCGAACACCTGGCGCACCCCCCAGTTGGCCATGGTCTCGCCATCAGGTCGCCCACGGTCCGCACGTGTGGCTCCTCCGGCGGCACTCCCACGTAGATTCCGTCCTCCCGGGGCTCCACCTCAAACGTGCAGACCCCGTCGTCGAACCCAGGCGCCTTCCCGGTCAGCGGTGAGTAGTCTCACCCGTGCCACGGGCAGCGCAGGAGTCCCTTCTCGATCGAGCCCTCCCCGAGAGGACCGCCCTGGTGGGGACAACGATTGTCCAGGGCCCCGTACTGCCCCTCGAAGTGCGTCATGGCCAGCCGTCTGTGGCCTGCCGTGACCGTCGTGACCCGACCTTCCGGCAGCTCTTCCAGATCCAGCACGCGATGCCACTGCAGCTTGCTGTCCGGGGTTGTGCTCATCAGAGCCCTCCTGCCGCCAGGCCGGTGCCCCCCTCAGAGCCCGTCGGGATCCTCCGACAGACTCCCGCTCCCGTGACGTTCACGGCATGCGTTCCTGTTCTGGCCTGGCTGAGTGCTGTCTCGCATCATACCCGCTGGCGAACGACTGCGCCCCGGCCCATTCCGCCCCCGCAGTCGACGACGCCCTGACTCCCCGGTGAGACGTCGGGCTGGCCGGGCTGTATCCTGTCCTCCAGGGGTCCATGGGGATCGTCGGCCGCCCACCGTTGCGGCGGGTGGCCGAAGCGAGGAGAACGCAATCATGTCGGAGAACATCGAGACCTTCACGGATCAAAACTGGCAGCAGGAGGTTCTGGAGTCGTCCACACCCGTCCTCGTCGACTTCTGGGCCGAGTGGTGCGCCCCCTGCAAGGCCATGGTGCCCGACCTGGAAGCGATCGCCGGCGACTACCAGGGCCGCGTGCGTGTCGGCAAGCTCAACGTCGAAGAAAACGATCAGGTGCCATTCAAGTACAGCATCACCGGCATGCCCACCCTCATCGTCCTGAAGGCCGGCCAGGTCGTCGAACAACGCGTCGGCAAGATGAGCCGCGCCCAGCTCGCCAAGCTCCTCGACCCCCTCCTGGGCTAACCCAGCGAACGTCCCGCGCGAAGGGGACCTCGCAGGCCCCCGGCCAACGCGAGCGTCGGGAACCCGAACGTTACCGCCCGAGCATCGGAACCCGAACCCCGCGCTCCCGAGCCACCTCGATCGCGCGGTCGTACCCCGCATCGACATGTCGCATGACCCCTGTGCCCGGGTCGGTGGTGAGCACTCGCTCCAGCCGTTCTGCCGCCTCGTCCGTCCCGTCCGCCACCACCACCATCCCCGCATGGATGGCATAGCCCATCCCGACGCCTCCGCCGTGGTGCACCGACACCCACGTCGCCCGCGCCACCGCGTTGAGCAGCGCGTTGAGGATCCGCCAGTCGGCGACGGCGTCGGAGCCGTCCTTCATCGCCTCGGTCTCGCGATTCGGTGACGCCACCGAGCCCGCATCGAGGTGGTTTCGTCCAATGACGATCGGCGCCTTGACCTTCCCGGTGCGGACGAGCTCGTTGAAGACCGCTCCCATCTTCGCCCGCTCCCCGTACCCCAGCCAGCAGATGCGGCAGGGCAGCCCCCTGGGGCCGCACACGCTCCCGGGCCAGCGTGATCCAGCGAGCCAGCGCCTCGTCTTGGGGAAACGTGGCCACGACCGCGTCGTCGGTGGCCGCCAGGTCGTCCGCCTCGCCCGACAGACACGCCCACCGGAACGGCCCCTTGCCTTCGCAGAACAGCGGCCGGATGTACGCCGGCACGAATCCGGGGATGTCGAACGCGTTCTCGACGCCGGCCTTCTGCGCCTCGGCTCGAATGTTGTTGCCATAGTCGAACACGATCGATCCACGCTCCTTCAGATCGAGCATGGCCCGCACGTGCTCGCCCATGGTCCGACGGGCCTCGCCCATGTACCGGGCGGGGTCGGCGTCTCGAAGCGCCAGTGCCTCCTCGTAGCTCATGCGGTTGGGGACGTAGCCGTTGAGTGGGTCGTGGGCGCTCGTCTGGTCGGTCACCAGATCCGGAGCGGCGCCCCGACGCACGAGCTCCGGGAGCACGTCCGCGGCGTTTCCCAGGAGCCCGATGGAGAGAGCCCGGCCTGCCTTCACGGCCTCACCGGCGCGAACCAGCGCCTCGCCCAGGTCCTCGGTCATCGTGTCGAGGTATCGCGCCTCGAGCCGGCGCTCGATCCGATGGCGGTCGACGTCGACCGCGATCATCACCCCCTCGTTCATCGTCGCCGCCAGGGGCTGCGCTCCGCCCATGCCTCCCAGGCCCGCCGTCAGGAGCAGGCGTCCCTTGAGGCTGGCGCCAAAGTGCTGACGCGCGGCCTCGGCGAACGTCTCGTACGTTCCCTGGAGGATTCCCTGGGTCCCGATATAGATCCACGATCCCGCGGTCATCTGGCCGAACAGCATCAAGCCCTTGCGGTCGAGCTCGTAGAAGTGGTCCCAGGTGGCCCAGGCCGGAACGAGCATGGAGTTGGAGATGAGCACTCTCGGAGCCGCGGCGTGAGTGCGGAAGACCCCGACGGGCTTGCCGGATTGAACGAGCAACGTCTCTTCGTTCCCGAGCTCGCGGAGCGAACGGACGATCGCCTCGTAGCACTCCCAGTTGCGGGCGGCCTTGCCGATGCCGCCGTAGACGACCAGATTCTCCGGCCGCTCCGCAACCTCGGGGTCCAGGTTGTTCATGAGCATGCGAAGCGCCGCCTCCTGCTGCCAGGACTTGCAGGAGAGGGTCGTGCCCCGGGGCGCGCGGATCGTGCGGCGCTCGGTGGGTGCCGTCACATCAGCCATTGCGGCTTGTCGTCGTCGTTGTCGCCGATCTCGGAAGGCCGCCCCTTCGCCCGCCCCCCCGGGATCACGCGGAACCGGCTCTTCTTGCTCTTGGCCGAACGGGACCGGGGGAGCCGCAGAGGACGGGTCTGCCAGACCCTTTCCACCCAGCCGGCGAGGAGGACCAGGAGCGCAGCGGCTCCGACGATGTACGGCCAGTAACGGAGGCCGAAGCGCATGCCGAGGATGATCGACGGCGGCCCCACGAGTGCCAGCAACACGGCGCCGGCCACCCAGGGGGCCCGCGAGCGCAACGAGGTGAGCAGAGCCATCGGGCGGGGAAACCTCCTAGAGCTAGGCTCCCAGCCTACCGCAAACGGCCTCGGCCGCGCCGAGGATCTCTCCCGAGTCGATGAGCCTGGCCGCCGCCTCGATGTCAGGGCTGACGATGCGGTCGGTCTCGCGAGCGTCGATGTGGCGGCGAAGGAGCGAGTGAACCGCCTCGAGAGCTCCCGACGAGCGGAGAGGACGTCGATGCTCCAACGCCTCGGCCGCAGCGACGAGCTCGATGGCCAGGACTTGCCTCGTGTTCGCGATGATGCTGGCCGCCTTGTGGGCCGCGGTCACACCCATCGAGACGTGGTCCTCCTTGCCCGCCGAGGTGGGGATCGCGTCGATGCTGGCCGGATGGGCGAGAGCCTTGCTCTCGGACACGAGGGCGGCGGCGGTGACGTGGGCCATCATGAGGCCGGACTGCAGGCCACCGTCCCGAGCGAGAAACGCGGGGAGCCCGGAGAGGGCTGGATTCACCAGGCGCTCGGTGCGGCGCTCGCTGATCGATCCGAGCTCCGCGCCGGCGATGGCGAGGATGTCGGCGGCGATGGCCACGGGCTGGCCGTGGAAGTTGCCGCCGGAGACGATGTCACCGCTCTCCGCGAAGACCATGGGATTATCGGTCGCGGCATTCATCTCGATCGAGACCACCCGCTGGACGTGGTCCAGCGCGTCCCGCACCGCGCCGTGGACCTGGGGCATGCAGCGGAGGCTGTAGGCGTCCTGGACTTCGCCGCACTCCAGGTGGGAGGCCCGCAGCGCGCTGCCCTCGAGGACCTGCCGCACCGCCCTGGCGGAGGCGACCTGGCCGGGGTGCGGGCGAGCGTCGTGGATGCGCTGGTCAAAGGCCACGTCCGTTCCCTGGAGGGCGTCGAGAGTCATCGCCCCCCCCACGTCGGCGGTCCGGGCAAGACGTTGCGCGTCGATGAGGGCCAGGCCGGTCACCGCCGTCATCAGCTGCGTTCCATTGATGAGGGCCAGGTCTTCCTTCGGCTCGAGGGTCACCTGGGTCAACCCGGCGGCCTTCAGCGCCTCGTCGCCTGCCAGCCGTCGTCCCTCGAACACGCACTCTCCTTCACCCACCAGCGGCAGCGCCAGGTGGGCGAGGGGGGCCAGGTCTCCGCTAGCGCCGACCGAGCCTCGTGATGGCACCACGGGGGTGCACGCCCCGGTTGAGCATCGCCACGAGAAGCTCGAGTGTCTCGAGGCGGATCCCGGAGAAGCCCTTGGCGAGCACGTTGGCACGCAGGAGCATGAGCCCGCGTGTCTCCGCTTCACCGAGTGGGCTACCCACGCCGGCGGCGTGGCTGCGGATGAGGTTGAGCTGCAGCTCCCACAACCGATCCCGCGGGATGTTTACATCGGCAAAGTTGCCGAATTCCGGTGGTGACGCCGTAGACGACGGCGCCGCGATCGACGGCGTCATCGACCACGCGCCGCGCAGCGAGGACGGCGTCCCTGGCTTCCGGCCGGAGGACGATCGAGCGACCTCCTCGTGCCACGTCCTCGAGGCCCGAAAGGTCGAGCTGCGCTCCATCGATCGGAAGCGGATCGTGCTCGGTCTTCGGATCCATGCGGAAGGGGAGCGGCAATATAGCACGCCCTTGACCTTGCCCCCCCCGCAGGGTCACGGATAGAATCGACCATTCTGCTGGCCCGCTGGCCCGAAATTGAGGGATGGGATGTCCGACTGGACACAGGTGTCGCTACAGCTCAGAGGGAAGGCACGACGTTTCGTGCAAGGCTCCGTCCTGCGAGAGGACACCGACTCCCTTCTGGAGAAGCGCAGCGGGGAGTGCAATCGCTGCGGCGCGTGCTGCAAGATCCTGTTTCGCTGCCCGTTCCTGGGAACCGACGACGAGGGCCAGTACACCTGTCGGATCTATTCCATGCGATTTTCCCAGTGTCGCCTCTTTCCTCTCCGTGCCGCGGACCTTCGCGAGTTGGGAGAGGAGTGCAGCTACACCTTTGAGGCCGAGCCGCTACGGCCGACGCCGACGCCGACTCGCGCGCCGGAGCCTGCCCTCGAGTAGCTCGAGCCACGACGGCTCCCACACATGCCCAATATCGTAATCGTCGGCGCCCAATGGGGCGACGAAGGCAAAGGCAAGATCGTCGACCTTCTCACGCCCCGGGTCCAGGTCGTGGTGCGATTCAACGGCGGCCACAACGCCGGGCACACGGTCATCGTGGGCGAGAAGAAGTTCATCCTGCACGTGATCCCCTCGGGGATCCTCCACCGCGGCGTCCTCTGCGTGGCCGGAAACGGGATGGTCATCAATCCTGCGGCGTTCGAGCGCGAGAAGAAGGAGATCGAGGATCTCGGGGTCGAGGTGGGCGAGGACCTGGTGATCTCGGACCGGGTGCACCTCATCCTGCCGCACCATCTCGCTCTCGAAGCGCTCTCGGAAGAGCAGCGGGGCAGCCGGGCCATCGGCACGACGCTGCGTGGGACCGGCCCGGCGTACGAGGACAAGGTGGGTCGACGCGGCGTCACCATGGGGGACCTGCTGCGGCCCGACGGCCTCCGGGACAAGCTCACCGCCGCGCGGCGTCACTACGAGGACATCTTCCGTGGGGGCGGTCGCGAGACCGAGGTCGACTGGGACGAGGTCGTGGCCGATCTGACGGCGTTCGGCCAGCGGCACCGGAGCAGGATCAAGGACACCTCTCTCGTTCTGCACGAGCAGATGGCCCGGGGCTACTCGGTCCTCTTCGAGGGGGCGCAAGCCACCCTTCTGGATCTCGATCATGGGAGCTACCCGTTCGTCACCTCGTCTACGGCCACTGCCGGAGGCGTCGCGGTCGGAGCGGGTGTGCCTCCCGCATGCATCGACGGCGTGATGGGCGTGGCGAAGGCCTACTGCACCCGCGTGGGAACGGGACCGTTTCCCAGCGAGGCCAGGGAAGCGGATGCCGAGGAGCTTCGCACCCGGGGGAGCGAGTTCGGGTCGACCACCGGACGCCCTCGGCGCTGCGGCTGGTTCGATGCCGTGGCGGCACGCTACGCCACGCGCATCAACGGGTTCGACACGCTGGCGTTGACCAAGCTGGACGTCCTCGATGAGCTCGACGAGATCTCGGTCTGTGTCGCCTACCGTTTCGAAGGCGAGACCCTCGAGGAGCTTCCGTCGGACGTCACGGTGCTCGAGCGTTGCACGCCGGTGTTCAAGAAGCTCCCCGGGTGGAAGTCTCCGACGCTTGGAATCCGGGAGTGGGCGGATCTTCCAGAAGCCGCCCGCGTGTACGTCGAACGGCTCTCGGAGCTCGCCCGAGCCGAGGTGGGCCTTGTCTCCACGGGTCCCGACAGGGAGCACACGATCATCCGGGCCAGGAGCGCGCTGGCGTCCTGGTTCGACTGATGCAGGCGCGCTAACGCGCGTCGCACCGGAATCTGGTGAACTATCCGAGCCAGGGGCGCGTGCTAACATGCGTTCCCTCTGAGCGCCCGGCTCTCCCCTGGGCTGTTCGGGACCCGCGCCCGTAGCTCAATGGTAGAGCGAGAGCCTTTTAAGCTCGGGGTTGTAGGTTCGAGTCCTACCGGGCGCACCAGCGGGCACGGCAGTTCTGCCGTACGTCCCCTCAGGCTGGAGCACGCCGGCGCGATCTGGCATGTGACGAGCCGGGGCAATGCTCGGCAGGCGATCGTCGCCGACGACGCCGACAGGCTCTGGTTCGCTGGCCGTGGGAGCAGGACTGGAGTAGCTACGCGCAGACCGCGGGCCTGAAGGAAGGAGCGGAGTCGCTCGACGTGGACTGGACGTTGGCCCAGTTCGCTCCGCATCCTACCTGAGAGCGGCGGCGGAGGCCCTCGAGGACCATGGACCAGGGACGTGACCTAGGAGGGGCGGGACGCGACCTCGGACACCGCGGTCCGGCACGAATTCGGACGGGCCGAGTGTAACTCCATTGGTTGCAATACGTAGAGTCCGGTATGCCATTTGCGCATTCGTTGGTGGGATGAGGATTCTCCACCATCGATCGACGCGCCACTTCGTCGCTCTTTTGGTGAGGTGCCGGTGCAGCCGAAAGTTTCTGCACCGGCTCGACCGGCCGATGGTGGCGTGTCTTCAGTGCGGCCGCCTGGAAAACCTGGGTCGTCTCGTGGGCAAGGCTGAGGGTCGCCCGGGACGCCGAGAGGCGCCGGGCGCCTCGAGCCGCGCGCCGTTCCCGGCCACGCACCTGAGGGGAAGAGGGCTTCCACGCCCGCGGTAGAATGCCCCGGTGAGAGCCGCACATGTTGCCACCCGGCTGTCGAGGCAGGCCGCCAGAGGGTCGAAGCCCGAGCGGCTGCGGGCGCTCCTTCCGGAGATCTGGGAGCTCGTCCGTCCCCGCCGGAGGCTGCTGGCCCTGGGCGAAGGCGTCCCCGTGGGCGGGCAGCGAGTGCTCGAGATCCTTCGGGAATGACGACCTCTCCTTTCGCCGGCAAGGTGATCCTTGCTCCGCTGACAGTCGGTGGGAACCTGCCGTTCCGGCGGCTCTGCGTCGAGATGGGGGCCGAGGTCACCGTCGGGGAGATGGCGGTCGTCCGGAAGCTCCTCTCGGGCAGCACCAGCGAGTTCGCGTTGCTGCGCAGCCATCCCGACGAGACCTTCTTCGGCGTCCAGCTCGCCGACCGGAACGAGGAGACCCTGGCCGAGGGGGCGCGGATCGCCGAGTCCCGCGGCGCTCGGTTCATCGACCTCAACTGCGGCTGTCCCATCCACGAGATCACCCGCCGCGGGCTGGGCGCCGCGCTCCTCCGCAAACCACGGAAGGTGGGGCGGCTGGTCGAGGCAATGAAGAAGGCGGTGAGCGTGCCGGTGACGGTCAAGGTCCGAAGCGGCTGGAAAGAGGGCCGGGAGAACGTGTCGGAGGTCGCCCGCATCTGCGAGGAGAGCGGCGCCGCTGCGGTGGGCATCCATGCACGCACTCGGGAGCAGCGCTACAACCGGGCCGCCGACTGGGATCTCATGGGCCGCGTGGCTGCCGAGCGCACGATTCCCGTGATCGGCAACGGAGACATCCTGACGCCCTTCGAAGCGCGGGAGCGGATGGCACGGTCGGGGATCGACTCGGTGATGCTGGGCCGGGGGGCGCTGATCAAGCCGTGGCTCTTCCGCGAGGTGAGGACCGGGGTCGCCTGGGAGCCGACGGCGGAGGAGCGGCTCGGAGTCCTCTGGCGGTTCGTGGAGCTGCTGCGTGAACACTTCGGCGAAGACGAGCGCGGGCAGAAGCGGACGATGCGCTTTCTCCCCTGGCATCTGAACTTCCTGTGCCGCTACCGACCGCTTCCCGAGGAGACGTACGGCGAGCAGTCGCGGGAGCACCCGCTCCTCCAGTCGCGCCTGGACGCGGTCGGGTGGACGACACCCCTGGAGCGTCTGCTGGCCGACACCCGGCCGGAGACCCACGGGCGCCTGGCGGAGGAGCTCCTGGCCTCGTCGACCCGGGACGACGCGCTGGATCGGGCTCGACGATTGGCGGAGTCGCTTCCGCCGGAGACCACGGGCCGCGAGCTCCGTGTCGCCACTGCGGAGGTGGCCGGCTAGCCAGTCATCGTTCGCGTTTGAACGTGGACATCCGCAGGCGTAGGCTGAGCACCGGCCATCCGGTCGAACAGGAGAGAGGCGGTCATGAAGAGCCCACCACCACCCATCGACAGCATCCTCGATGCCGTCGGCGCGACGCCGCTCATTCACTTGAAGCGGATCGCCCGAGGCCTCCGCACACCGGTCCTGGGCAAGGCCGAAAACCTCAATCCCGGCGGCTCCGTGAAGGATCGGATCGGGCTCGCCATCATCGAAGGTGCGGAGCAGAGAGGCGAGCTCAAGACGGGCGGTATCGTCGTCGAGGCCACGAGCGGCAACACCGGGATCGGCCTTGCCATCGCGGCGGCCATCAAGGGATACCGGTGCATCTTCACGATCCCGGACAAGATGTCGAGCGAGAAGATCCGGCTGCTCCGCGCTTTCGGGGCGGAGGTGATCGTGGTGCCCACGGCGGTCCCGCCCGATCACCCGGAGTACTACATCACGAAGGCCATCAGCATCGTGAAGGCGACGCCCGGAGCCATCTTCGCCAACCAGCACTACAATCCGGACAACCCTGCGGCCCACTACCAGACCACCGGCCCCGAGATCTGGGAGCAGACGGAGGGGCGCATCACGCACTTCGTGTGCTCGCCTGGGACGGGCGGCACGATCACCGGGGTGGGCCGCTACCTGAAGGAGAAGAACCCGAAGGTCCGTATCGTGGCCGGCGATCCGCTGGGGTCGATCTACCGGGAGTACGCCAGCACCCGGGAGAAGGGTCCGGGAGAGCCCTACAAGGTCGAAGGGATCGGCGGGGACAAGATCCCCACGTCCCTGGACTTCGACGTGGTGGACGAGTGGATCACGGTGTCCGACGCAGACTCCTTCCGCACGGCGCGGCGGCTGACGCGGACCGAGGGCATCTTCATCGGCGGCTCGGGAGGGCTCAACGTCTTCAGCGCCCTCGAGGTCGCCCGGCGTCTCGACGACCCCGATGCCCTCGTCGTGACGATCCTGTGTGACACCGGCGAGCGCTACCTCTCGAAGCTGTACGACGATGCCTGGATGCTCGAGAACCAGATGCTCGATGCCGAGCGGACGACGGCGGGGGAGTTGCTCGAGCGACACCCCGACGAGGTGCCCGCCATCGTGTCCGTGGGGCCCTCGTCCAACCTGCGTCAGGCCCTCAACCTCCTCAGCATCTGGGGCCTCTCGCAGCTTCCCGTAATCGACGACGACGACTGTGTGGGCTCCGTAAGCGAGACGCTGATGGCACGGGTGCTCGAGGACGGAAAGCTCCTCGAGAGACCGGTCTCGGACCTGATGTCCGCGCCCTTCCCCGTGGTGGATGCGGATGTTCCGCTGGACCGCCTGGTCACGCTCCTCTCGAAGGAGACTCCGGCGGCCCTCATTCGGGACCAAGGGCGGCTCGTGGGAATCGTCAACCGATACGACGTCTTGAGGGAGGTCGCCGGGATCGGTTGAGACCGCTGTCCCCTCAGCCGGAGCGGACCCGACCCACCGCGGCCAGCCAGCCCTCGTGAAGGCGATTCCGCTCCTCCGGGCTCATGTCGGGCTGAAAGAGCCGGTCCCGCTTGCGTGTGTCGCGCAGGGCGTCGGCGCTGGGCCAGAAGCCGGTGCCGAGCCCTGCCAGAAGCGCCGCGCCGGCGGCGGTCGTGTCCAGGAGCGCCGGCCGGTCCACCGGGACCCCAAGGATGTCCGCCTGGAACTGCATGAGGAAGCCGTTGGCCGCGGCCCCTCCGTCGACGCGGAGCTCCCGGAGCGTCACGCCGGATTCCGCGTTCATCACGTCGACCACGTCTCGGGTCTGGTAGGCGATGCTCTCGAGGGCCGCGCGGACGATGTGCGCCCGGCCGGCTCCGCGGGTCAGGCCGACGATGGCACCCCGTGCGTCGGGGTCCCACCACGGCGCCCCGAGGCCGGCGAAGGCCGGGACGAGGTAGACCCCATCCGTGCCGTCCACCGAGGTGGCGATCTCCTCCGTCTCGGCCGCCTGGGTGATGAGACCAAGCCCGTCGCGGAGCCACTGGACCGCCGCGCCCGCTATGAAGATGGATCCCTCGAGGGCATAGGCCGCGCCCCCCCGCTCGTCGCAGCAGAGGGTGGTGAGGAGACCACGCTTGCTGGTCACGGGCCGCTCGCCCGTGTTGAGGACGAGGAAGGCGCCCGTCCCGTAAGTGTTCTTGGCCATGCCCGCTTCCCAGCATCCCTGGCCGAAGAGGGCCGCTTGCTGGTCGCCCGCGATGCCGGCGATGGGGACACCGTCGGGCACACCCTCGATTCCGAAGGTCTCGGCGAAGACCCCGCTGCTCGGTCGCACCTCGGGGAGCATGGCCGCCGGGACCCGCAGGATCTCGAGAAGCTCGTCGTCCCAGCGCTGCTTGCGGATGTCGTAGAGGAGCGTGCGCGAGGCGTTCGTCGGCTCGGTCACGTGAGCCCGTCCCCCGCTCATTCGATGGACGAGCCAGCAGTCGATCGTCCCAAAGGCCAGCTCGCCGGCTTCGGCCCGTCGTTGGAGATCGTCGTCGCGGTCCAGGATCCACCGGACCTTCGTCCCGGAGAAGTAGGGGTCCAGGACGAGTCCGGTGCGCTCGCGAAAGAGCGGCTCGTGGCCGTCCGCCTTCAAGCGGGCACAGATGTCCGCGGTCTGCCGGCTCTGCCAGACGATCGCTCGGTGAACGGGCTCTCCGCTGGCTCGATCCCACACGACCGCGGTCTCCCGCTGGTTGGTGATGCCAATCGCCTTGAGATCGGCGGCCCCGGCGCCCGAGGCTCGAAGGGCGTCGGCCATCACCCGAGAGCTCGTCTGCCAGATCTCCTCGGCGTCGTGCTCCACCCAACCGGGCTTCGGGTAGTGCTGTGTGAACTCGGAGCTGGCTCGTCCGAGGACGTTGCCAGAGTGTCCGAAGACGATCGACGTCGTGGCGGTGGTGCCCTGGTCGAGGGCGAGGACGACGCCGTCAGTGGTCTTGGCCATGGCCCGGGATTGTAGTTGCACCTCTACCGGGCCGCCAGCCGAATCCGAAGAAGAAGGCGAGATCCGTGGTGCCCTGCTGATCGATGAGGTTCTCGGTGAGCCCGAGGTCCAGTCGCAAGGTCTCGCCGAGGTCCACCCGTCCCTCCACGTTCAGGACCCAGTGCAGCCCGGGATAGGCGCTGCTGTTGGTCACCAGCCGGGAGGCGGCGTTCGTCTCGACCAGAAGGCTCACACGTCTCCAGGGGCGCCACTCGAAAGCGGCGAACCCGTGGGCGCGGGCCTGGCGGTACCGGATTCGGTGGACGGTCCCTGCCGCCTGGACCGTCGCGCCGGCGCCCAGGTAGCGATCGAAGGTCCGGCCGAGAGGGACGTTCGCTACGACCTGAGTGCCGGCTCCCAGGCCGTGCTCGTCGAAGGGCCCGGTAGCGGTCGGAAGCGACAGACGCCCGACGAGCGCGACCGATGCGTGGTCTGGACCCCCGTCGACCGCCCGCCATCGGAGATCGGTCTCGATGTTCCCCAGGCCCGTGCCCTCGTCGGCCGTCCAGGAGAACTCCAGGCCGTCGGTCGTGGTGCCCTCGATCCGATACGCGTCGCGCAAGAAGCTCGGACGGGACCCGTCCTCGAGGTTCAGAAACCGATGCCAGGCGTCGATGAAGCCGTCGAGGACGCCGCCTGAGCGGTGGCGGAGCGGCACCCGAACACCGACGTCCAGGTCAGGGCCGAGTCCTCGTCGAACCGAGGCCGCGAGGCTCAGCGCCTCGCCGTCAATGAGGAACAGCCGCTCGTCGGGGCTCTCTCCAGGGATGTCCTGAGTCCATGAGAACGAGTTGGACACGAGAAGCGAGACATCCAGCGTCCAGGTGCCCCGTGCGATTATGTGAGCGGAAACCGCGGGCAGAGTGAGGCGAGGCTGGGCCAGCAGGTGCTCGTCCCGAATGTCCAGCGGCCCGCGACGGGCTTCCGGCCCGCGTCCGTCCGGTGTGGCGGCCTCCTGAGCCCACGCGTGGCCGGCCAGGGTCGAGACGCCCACGAAGCAGGCAAGGGTGAAGAAACGCGCTCCGAGAACGCTGGAGGGGGGATTCAAGTGCCGTGTGACTCAGAAGAGCCGACGTTGGCGACCCTGGAGGGATTCGAACCCTCGATCTCCACCTTGAAAGGGTGGCGTGCTGGGCCTCTGCACCACAGGGTCGGAGAAGCGGACAGTCGGCCAAGTGCCGACCAGTAAACAACATGAGCGTACACGGCCGAGACGTCTTGGGCAAGTCAGACCGTGCTGATGAGGCCTCAGCTGTTGCGATTCACTTCTTCACCGTCAGCTTGATGGAGCTGGCGGTCACCCCGTTGCTCTCGAGCTCCTCTTCGGCTTCAGACTTCGCGAGCTCCATGCCTTCGTGGCCGATCCACACCTCGGAGACAAAGTACTCTTTCCCGTACCGTTTGAAGATCATGTCGTGCCGCGGAGGGTCCTTGAATACGCTGCCGAGGAACGGCAGGTTGCGGGCTTGAACGACCGTAGACGCCCGGGAGCATTTGATCGATACCTTCTTGGCCATGGTCATGTCGAAGGCGCAGTTCCCCTTCCGGAACTCCTTGTCTCCGGCCGTGAACTCGAACGGGATGGCGGCGTTCATCTTGGCCGGGCCTGCTGCCTGGACAGGCACCGCGCCGGCGGCCAACACGACGCCCAGAAGCGAGCCAACGACGATGTTCTGACGCATCTTGCTCCCCTTTCGCCGACCGGATCTCCGGTCGAACACGGTGCGTCCGGACCGCGAGCCCGCAGGCGCGGCATCCCCAGCTCGCCTCTTTCGCGGAGGAGCGGACACGGGGCAGGGCGGGACCCCGGGGTCAGTCGGCTGGGCTGTGAGCGGTGGCGGGTCCAGACGATAGGGTCGTGAGCGTGCGAGAGTCAAGGGATTGGACGCGTCGAACGCAGCACCGTCCCTGATCGCCGGCCCAGTGTGACCCGGGACCGGCTCAGGCCGCCCTGGGCAGCTCCGCTTCTCTGCTCGAGCGCCGGGCCATGGGACGCGCCACGGGCCGGGGGCCTCTCTCCATCTCGAACAGTGCGTGGAAAATGAGGCCGCTTCCGACGACCAGTAGGACTCCTGCCAGAACCTGAATCAGCATCACCATCTCATCCTCACCATGCCACCCTACAGCGGCGTACGGTCTGTCCAGGCTCAAAGTTCCGCATTGTTTTCGCCTTTTAGCACGAACAAAAAGCGAAATACAGAGAAGTGATTCTGCCCCAATGAGTTAAGCCGGACAAAAAGGTGTGAAGTCAGCGTTTCTAAGGGCGAGCCGGGCGCATCTCGAGGCGGCTGAGGTGGGCGCCGTCCCGGGTACGGAAAAGGCCCCGACCGTGCTGGCGAGGTCTTCCGGGGACAGCATCCACGAGGAGTCGGCGGCCCGCGGGACACCGTCGAACTGGGTGTCGAGGAAGCCCGGCGGGAGCGTCGTCACGCTTCCCATAGCCGCGTCCGGTTGCATTCCCCAGACAGTGGTTGGGCGGGTGAGCGGGAAGAGAGGCGGCACGGCTCGAGGTTTGCCCCGGAGGCCGGGCGACTCTATATTCCAGAGTGGACCCACTCGAATGGAATACAAGGAC
>CAUZDW010000036.1:0-38107 GCA_963578825.1 Vicinamibacteria bacterium
ACTGAGGGGCTCTTGATTCTTGGAAGACCCGAGTTTCTCTCAGGACGGCCAAGGAGTCGCCGCTACAAATCGATTTTCAACAGGCTACGGGACAACCCCTCAGGCCTTAGGCGTGGCGCTATCGGCACAGGCAGGGTGGCGGCCGTGTGCTCGCTGCTGCTGCCTTGGAGGTGAAACATGAAACGCGTTGCTGTGGCCGTTCTTCTGACCCTGCTGTGCAGTTGTGCGTCGCTCAACCCGAGCAAGACAATGCAATCTTGGGTCGGAAGCCAGTACTCCGAGTTGATGATGAGCCGGGGACCTCCGACGCGGACTACATCTGACGGGCAGGGTGGCCAGATCCTGATCTACGAGTTCGGCCGCGATACCGGCCAGATTCCAGGGCAGGCGCACCGCAACGACGACGGGTCTGTGTCCTATACCGCTCCCACACGGACTGGCTATGTTGCCAAGCGTATGTTCTGGGTGGACAGGTCTGGCCGCACCTACAACTGGAAATGGCAGGGGTGGTAGCCGTAGCCACTTGACTTCGCCATCTCCACCCAGTTCTTAGGCACAATGCGATGATGGAGGGTTCCCAGTGTTCCCAGTGTTCCCAGGGTCCGAGGGTTCGAGGCGCCAGGGAGCCGCAGGGGATGAAGCTGACGAAGCCTGGTCAACTTCGGAGCTTCGCAGCTTATCCCCCTTCGGACTCGTCGACGTCGGACTCGACCGGCGCGATGACATCGAACCCGTCCGCGGATCTGAGCGGTATCTCACAGGGGAAGGTCCCTACCAAGCATGTACGCTTAGCTGTCGCCTTCAAGACCGCTGAGCACTACTACGCCCTGGTTGGACCCGTTTCGTTCGCAAGCATGGACGATTTGACGGTGTTCACCTCGTGTATTGACTGGATGCAGGAGGCTGAGGGATGACCGGGAAGCTGACCATCCTTAAAATTGGGGAGTCACCTGATCCTCCTGGCAGTGGGTGCCACGCGACCAGCGACACGGGACCTCGACTGAGGTGTTCCTCACGGGAATTGGGGGGAGCTATATCACAGGGCGCTCGCCGGCGCCAGAGGAGTTGTCTGGCGGCGCCATTCTGCTCGACCGTCCGGCGGCAAGAGCTTCGAGGAGTCGGTCGCAAATTCCCCCGAAACCCCCATTCGAGAGGATGACGACCCGGTCTCCGGCCTTCAGACTGCCGGCCAGGAGCCCGACGATCCGGTCCACGGTCGGCACGAAGTCGGCCTCAACACCCCGCTCCCGCATCCTCGCCACCAGCTCGGGCTCGGAGATTCTGTCCTTCTCGGGCACTTTCTCGGGCAGATGTGCCGCAGCCACCACGACCCTGTCGGCGGTCCCGAGCGCTTCGGCGTAGGCCTCCTGGAACAGCCTCATCCGAGACGTGTAGGACCGGGGCTCGAACACGGCCACCAGCTGCCCAACGGTCTCCTGTTCCCGGAGCGCCTGGAGAGTGGCGGCCACCGCGCTGGGATGGTGGGCGAAGTCGTCGTAGACCGTGACTCCGCCCTCCCGACCCCGCACCTCCAGCCGGCGTCGGACCCCTCCGAAGGCCTCGAGCGCCTGGCGAGCAGCGTCCGGCTCCACCCCCTCGGCCACAGCCACGGCCACAGCCGCCACGGCGTTCAGCACGTTGTGCTCGCCGGGAAGGGACACGACGAAGTGGCCCAGGTCCTGGCCTTTGCCGTGCAGTCGAAAGCGTGCCCCTCCGGCCGTCGGTCTGAGCTCCGTGGCCCGCCAGTCCGCCCCGTCGGCCAGACCAAACGTCTCGACCCGGCAATGGGCCTTCGGCAGCAGCTCGGCCAGCGCCGGGCTGTCGGCGCCGGCCACGAGCAGTCCCGTTCGCGGGACGACGTTCAGCAGACGCACGAAGGCCGTCTTCACGGCCTCGAGATCGGGATAGATGTCGGCGTGGTCGAACTCGATGTTCCCGAGGACCGCGACCTCGGGCAGGTAGTGAACGAACTTGGGGCGCTTGTCGAAGAAGGCACAGTCGTACTCGTCCCCCTCGACGACGAAGTGCTTGCCCTCTCTGACCCTGTAGCTCCGCTCGAAGTCGACCGGGACTCCCCCGATCAGGAAGGAGGGCTCGAGCCCCGCCCGGTCCAGGAGAAATGCCAGGAGGCTCGCCGTCGTCGTCTTGCCATGGGTCCCCGCGACAACGAGAGAGCGCCGTGGCCGGAGGAGCTCCTCTGCCAGCAGCGCCGGGAGGCTCGTGTACCGCTGCCGCCGGTCGAGGACGACCTCGACCTCCGGGTTGCCGCGGGAGAGGGCGTTGCCGATCACCACCACGTCCGCATCCTCCGGGACGTTCCCTTCGGCATACGGCGAGAGGATGGGGATCCCCAGAGCCTCCAGCTGAGTCGACATCGGCGGGTAGACGTTCTGATCGGACCCGGTGACCTCGTGGCCGAGCTCCCGCAGCAGACCCGCGAGAGAGGCCATGGCCGTTCCGCAGATGGCGGAGAGGTGAACCTTCACGAGACCGGGACCTCGAGGACCTCGAACCGCGCCTCGCTCCCGGTGCAGTCCAGCCGCGCCGCGACTCCCAGCGGCAGGGTGACGTTCGGGCGCAACGTGTGTCCGCTCGACAGACCGAACGCCACGGGCACATCCAGGCCGTCCAGGGCCTCCAGAAGCACCTCCTCGAGTGCGAAGTCGGAGTCGACGCCAGGCGTGCAGCCCGCCATCTCGCCGAAAACGATCCCCCGGACACCGTCGAGCGCCCCCGACTCCCGCAGCTGCAAGAGCATTCGATCGATCCGGTACGGCGGTTCGTCGACATCTTCCAGGAAGAGAAGGGTGGGCTGGCCTCCCGTGCGCAGCTCCCACGGGGTTCCCGCCGCGGCGGCCAGTATCGAGAGACAACCGCCCCTGAGCACCCCCTCCGCCTCGCCGGCCCTCAGCGTGTGCAGCTGGTCCGGCCCGGCCACGTAGGGATCTCCCTCCCCCGTCAGGGCGTGCCAGAGGCTCTCGCGATCGTAGGCCCGTTCTCCTTCGGCCAGCTCGCGAGCGACCATCGGCCCGTGCAGGCTCGTCATCCCGAGACGCGCGAGGACGAGGTGCAGCCACGTGATGTCGCTGTAGCCGACGATCGTTTTTAGATGTGTGCGAAGGAGGCTTGGATCCAGTCCGCTCAGGAGCCAGCCTGCCCCTGCGCCACCGCGGGCACACACGATCGCGGCGATCTCGGGATCGGCCCAGAGCCCCCGCAGCTGCGCCATGCGGGCGTCGCGCCGCCCGGCCATGAAGTGGTGTCGGTCGAGGACACCGTCGGCCACCCGCACAGCGAAGCCCAGGGCCTCCAGCTCGATCACGCCCCGATGGAGCGCGTCTTCATCCACCGGCCCCGCAGGCGCGGCCACCCCGACCAGGTCCCCGGGGCGAAGCGCTCGTGGCTTCAGCGAAGGCACGGCTCATCCACCCAGCGACTTCCTCGCCGCCGCGTTGACGCGCTTGCCGTCCACTGCCTTGCCGGAAGCAGCCAGCGCCGCCATGGCCGCCTTCATGACCTTGCCCATGTCCTTCGGGGACGCAGCAGCGGTCTCGGCGATCGCCTTCTCGACGGCAGCGGCGATCTCCTCATCCAAGATCTCCGCCGGCAGGTACACCTTCAGGACGCCGATCTCCGCCCGTTCCTTGTCCGCGAGCTCGGGTCGGCTGGCGTTGTCGTACTGCTCGGCGGAGTCCTCCCGCTGCTTCACGAGGCTTTGGAGGGCCTTCACGGCCTCGGCGTCGTCGAGGGGCTCCCCCTTGTCGATCTCGCGGTTCTTGAGCGCGGCCTTGGCCATGCGGAGCACCGAAGTCCTCTCCGCATCCCTGGCCTTCATCGAGGCCGTCAGATCCTGTGAGATGCGTTCGACGAGTGTCATGGTCCTCCCATCCGAAAGCGCGGCCGATGGTCACTCACCACGGCCCGCAACGGCCGGGCCAAGGATAGCGTGCTCAGGGCGCTCCGGCGACCTCGTTGCCCCACATCAAGAAGGCCTCGCGCAGGAAGCGCAGCTTTGCCTCCGGGGCCTCTGCCTCGAGGAGCAGGATCTCGGTCCCTCGCTCGACCACGACGCCCCAGAACGCCAGGGGAACGCCCAGCCGCTCGCCTCCACGGGCGTAGGTCGGCCCGAGAGTCCCCGGCCCCGCTCCGCATGCCCGAGCGAGCCTGGCGCCGGGGACGCTCGAGCGATCCCAGCTCAGGGCGCGAAAGACCACTGTGAAGTCTCCGAGCGGGCTGGTCGCCCCCCCCGCCTCCGGTGGGCGCAGCCGCCTGGCGCACGACGCGAAGGAGGTCTCCTCGCGGCTCCAGCCTGCTGGCAGGGGCAGTCCACAACCCGCCGCACCCACGGAGCGCACCCGCTCGAAGGCCACCTCCCTGGGCCCCCGCACCTCGGCGGTGAGGAGCGGTGCCACCTGGAGACTCATCAAGGAGCGCTGCAGGAGCCCGAGGTTGAAGGCCACGTCGATGGGCGAGCCCAGGTACCGTGCCACGATCTGCTCCTGGCCAAGATCGAGAAGGGTGTACTCGATGCGAAACCGGACGCCCTCCGCGGTCCGGCCCGTTGCCGAGCCAAGGAGGCGCGGCGGCCGTCCCCGGAACCTTCGGTGCTGGACGCTCGCCGAGGCCGGCACGAACCCGGGCAGCCCCCGCCCGTCGAGGAGGACCTCTTCCAGCCGAGCCACACCACGGGGGGTCGCGACCCGGTCCACCCGCAAGGACACCGGGCCCCCGCCGGTCCCCGTGTCCACGAGCAGCCGGCCCGGCGATTCGTCGACGAAGCCGTCGGGCATCTCGATGCGGATCCCCTTCCAGTCCAGCTCGTGCAGCACGCCGACCCGCAGCCGTGTCCCGGGGACCTGGGAGAGAAGCCCATGGCCTTCGAGGAAGTCCTTGGCCAGGTTGACGGGAATGCCGAATCCCGCCCCCTCGCCCCGCTCCTCCGGCGACAGCTTCATTTTTACGATCCCCACGACCGAGCCGTCCTCGTCCAGGATCGGCCCGCCGGAGCTGCCCGGGCTCACCGGGGCGTCGGTCTGGAGGTATCGGGTTCGTCCCTCCTCGTCGAGCCGGGCCGCCGAGAGCGATCCTGCGGTCACCGAAGGCTCGGGCACCGTATCGGTTCCAACCCGCCGCCCCACCTCGACCTGACGGCCGAACGGGTAGCCGAGGACCGTGACACCGTCCCTGGGCTCGATGGCGTCCGAGTCTCCCAGGGGGATGAACGGCAGATCCAGACCTGTGATCATGGAGGATGGCCAGGTCCAGCTCCGGACCCGACGCGGCCACCCAGGCCTCGAAGCGACCGTGCCGACCGCCTCCCCCCACCGCCACCTCGATCCGGCGCACCTCCGTGCGGACCTCCACCTCCCTCCCCTGGACGAGCTCCACCGTGCGACCGCCGGTCACGACATGATGATTCGTCAGGACCAGGCCCGAGAAGGCAACGAGGAAGCCGCTTCCGGTGCCGATCTCCATGTCCTCGAAGCTCTCCGGCCCCTCCCAGTCCTGAGTCGCATCCACGTGCACGTCTCCGCTCACGCGAATGAAGACGACCGCATCCGACGGTTGCCTGAAGTCCTGGGCCATCGCAGGGGACGCGAGCACGAGAAGAGCACACAGCACCGCACCGTGGTGCAGCGCCGGCCGCCGCGTTTGTCCTGCCGTCCACGAGGACTCGCTCACCCCGCTAGGATACCGCGTCAGCGCGGGTGGCCTCTCCTGGAGCCGGGGCTAGAACAGTCGGGCCGCCAGCGTCGGGAGTCCCAGGACCCGGTCCTGGACGATGTCCGCCCACTCGTCGCGCCGCCCTGCCGGCAGGCGCTCGCACTCGAGCTTGCACTCCTTCAGGAGGTCGTCGACGAGGGTGTCGATGGAGCGCATGAAGAACTCGTCCGTGTCCCGCACCCCGTCGGCGGCGGGGCTGCCGGCAATGGGGACCTTGAAGAGGAGGTCGTAGCCCTTCATCCAGCGGTTGACCAGCGGCTCCAGCCACCGCTGCTTCGAGGTGGCGAAGACCAGGTAGGCGTAGTTGTCGAGGACGCTGCGATCGCACACGACGACCTCGTGACCTGCGGCGGAGCGGATCTCCTCGGCGATCTGGGTGGTGAGGATCCACATCTGGGCCTCGAGGGATGTCTGGCGGTTGATCGGCAGGGGCGAGAGTCGAGCCACCTCCTTGACGATGTCCACTCCCAGCCCCCGCTTCTTGAGGGCGGCGGCGAGGTCGTAGCACAGCGTCGTCTTCCCCACCCCGTGGCTGCCGATGAAAGCGATTTTCGCCATTCAGGCCGAGATTCTAGCGCGTTCTTCCTCCTCGGCCAGCCCGCGAGACGAGACGCGTTGCCGGGCTCGGACCGGCGTGCTGTAATTGAACACTGGAGGGTGCTGAGTGTCCGATCTCTATGATCCCTGGGAGAAGCTGGTCCGGGTCGTCGTCCTCGGGCGCGTCTTCGAGGTCCCGGAGAACAACATCCTCCTGCGCCAGCTCCAGTACGTCGCCGAGGACATCGGCATGGGGCGCTATTGCTGGAACGCCGAGTGCCGTTATTGCGAGATCCAGTTCGAGCGACCGGGTGACACCACGGAATACCCCGGTCTTGCCTGTCGGCTTCGGGGCACGGAAGGGATGAAGCTGACCAAGGTCGCCTCGGAGATCCGCTACAACATGAGCGAGGCTCTGGCCTCGGCCCCCAGGGAAGAGGAGTCCCAAGAGGCCCCCGAAGCGCCTCCTACTCCTTCCGAGTCTGCCGACTGAGACGCGCCCGGACCTGCCGGTAGGTCGTCACCAGGCTGTTCTTGGTCATCTCGAGCCGCCGTACCGAGAAATCGCTTCCCGTCGCCGCGCGCTGAGTCAGGGCCTCGCGGACCCGGTGCAGGATCTTGGCGCAGGTCGTCAGGAGGATGTCGTCGGCGGCCCCCATCTCCTTCAGAGCGGCCAGATCGCGCTGGAGCTCCTCTCGCACACGCTCGATCGATAGGACCACCTTCCGCTGGTCCGGGTCCATCGGGTACACCGTCTCCTCGATCTCCGGTACCGGCGGCTCCGTCTCCGTCGGGGGCTCCGCTGAACGCTCGGCCTTGAGCTCCTGCCAGACCTTTGCAAAGACGAAGGGATAGAGGCGGTTGGCCTCGTCGAACTCTGCCTTGATCGACTCGTCTCTTTCACCGTGGTAGTGACGAAGCAGCGCCTTGATTCGATCGCCCTGCCGCGCCTCGCGCTCCTCGAGGAGGGTCCCCACGGCGCCCGCGGCCTCCTGGATGTGCCTCTCGATGAAGCGGTTGTGCTCGAGTGTCCGCTGATCCGGAAAATCCTGATCCCGTCCGAGGACGATCCGGGCGGTGGGCTCGCCGTAGTTGGCATAGATGATGGTGTTCACGCGTCTCACCCACTCTTCGGCCGCGTCGTCGAAGACGGGTCCCCGATCCTCGATCTGGATGTGGTAGGACGTCCCGATCCGGGACGTGTAGTTCTGGTTGACTCCGATGACCTTGCAGCGGTCTCGGGGAAGAAGAGCGTCCTCTGACGGACCCCGGATTCCGCCACCTTGGCCCTCTCGGGTACCGGTCATTTCGTCAATCTTCCGATCTGACAACACTTTAGCAGAGAGTATCGCCGTCGCAAACGCTAGCTCGACCCCCTCCCCAGGGCTCACCAGCACGGGGCGCCGCGGCAAACGGCTCGATTTCGACTATATATGCGTGCTTCTAACTCATATTTTCTGCTTGATTACAGGCCATCCATGACTTATTATCCCTGTGTCGGCTCGCCCGAGGCCCCTTCCGGGGTCCCGAGGTGGCGCCGAGAGAGATCAAAACCAAGGAGGTCGCAAGAATGAGCAAAGTGATTGGAATCGACCTCGGGACCACCAACTCCGTCGTGTCCATCCTGGAGGGTGGCGAGCCCAAGGTCATTCCCAACGCCGAAGGCGGACGCACGACACCGTCGGTGGTCGCCTTCAGCAAGGACGGCGAGCGGCTGGTCGGTCAAGTCGCCAAGCGCCAGGCGGTCACGAACCCGGAGAACACCGCCTTCTCCATCAAGCGCTTCATGGGCCGCAAGTATTCCGAGGTCAGCGAAGAGCAGAAGATGGTCCCGTTCAAGGTCGTCGAGGCCAAGAACGGCGACGCACGGGTCTCGGTCGAGGGCAAGCTGTACTCCCCTCCCGAGATCTCGGCCATGACGCTGCAGAAGCTCAAGCAGGCGGCCGAGGACCACCTCGGCGAGAAGGTCACCAGGGCGGTGATCACCGTGCCCGCATACTTCAACGACTCACAGCGCCAGGCCACCAAGGATGCCGGCGAGGTCGCTGGCCTCGAGGTGCTCCGAATCGTCAACGAGCCCACAGCCGCCGCGCTGGCCTACGGCCTAGACAAGAAGAAGGACGAGACCATCGCGGTCTACGACTTCGGCGGCGGCACCTTCGACATCTCCGTCCTGGAGGTCGGCGAAGGTGTCGTCGAGGTCAAGGCCACCAGCGGCGACACCCACCTCGGGGGCGACAACCTCGACCAGCGGGTCATCGACTGGATCGTGGCGGAGTTCAAGAAGGACCAGGGCATCGACCTTTCCAAGGACAAAATGGCTCTCCAGCGTCTCAAGGAGGCCGCCGAGAAGGCGAAGACCGAGCTCTCGTCGACCCTCGAGACTGAGATCAACCTCCCCTTCGTGACCGCGGACGCCTCGGGACCGAAGCACCTCGCGCTCAAGCTGAGCCGTGCCAAGCTGGAGCAGCTGATCGACGATCTCCTCCAGCGCACCATGGGCCCGGTGCGCCTGGCGCTGAAGGACGCCGGGATCGAGCCCGGCGACGTCGATGAGGTCGTCCTGGTCGGCGGCTCCACCCGAATCCCGAAGGTCCAGGCGATCGTGCAGGCGTTCTTCGGCAAGGAGCCCCACAAGGGGGTGAACGCCGACGAGGTCGTGGCCATTGGCGCCGCGGTCCAGGCAGGGATCCTGGCGGGCGAGGTGAAGGACGTTCTTCTTCTCGATGTCACCCCCCTGTCACTGGGCGTCGAGACCCTCGGGGGCGTGATGACGAAGCTCATCGAGCGCAACACCACGATTCCCACCAAGAAGAGCGAGGTCTTCTCCACGGCTGCGGAAAACCAGCCGTCGGTGGAGATCCACGTCCTGCAAGGCGAGCGCGAGATGGCGAAGGACAGCCGGACGCTGGGCAACTTCCACCTCATGGGCATCCCCCCCGCACCACGGGGCGTACCGCAGGTCGAGGTGACCTTCGACATCGATGCGAACGGAATCCTCAACGTGTCGGCCAGGGACAAGGCCACCGGCAAGTCGCAGGCCATCACCATCACCGCCTCCTCTGGCCTCGCCAAGGAAGAGGTCCAGAAGATGGTCGACGACGCAAAGGACCACGCCGAGGAGGACAAGAAGCGACGCGAGCTCGTCGACCAGCGGAACCAGGCCGACAGCCTGGGCTTCAGCGTCGAGAAGACGCTCAGTGACAACCGCGACAAGGTCGACGAGGCCGAGGCGGTTGCCGTCGAAGAGGCCATCGCCGAGGTTCGCAAGGCGGCCGAGGGCGAGGACGGTGCCGCCATCACGGCGGCCATGGACACGCTGACGAAGCTGAGCCACAAGCTGGCTGAGGGGCTGTACAAGCAGCAGGCTGCAAGCCCGGACGCCGGCGCGGACGCTCCGGGCAACGGCGGGGCCCCGGAAGGAAAGCCCCCACTCGACAGCCAGGCCGCCGACGACGTGGTGGATGCCGAGTACACGGTGAGGGACTGAGGCGTCAGAGAACGCCTGAACAGAGCTCATTGACAGGAGGAAAGACCATGAGACTCGTACGCTGGGAGCCGTTTCACAACATCGTGTCCGCTCAGGAGCGGATGAACTGGATCTTCGACGAGGCCTTCCGGGGCCAGGGTCAGACGGCCGAAGACGCCAAGGCCAGCAGCTGGACGCCGGCGGTCGACATCTTCGAGCGCGAGGGCCACATCGTCCTCAAGGCGGAGCTGCCGGGCATCGAGCCCAAGGACGTGGACATCCAGGTCGAGAACAACGTGCTATCTCTTCGGGGAGAGCGGACGTTCGAGTCCGAGGTGAAGCGCGAGGACTGCCACCGCGTGGAGCGAACCTACGGGACGTTCTCTCGTTCGTTCACGCTCCCGAACGTCGTCGACACCGAGAAGATCCGGGCGGAGTACAAGGACGGCGTGCTCGAGGTCAGCCTCCCCCAGAAGGAGGAGGCCAAGCCGAAGCAGATCTCCATCGCCATCGGCAAGTGAGGTCGAAACCGGACATCCACGGCTGTCCGGAGGGTCGCGCCGGGTGGGGGGAATCCCGCCCGGCGAACTCCTTCCCGGGGTCGCGTGCCGTCCTCTCGAGCCGAGCCAGATGAGGTCTTTTGAGGACAGCCCGGCGGGCTGGATGGCGCCCGGAAACAAGCCGGCCAGAGGGGAGACAACTTTTGACTTCCCGTAACCGTAAGAGGCTTACGTACACGTGACTTGCCGGCATAATCCCCCATGGCGCAAGCACTGGCATCTAGAGACAACTCGCCTCACCGCGAGGTCGGGCGTTGGGCACGAGACTTGCTGCTTTGAGGCAGCGGTCACTCGGATGCCAACATCGCTGGAATAACTTCATGACAGGCGGCGTAGAGACGGGCGTGAGCTCCTGAACAGAGCGGCGCCTCGGAGGCACCGGAAGCTATGACAAGTCGGACCAAGACATTCGCCACGCTCCTGAGCGCGGCTCTCACCGTGACGCTCCTGGGAGCCCTCCTCACGACTCGAGCGCAAGCCACCCGCGGCGCGGAGGCTCGCCGGAGCCCTGCTCCTGCCACGGTGCCCGTGGCGCTGCAGAGCTCGGAAGCCGCTGCCCCCTTCGGCATCCACACCTTCCGCGACATCGCCCGTCGCGTGAACGACGGTGTGGTCAACATCAACACCTCGAAGCTGGTGCGCCGGCCCTGGAACCCCTTCCACGATCCTTCCCGAGGCGAAGAAGAGGGTCCCCTCGGACCCCAGAGCCGCTCCGGCCGCATACTGCAGACCAGCCTCGGATCCGGATTCGTGATCGACGCCGAGGGCTACATCCTGACCAACCGGCACGTCATCGACGGCGCCGACGATATCTCAGTCACCTTCCCGGACGGAAAGGACTTCGACGCGAAGGTGATCGGGCAGGATGCCCGCACGGACGTCGCGCTCATCAAGATCGAGCCGGAGGATACGCTGACGGTGCTCCCCCTCGGGGACTCAGACGTCATCGAGCCCGGCGAGTGGGTGATGGCCATCGGCAACCCGTTCAGCCTGGGCAACAGCGTCTCCGTGGGCGTCGTCTCGTTCAAGGGCCGCGATCTCCAACTGCAGCGGGGCACGAGCATCGACATGATCCAGACCGATGCCGCGATCAACCCAGGCAACTCCGGGGGGCCTCTCCTGAACACCCGGGGCGAGGTGGTCGGGATCAACACCATGATCGTGACCGGCGGCGCCTCGAGGGTGAATGCCGGCGTCGGGTTCTCCGTGCCGATCAACGTCGCCAGGGAGATCCTTCCCCAGCTCCGGGAGACGGGCCGGGTCGTCCGGGGCTGGATGGGCGTGACGATCGGCTCCATGACCGAAGACCTGGCCGCCACGTACGACCTCGATGAGGCCAGGGGAGCCATCGTGAACTCGGTGACGCCGGGCTCGCCCGCCGAGGACGCGGGCATCGAGCCGGAGGACGTGGTCCTCACGGCAGACGGGAGGGAGATCGACGACAGCAGCGACCTCTCCCGCTACATCGCGTCCAAGGCCCCGGGGACCGAGGTCGAGCTGAATGTGCTCCGCGGCAGCGAGGAGCGGAAGATCTCCCTGACCCTCGGGACGTTCCCCGACGGTCCAGGAACCTCGGCACGCCAGGAGACGACCGAGCGGCGCCGGTTGGGGATGAGCGTTCGAGACCTCACCCCCGCCCTCGCCGATCGACTCGAGCTGCCCCGCGACACCCGGGGAGTGCTCATCACCGAAGTCGAGCCTGGCGAGCCAGCGGACAAGGCCCGGCTCCGACGGTCCGACGTGATCGTCGCGGTGAACGGCGAGCCAATGGACGGTGTCGATGATTTCGAGCGGGCCATCTCCGAGTTCGAGAGTGGCGACCGCATTCGGCTGCGCGTCCTCAGCGCCGAGAGATACCGCGTGGTCGTACTGAGGCTCAAGTGATGGCGAGGGCGAAAGCTCACCAGAGAGGGAGGAATCCCATGGCACGCAAGAGACGTTCGACCAATCGGGAGCGCTACCAGGTACTCAAGGAAATGCTCCGTGAGCGGAGGCACGAGGTCCAGGTCAAGCTGCGCTCGCTCCGCGAGACGCTGCCCATCAAGGCGGGTGTGGTCCGGGACGCGGAGGAGCAGAGCGTCGACGATTTCGTCACCGAGGTCGACATGGCCTTGATGCAGATGAAGTCCGAGACGCTGGCGAAGATCGACCAGGCCATCATCCGTCTCGAGGACGGAACCTACGGGCTCTGCCAGGAGTGTGACGGCGAGATCCTGGCGGCTCGCCGCACGGCACTGCCGTTCGCACCGCTGTGCCGTGAGTGCCAGGAGGAGACTGAGACCACCGTACGAGCCGCACGGGAGGCCAGGTCGTTCGCCCGCCTCCAGAAGGAGCTGGCCCACGTCACATTGCGCCTGCCCACCGGACGAGTGGGACGGCGCTGAGGAGCACATGAGCGAGCACGACGACGGCCTCCCCGACTTCGAGTCGAGCGGCATGGCGGAGCTGAATCCGGCCGACGTCCCCACCGAGCTGGGCATCCTGCCCCTGCGGGACACGCTGCTGTTCCCCCAGGCCATCCTGCCTCTGGCCGTAGCTCGCCCGCGCTCCGTGGAGCTCGTCAACGACGCCGTGGGCGACCGCAAGGTCATCGGCGTCGTCACCCAGCGCGACCCGGCGACCGAGGACCCGGTCGAGAGCGACCTGTACGCCGTGGGCACGCTCACCCATCTCCACAAGATGTTCAAGTTTCCCGACGGCTCGTTGCGCCTGGTGGTTCAGGGAGTGCAGCGCTTCCGCGTCCTGAGGATCACCCAGTACAGCCCTTTCCTCAAGGCCGAGATTGAGCTGCTTTCCGACGAGGTGCCGCCCGAGGATGACGTGGAGGTCAAGGGGCTGGCTCAGAGCGTCCGCGCCTTCTTTCAGCGAGTGGTGGAGCTCTCGCCCACCCTCTCCGACGAGCTGGTCACGCTGGCGTCGAACGTCAAGGAGCCCCACCGGCTCGCCGATTTCGTCGCCGGCAACCTCCCCACGCTGAACACCGCACAGAAGCAGGAGATCCTGGACACCCTGGACGTCAAAGCTCGCCTCGAGCGGGTCAACTCCCTCCTGGTGAAGGACGTCGAAGTCCTCGAGGTGGGCAGCAAGATCCAGAGCCAGGTGAAGAGCGAGCTCCAGAAGAACCAGCGCGAGTACTACCTCCGCGAGCAGATGAAGGCGATCCAGAAAGAGCTGGGCGACAGCGACGACCAGCAGAGGGAGACCGACGAGCTTCGGGAGAAGATCGAGGCTGCCGGCCTCCCTGCGGAGTCGAAGAAGGAGGTCCTCCGGGAGCTGGAGCGGTTGTCGCGCATGACCCCGGCGGCGGCGGAGTACACCGTCACCCGCACGTACCTCGACTGGGTCGTCTCGTTGCCCTGGAACAAGCGGACCGAGGTCGAGATCGACCTCATCAAGGCCAAAGAGGTCCTGGACAACGACCACTACGACCTCGAGAAGGTCAAGGACCGGATCCTGGAGTACCTGGCGGTCCGCAAGATGAAGCCCGATATCAAGGGTCCCATCCTGTGCTTCGTGGGCCCCCCGGGTGTCGGCAAGACGAGCCTCGGCAAGTCCATCGCCAATGCCCTCGGCCGCAAGTTCCACCGCCTGAGCCTGGGCGGGATGCGCGACGAAGCGGAGATTCGGGGACACCGCCGCACCTACATCGGCGCCCTGCCAGGTCAGATCCTCCAGGGTCTGCGCCGGGTCGAGACCAAGAACCCGGTGATCATCCTCGACGAGATCGACAAGATCGGAACCGATTTCCGGGGCGACCCGTCCGCGGCTCTTCTCGAGGTGCTGGACCCCGAGCAGAACAACACCTTCAAGGACCACTACATCGACCTGCAGTTCGACCTCTCCGAGGTGCTGTTCATCACGACCGCCAACGTCCTCGACACGGTGCCGCCTGCGCTGCGCGACCGCATGGAGGTCATCCGCCTCGCCGGCTACACGGAGGAGGAGAAGCTCCACATCGCCCGACGGCACCTCATCCCCCGGCAGCTGGAGAACCACGGGCTCGATGCGGAGCAAGTCGCCTTCGGGGACGAGGCGCTCGTCAAGCTCATTCGCGAATACACCCGGGAGGCCGGCCTTCGAAACCTCGAGCGTGAGATCGCCAGCATCATCCGGAAGGTGGCCCGGCGCAAGGCCGAAGGAGTGGACGAGACCGTCGTGGTGACCCCCGGGAAGGTCGAGGACTTCCTGGGTGCCCCGTACTTCCTTCGGGACGAAGAGCTCGACGAGCGCGCACAGACCCCCGGTGTGGCCACCGGCCTCTCCTGGACCGCCGCCGGCGGCGACGTCCTCTACATCGAGGCGTCCCAGATGTTCGGAAAGAAGGGCTTGAACCTCACCGGGCAGCTCGGGGACGTGATGAAGGAGAGCGCGCAGACGGCACTCTCCTGGGTGCGGGCACACGCACGACAGATCGGGATCGAGGAGTCGTTCTTCGAGCGGGTGGATCTTCATCTGCACGTTCCGGAGGGGGCCATCCCGAAGGACGGCCCCTCAGCGGGCATCACCCTCGTGGCCGCGCTCGTGTCGCTCCTCACCGACCGCCCGGTTCGACCACGAGTGGCCATGACCGGCGAGATCACCCTGGCCGGCCGTGTGCTTCCGGTGGGAGGCATCAAGGAGAAGGTCCTTGCGGCCCACCGTCTGGGCGTCAAGGAGGTCCTTCTCCCCCGCCGCAACGAGAAGGCCTTCAAAGAGGACATCCCCGAGAACGTCCGCGCCGACCTCAAGATCCATCTGGTGTCGTCCATCGAGGAGGTCCTGGAGCTGGCCCTCACCCCCGGCGACCCCCAGCCCATCAACGACCGGGACCGCTGGCACTTGCGGCTGTCCAACTGACGCTTTGTAGCGGGCTCGCGCGGTACAAAGCGTCATTCTGAGGAGCTCCAACGTTGCGCCCGCGACGAAGGATTTCATCCTTGGGGAGCCCCGACGTTGCACCGGCGTTTTGCGCCCCCGGCAATCGGCCCCGCCGGCCGACCTGGCCTCCAAGCCTCCCGCCCTCCCACAAAGCCCCAATTGACGCCCTCCCGCCCGTCATGCGTCATCCAAGCCCCGCGCATGCTTTGCCCCAAGTGCTCCGCTGAGAACTCCCCGGACGAGGCCCGCTGCACCGCCTGTGGCGCGAGCCTCGCCGTGGCTGTCCTCGAGGTGATCCGCGGCGATCTCCCGGAGAAGATCCGATTCCTCAGGCCCCGCTCCTACTCAATCGGGCGGGCACGCCACAACGACATCGCCCTGAACGAGCCCTCGATCTCCAAGCACCACGCCCGCCTCGAGTATCAGGACGAGCGATTTTTCGTCGAGGACGCGGACAGCCTCCACGGCCGCTACGTCAACGCCACGAAGATCCGCCGAGCGGAGCTCACCCCGGGGGCACAGATCCAGCTCGGCAACCTGACGCTGAAGTACTCCGTCCTGGGTGTGGAAAGCTCCACCGGCGAGATGGGCAAGCTGCCCTGGGTCGAGCAGCAGCAGCTGCTCCTCTCGCTGGTGCAGACCCTCAACACCACGCTGGTCCTGAGCCAGGTCCTGGAGCAGGTCTTGGACGCGATCATGCACATCACCGGGGCGGAGCGCGGGTTTCTTCTCCTGGCCGACACCTCTCCGGACGCCGGCCGCTTCCCCACCGTCGCGGGCCTGCGCCTCCGGGTGGCCCGCGGACGCTCCGGGAACCTGCCGTCGAGCGACGGCCACGGCCTCTCCGCGGCCATCGTGCGAAGGGCCCTCGAGTCCGGCGAGGTCATCGAGTCGCCCTTCTCTCCCATCGAGGCCACGGCCGACGAGGGCGCCCCCACTCCCAAGGGCGAGCTGCTGCGGAGCACGCTCTGCCTCCCCCTCCGATCGCCCCGGGCCGAGGTCGACGGCACGGGAGCCTTTCCCCGGGGCCTTGGTGCGCTCTACGTCGACAACGCCCGTTCCGATGAGCCCTTCAGCCAGGACGTCCTTCGGGCCGCCGAGGCCCTGGCCCGCCACGCGGCCCTGGCCATCGAGAACGCCCAGCTCTTCGAGCGCGGGCAGGGGACCATCGAGGAGCTCCAGCGGGCCCAGGCCCAGCTCCTCCAGTCCGAGAAGCTGGCCACCATCGGCCAGATGGCAGCAGGAATCGCTCACGAGCTGAACACCCCTCTCACCTACATCATGGGCAACCTGGAGTTGCTGGGTGTGCAGGACATCACGGTCGCCCAGCGGGAGATGCTCACCGCCATCACCCGGGGGGCAGATCGTATCCGCACCCTCGCCCAGCGACTGCTGGCCTTCAGCCGTCCCGGGCACGAGGAGACGGTGCCGCTGGCTCCCAACGACATCATCGAGCGCAGCCCCGAGTTGTGTCAGTACCAGATCGCCAGCGGCCACGTGAAGCTGGTGAAGAAGCTCGCCCCGGATCTCCCCCACGTGCGAGGTGTGTCGAACCAGCTCGAGATGGCGCTCATCAACCTGGTCATCAACGCCGTGCACTCGATGGCCGAGAACGGCGGCACCCTCACCGTCACCTCGGCTCGCCGGGCGAACGAGGTGGCGATCACCGTCTCCGACGAGGGCGCGGGAATCCCCGAGGCGATCCGCGGCCGCTGGTTCGAGCCCTTCGTCACCACGAAGCCCGAAAGCCAGGGCACCGGTCTCGGGCTGTCCACCGTTCTGATGGTCCTCGAGCGGCACCAGGGCCAGATCGACTTCACGACCGAGGAGGGCCGAGGAACGGTGTTCGTGGTCCGATTGCCGGGGGTTACGGAGAGTTAGCGGGTTTTTTCCGTGACCACCAGGACGCCTCGCTCGACCTCGGCCTGGGTGCCCGATTCCAGGCAGCAGTAGAAAGGGAACCGCCCGGCCCGGTCAGGCGTGAAGTCAAAGCTCGTCGAGCGGCCTGCCAGAATCCGCTTCTCGATCCGCAAAGCATCGACGGCGAAGCAATGCTCACGGTCGGTGGAAGAGAGCACCACCCTGACGGCCTCGCCCTTTCGAACGACGACCTCGGAGGGCTCGAAGCCGCTGCCCGAGGCTCGGATCGAGACCTCGGGGCCGGGCCGGGCCGCGGCTCCGGCCGCCGCCAGAAAGACGGCTGCGACCAGTGCCCGGGTTCCGACCCGTCTCACAGCGTCAGCTCCGAGGACCACGTCCTCCATCACGATCGCCTCGATCGCGGCCGCGACCCCTGTCGCCGCCGCGGTCGCCACCGCCGTGCTCCCGACGGCCCGGGCCGCCGCCGGAACCCGATCCGGAGCCGCCGCCGGCCGCCACGGGGGCGCCCTCGGCCTGCTCGATCAGGGCCTTGCGCGAGAGCCGGATCTTGCCAGACGGGTCGATGTTGACGACCTTCACGAGCACCTCGTCGCCTTCCGACACCTCGCTTCGGACGTCCTGAACGTGGTGGTGGGCCATCTCCGAGACGTGGAGAAGACCGTCCGTGCCGGGGAGGATCTCCACGAAGGCCCCGAAGTCGACCACCCTCACGACCTTCCCCAGGTAGCTCTGGTTCAGCTCCGGGGTGGCGGTGAGCTCCTCGATGATCGCGCTGGCCTTGCGGGCGGCCGCCTCGTCCACGGATGCGATCGCGACGCGGCCGTCGTCCTCGACGTCGATCTTGCAGCCCGTCCGCTCCACGATCGAGCGGATCATCTTGCCGCCGGGCCCGATGATGTCCCGGATCTTGTCCACCGGTACGCGGATCGTGAGGATACGTGGTGCGTAGGAGCTGATCTCTTCCCGCGGCTCGGCCAACGCCTCCTGCATGCGGTCGAGGATGTGCATCCGCCCGTTGCGGGCCTGCTCCAGCGCCTGCGCGAGAATCTCGGAGGTCACGCCTGCGATCTTGATGTCCATCTGGAGGGCGGTGATTCCGTCGCGGGTCCCCGCGACCTTGAAGTCCATGTCCCCGTAGTGATCCTCCTCGCCAGCGATGTCGCTGAGGACCTTCCAGGCGCCATCCTCCATCACGAGCCCCATGGCCACGCCGGCCACCGGGTTCTTGATCGGCACACCGGCATCCATGAGGGCCAGGCTGGCCCCGCAGACACTGGCCATCGAGGATGAGCCGTTCGACTCCAGGATGTCGGACACGATGCGGACGGTGTAGGGGAATGTCTCCTCGTCTGGAAGCATCCCCTTGACCGAGCGCTCGGCCAGCACGCCGTGGCCGATCTCGCGGCGCCCCGGGCCCCGGAGGAACTTCACCTCCCCTACCGAGAAGGGCGGGAAGTTGTAGTGGAGCATGAACCGCTTCCGGTACTCTTCCTCCTGCACGGTGTCGATGATCTGGGAGTCCTGGTTGGTCCCGAGGGTGGCCGTGACCAGGGCCTGGGTCTCGCCGCGGGTGAACAGCGCCGAGCCGTGCGTCCGCGGAAGGACGCCTACCTGGCAGCTGATGGGTCGAATCTCGTCGAAGCTTCGCCCGTCCAGACGCTTTCCGGTCTCGAAGATCTCACGGCGCAGGATTTTCTCGCGCAGCCGATCGTAGACCGACGCCACCGCCCCGCGCTTGTCGTCGGCATCCTCGGGAAGGCCGGCCAGATACTCGTCCCGCACCTGCTTCATGCGCGCGTAGGACTCGAGCTTGCCCTTGATGTGCATGGCCTCGCCCAGCGGCCCGGCCAGGGCGCCTTCGATCTCGGCGGCGATCGCCGGGTCGGATTCCTTCTTCGCGAACGGCCGCTTGGGCTTGCCGACCCGTTCGCGGAGCGCCTTCTGCTGCTCGACGATCTGCCGGATGGCCTTGTGCCCCTCGGCCAGCGCCTCCACCATCAGCGCCTCGGAGACCTCGCCTGCCGCCGCCTCGACCATGACGATGGCCTCCTCCGTGCCGGCCACCAGCAGGTTGAGCTGGCTCTTGGTCTTGAGGTCGGCCGTGGTGGGGTTGATCACGCAAGCCCCGTCCCAGTAGCCGACTCGCACCGCCCCGATGGCGTGCACGAAGGGAATGTCGGAGATCAGCAGCGCCGTCGAGGCCCCGATGATCGCCAGAGTGTCCGAGTCGTTCTCCATGTCCACCGAGAGAACCATGCCGATCACCTGCGTCTCGCAGGTGTATCCCTTGGGGAACAACGGCCGCAGCGGCCGATCGATCATCCGAGCGGTCAGCGTTTCTTTCTCGGTGGGGCGACCCTCCCGCTTGAAGAACCCTCCGGGGATCTTGCCGGCGGCGTAGTTCGCCTCCCGGTAGTCCACCGTCAGGGGCAGGAAGTCAAAGCCGGGTCGCGGCTCGCGCTGTCCACAGGCCGTGGCCAGCACCACGGTGTCACCCAATCGCACGACGACGGCACCATCCGCCTGCTTGGCCATGAGCCCCGTCTCGATGGACAGGGTATGCCGGCCGAGCGGCAATTCGACTCTTTCCATTGTTTCTCCGTTACTGCCGGGCGCCGCCAGGCGGCGCGCCGGGAACTGGGGGAGCGGGCACTATGGGGGGCGAGAAGGAACGAAACGGTTGCCGCCCCGGGGCCCTCGCGGGGTCGACGTCTACTTGCGGATGCCCAGCCTCTGGATCAGGCCCCGGTACCGCTTGAGGTCCTTGTCCATCAGGTAGTCCAGCAGGCGACGACGCTGGCCAACGATCTGCAACAGGCCGCGACGCGAGTGGTGATCCTTCGGGTGACTCTGGAAATGCTCGGTCAGGTAGTTGATCCGCTCGCTGAGGAGCGCCACCTGGACATCCGGCGATCCAGTATCCGTATCGTGGGTCCGATATCCCGAAATCACCGACGCCTTCTGGGTCTTGCTGAAGCTCACCGACTGACCTCCTCTAGTCTCCTCTATCTCTTTTTCAATCAAGGGGAAACATTACCATACGGCTCGTCCCCGTGTAAACTGTCGGCCGGTTTGCCTTGACTCCCCTCGCCCTTTTCCCCTGGTTGGTCTTCGCCGCCCTGGCCGTCGTTCTCCCGGGGCTCGCGCTCCAGCGCCTCGCCCGGACCCCGGTGGACCCGGCGCTGGCTCTGCCCCTGGGGACCGCGTTCAGCGCCGGGGCGTGCTGGGCAAGCCTCGCGCTGGGCCAGCCCTGGATCTTCCCGGTGCTCGTCGGCCTGGTGGCGCTCGCCCTCCTCCCCGCCCGACCCTGGCAGTGGGCCGCGGGCCCGTCTCTGCGGGGCGCATTGCCTCCCTTCGCCGCCCTCGTGGTCCTCCTCGCCTTCACGAGCTACGGCTGGAATCGCGTCGGCCCGTCCGGAGATTTCCTCCTCGACCCCCTCGTGACGTTCGACTCCACGTTCCACGTGGGCGTCACCCACGAGCTCGCCACCGGGTACCCGCCCCAGATCCCCGGGGTCTCGGGCTTTCCCCTGGGCTACCACCTCGGCACGGACCTGGTGCGAGCGGCGGCTCTCCTGTGGGCGGGCACGGACCCCTGGGACTCCCTGACCCGGCTCGACGTCACTCTCTGGGCGTTCGCCCTCATGCTCGTCATGAGGGCTCTGCTGGCCCGCCTCGGCGCTCCGCCCGCCGCGGTGGCCCTCGCCCCGTGGACGCTGCTCTTGACCGACTTCTCGTTCGTCTTCGCCACGAACATTCAAGCCCACTGGTGGACCGATCTCCTCCGCGGCAACGTCTTGCTCTCTCTCGTGTATGCCAATCCCGTGATTCCCGCTCTCGCCCTGGCTCTGGGAGCTCTCGTCGCCCTGGCGCGCTACGAGGACGACCGACGCGCCGGGCACCTGGTCCTGGCTGCGCTTATGGCCGCTGCCGTCCCGTTCTTCAAGGTCTTCCTCGGCGCCCACCTGCTCCTGGGGATGGGGATCGCTTTCCTGCTGGCCCGCCCGGCGCCGCGACGGGCGCTCCTTCTCATGGCCGTCCCCTGCGCGCTCGCCACCGCCATCCTGGTCCTCGGCACGGGCGGGGACACTGTGGAGCTGGCCCTCGCCCCTCTGGATCTCCCGCGCATCACGCGCGAGACCCTCGGGCTGACGGCGGTGTCGGGGTTCGGACTCGTCGCCTGGGCCGCATTCTGGCTGGTGGCATCGCTGGGGATGAGGGTCTTCGGCCTGGGCCCGGCCATCCGGGCGCTCCGAGGGTCCGCCGCAGGCTCCGCCCTGGGAGCAATAGCCCTCACGGGCTGGCCCCTCGGCCTCCTCTTTCGCGTCTCGGCTCCCCAGATGCTCCCGGGCCAGAGGGTCGTCAACGACGCCGCCTACCTGGTCGAGCAGTCCGGTCCGCTGTTGTGGCTTTTCGCCGTCCTCGGCCTGGCGGCGTTTGCCACGAGCCCGGTCCGTCGCGTCCTCGCCAGCGTCCTCGTCGTGGCTCTCGCCACGCCCGCCACTCTCCAGTACGCGACGAAGAAGCTCCACACGGCCCCGGACCCCCTGCCGGCCTCGATGGTTCGGGCCATGGCCGCCCTCGCGCGGGTCTCGGAGCCGGGCGACATCGTTCTCCAGCGCCCGGGCGCCCGCTACCCCCCGGCACCCGTCATCCTCTCGGGACGACGGGTACCCTACGAGCGATTCACGCCCTACCTCACCCAGTTCGCCTCGAAGGACGCTCTGGAAGCCCGACACCTCGTCGTCTATCGGTTCTTTCGGACGAGAGACCGGGCCGAGGCCATGGAGATCGTCCGATCCCTGGGAGCCTCCTACCTGGCGCTGTACGGACACGATCGGATCCGCTTCGACACGACCGGTCTGCTGGAGCCCGTTCACGAGGAGCCGGGGGCCCGACTCTACCGCCTGAAGGAGATGCCCGCGGAGCCGCCGGAAAGCGACTCCGCTGGCTTAGGCGACTAGAAGGCCGCCGGGTAGCAGGTCGAGCGGTACATCCCCTCGCCCAGGCGGACGTACTTGTCGGCGAGCTGGATGTCGTACTGCTCGTTGAAGAAGTTCTCGTTCTTGACGGCGATCTCCTCCTGCCTGTCGTCCTTCGCACAGAAGCCCTGCGCCACGAGGACGTCCACCACGGCCTGCTGATACGCCGCGAGGTCGAGAATGCGCGGCCAGTCGGTCCTTGTCGCAGTGTCGTTGAAGTCGAACAGCTCGGGTCGCTCGTCCATGATCTGTCGGACCGCCGCTTCGACCTGGAAGAAGAACTTCCCGTCCCCTTCCCGAGAGCACGCCACCTCCCGGCTCGGAGGAAGCGAGCACCCCGCGGGCGACGGCGCGAGGGGGGCCTCCGGCGGCGGGACCGCCGAGGGGGAGCACGTCGCCCGGTACGTCCTCGATCCGGTGCGCACCTGGTTCTTGGACGTGAGGATGTCGTACTGGTCGTTGAACGACGGAGAGTCCGTCACGGCCAGCTCTTCTCCATCGTAGAACCCGCATATTCCCTGGCGGTCCAGGATCTTGATGAGGCCCACGTAGTAGGCTCCCGTGCTCTGGGTCTTGCCGTCGGCGTCGAACAGCTCCGGACGCTCGGCCATGAGAGTGAAGATCGCCGCGTCAACCTCTTCCTGAAAGGTGGCCGTCTCCTGGGCACACGCAGCGCTCGGATCGCCCAGGGGCAGCTTCGCGCAGCTGGCCGAGAGCGAGGGCTCGGGCGTGGGCTCGGGGTCCGGCGTGGGCTGGGGCACGGGGGCCGGCACGGTGGGGTTGTCGTTCGAGCCGGAGCTCCCACCGCCGCCACACGCGCTCAGAGCCAGGACCAGTGAAACGGCCACTGCCAATGCGGCGACGAAACGGTACTGAAACACCTTCATGATTGCCCCTTTGCTCCTCCCCACCGAGTCTCGGCAGCAGGTGGAAAAATGTATGAAGCCTTCCGACTCAGTAGTTTACCGCTCTTGCCGGGACACGTCCACCATACTGTGTGTGCCCAGGCGCCGACCGCTGCAAATTGTGGTCACGGGATGAAAACGACCTTGGGATGGAGCAGGGGCTCCACGCTCGGCGCCAGTCCTTCCGATTGTCCCGGCCGCCAGAGGGCAAGAGCCACTAGGGCCCCAGAGTCATCGAGCACCCGCATCCATTCGACCTGGTCCTCTGGAAAGCCCGCGTCGATGCTCTTTGCATCGAGATCGCGACCGTGCTGCACTCGCAGACGGCCCTCTTCGCCCACGTGCACTGCCGGCAGCTCCGGGAGGAGCTCGTTGAGGGGGACGAGCCGCTCTCGAACGTGGCTCATGTCGTCACCGGGAACGGCCTGGTCCAGCCCGAACGAGCCGGAGCGGGTCCGGCGCAGGGTGATCAGGTGCGCCCCGGTCCCCAGCGCCTCGCCCAGGTCTCGAGCCAGCGCCCGCACATAGGTCCCGGGTGAGCAGAGCGCCTCGATTTCGACCTCGGCCCCGGCCAGCCGGATCAGCGTGATCCGTCGGATGGTGACGGGCCTGGCCGGACGGGCCCCCCCCTCGCCCCGGCGTGCCAACTCGTAGAGTCGTCGCCCCCCCACCCGCCGGGCCGAGTAGGCTGGCGAAACCTGATCGTAAGAGCCTTCCAGGCGCTCCAGTGCCTGGCGCAGGGTGGACTCGTCCACCCTCACCGGCTGCGGCTCCCCGAGCGGCGCTCCAGTCAGGTCGTCGGTGGACGTGGCGAAGCCGAGCCGCACGGTGGCTCGATACGTCTTCTCACCGGCGCCGAGAAAGCGAGCCAGCCGCGTGGCTTTCCCGACGCAGATCGGCAAGACGCCGGTCGCGAAGGGGTCCAGGGTCCCGGTGTGGCCGACCCGGCGGAGCCCCAGTGTTCTCCGCACCCGATCGACCATGTCGTGGGACGTGGGCCCGGCGGGCTTGTCGATGACCACCACACCGTGCACGCCCTACTCCCGCGGGTCCGCGTCCCCGGGGTCGACCTCGTCCTCGCCGCCAGGGGCCGCGGGTCGAACGGCGTCCTCGTCCGCCAGCAGCCGGGCCACGCGCTCCGTCGCCTCGAGCCCCGGGTCGTGGCGAAAGTCGATCTCGGGTGAGAAGCGAATCCGAAGACGCCGTCCGATCTCCCGCCGCACGAAGCCGGCAGCCCCCTTGAGGACCTCGAGGCTGGCTCCCCCGCCCTTGCCTTCTCCCAGCGCACTCACGTAGACGCGGGCATAGCGAAGATCCGACGTGAGGTCGACTCGCGTGACCGTGATGAACCCGAGCCTCGGGTCCTTCATGTCGGTGGCGACCATCTTGGCGATCTCCTCGCGAATCTGGCCGCCGAGTCTGTCGGCGCGTCGCCGGCTCACAGGATCTCCATCTGTTGACCAACGAGCTCCGCGTCCCGGGTCGTCGCAGCCTCGCCCGCCACCGATTGCAGCGTGGCTTCGAGGTGCACCTGATCTGTGTTCACGGCCACGACCGCGAGCCCGGCGCGCTGCCAGAGGTCCTGGTGTTCCACCTCGGCCACCGAAACGTTGAAGCGCTTTCGGAGACGCGCCACGAACCCCCGGAGCACCTGTCGCTTGTCCTTGAGCGACCGGGCTCCCGGCAGGTGCATCTCGAGCGTCAGCAGTCCGATGACCATTTGCCTAGAAGCACCGTCGCCCACGCCGACCGCCGGTCCCGAGGGTCCTGCGCGCTACTCCAGCGTGTCCTTGACCTTCTCCGTGTCGAAGAACTCGATCACGTCGCCCGGCTTCACGTCGTTGTAGCCGGCGATCATGATGCCACACTCCAGACCGGCCTTGACCTCACCGGCATCGTCCTTGAAGCGTTTCAGGGAGTCGACCTTGCCCGTGTGGACCACGACGTTGTCCCGAAGCAGCCGCACCTGGGCGTTGCGAGTGACCTTGCCGTCCTGCACGTAGCAACCGGCGATCGTCCCGATGCGGGAGATGCGGAAGATCTCCCGCACTTCGGCGGCTCCGAGACGCACCTCCCGGATCGACGGCTCGAGGAGACCCTCCATCGCCTTCCTGATGTCCTGGGCGACATCGTAGATGACGGTGTAGAGCCGCAGCTCGACCTCGTCCCGCTCTGCCACGGCGGCAGCCTTTCGCTCCGGGCGCACGTTGAACCCGATGACGATGGTGTTGGACGCTTCCGCGAGCAGGACGTCGCCCTCGTTGATGGCGCCCACTCCCTGGCGGATGATGCGCAGCCTGATCTTGTCCTGGGGCAGCTTCGAGAGCTGATCGGCCACGGCCTCCAGCGAGCCCTGAACATCGGCCTTGAGGACGATGAGCAGCTCCTTGATCTGACCGTCGGCGATCGCACGGCCCAGGTCTTCGAGCTTGATCCGCGAGGTCGCCTTGAGCTCCTTCTCGCGGAGCTTCAGCTGCCGGAAGGCGACGATCTCCTGCGCCTTGATGCTGTCGCTCAATGCCAGAAGCTGGTCGCCGGGCTCGGGCAGCGACGGCAGACCGAGGATCTCGATCGGCGTGGAGGGCGGCGCCTTCTGGAGGCGGGCACCCCTGTCGTCCACGAGCGCTCGGACTTTGCCCGAGACGGCGCCGGCGACGAGGGTGTCCCCCACGCTGAGCGTTCCGTCCTGGATGAGAACGGTGGCGATCGGCCCCCGCCCCTTGTCCAGGCGGGCCTCCAGGACCGTGCCGACAGCGGGCTTGTTGGGATTGGCCTTGAGCTCCTTCAAGTCGGCCACGAGCAGGAGCATCTCGAGAAGCTGATCGAGGTTCTGCTGCTTCTTGGCGGAGACGTCGACGAAAACCGTGTCGCCGCCCCAGGCCTCCGGCAGAAGCCCTCGATCTCCGAGCTGCTGGCGCACCCGATCGGGCTGGGCGTCGGCCTTGTCGATCTTGTTGACCGCCACGACGATCGGTACGTCTGCCGCCTTGGCGTGGTCGATGGCTTCGATCGTCTGGGGCATGACGCCGTCGTCGGCGGCGACGACGAGCACCACGATGTCTGTCACGCGGGCACCCCGAGCACGCATCAACGTGAAGGCCTCGTGGCCCGGGGTGTCGAGAAAGACCACCTTTCTCTCTCCGACGTCGACATGGTACGCGCCAATGTGCTGTGTGATGCCGCCCGCCTCGCTCGAGGCGACCGTCGTCTCACGGATCGCGTCCAGGAGCGACGTCTTGCCGTGATCGACGTGGCCCATGACGGTGATGACCGGCGCCCGGGGGCTGAGATCCTCGGGCTTGGACTCCACCTCCTGGTCCTGGACCAGGGTCAGCTCCTCCTCGAACGAATGGATCTCGGCCTCGTAGCCGAACTCCTTGCACAGCTCGATGGCGAGCTCGGGCTCCACGCTCTGGTTGAGGGTCGCCATGATGCTCCGGGCGATCAGCGACTTGATGATGTCCCGGGACTTGACGTCGTCCATCTTCTCGCCGAGCTCCTTGACGGTCACGCCCTCCGACAGGGAGATGCTCCGCATGGGTCCGGTGTAGACGGGACGCTCCTCCCTGACGGGTGCGGTGATCGGCCGCCGCCGGCGTCCCCCCTTCCGGGGGCCAGGGCGTCCCATCGGTCGGCCTGGCCGTCCGGGGGGTCGACCGGGAAGCCGACCGGGATACGGCGACACCGGGCGGGGCACCCCGGGCCGTGGAGACACGGGATGCGGCGAGCGGGGCAGCGACGTCGCACCTGCGACCGGGTGCGGGCTCACCGGCCTCGGTGGGGCGATGGGCCGGAGCGGTCGGCGGACCGTGGGCGGGCGAATCCCGGCGGGCGCACTCGCTGCCGGGCTAGGCGCTGCAGCCGGTGTCAGGGGAGCCGACACCGGCGCGGGTGGAGCCGGCGCGGGTGGCGGAGCTGGAGGAGCAATGGGCCGAACCGGGCCACCGAGCCGCGGGGGCGTCACCGTCTTCCGCACGACACCGGGAGGCGGCGGCAGGGCCGGGGCTGGCGCAGGCGGGGCGGCCGAAGCCACAACGACCACCGGAGCCTCCTCTTCCACGGGTGGCGCCGGGGGAAGCTCGGAGACTGCCGGCTCCTCCTCGACGGGCGTCGGCGGGACGGGCGCGACCATCCCCCCGAGTCGTGGTGCCCCCGGGGCGTGGGCGAGAGCTGGCGGCGGCTCCTCTTCCGCGGTCGCTGTCCTGGCCGACCGCTTCTTGCCCCGATTGGCCTTCCTTGCTTCCGCAGCCGCCTTGGCCTTCGCCGCCGCTGCTTCCCGCTCCGCCCGCTCGGAGGCGATCTTCTCCGCCTGCTTCCGCACGACCTTGTCCCGATCGTCCTCGTCCTCGTCGCTGCCGTAGATTCTCTTGCGCTTCTTCGTCAGGACGTCGATCTTCAAGGCTCGTCGCAGCTTGTCCGCCGTGTCCTCATCGACCGAGCTCGAGGCCGTCTTCACCTCGACGCCGAGCTTCTTCAGCCGCTCGGTGACCTCGCGGCTCGTGAGGTTCAAGTCTCGAGCGAGGCTGAAGACCCTAACGTTCGCCATTCGTCTGACCCTCCTCGCCCTTCGCAGTCTTCTCGGCCACGGCCGCCTCCCCCTCGGCCGCAGCTTCGATCGTCTCTTCGGCGGGTTTCTCGTCCGTGGCGCCGTCCTCGGCCGCCGGCTCTGCCCCATCCGATGCGGCAGCGGCTAGCTCTTCGCCACCAGCCCCTTCCGATGGAGCCTCCTTCGCCGCTGCCTCCTTCGCCGCTGCCTCCTTCGCCGCTGCCTTCTTCGCCGCTGCCTTCTTCGCCGCTGTCTCCTTCGCCGCTGTCTCCTCTGCCGCTGCTTCCGCCGCCGCTTCTGCGGCGAGCGCCTGCTCTTCGGCGAGAGCGGCTTCCTCGGCTGCCGCCTGCTCCGCGGCCAGACGCTCCGCCTCCTGGGCGTCGATCTCGTCCCACTCGACCTTGGCCTTTGTCGCCGCCGCGCGGATCTTCTCCGCGGTCTTCGGCCCCACGCCGTCGACGACCTGCATGTCCTCGTCCGTCATCTCGAGGATGTGGGCGAGGCCGGCCACGCCGGCGTCGATCAGCTTCTGGCTCATCTTGTCTGCGATCCCAAAGCGCTCGAGGCTCTTCAGCTCATCCACCAACCGTGCCATCCGCGCCATCTCGGCCTCGACTTCGCGGCGCTTCTCTTCCTCGCTCTTGATGTCGATCCTCCAGCCCACGAGCTTGGCTCCGAGCCGGACGTTCTGCCCTTTCTTCCCGATGGCGAGGCTCAGCTGCTTGTCCTCGACCACGACCTCCATGATCCGCTGCTCCTCGTCGACGATCGAGACGCGGCTCACGTTGGCCGGTGACAGGGCGTTGATCACGAAGGCGGTGGGATCCTCGTTCCATTCGACGATGTCGATCTTCTCTCCCCGCAGCTCCCGGATGATCGACTGGACGCGGGTTCCCTTCATCCCGACGCAGGCCCCGACCGGATCGACGTCGCGCTCGTGGGAGATCACGGCGACCTTCGCGCGCTCCCCCGCCTCGCGGACCGCCCCGCGAATCTGGACGGTCCCGTCGTATATCTCCGGGACCTCCATCTCGAACAGCTTGATCAGCAGGGCGGGATCGGTGCGGCTCACGATCACCTGCGGCCCCCGGGCCGCTTTCGCCACCCGGACGATGGCCACCCGGACACGGTCGCCGGTCTGATACGCCTCCGCGCGACTCTGCTCCTTGCGGGGCAGCAGGGACTCGGCGCGGCCGAGGTCCACGATGAAGTCTCCCATCTCCTGACGCTTGATGACGCCGTTCACGACCTCGCCAACCCGGCCCGAGTACTCTGCGTAGACGTTGTCGCGCTCGGCCTCCCGTACCTTCTGGAAGATCACCTGCTTCGCCGTCTGGGCCGCAATGCGTCCGAGGATGTCGGTGGGCTTGGGGAACTCGATCTCCTGACCGATGGCGATCTCCGCTCCCGGGAAGAGCGTCTGCGCCTCTTCGAGGCTGATTTGCGTCTCCTCGATCTCGACCTCTTCCATCACCTGTTTGACCGCGAAGACGTCGATTTGGCCGCTCTCGTCGTTGAAGCGGCTGCGCAGATCCTCTTCCTCTTTGTAGTGCTTCCTGGAGGCGGTCAGGATCGCGTCCTCGATGGCCGCAATGATCACGTCGGGATCGATGTTCTTCTCCCGGCTGATCTGCTCGATTTGTTGACGCAGGTTGTTGGCCATGGCTGCTTTGCTCACCCGTTAGCCTGCTTGGGGAACTCCACCTCGAGACGGCCGTGGGAGATCCTGGCCCACGGGATGCGCGCGGCCACCTCTTCCTTCTCCAGATCCAGGATCACGACCCCGTCCTCGCACGAGGCGATCCGTCCCGTCCAGTGGCGCCGGCCGTCGATGAGCTCGTAGCTGGACAGGTTTGCAACGTGGCCGACGAAGCGCCGGTAGTCCGCCTCGGTCTTGAGTGGCCTGTCCAGGCCAGGGGATGACACCTCGAGGGTGTAGGCTCCGTCAATGGGGTCCTCGGCGTCGAGAATGGCCGACACTTCCTCGGAGACTGACCGCAGGTCATCGAGCCCGATACCGCCGGGCTTGTCGACGCAAAGACGCACGAGTTGGCTTCCGCCGGCCGTCTGAATCTCGACGTCCACGAGCTCGAAGGCCCGATCGGCCGTGACCCTGGCGGCCGCGGCGCGCACCTGCCCGAGAACTCCGTCCTGCTTCGCCAGTCGAGCACCCTCCAAAAAAAAGAGTGGGAAACCCCACTCTGGTGACACTCCAGATTGCGAACCCTTATCCTATCAGTCGGCGCGCTTTCATGGCAAGCGTGAAGCGCACCTCATCGGCCTCCCGGGTCTTCGCAAGTGCCTGAGGCACCGCGGCGTACGGGCATCCGCCGGCTCGTGAGGGAGCCGCTCAGGCGGGGACCACCCGCCCCACGAGATCGTAGGGATGGGCCTCTGTGATCTCTACGGTCACGAAGGTTCCCGGCTCCGCCGTCCCGTCGTTGATGATGACCTGGCCGTCGATCTCCGGCGCCTGGCCGGCCGTCCTCCCACGGAGCAGGAGATCCGTGTCGGCGTGGGTCCCCTCCACCAGCACCTCCACCCGCTCCCCGACCCGTGCCCTGTTGCGCCGGGCGGAGATCCGCTTCTGCAGGGACATGAGCTTTCGTCGACGAGCATCCTTCACCGGAGCCGGTACGCGATCCCCCAGATCGTACGAGGTCGTCCCCTCCTCGTCCGAGTAGGTGAAGACGCCGACGTTGTCGAACCGCGCCGCTTTCACGAAATCCAGCAGCTGGGAGAAGTCCTCGCCGGTCTCGCCGGGGAAGCCGACGATGAACGACGTCCGGATCGCCACACCGGGGACCCGCTCGCGGATCCGCTCGATCATCCCCAGCAGGTGTCCGCGCCCCGTGGGCCGCTTCATCCGTTTCAGGACGGCCGTGCTGGCGTGCTGCAGAGGGATGTCGACGTACTTGACCACCTTCTCCTCGTCCGCGATCACGTCCAGGATCGGGTCGGACAGCGTCTGGGGATACGCGTACATCACCCGGACCCAGCGTATGCCGTCGATCCGACCGAGACGCTTGAGGAGATACGCGAGGCCGTCGCGCACGCCGTGATCCAGGCCAAAGCGTGTCGAGTCCTGGGCGACGAGAACGATCTCGCGCACGCCCCGTGCGCCGAGGGCCGTCACCTCCGCCACGATGTCCTCCACCCCGCGGCTGCGGTGGCGGCCACGGAGCGTCGGGATGATGCAGAACGAGCACGTGTAGTCGCACCCCTCCGAGATCTTCACGTATCCGAGCCAGGGCGACGTCGCCAGCACTCGCGGGGCCGTGTGGTCGTAGACCCAGGTCGGGGGACCGTCCGGAGCATCGGCCAGCGAGGTCGCTTCCCCGTCCACCGCCCGCACGATCTCCTCCACCTGGCCGGTGCCGAGAGTGGCGTCGATCTCCGGGATCTCCCGGCGCAGCTCCGCGTCGTAGCGCTGGGTGAGGCAGCCGGTGACCACCAGCCGCCGGGCGCGGCCGGTCGCCTTCTCCCCGGCCATCTCGAGGATCGCGTCCACCGACTCCTGCTTGGCCTTGTCGATGAACGCGCAGGTGTTCACCACGACCACGTCGGCGTCGCCCGGGTCCGCGACCACCCGATGACCGGTCTGCTCCAGCCGCCCCAGCATGACCTCTCCGTCCACGAGGTTCTTGGGGCAGCCCAGGCTCACCATCCCGACCGTCGGCGCGGCGCCCGTCTCCGGAGGTTTCTCGGGCGATTCCACCGCCACCGCTCTAGTGCGCCTTTCCGGGGGCGTCGATCTCGTTCCCCCACTCGCGCAGCTTCTCGCGATCGCTGGCGGAGTACAATTCGTCGCTCATGTCGGCGATCTGGTCTCCGATCCCGCCGAGGACCTCGAACTCTTCACCTTGCTGTGCCATGAGCGCCAGGTGGTGGCCGATGGCGTCGAGGCGCGGCACGGACTTGTCCATGGCCAGGAGCAACGCTTCGACCAGCTCCACCAGGGCCTTGCGACTCAGACCGTCGTGCCACGTGGGTTCCATCGATCCTCCTCTGCCCGCTTCCTTCTGATCAACCGGGAAACAACATCATACCCCGATCCGGCCGGGGCAGAACCCGGGCGCTATACTCCCTAGCACCGCCGGGAGAGAGACACGTCATGGGCGCAGGGACGAAGACGCTGGCCGGGTGCGGGTGCCTGGCCATCGTGGGTGCGGCCGTCCTGGTCGCCGGCCTGGGTGTGGGCACCTGGTGGCTCAAGGACAGGGCCTACGACCTCACCGACGGCCTCGAGGCCCTCGTGGTGCGGAACCACGAGCTCGAGACCTGGGAGCGCAAGGCCAACGCGCACCCCTGGGACCGGCGGGACGATGGTGTCGTCCTCGAGGAGCGCCTCCTGGCCTTCCTGGACGTCCGGCGACGTGTCCACGGAGTCTACGCGTCATACGAAGGCGAGCTGGTCGCGTTCCGAAAGCAGGCCGAGGACCGCACCGCTTCGCCCACCACCGACGAGTTCCTCGCCATCGGCGCCCGGGCTGCGGAGATGTTCGCCGACCTGCGCCTCGCCCAGCTCAAGGCCCTGACGGAAGCCGGGATGTCGGAGGCGGAGTACTCGGCGATCCGCACCGCCGTCTACGTGGCCGCAGCAGCAGCGAAGGCCGAGTCCGGGACCGGGAAGCTCCCGGCCGAGGTGGTCTCCCAGGCGACTCGACGCATGCAGGAGACACTTCGCGCCGGCCTCGAAAGAGCCCGGGAGGAGGGAGTCCCCGGCATGAGCGGCGTCTCCGACGAGGACCTGGAGCGGCTCGACGCGGCCCTCTCCCGAATGAGCGCGGGCGGAAGCGAGGCTCTCGCAGTTCCACCGACGAACGTGACACTCTTCCGCAAGTACGAAGACGAGATCGAAAAGTACGCGATGCACGGCCTCGCCGTGCTGGGGCTTTGACAACGCCGGGCGTGCAGCCTGGAACCGACTGTAGCCGGGCACCGGGGCAGGGACAGGAGCGTCACTCTGAGCGCGGCCGTCTCGGGGGAGCACAAAGAGTCTCTCCGTCACGTCCAAGGACTCAGACGGACGACCGCGTCCCGGCTGCCCTTGTCAGATTCTTTGTCGCCAGTCCAACCTGGGCTTCTCAGAACGACCGTTTCTGTCCTTGGCGATCGGCCCCTCGCGTGCCGCCGATCGCCGGGAACCCATAGACACTCACCGGCTCCGAAACGCCACCCGTGGAGCGTCGGAATCGCGCCATCATCTCCTTCCCGTAGTCTTCCTCCGCCATCAAAGCGTTGTGCACCTCGCAGTGCAGCGTCACCACTTCCGGGCTGTGGGGGCCGCCGCGGCCAAAAGGCTTCTTGTGTTGGAACTCGAGGGCGTCGCGCTTGGTGCACCGCTTTCCATGTTTGTCCCGGTATGTGCACCGGCCTCCGTCGCGCTCGTGCACGACCCGCCTCACCGCCGCCGGGATGTAGCGCGACTTTGGCGTGGTGTCCGTGTCGGCGAGCTCCTTCCGGGGTGTCTTCGTCTTCCCAAACCGCTTCGCTTCAATACGCCCGAGTTTCTCGGTGACGGCCACGTCGATGACCTTCGCCAGGTCCCCATCGGGCACCGACGAGCGCATGAGGGCCTGGAGACGCTCCAGCTTGTCCCGAAGCTCGGTGCTGGCGGTGAACCTCACCCTGTGCCGACCGGGGGCCAGGGGTTACACCGTGGCTGGACGCGGCGAAGCGGGCCTCGAAGAGGCTTCCGCTCGATTCGCGAGGTGTTCGCCGTCCGGTCCCTCGCCTGCCTCGCCGGTCGCCACGGCTCCGCCTACCCAAAGCCCGGGCGCAGGCGCTTCAACTCGGTACGTACCGAGTTGGCCTGCCTCGACAGGCGTCGCTGTGGCCGCGCGGTCGGGGAGCTTCCGTATCGTCGGCGGAGCGTCCGGCTGCGGGTCCAGCTCGCGGACCAGCTCCTTGATCCCCTGGTGGGACACCCCCGCAGCGCGCTTCAGAACCGCATCTCGATTCTCGCGGGTCAGGTGCTTCGCCAGCTTCGCTATTCCGCTCAGGTGCAACCGCCCGTCACGGAGCATCGCCAGAAGGACTGGGTGCTTTCGGGACGCCCGGGCGACGGTGATGCGCAGATACGCCTCGTTCTCCCTGAGATGGAGGACCTGCCGGCAGTAGTCGAACATCGACGAGCAGGCCGCACGGGCGAACAGCCTGCGCGTGTCGACTTCGCCGATGTGGGACACGACGTCAGCCTCGACGCGCCGGGCCTGGCCCACCAGGTCGGACAGCCGACGCAGCAGGTCGTCGTCCGAGACGTCCGAGAGTGACTTGAGGTTCGGTGTTTATCCCATGCCCCAGAGTGTAGGTGGCGCGACTGCCCCAGGAGGCCGTTGGCGCAGACAATCGTCGGTGTCCAATGCGTCGTCACTCGTCGACACGTGTACCATTGCGCGAAGATTCAGAGCTCTTGGATGAGTGAGCGCAGGCTGGACGACATGATCGGTCAGACCGTCTCTCACTACCGCGTCCTGGAGAAGCTGGGCGGCGGGGGGATGGGTGTCGTCTACAAGGCCGAGGACACGCGGCTCGAGCGGTCGGTCGCGCTGAAGTTCCTGCCGGAGAAGTTCTTCGGCAACCCGGTGGCGCTCGAGCGGTTCCGCCGCGAGGCCAGGGCCGCCTCGGCGCTGGACCACCCGAACATCTGCACCGTCCACGACATCGACGAGCACGAGGGGCAGCCGTTCATCAGCATGCAGCTCCTGGAGGGCCAGACGCTCAAGCACCGCATCGCCCGGGGGCCCGTCAAGACAGAGGAGCTCCTGGAGCTCGAGATTCACGAGAGATTCTTCGCGCCACGTCCAGAGCCGAGGCGCTGCCAAGGACACAACCGGTCATTCTGAGGAGCCCCACCTTGGACTGGCGACGAGGAATCTCTCCGTTGAGCTGACGGAGAGACTCTTCGCGCGCTTCCCCAAGACGGCCGCGCTCAGAGTGACCAGCGGGGCGCGGGGAGGGTGGAGCGTTCTGAGGGTGGGGGCTGTTGGTATCGGGAGATTCTTCGCGCCCGCTAGAGACGGGAGCGCTCAGAACGACGAAGGGGGGGGCGCTCGGCCCTTTTCAGCCCTCGGCCATCTCCACAATCTTCTTTGCCGCCCGCTCCGCTCCGGAGATGTCCGGGGTCTTCGGGAAGGGCTGAGACAGCACCTCTTCGAGTGCCCCTCCGATACGGCCGGTGTGCAGATCCTCGTTCGATGCGAACACGGCGGGCAGGCACTCCTTCATGCCTTCGACGAGGATCGGGTACTCGGGGAAGTCTCCCCGGTCCGCGTAGACGAGGCGGGTCCTGGCCCCGATGCAGTCGGTGACGATGCCGTAGCCCGGCTTGCTCAGGACGACGTCGACGGCGCCGACGAGCTCCGGGTAATCCAAGCTCGCTCCTTCGAGGTCCGCTCCCTCGAGCCGGCGCACGTTCGCGGGAAGCGGCTGGTCGCTCGAGGGCCCGGTGAGGACGAAGCGGTACTTCGAGAGCGCCCCGTAGGCCGCCAGATCCATCTCCGGCAGGCCGACGCCTCCGAAGGAGAGAAGGACCGTGGGCCCTTCGCCCAGCTCGAGGCGTTGGCGCACCACGTCTCGGCTCACCCTCGGCCGGCGGGCCACCAGAGGGATGTCCTCGATGCGGGGAAAGGCACTGAGATCCCCGGAGAAAGGAAGCCGCAGCAGCAGGCTTGCCCCGGCGTACGCCGCCCGTGAGGTGGCGGCCGCCTCGCCCAGGACCGGCTCGCGCCCGGCGAGGTGATCGTAGATCCAGTCCCACGAGAAGTTGCCGAGCGCAACCGATCTCACCTTCGCGGCCGTGGCCGCGGCGAACGCCGAGGGAGGGATGTCGCCGAGGACCAAGCGCGCCCCTTCTTCCCTCAACCACCTGGCCTCGCTGTCCACCAGCACGTCCATGTTCGCCGCGAACACCTTCCATCGCACCACCGTCGCGGTCTCGTCGATGATGAGAGCATCCCTCTGCTCGAGCCCAACGTCACACTCGAGCCGCCTGACGGTGAGCGGCGGCGCGACGACCCCCTCGAAGAGGTACGGCGGGGCCGACGTCGCCACCGTGATGGGGAGCGTCGGGGCCTTCTCCCGGACGACCCGCAGCACCTCCGCGGTGCGCGTGGCGTGCCCGTAACCGTGACCCGAGACGTAGACGGCGATCATGCTCGGCTCAAGGATAGATCCGGTACAGCATCTCGGGCCAAGAAACCCTTTGTGTCATAGTAGTTTAGAGTCTTCGGATGGGTCACATGAAGAGTCTGGTTGGCACCTAGTTGGCAATTCATCCGTACGGGATCCGGCCTCGCGTCGCGGCGCTTCCTTATTGAGAAGCACTGCCCCACCCGCCTAGCCGACAGTCTACCCTCTCCCGCGCCTGGGAAGGCCGTCACGACACTCACCCTTTGCCCACGACCACGCACTTGTCCGCGTCGATGAGCAGCGTCCCACTGTCGACCAGGCTCTTGATGAGGGCACATCTGGTCTCATACTTGCCGCCCAGGTGTTTCGCCAGGGATGTCTTGCTGAGTCGCTTGCCCTTGTCCGCGAGCGACTTGACCATGTCAACCACCCCCCCATCAACCACGCCGACAGGCGCATAGCGTCCTGTGCTGGAGTCATAGGTAAAATCGAGACTCTTGAATGTCTCGTCCTCGTCTCGGCTCTTGACGCGAGAAAAGGTGTCAGACTTCGCGCCTTCCCCACGGTTGAACAGCCAAGCACTGTCCGCCTGCTCCACCACCGCACCAGTACCCCTGAAGGCTTTGAGATCGGCCGAGGATTGCTTGTTCGTGTGGCAGGCGTAGATCAGCAGGCTCAGGTTGAAGTTCCGGACCAGATCGCGGAAGTACCCGGACACGTCAGTCACGTCAGCAGGCTGTGTCCAGCTAAACTCTCTGCCGTGGTGGACCTTCAGGTGGGGCGCAATCCGGGTCAGGCTGTCTATGACGACAACGTCCGGCCTGTGCTCCTCGCAAAGCAGCTCGACCACTGCGGCAGTCACGCTCGGATAGACCACTGCAACGATGTTCGCACTCTGCTCGATCGTCAGACCGCCTTGTCGTAGCAGCTTCTTCGCCTGCCTCTTTGAAGCCTCGGTAATCATCAGGAACTTCAGCCCGGGCTTCACAGGCAGGCTGATGAACGTCTCCTCTCGGTTGGAAGCTGTTGCTACACCGTAGATGAGAGACGTTTTGCCCTTCCCAGAGTAGGCACCGATGGCGACCACGTCTCCAACCGCCCACATGCCCAGGCCGTCCGGATGCCCCCATACCCACTCGGTAGGAGCCTCGGGCTCCGCCAGCAGCTCGGACCCGATGAAGGTGTATCGGGCCGCGGCCTCGTAGACGAGCATGTCTTGCTGATGGACCGTGCATGCGCCCTTGGCAACGGCAGCAGTCCGGCATCGGGGGAAGACGCATTGTTCCAATTGGTGTCGGGGAGTGTGAGCAGATGCATACGACTTGGACGACTTGAAAAATCCCTGGGTCGGGATTTTTGCCCCCTCTTCAGAGGTAGATCCCTCGTCCAAAACAGGGGTGGGATTTTCACCCTCCTGACCAGGTGTATGTGGGTGATTCTTCTGGATGTTAGGTAGATCCTTTGTTAGGGATTTTCCAGAAACTTTGCCCCCTAAATCCCATTCTCCTCAGCGAGCGCTGTTTTAGGTGTGGAAGATAGTTAGCACTATATCTTGTGGTTCACCGCGGCAGTTCTACAGGGCTGCTCGATATGGGGAGGTCGCGCGCGAGAAGGCATCGCCGACATCTCGACCCGCCGCGATCATCCTAGAACGGCTTGTCGGACCCTCAACCTCGTCCTTTCGCCGAAATCGCCAGGGTGGGCTCTTCGCAAGCCCTTTAGATAGAAGACCTTAAGTGCCCGCGTGCACTTTGAGCACTTATCAGGTCGATTCCAATAACCCCATTATGAGAGAGCTGTATAGGTAGAAGCTGGAATCGTCTCCGTTTGTGCTCAAAGTGCACGCTCCAAAAAACCACAACATCTAGTGCTCGGACGTCAAGCATCGCGCCCGCCTTCCGAGGCCGCCTCAAATCCCCTGATAACCCCACACGCGCAACCCCCCTTAGAGCTCTTGTGCGCCCCGCCACGCGCTTTCCGAGACCTGGTGTGCATGAGGGGGCGCCATATCTCCGTAGGAGTGGGTTGGGATTTTCCGACGGATCGAGTCTGCTCGAGAGCCTCTTCAATGTTCTCTACGATGAGGTCGGCGGGGTCGTTGCTGAACTTCAAGGGGTCATAGGGGTTGGGGTTACTCATGGAAGTGACCCGGTTTCGTGGACACCCAAGAAGAGGCGAACATGGGTGTCATGGAGCGACGGAAGCGTAGGGCGTACACGAAGGAGTTCAAGGCCGAGACGGTCCGTCTGGTGACAGAGGGTGGTCGGTCGATCCCGGACGTGGCCCGGGACCTCGACCTGACCGAGTCGGCACTGCGAGCATGGGTGCACCAGGCGGGAGTTGATGCAGGGCGGGGCAAGCCTGGTGAGCTCACGACGGAGGAGCGCGAGGAGCTGCGACGGCTGCGCCGTGAGGTGAAGACCCTGCGTCTCGAGCGGGAAATCCTGAAAAAAGCGGCGGCCTTCTTCGCGAAGGAGAACGGGTGAAGTTCGCCTTCATCCACGCGGAGAAGG
>CAUZDW010000037.1:0-37879 GCA_963578825.1 Vicinamibacteria bacterium
GGCCTCGAGCTTCTCCTCGGCCTTGCGGCCCTGGCCCCGTGCTCGGTTGGAGTAGGCGCCGTAGTAGCGCACGAGATGCCTTCTGGGGTCTGGGATCTGGAGCAGAACCCGGGCCACGAACTCCTCGGCGTCGATCTTCCCGCTCCCAGCTGCCTCCGCGGTGTGTCGTGTCCGCCCTTGCGGACGCGCTACCGAAACGCCGAAACGCCTCCTTGGCCCGGCGTTGAGCGGACCCGCGATCCTTGCAGTATGCTTTCATGCTCGCGGCGGCGCGTGGGCCTCGGGAGCTACCATCCCTCGGGAGAATGGTGAGAAGGCACGAGAACACGAGGAGCTTGGCGTCAACACTCCCACGGGGCGGTGTTTGGCTGATCCACCGGCTGCGGCTGGCTCGGGCCTGGTGAGGCTCCCGCGTTTCCCGACCGTGTCGGCCTCGGGGTTCCCCGGGGAGACGAAGCGGCACCTTCTCGCACTGCTCCTCTATGGTGCCGGCACGGTCGTCGCCTTCGCCCCAACAATCTCGAGCATCGCTGAGGGCATAGGCCCGAACCTGGGCGATCCGCTCTTCAACCTGTACGTGCTCAAGTGGGGCTCCCACCAGCTCTCTCGGGGGTTGGATGGCCTCTGGAGTCCTCCTTTCTTTCACCCCACCCCCCACGCCTTGACTCTGTCGGACCATCTGCTTGGTCCGGCGAGCGAGTTCCTCGCCCTGCGCATCCTCGGCGTGCCTCCCTTGGCCGCCTACAACCTCCTCGTCCTTCTTACCTTCGTCCTCGCCGGGTGGACGGCCTACTGGGTGCTGCGCCGCTCCAGCCTATCGTGGTCTGCTTCCCTCGTCGGCGGGTGGGTCTTTGCCTTCCTGCCATTCCGCCTAGACGGGATCGGCCATATCCAGGTCCTCCGAATGCAGTGGATTCCACTGACGCTGTGGGCCTTCGACAGGCTCCTGGCCCGTCCGACCGCAGGACGGGCGGCGGCCTTCCTCCTCTTCTACGCGCTCCACGTCAGCGGCGGAGCCTATCTCGCGTACCTGGTGCACATCCCTCTCGCGCTTCTCGTCATCAATCGCTGGCTCGCGGAGCCGGATCGATTCCGCGCCGCGAAGAGCTGGGCGGTCTGGGTTCCGGCCGCGGTGGCGGCACTCAGCGTCGTCACTGTCTTCTATGCTGCGTATCTTGCGCCCGAGTCGACCCTAGTCACAGGCCACGGTCCGGACGCGATCCGCCGGGGCGGATCGGTGCTCAGCTCCTTCCTCCCCCGGGCACTGCTGACCCTGCTTCCCGATGCAGCCGGGACGGGACGTCTGTTTCCGGGTGTCGCCACCCTCATCCTCGTAGCCGTGGGCCTGAATTGGGGATGGCGCCGGTTTGCCTGGCCGAGGAGAGACGGCGAAAGCTCCGTCGCAGGTGGACTGCTGGTCATCGTCGGCGCTCTGGTGGCGGCGATCGGTCTGCTACTCGCCGATCACCACACCGTCACCGGGAGAAGCCCGATCCCCTCTCTGACCGACGGGACGCCGACGGGATACGTGCCGTCTCTACTGGTCACGCTCTCGGGAGCGGGGCTCATCGTTTTCGGGGCGCGCAGGGCGCGCGGCAAGGTTCTCCGTTGGGACACAATGCCGGTCTGGCCCCGGGGTCTGCTTGTCTCCGGTGCGGTGATGCTCGTCCTCTGTCTTCCCGCCTTCTTCTGGCTCGTCTCGACCGTCATGCCGGGGATGGGGACGATGCGCGTGTCCGGCCGAGCTTTCGCGTTCGTCGCGCTGCCAATCGCCTACGTCGCCGGCGTGGGATGGGACCATCTACGGTCGCGTGGGCAACGCCGACCCCCTTGGCGCTTCGTCCTAGCGATGATTGCTCTTACTCTTGTCTTCGAGGCTTGGCGTTGGGCTCCGGCTGGTCCGCGCATCCCGGAAGAGCCGGACTTCCCGCCCTATGCACACTGGATTGCCGAGCACGCCGAGGTGGGGGCCTATCTCGAGCTACCGCTGGGGCGTGTCCCGTTCCACGAGACGGTCCCAATGTACCTGCAGACACTCCACTGGCGACCTCTCGCCAACGGCTACAGTGCGCGGCTCCCGCAGTCGTTTCAGGAGTTGAAGACGCTCTGCCATCCCTTTCCCGGTCCGGACGCCATCAAGAGACTGTCCGAGCGGGGGATCACTCACATCGTCGTGCACTGGAAGCCGCTTTCCTGGCACCCCGGGCCTCGCGCGCGTAGGAGAGTAAGGAGTGGACGGAAGGACTTCGAGCAGACGCTGCGGGCCTGCCGGGCCGGCCGGGTCTTTGCGGGGGACGACGTAGAGATATTCGACATTCGTCCCGGGGAACGAACGTCGGGTAGCGAGGGCGCGCCTTCACAGCCGGCTGCAGACGCTCACGCGGGGGCGACCTAGCTGTGGTTTCCACGCACGTTGTTCACGCCAATTGGCGGAGCCGGCCCGCCAGGTCAGACGCTTCGGACGCGCTTCGGCTCCGTCTCGAGGTCCCAGAAGAACGAGGCGAGCAACTCCCTTCGTTTCTACGCTAGAGTGCCTGCCGGGAGTAGCCATCTTCGCCGCGGCGCAGGCCCTCGGCCAAGCGTGCCATCGGCCTGAGAGCATATCGCAGGATCAGGATCTGAGGGACCGACCCCAGGACGCCACAGGCTACGGGGTAGTGCTCTCCCGGGACGGGGCCGCGCTCAAGGAGATGTGCTTCAGACGCTGGGGCGTATCCATGGCGTTCAGAACCACGGCGTTGAGACCGCGCTCGGCCTCGAAACGGACGAGCGTCTTCGACCCGCGGACAACATGCAGGTTGCGCGAGGGCGCGCGCTTCACGACGCGCCGGAACGTTGCGCCCCCAGCCGAGCCCTGGACGATCCGACAGCGAAGGAGCCCTGTCTCCGAGCCCGCAGGCGGCTCAAAAGCGCACCCGCGCCCGCACCAGGCTCTCCCGCACCGTAAGCAGCGCCCGAACGTGCCGCTGCTCGTCAGACCTCCGATGCGCCGGACGATACGCTCCGAGCCGGCACGCCTCCGCCAGAGCCTGCGCGCCCCGCTTGTCCGTTTTCACTCGCCGACTCCGCTGTGCGTACATCGGAGCGTAGTGCCCGGCTTCGATATCCTGATCGTCTCGGGGGACGACGGACTGCTCGACCGACGCGGCGTGCTGGATCGGTCAGGCAGGCTCAGGAAGCAACCGCGCCGATACCCCCGGGCGAGAGCTACCGGCCCTCCACCACGGCCGGCCGCAGCTCGAGGCGCTCCAGGCTCCAGGCGTTTCTTGCAGGGGCAGGGTTGGGACGGACGACATCTCGGCGTCCTGGCGGATGCCAGGGGGCTGGCCAAGGACTCCCCGTGGGTCTTCCCGGCGCCGACCAAGGGGTGCGAAACCTGCGAGCGCCCAGGGCACGCTGGAGGTTCACACCTTCGCCCGCCGCATCGTTTGCGATGAGCACCAGCACCTCAGGGTCGTTCATGAAGCTGTGGACCACTCGGCGGCGCTCCTCACGAGTGACGGAGCCGTGGATCTCGACGACAGCTTCGTCGCGTCCCAGGCGATTGCGGACGCGGCGACTGAGGTAGGCCAGGGTGTCCCTGAACTCGCTGAAGACGACGAGCTTACGGCGGTGACCGTTCTCATCGGTCATGAGCGGGTCGTCGAGGATCGAGTTGAGCTGGTTCCACTTGGCGTCCTGGCCGGAGCGGACGACATCGCGAGCGAGATCCTCCAGTCTCTTGAGGCTCCCGATTTCCTTCTCCAGTTCCTCGATGGTGGCCGCCGCCGTGGCGTTGTCCACCAGCTCGGCCTCGAATTCTTCCCGCTCGTCCTGGGGAGCCTCGTCGTAAACCTCGTCGAAGGTGCTCTCGTCGATGGCATCGAGGACGGACTCGCCGAAGTCCAGCTTCTTGGTTTCTCCGCGGAGAAGAACCCGCTGCTCGCGTAGACGTCTCTCCAGACGCTCGCGGCGGCGGTTCAAGGAGCGGTAGATCGACTCGGGAGAGGAGGCGAGGCGGCGCTGGAGGGTCATGAGGGCGAAGCCCACGTTGACCCGGCGCTGGGAGTTGCCTTCTTCCGCCTCGCGGCGTTCGACGCGGTTCATCTCTTCGCGGACGTAGTCGGTGACCTCACTGTAGAGGTGCGCCTCCGATATCACCACAATCCTCCCATCCTTGATTGAACCGCCCCGGGTTCTCCAGAGAGCCAGTTATGTGAGTGCCAGCTCCGCTGGCGGTTTCGACTGCTGCCGATTCGTTCTCGCCGTGATCGAGGCGTCTCGGGCGATCGTCGACGCGTTCCCGTCTCGAATCGCCGAGTAAAGTGGCTCTGGGACCGAGTGTCAGCCGGATGGGGACCTGCGGTCCAGCAAAGCGCGGGTGGTGTCTATACTTGTTGTTTGCGGAGGGGGAACGAGATGGAACCGATTGACGAGCTCCTGCAGAAGCGTTTCAGCCCCAGGGCATTCGAGGACCGCTCGGTCTCCAGGGAGACGATACGCACGCTTCTCGAGGCCGCCCGGTGGGCGCCGTCCTCGTTCAACGAGCAGCCGTGGCGCTTTCTCGTTGCGACCAGGGATGACCCCGCCGGTTTCGAAAAGCTCCTCGGGTGCCTGGTTCCCGGAAACCAGGAGTGGGCCAGGAACGCGCCGGTGCTCATGTTGTCCGTCGCGAAGCTCACGTTTTCTCGCAACGACAAACCCAATCGCCACGCGTACCACGATGTAGGGCTCGCCGTGTCGCAGCTCATCGTGCAGGCCACGGCGCTCGGTCTCCGGGTTCATCAGATGGCGGGCTATGGCGTCGACAAGGCGCGGGAGACCTACGGCATTCCAGAAGGGTTCGAGCCCGTGGCCGTGATCGCCATCGGCTACTCAGGCGAAGAGATGCCGTCCTCGCGGACCCGGCGTCCCCAGGGCGAGACCGCCTTCGGCGGAAGGTGGGGCGAGGCGTACTAGCAGCCAGGCCCACGAGGCCCCAGCGATGACCACACCAGTGTTCGACTGGATCGAAAACCAGGGGGAAAATGACAGTTCCGCGTCGTGAGCTCGCAAGATCTCGGCCTCCCAGGACGACCTTCGGTCAGCTGACATGACGCTGGAGATCGCATACGTGCTCTCTCTCATCGTGGTGGCCCTGGTGCTCTTCGCCACGGAGTTCCTGCGGATCGATGTGGTCGGCCTGATACTCCTTTTGGCGCTGACGGTGCCAGGCATCATCACCCCCGAGCAGGCGTTGGCAGGTTTTGGCAACGAAACCATCGCGATTCTTGTCGGGCTCTTCGTGTTGACCGCAGGAGTGACCGAAACCGGTGTGGTCGAGAGGATCGGGTTGCGCGTGGCCGCCTTTGGCATCGGCCGGCCCAGGGTGCTGACCCGGACCCTGGTCTCCGCCGCGACGGTGATGAGTGCCTTCATCTCGAACACCATCACGATCGCGATGCTCCTGCCGCTCACCGTCAGCAGCGCCAGGCGAGCCGGTGTGTCGGTCGCCAAGGTGCTCATGCCGCTGGCGTACGCTTCCATCCTGGCTGGGAGCATCACGGTCATCGCCACCTCCACGAACCTTGTGATCTCGGGGGAGCTTCCGCGCTACGGTCTCGAGAGGATCGGCTTCTTCGAGCTCGCACCCGTGGGGATCGGAATGACCCTCGTCGGTCTGGTCTACCTGCTCTTCGTCGCGCCTCGCCTCATTCCGGACCGCTTCAAGAGCGAGCGGGTCGACACCTTTGGGCTGAGGACGTACATCTCCGAGATCGTGGTGCCGTCCGGATCGAAGCTGGCTGGTCGGGCCCTGGGAAAGGTCAAGTTCGGGGAGACTCTGGACCTCGGCGTGCTCGCGTCGCGTCGCGGGGAGAAACGCACTCTGATGCCCCGATCCAACACCGTCCTTCAAGAGGGTGATGTCCTTCTGATCGAAGGCTCGGCCGGGGACATCCTGTCGATCAAGGACGTCATGGGGATCGACATCCACACCGGGTACGAGGCCCGCGATCCGGATCTCGAGTCGGATGAGGTCCGCATGGTGGAGGCCATGACGATGCCCGACTCGTCGCTCGTGGGCAAGTCGCCCCGGGGCGCTGCCTTTCGCGACGAGACGGGGATGACGGTCCTTGCGATCCACTCGCCGGGTGACGACCGGGACTCTCCACGATACCTGGGCCGGCAGCGCCTCAAAGGAGGGGACGTGCTACTCCTCCAGGGAAGCGTCGAGGACATTCAAGGGCTCGATCCCCGCGAGCTGCTGAACTTGGAGGATGTTTCGGTTCACCATCCACGCTCGCCGAAAGGCAAGACCGCGTTCGTCATCTTCATGCTCTCCGTCCTTGCAGCTGCGACCGGGGTGCTCCCCATGTCGATGGCCTTCCTCGGCGGCGCTCTCGGCCTCGTCCTCACCCGGTGTCTGGAGCCGGACGAGGGCTATCGGAGCATCGACTGGAGGCTCATCGTCCTCATCGGCTCGATGATGGCTTTCGGCGCTGCCATGAAGGAAACCGGGACCTCGACCTGGCTCGCGAACCTGGTGGTGGATCACGTCAGTTCCTTCGGTCGGACCGCAGTGCTCGCCGCCTTCTTTGTCCTGACCGCTTTTCTCACACAACCCATGTCCAACCAGGCCGCGGCTCTCATCGTCCTGCCGGTGGCGATCGAGTCCGCTCGCGCATTGGGCCTGGATCCTCGGCCCCTGGTGATGTCGGTGACGTTCGCCGCCTCGTGCTCCTTTCTGACACCTCTGGAGCCCGCATGCATCCTCGTCTACGGCCCTGGACGCTACCGCTTCTTTGATTTCTTCAAGGTCGGCTTGCCGCTCACACTGATCGTCTTCGTCTTCTGCATGATCCTCATCCCAGTGTTCTGGCCCTTTTGACGCACTGGACCCTGCCGCCGCCGCCCTGGGCGGCTACGTGCTCGTGGCCTGGCAGGATAAGTCACTGCCCGGTCGATCGCTCAAGCTCACCTCTTCGAGGAGGAGACGTCTCCCATCGATCGACTCGCTGAGGACGTCCGCGACATCGAGGTGGCAGGGCGGCCGACGCGCCCTGCGATTATCGGACGACGTGATGCGGGTTCGCCATCCGGACTGTGATTGAGTTGTCCGCGTGCTCAGTGATGTGGACGGCACGCGTTCGCCCGCGCTATCCTGCTTCGATCGGTAAGAGAGGTGGAATGAAGAGGATCCCGAGACAAGGATGCGTGCTGGCCGTGATGGCGTTCTTGCTGCTTGCGGACGAGGCCCCTGGACAGACCAGCGGAACGACGCTTCTGCCGCCCGAGAAGATCAAGTCGATGGGACAGCCACCTCTCATCAAGCCCTATCTGGCGGGGGAGCTCACGTGGAACGGGGACACGGATCAGGCCGGCGGAGTAGGGATCTTCGGCCTTTATTAAGGATCTGATCCTCCCGGTCTCGGGAGGGCTTGGCCTCTCGGCGGAGGCCTCCTTCGGGGGAGCGGGGAGCGAGTGGGACGGGGGAGCCCGCTTCTTTCTGACGAGCCGCCTTCTCTTTCTGAACATCGGCGTCGACTACAACGCGCAGCTCGAGAGCACGGACTTCATCCTGGGGTGGACGCCGTACTTCCGTCGGGGTGGTTTGTTCGGAACCGGTGGCAACTTTCGCATCGAGTGGATTCCCACCCGGGGACAGTCCTTCAATATCGGTTTCCAGATCCCGCTGGAGCCGCACATGGGGAAGACGCGGGTCAGAAAGACGGAAGTGGCCCTGCCGAAGCCGGCCGACGTGACTGCGTCGTCGCTCCCCACGGCGTCGTACGAGGCACTCGAGGACATGCGCCACGCCGGGCAATGGTTGGTCGTCAACGCCAACCTGTTCGACGACGAGGATGACGCCAGCTACTTCAAGTCGATGGACAACTTCCGGGAGACCCTGACGCGGGTTCGGACGGCGTTCGACCAGAAGGACGCCGAGCACCCGAAGGGCCACTCGTTCATCACCGAGAGCGGGCACTACCATCAGGCGATCGACAGAGCCTTTGCTGCTGCGGTGGGGTCTCAGCGAGGCACGCAGGTGGCTGACGAAGCGCGGGAGATCCTGCTCGACGACATTCTGCTGCCTTACGATCGGCTCATCGGCCAGTTCAAGAAACCCGACACGCTTCGGGGGTTCATGCCCGCCGCTCGACTGCGGTTCGCTCAGAAGCTGGACGAGATGGGTGGATTCACTGAAGCGCGGGGCGCTGGGCACCGTGGACCGTCTCTTCGATCTCCTGGAGCGGGCCCGCAAGATCACGAAGGACCACTGGGACGGCGACGAGCGCAAGGTCTGGCTGCCGCTGACGTTGGCTGTTCGAAGCAAGGACCACGACAGCCAGCAGGAGTTGGACGCGCTCATCGAGCGGGCCCTCCAGAGGCCGTTCGAGCGGGGGAACACCGTTCTGCCCACGACCGCGTCACGGTCCCAGCTCGAGCTCGTCCGCTCCATTCGGAGCGCCGAGGACTACCACGTTCTCTGGATTCACGATTTCGCGGGGAAGGTCGACGGGGAGTCGGACTCCATCGCCCACGCCGTGTCGATCAACTACATCAAGACCCTGGCCGAGCGGGTTCGCCAGTACGACGAGACCGGCCGGCTGCCGGCATACATGATCTTCCACACCCAGTTCTTCTACGAAGGCAGCGGGAGCCGTCTGTTCCTGACCCTCCTCGAAAACCCGATGTTCCACAAGCTGACGCTGGGCAAGGGGTACGAGGACATGCAGCGGGAGGTCGAAGATGCCCAGGAGGAGCTGCGGCAGGCGGTGGCGGGCTCCCGAAGGCTGCAAGAGGAGGCCCACCAGCGCGGTGCGGGCTGGCTCCGTGACGTCATCAAGGTCCACGTCAACGTGACCTACCCGGCGGACCTGTCGTTCCGCACGGTAAAGGTGCTGGAGTTCTTCCCCTTCGCCCCGGACAGCCTGATGCTCGACCATCGGAAGCTCTTCTTCTATGACGTCACGGAGGAGGATCCGCGGAAGGGTGAAGCCTGCTTCACCGGAACGGGCGTCGGGTCGGAGTATGCAGGTCCCACGTGGGACGATCGGGGCATTCTCGTGGCGGGCCCGGCGCTTCTCGGGCTGAAGGACGCCGCTCGCCGTCTGCTCCGTGCCCAGGGGTACGAAGAGGACGACATTCCGGCGGGGCTGCAGCCGAAGCCGCGACCGGCGAACTACGACGCTCTCGTCACGGAGCTGGAGGAGAGCGGCAGGAGCGCGCGGGGTCTCAACGTCCACAACGAGGTCGGCTTCGCCTCCAAGGAGAACACCCTCGCCCAGGCGATCCTGTACACGATGGCCCCGGCGGACACACTGTTCGTGGTCCCCGACTCGATCTGGGCGAGCCCGATGTGGGCCGGCCAGCTGGTGGGGGCGTCGCTCCGGGGCTGCCGGTTCTGGCTCGGACCCGTGAGATCTTCGGCCGGCTCTTGAAGGCCGGCCAGGTCCTTCACGAGGACGTCACGGAGGCCGGCGGGCATCTGCGCGTCGGGCTCTACACCCGCGCCGCCAAGAGCGATGACAACATCGCGGCGCTGCGTGAGATCGCGAAGCGCATCCCCTCCAACCCCTGGCTGATCGAGGAATTCCCGATGCCCCGGGGCATCGTGGACTTCCTCGAGGAGGAGGGTGACAAGCTGGAGGCCCAGAGCTACAAGCCGCAGTTCATCGCCAAGGGCACTCGCGAGGGGCGGCCCAAGATGCACAGGAAGACGCAGTTCTTCGCCACGAAACGGGCGCTCCGTGCGGTGGCCGACATGCCCGCCCTGCTCGACGGGCTGTCGCGATACATCGTCGTCGACTCTGCGGGCATCGCAGGCCCGGCTTCGCTTCTCAATGAGAGCCCTCTCGGACCCGCGGGGCCAGTGTTGACGCGCCTCAAGACCGACCCGCCGCCCGGGGCCCAAAATGCCCTCTACTTCCTCACCGTCGGCTCGAAGAACCAGGATCCGCGGTCCGCGAACCTGGACGGCGAGACCTCCTTCATCGTGGCCGGGCCGTGGAGCCTCTTCTACTACCCGGACTTTCTTGGCTTGATGGCCAACACCACGTGGATCGAGAAACAGGAGCAGCTCGACGAGCTGATCTCGGTCGAGGAGGAGAAGGCCCGACGGCTGGGCCAGATGATCCACAAGGTCATCTAGGAGACCGGCAGAGCGACGACCCCGGCGGGAGGATCGGCCTTACAATGTCCCTCGCCGGCGCCCGGCCCAGGAGAAGGCGCGCGGAGAGCTACAGCCAGGACGCCTGACCCGGAGGCCCGATGCCGCGCCCGTCCGATTCCACTCCGCTCGACTCAGATCCCCTCTGGTACAAGGACGCGATCATCTACCAGGTCCACGTCCGGGCCTTCCACGATTCGAACGCGGACGGGATCGGCGACTTCCGCGGCCTGGCCCAGAAGCTCGACTACGTGCGGGACCTGGGCGTCACGGCTATCTGGCTCCTGCCGTTCTATCCCTCGCCCCTGCGGGACGACGGCTACGACATCGCCGACTACACCTCGATCCACTCCTCGTACGGCAACCTGGCGGATTTTCGGCTGTTCCTCCGGGAGGCCCACGCGCGCGGCCTTCGGATCATCACCGAGCTGGTCATCAACCACACCTCCGACCAGCACCCCTGGTTTCGCCGGGCCCGTCGTGCCCCGGCAGGGAGTCCGTTCCGAGACTTCTACGTCTGGAGCGAGGCCATCGAGCGATACCGGGAAGCGCGCATCATCTTCAAGGACTTCGAGTCCTCAAACTGGACCTGGGACAAGAGGGCCCAGGCCTACTACTGGCACCGCTTCTACTCTCACCAGCCCGATCTCAACTACGACAACCCCGCCGTTCTCAAGGCGATCCTGAAGGTGATGGACTTCTGGCTCGGCATGGGTGTGGACGGCCTTCGGCTCGACGCGGTCCCGTACCTGGTGGAGCGCGAGGGCACGACCTGCGAGAACCTGCCGGAGACGCACCAGATCCTGAAGAAGCTCCGGGCCCATGTGGATCGAAAGCACGAGGCGCGGATGCTTCTCGCCGAGGCCAACCAGTGGCCGGAAGACGCCGTGGCCTACTTCGGCGAGGGAGAGGGGGACGAGTGCCACATGGCCTTCCACTTCCCCCTGATGCCCCGGATGTTCATGGCGCTGCGGATGGAGGACCGCTACCCGATCATCGATATCCTGGACCAGACGCCGCCGGCGCCGGACACCGCCCAGTGGGCGATCTTCCTGAGGAACCACGACGAGCTGACCCTCGAGATGGTGACGGACGAGGAGCGGGACTACATGTACCGGGTCTACGCCGAGGACGCCCAGGCCCGCATCAACCTGGGGATCCGTCGGCGCCTCGCGGCGCTCCTCGGGAACGACCGTCGGCGGATCGAGCTTCTGAACGCGCTCCTCCTGTCGCTGCCTGGGACGCCGGTGGTGTACTACGGCGACGAGATCGGAATGGGGGACAACATCTACCTCGGCGACCGCAACGGAGTCCGCACGCCCATGCAGTGGAGCGCGGACCGCAACGCCGGTTTCTCCCGGACGAACCCCCAGCGCCTCTTCCTTCCACCGATCATCGATCCGGGCTTCTCCTACGAGACGGTGAACGTCGAGACCCAGCTGAACAACCCCCACTCGCTCCTGTGGTGGATGAAGCGGCTGATGGCTCTTCGCAAGCGCTTCAGAGCCTTCGGACGGGGCAGCCTGGAGTTTCTACACCCGGCCAACGCCAAGGTGCTGGCGTTCGTTCGCCGCCACGAGGATCAGAGGATCCTCATCGTGGCCAACCTGGCGAGACACGCCCAGTTCGTGGAGCTCGATCTCTCGGAGTTCCGCGAGATGGTCCCGGTGGAGCTGTTCGGCCAGACCGACTTTCCCCGGATCGGCGAGCTGCCCTACCTGCTGACCCTGGCGCCCCACGGGTACTACTGGTTCGCCCTCGAGGAGCGCGCCGCTGCAGCGCTCGAGGAGGAGACGGGCAGCGCCGAGCGAGTGTTGCCGGAGGTCTCGGTCCAGTCGAGCTGGGCGAACCTGTTCCGTGGTCGCGGGAAGGGGCAGCTCGAAGAGATCCTGCCGGCCTTCTTCAAGACGCGCCGGTGGTTCGGCGGCAAGGCCCGCCGCATCAAGGGCGTGGAGATCCTCGATGCGATTCCGGTGCCCGTGCCCCGGGCAACGGCGTTCCTCACTCTCGTGCAAGTCGAGTACACGGAGGGCGACCCCGACACCTACGTCCTGACCCTGGGCTTCGCCATGGGCGAGCGGGCCGCTCAATTCCTGGAACAGGAGAGGCACCAGGTCGTCGCCCACCTGAGGGTGAAGGGGGAAGAGGGCGTCCTCCACGGAGCCTTTGGAGAGCGAGGCTTCACGCTGGCTCTCCTGGACGCGGTGGCGCGGCGGCGGGTCTTCAAGGGGCTGCACGGGAGCCTCGTGGCCGTGCCGGACCGGGCCTTCCGGAAGCTCCGGGGCACCGGCCCGCTGGAGCCGACGGCCCTGGGGGTCGAGCAGAGCAACAGCTCCGCCCTCTTCGGGGATCGCCTGGTCCTGAAGGTGTTCCGCCGGGTCGACTCCGGCATCAACCCGGATATCGAGATTGGGCGCTTCCTCACCGAGCGCGCGGGTTTCGCCCGGGTGCCCAAAGTGGCCGGATCGATCGAGTACCGACCCCGCAAGGGTGAAGCCATTTCCATCGCCATGGTCCAGGAGTGTGTGGCGAACGAGGGCGACGCCTGGACCTTCACGGTCGATGCGGTGGATCAGTACTTCGAGCGCATTCTCGTCCTTCCCCCCGAGAGGCGGAGCCCGCCCCCGGCCGACCGCGGCTCTCTGCTCGAGCTCGCCGGTCGCGAGACGCCGTCCGAAGCCCAGGGTCCGATCGGCGCATTCTCCCAGGCGGCGTGGCTGCTCGGACGGAGAACCGCCGAGATGCACATCGCCTTCTCATCGGAGACCGACGATCCGGCGTTCGCTCCGGAGGCCTTTACGTCGTTCTACCGGCGGTCCCTCTACCAGTCGATGCGGACCGAGACAGAAAAGAGCCTGGGGCTCCTCCGTCGCCGCCTGTCCTCCCTTCCCGAGGACGTGAGGGACGATGGCGAGCGTCTCGCGGCGCGTCAGGACGATGTGATTGTCCGCTTCCGCACGATCCTTGACCGAAGGATCAGCGCTCTCCGCACCCGGATCCACGGGGACTACCATCTCGGGCAGGTGCTCCGAAGCGGCGCGGACTTCGTCATCATCGATTTCGAGGGCGAGCCCGCGGTGCCTCTGTCCACCCGCCGGCTAAAGAGGTGTCCTCTCCGGGACACCGCGGGGATGCTTCGCTCGTTCCACTACGCCGCTCACCTCGGACTCTGGAACCTCCAGGAGCGGGGCGCGGTCCGGGCCGAAGACCGGGCCGAGCTCGAGCCGTGGGCGCAGCACTGGTACGCTTGGGTGTCGGCGGCCTTCCTTCGCGGCTATCTCGAGGCGGCCTCCCAGGGCAGATTCCTGCCCGAGGACCGGGAGGACCTCGAGGGACTGCTCACGGTGTTCCTGCTGGGCAAGGCCATGTACGAGCTGAGCTACGAGCTGAACAATCGCCCGTCCTGGGTGCGGTTCCCCCTGGCCGGCATCGGGCAGCTTCTCGAGAGCGGGGAATGACGGTCGCTTCCCGGTCGCTCGGCAGCAGCCTCTGGAGGAGAGGGTGAGCGATTCGCTGATCCGGCACGACGTCAGCCTGCTGACGCCGGAAGACCTTCATCTCTTCAACGAAGGGACGCACTACCGGGCGTACCGCGTCCTCGGCTCGCACGTCATCGAGTCCCGGGGACAGGTCGGGACGCACTTTGGCGTCTGGGCCCCGAACGCGGCCTCGGTCTCGGTGATGGGCGACTTCAACGGGTGGGATCCCGACCGCCACCCGCTCCGGGCGACGGGTTCCTCGGGCATCTGGGAGGGCTTCGTGACGGGGCTCCGACAGGGGGCGATCTACAAGTACGTCGTCCGCTCCCGGCGTGACGGGTACGTGGCGGAGAAGGCGGATCCCTACGCGGTCCACGCCGAGACCCCGCCGCAGACGGGCTCCGTGGTCTGGGACCTGGTCTACTTCTGGGACGACCAGGAGTGGATGAGCACCCGAGGGGGTCGCAACGCGCTGGCGGCCCCCATGTCGATCTACGAGATTCACCTCGGGTCGTGGATGCGCGACGCGGACCACGGAAACCGCTGGCTGAGCTACCGGGAGGTGGCCCCGAAGCTGGCTGACTACTGCGAGCAGATGGGGTTCACCCACGTCGAGCTCATGCCGATCATGGAGCACCCGTACTACGCGTCCTGGGGATACCAGTGCACGGGCTACTTCGCCCCCACGAGCCGCTTTGGGACGCCCCAGGACTTCATGTTCTTCGTGGATCACCTCCATCAGCGCGGCATCGGCGTGATCCTGGACTGGGTGCCGTCCCACTTCCCGACGGACGGGTTCGCCCTCTCCTACTTCGACGGCACGCATCTCTACGAGCACGAGGATCCCAGGCAGGGCTTTCACCAGGACTGGAAGAGCTACATCTTCAACTACGGACGGCACGAGGTCCGCTCGTTCCTGATGTCCAGCGCGTTCTATTGGCTCGACGTCTACCACGTGGACGGCCTGAGGGTGGACGCGGTGGCTTCGATGCTTTACCTGGACTACTCCCGGGAGGAGGGGGAGTGGATCCCCAACCAGTTCGGAGGCAAGGAGAACCTCGAGGCCGTGGCCTTCCTGCGCCACTTCAACGAGGCGATCTACCGAGAGCACCCGGACGTGCAGACCATCGCCGAGGAGTCCACTTCGTGGCCGTCGGTCTCGCGGCCGCTCTACGTGGGCGGGCTCGGCTTCGGGCTCAAGTGGGACATGGGATGGATGCACGACACCCTGGCGTATATGGCCGAGGAGGCCGTTCATCGCAAGTGGCACCACAGCAAGATCACGTTCCGCATGCTCTACGCCTGGCACGAGAACTTCGTCCTTCCGCTGTCCCACGACGAGGTCGTGTACGGCAAGGGGTCGCTCCTGGGCAAGATGTCGGGCACCGGCTGGGCGGAGTTCGCCAACCTCCGGGCGCTCTACGGCTACATGTACGGGCAGGCGGCGAAGAAGCTGCTGTTCATGGGCGGCGAGATCGCCCAGCGGGCGGAGTGGCACCACGACGCCAGTCTCGACTGGGGGCTCCTGGCACACGAAAGCCATGCGGGAATCCAGAAGTGGGTGCGCGACCTGAACTGGTTCTATCGGAACGAGCCGGCGATGCACGAGCTCGACTGCGACCCTGAGGGGGTCCAATGGGTCGACTGCAACGATGCCGACCAGAGCCTCCTGAGCTTCCTCCGGCGGGGCCGCTCCACCGAGGGCCGGATCCTCGTGGCCGCGAACTTCACTCCGCTGCCACGACGAGGCTACCGGATCGGCGTGCCTCGCCAGGGCTGGTGGGCTGAGGTGTTGAACTCGGATGCCGCGGACTACGGGGGGCAGGGGATCGGCAACTTCGGCGGGCTGGAGGCAACGGTTGTCCCGAGTCACGGACACCCCTTCTCCCTGGAGGTCACGCTGCCGCCGCTGAGCGTCGTCTTCTTCAAGAGCGAGGCAGGCAGCACTGCGGCGGTTCTTGAGCGGGCCCCCGGGGAGACCCTGCCCGAAAGAGTCACCGAGACCGCACCGGCGAAGGACGCCGGGCGCCCGGGGGGGCGGGCTCGGTCGAAAGCAGGCCCGAAGACCGGCAAGGCCCGGGCCAGCCGGCGTCGCACCTCCCGGAAACGACCCAAGCGCGGGTTGTGCTGACGCCTCCGTGACGCCTCTCGGGAGGCGACCGCTCGTGGTAGGCTCGCCAGCTGGGGAGAGGGACGTGACCGCCAACCGCTACATCGTTGCAGGCCGTGTTCAAGGCGTCGGCTACCGCTATTTCGTGCTGCAACAGGCCGAGGCGCTGGGCGTGACCGGCTTCGCCCGGAACCTGCCCGACGGATCGGTGGAGGTCGTGGCGGAGGGGACCGAGGAGTTGTTGAAGAAGCTCGGTGGCCGCCTTCGAGAGGGGCCGGCCTTCTCGACCGTGACGGGCCTCGAGTGTGAGCCGATCGCCCCCCGGGGTGACAGCGGTTTTCAGATCCGGTAGGAGCAGCAAATGAGCAGCGAGACGCAGATCGAGACGCTGAAGGACGCCATCCGCGACGTGCCCGACTTCCCGAAGCCGGGCATCGTCTTCAAGGACATCACCACGCTCCTCCAGGATCCGGGTCTGTTCCGTCGCTCCGTCGACCTCATGGTCGAGGCTTGCAAGGATCGACCCGTGGACACCGTCGTGGCCATCGAGAGTCGGGGCTTCCTCTTCGGCGGCGCCATGGCCCATCAGCTCGGGGTCGGCTTCGTTCCGGTCCGAAAGCCCGGGAAGCTGCCGTGGAAGACGGTCCAGGTCAGCTACGAGCTCGAGTACGGCACCGACAGCGTCGAGATGCACGAGGACGCCCTCAAAGCCGGAGACCGTGTCCTCATCGTGGACGACGTGATTGCCACCGGCGGGACGGCGCGGGCGGCCGGTGAGCTGACGGAGCGGCTCGGAGCCACCGTGAGCGCCTTCGTTTTCCTCGTGGAGGTCACCTTTCTCGGGGGGCGGGAGAAGCTCCCCGGGCACGACATCATCAGCTTGATCCGCTACTGAGACCATGGCCGCCCTGCCCGTTGTGGTAGCCTTTCATGTTTGCCGATCGGGCCGCCGCGCCTGTAGCTCAACTGGATAGAGCGAGAGCGTCCTAAGCTCGAGGTTGGGGGTTCGAGTCCTCCCAGGCGCGCCAATTCCGATGGAGGAGCACAGGACTTGAAGAAGGAGCTGAAGCGCGAGATCAAGGAGGACGAGTTCGCCTCCTGGCTGGAGAAGATCATCATCTGGGGGAGCTCGCACCGGGACGAGCTGCGCATCGGGATCGGCGTCGGCGTCGTTCTCCTGGCGGCCTTCGGCGCCCTCACGTACTTTCAGAGCCACCGCACTGCCGAGGCCGAGCGCGCTTTTCGGGATGCCCTCGAGGCCTTCGAAGCGCCGGTGGCCAGCGAGATTCCAACAGGTGCGGACCGACCTGCCGGTCAAGTGTTCGCCACGGCGGAAGACAAGTACAAGACGGCCGCTGCGGGCTTCGAGGGCGTGACCCGACGCTACGGCTCGAGTGACATCGGGACCCGGGCGAAGTACTACGCCGCACTCACCCGGATCGAGCTCGAGCAGTACGCCGAGGCGGAGAAGGCCCTGCGGGAGCTGGTGGCTCCGGGGCCCGACGTGCTCGTTCCGGATCTGGCTCGCGTCGCACTGGGCGGGCTGTATCGGAGGAGCGGCGAGACCGACCAGGCGGTCGAGGCCTACAGAAGCGTTGTCGCCAACCCGACCACGAGCATGCCGGGCGACTACGCTCTCCAGTGCATCGCCTCGACCCTCGAGGATGCGGAGCGCTGGGCCGAGGCCCGGGCGACCTATCGGGAGCTCGCCGAGCAGTACCCGGCCAGCGTTTACGCCGCTCCAGCCCGGGCCCGGGCCGAGTACCTCGAGACCGCGCCCGGCGCCGAGAGCTGAGGACGCTGTGAAGAGGCGCACGATCTGGGTGCTGGCGGCTGGCGTGGCCGCCATCGCGGTAGGCGGGGCGGCGGTGGGAGCCGTGGCTCTCCTTGTGCGAGGTGGCGGTCGGGCACCGGTGGGCTGGAGCGGGGAAGGGGCGGTCCTCTCGCTCAACGTGGGCGGAACGCTGGTCGAGCAGCCGGCGCCTGAGTGGGCCGAGCTTCTGGAGACTCCTCGCCCGTCGCTCTGGGCCCTTGTCGAGGCGGTGGATCGTGCCGCGGCGGATTCGCGCGTCAAGGGTCTCGTTCTCCGCGTGACACCTCTCGAGGCGGGCTGGGCACGAGTGCAGGAGCTGCGCGACGCAGTCGTCCGCTTCAGCCTGACGGGCAAGCCCTGCTGGGCCCACGTGGAGTTCGCAGGGAATCGGGAGTACTACCTGGCCAGCGGGTGCTCCAGCATTGCGGCCGCCCCGACGGCGCTGCTCAACGTCTCCGGGCTGGCGGCGGAGGTCACGTTTCTCCGTGGAACCCTGGACAGGGTCGGCGTCGAAGCCCAGTTCGAGGGAGTGGGCAAGTACAAGAACGCCCCCAACCAGTTCACGGAGACGGGCTTCACGGAGCCCCATCGCGAGCAGATGGAGTCCCTGGTGGACAGCCTGTTCGACCAGTACGTGGCCGCCGTGGCGGAAAGCAGGGGCCTCGACGAGGCTGCGGTGCGCGCGGCCATCGACGAGGGGCCCTTCACGGCCCCCGAGGCCCTGGATGCCGGGCTGATCGACGAGCTTCTGTACCGCGACGAGGTGGAGGCGAAGGTGCCGGCCAGCGAACGGGTGGGGGCCACGCGTTACCTGAGCGATTCGCCCAGTTCCTGGTTCGACAAGCGCCCGAAGCTGGCACTCGTCTACGCCATTGGCGACATCATGCCGGGGGAGAGCTCCTCGGGTCCGCTCGGCGGCGGCGGAGTGGCCGGAGCGGACACTATCAGCCGCGGACTTCGCCAGGCCGCCGAAGACGAGACGATCCAGGCCATCATCCTCCGGGTGGACAGCCCCGGAGGCGTGGGCATGGCCGCGGACGCGATCTGGCGCGAGATGGGTCGCGCCCGCCAGCACAAGCCCGTCATCGTGTCGATGGGGGACGCCGCGGCCTCGGGTGGGTACTACATCGCGATGAACGGCGACGTGATCCTGGCCCAGCCGGGCACGGTCACCGGCTCGATTGGCGTCTTCTCCGGAAAGTTCAGCATGCGTGGGCTCTACGAGAAGATTGGCCTCTCCCACGAGACCGTCCGACGAGGCCGTCACGCCGCGCTCTTCTCCAGCTGGGACCCGTGGACCGAGGAGGAGCGGGCGAAGGTCCGGGGGCTCAACGAGACCTTCTACGACACGTTCATCAAGAAGGCGGCCGAGGGCCGCGAGCGGACGCCCGAGGAGATCGAGGCCGTGGCCCAGGGGCGGATCTGGACGGGAGCCCAGGCGGTGGAGAACGGCCTCGTGGATGCCCTGGGCGGCCTCGCGACCGCGGTGGACTTCGCCCGGGAGAGGGCTGGCATAGCCACCAAGGAGCCGGTGGTCCTCGTGGTCCTTCCCGAGAGGAAGGGCCTCCTGGACACGCTGCTTCAGCGACAGAGCGAGGACATCACGGCGCAAGTGCTGGGTCCGGGTGGAGCTGCCGTCGTCGAGTGGGCCGCCCGGCTCGGGGGGCACGGGCCCCTGGCACGACTGCCGTTCGATCTGCAGATCCGATAAGCAGGCTAGCGACCGTACCGGTGCCGGAGGCGCGTTTCCCAGTCCCTTCGGAGGCTCTCGAAGTTGCGACCGTAGACGCGTTCGAAGGCTGTGTTGGCGTTGCCGGTCTCCGCCATGGCGACCAGAAGGTCGTTGATGCCGCCCTGGCCTCGTTGCGCCACGAGGTGCTGGGTGAAGGACAGGGAGGCCAGATAGAAGCCCCTGGCGCCGGGGATCCGTCCCTCGGCCAGGGCGGCGAGCTCGGCGTCGCTCAGCAGGTCCTCCACACGCTTTCCCTCGAGCAACTGGGCCAGGCCCTCCTGGATCTCCCGGGTGGCTACGCCCCGGGAGACGTCGGCCACGAAAGCGTGGGTCAGCTCATGGAGGAGCGTGTCGTCGATCTCCGGCGTCAGCGACGTGGTGAGTCCTCCGATCGGGAGCCGCACCCGCCCGTCGAACGAGTCGTATCGTCCGCCCGACCAGGCGGGGGCCCCGGTCTCGGTGTAGTAGCTCTCTCGGGACAGGAGGATCACGGGGATCGGCTCGGTAGGCTGGTGGTCGAACGTGCGGATCAGGGTGGCGTAGTGCCGGTCCAGGACTCTCAGGACCTCCCGTCCCACGGCGGCGTGGGTGTCTCCGTCGTAGCGCAGGTGAAAATGGGCGATTCGCTCCTCCCTGAGGCCGGCCTCGGGAGCGACGTCACCCTGGATGCGCTGGAGCAGTGCCCGGGTGGGGGCGTTCTCGTGTTCGTCGAGGAAGGACTCGAGCGCCTCGATCGCCTCCGGTGACCGGTTCTGGCGGACGAGAGCGTAGGCAAACCCCTGTGCCGGCTCGGGATCGTCCGGCGCCATGATCATCGCCGCCCGGGCCGAGACCTCTGCCTGACGCCAGTCCCCGATCTCGAGCAGAACGGAGACGTGGGCCTTCAGCGGTTGGATGCTGCCAGGCGCAACGTCCGCGGCACGGCGGAGGAGCGCGATCGTCTCTTCGTATCGCTGGGCCTTGCGCTCCCGTGCGGCGGCGTCGAGGAGTAGAGCCTCGAGAACGCCCGTGATCGAGGCGCCGTGACGCTCGTAGAGCTCCTCTGCCTGCTGGAGGTGAGCGGCCGCGACCGGCCGCCCGGCGCGTAGCAGGGCGCCGAGACGATCGGCTGTGGCCTGATCGGCGGCCACGGTCTCGGCCGGACGCGCAGAGGGCTCCAGGGCGACGTCCGTCGGAGTCGGGGGAGGTGAGGGCACCGAGGGGACCAGGAGACTCGGCCCCGGGTTTCCCTTCCGACTGGAGATCGGATCTGACGCAGCGGCGGCGCGGGAAGGAGCCTCTGCGGTGGGCGACTCCGCTGCCGGCCCGGGAGCGAACACCCGCCACGCGGCCCAGATGGCGGCACCCACGCCCACGAGGATCAGGACAGGGCTGGCCGCGCGTCGGGGAGGGTCCTCGGGAAAGGCCGGGGAGCTGTGTCGCTGGCGCTCTCGGGGCTGGCGGACCTTTGCAAGGATGACCCCGCACCCGGAGCACTCGGGGCCGGAGACGTCGGGCTCGCCGCAGCGGGGACAGTCCATGAAGCCGGGCGCGTGGCCGCCGGGCCGCGTGCCCCCGTATACTAGCAGTTTGAGTACCCTTGCCGATTCCGAAGGAGGAGCATGAGTCAGCTGGAGCCGGTCCGCAGGCGTGAAGCCATCGGGTCGGGACGGACACGGGCCCGGGTGGCCGTGATTCGCACTCGGCCCGAGAGCGTGCTGGATGACGTCGGCGCCATGATGCGAGGCCTGCGCTACACCGACGTCCTGGACTCGGGCAAGCGGACCATCCTCAAGGACAACATCTCGTGGCACCTGCCCTTTCTCTCGGCGAACACGACGCCGTGGCAGCTCGAAGGCGTCCTGAGGACCATGCGCGAGGACGGCTACGAGGATCTCATGGGGCTCCACAACGGGACCGTGGTGACCGACGCGCATCGGGGCGACGAGCTCAACAAGTTCGCGGGGGTCTATCGACGCTACGGCGTGCCCACCGCGGACAACTTTTCGCCCGACTGCCGGTGGGTTCGCTTCGAGCCGAAGACGCCCCTTCTGGTGCTGGATCGGATTTTTGGGGAGGTCCGGGTGCCGGAGGTCATGATGGGGAGCAACGTCGTGCATCTCCCCACGGTCAAGACCCACGTCTACACCACAATGACCGGCGCCATGAAGAACGCCTTCGGCGGATTGCTGAAGAACAACCGCCACTGGGCCCACACCGACATCCACAGCACCCTGGTGGACCTGCTGGCGATCCAGAAGGAGATCCATCCGGGGATGTTCTCGGTGATGGACGGCACGATCTGCGGAGACGGCGCCGGCCCCCGGGCCATGATCCCGGTGGTCAAGGACTACATGCTCGCCAGCGACGACATGGTCGCCATCGACGCGACCAGCGCGTGGCTCATGGGGTTCGATCCGCTGAGCGACGTGGACTGCATCCGCAAGGCCCACGAGCGGGGCCTCGGCGTCGGCGACGTGCGGGAGATCGAGGTGGTGGGAGAGGACGTCTCCGAGGTCAACTTCAACTTCCGGGTGCAGTATCACTTCGCGGCTCGCATCGGCCGCCTCCTCTGGTTCACGCCACTCGCCCGCATTCAGGCCCTCTTCTTCCGGACCCCTCTGGTGCACGCCTTCATCTGGGGCTCGTCGACCTACCACGACCAGTACTGGTGGCCCGTCCACGGACGGAAGCGGATGGCGGAGATCGCGACGACGCCCTGGGGCCGGCTGTTCGACTCGTACGCCTGAGTTTCGGAACGCGGGCACGGGGAGCGGGAGGATGAGCACGCGGACGGTGGAGGCCACCGCGCCCTGCCGGGTCGACCTCGCAGGCGGAACCCTCGGCGGGTGGCCGCTCGAGCTCGTGCCGCCCGGAGCGATTTCGCTGAGCGCGGCGATCGACCGCCGCGCCTGGTGCCGCGTTGAAGCGGATGTCGAGGGCGTGCAAGTCGCATCGAAGGACACGCTGCAGAAGGCCAGCACCGCGACGGTCACGGAGCTGGTCGAGAGCGGGCGGCTCCCGCTGGTGGCCCAGGTCCTTCGCGTCCTGGGCGTGGAGACGGGCATTCGGGTGGAGACCCAGTCCCGAGTTCCTCTGGAGTCGGGACTGGGTGCGTCGTCCGCTCTCGCCGTGGCCGTGGGGGCGGCCGTCTCCGCGGTCCTGGGCCAGGCCCTGGCTCCGGAGCGGCTGTGGCTCCTTCTTCGGGAGGCCGAGAGGGCCCGGCCTGCCGGGCAGCCCACGGACGCCCAGGACTACGCGGCGGCGCTTCACGGTGGGGTGCAAGCGGCGCACCTGGAGCAGGATACAGCTCGCGCCGAGGCGCTTTCCGTGGATCCGGCTCGGGTGGAGGAGTGCCTCCTTCTGATCGATGCTGGCGACGGGGGGACCCCGGAAACCGCCCCCGCGGAAGCGGTCAGTCGGCCCGTCGAAGGGAACGAAGCGACCCGGAAAGCCCTGGAAGGCATTGCCTCGATCGCGCGGAGCACCCGCGAGGCCCTGGTCGAGGACCGCCTGGACGACGTCGTCGACCTCTTTGGCGAGGAGTGGGAGGTGCGCAAGCGCCTGGATCCCCGGATCTCCACGCCGCAGATGGATCGCCTGGCCGCGGTGGCCAGAGCCGCGGGCGGCGCAGCGAAGCCCTGTGGTCCGGGAGGACGCGGAGTCGCTGCTGTCTGGGCTCCCCCGGGTGCGCGAGCCGCCGGTCGCCGGGAGGCAGTCCGCGAGGCGCTTGCGGCCGCGGGGTTCAAGGTGTTCCGGGCCCGCATCGATCTTCGCGGCCTCGAAGTCGAATGAACGGGTATAATAGGAAGTTTCGTGAGGTGAAAAAGGATGATTCAGGCGACCCAGGTCAGGAAGGGAATGTACATCCGTCACGACAACGATCTGTACCGGGTCGTGGCGACCGAGCACGTCACGCCCGGCAAGGGGCGGGGGATGGTGCAGGCCAAGATCCGTCACATCAGGAGCGGCTCCATCATGGACCACCGCTTCCGTTCCGGAGACAGGGTGGATCGGATCGTGCTCGAGGAGAGGGAGATGGAGTTTCTCTACAAGGACGGCGACACCTACCACTTCATGAACGGTGAGACCTACGAGCAGACGGCGCTCTCCGGCGAGACCCTGGGCGACACCGTGCCCTATCTGATCGCCAACATAAAGCTCAAGGTCCAGCTCTTCGAGGGGTCACCGATCGGGATCAACCCGCCCCTGACCGTGGAGATGGAGGTCGTCGAGACCGAGCCGGCCATCAAGGGCTCCACGGTGTCGAACGTGGGCAAGCCGGCCACGATGGAGACCGGGCTGATCGTGCAAGTTCCGCCCTTCATCAACCAGGGGGACGTGATCAGGATCGACACCTCCTCCGGCTCCTACGTCGAGCGCGTCAGCAGATAGGGGCGACTCTTGCCCACACCGCGGCCCACCCTCTACCCAAGCGGCTCGATCGAGGTCATCACCGGGAGCATGTTCAGCGGGAAGAGCGAAGAGCTCATCCGTCGGGTGCGCCGGGCCCAGATCGCCAGGCAGAAGGTCCAGCTCTTCAAGCCGCTGGTGGACTCCCGCTATTCGACAGGAGAGATCGTCAGTCACTCGGACATGAAGATGCCGTCGCAGGCGGTGGGAGGAGCGAAGGAGATTCTCGAGCACCTCGACCCGCAGACGCAGGTCGTGGCCATCGACGAGGGACAGTTCTTTGACATGTCGCTGGTCGAGGTGGCGGACACCCTGGCGAGCCGGGGTCTTCGGGTCATCGTCGCCGGCCTGGACCAGGACTATCAGGGCCGGGCCTTCGAGCCCATGCCCCAGGTCATGGCGGTGGCGGAGTACGTGGACAAGACCCTGGCCGTCTGCATGAGATGCGGCGGCCCGGCCAACCGCTCCCAGAGACTCGTGTCGACTCGGGATCGGGTGGTCGTGGGTGGTGCCGGGGAGTACGAGGCCCGGTGCCGGCGCTGTTTCAATCCCGGTGGAGAGAGTGACGCAAGCTGACCGACGGACGGGGCTCGCCGAGAGGGTCTCATGGGCCTGATTCCCATCGACGGCGCGATGGGTGAGGGGCTGGTCCTCCGCACCGCTCTGACCCTCGCCGCCGTCACCGGCCAGGCTTTCGAGATGACACGCATCCGGGCGCGAGGGCCTCGACCCGGGCTGCAGCCCCGGCACGTCGCCGCCGTCCGCGCCGTGGGCATGTGCTGCCAGGCCGAGGTGCACGGCGCCTTCGACGGATCGCCCGACCTGCGGTTCAAGCCCGGCGCGTCGACCGCCGGCACGTACGACTTCGACATGGGGACCGCCGGGGCAACGACCCTGGTGCTCCAGGCCGTGCTTCCTGCGGCAGCGGCAGCCGACGAGCCTAGCGCCTTCTCCATCTCGGGTGGGACCCACCTCTCCGGGAGTCCGAGCTACCACTTCGTGGCCCGACACTGGGCGCCCATGGTGGAGCGGTTGGGGCTTCGGCCGAGTTTGGTCCTCGAGCGAGCGGGGTTTGCTCCGCGGGGCGAGGGACGCTTGCGGGCGGGGGTCTCACCGCGGGCGCGCTCGGCGCATCTGGACCTGACGAAGCGTGGACCGCTGGTCGAGGTGCGCGGTCTTTCGGGCGAGGCCCGCCTGAAGGGCGGCGTCGCCCGGCGGCAGGCGGATGCGGCTCGAGCCCTTCTGTGGGAGCAGCGCCGGCTCGAGTCGGACTGGGACGTCCTGGAGCTGCCGGCCGTCGCGCCGGGCTCCTGCCTGCAGATCGAGGCGATCTTCGAGAACGGTCGGGCGGCCTTCGGGTTCCTGGGCGAGCGCGGGGTGTCCGCCGAGATGATGGGCGAGCGGGCGTCTCGTCGCCTCCTTCGCTTCCTCGACGACGATGACGCCTGCATCGACCCCTGGCTGGCGGATCAGCTGGCGGTGCCGGCGGCCCTTGCCGGGGGCGGCGCTCGCCTCGCAACCTCGGAGCTGACACCGCAACTGGAGACCGTCGCCTCGGTGTTGGGCCTGTTCGGCGTGACTGCGACGACCTTCGGGCGACCAGGGGGCCCGGGAGGCCTGGAGATAGAGAAATGCTGAGCTCGCCGGACGATCGTGCCCGAGAGCACCAGACGAGTGGGCTGAGTCCGCTGGTGAGGCTCGTGCTCTGGGACTACGAGAGGGGTAGCTTGCCCTACGACATCGCCTTCCTGCTCATCCTCCTGGCGCTTTTCCTGGTGCCCGCCGCCTTCTGGGCCGACCCGCTGCGGGTGTGGCCCTGAGCGGTCAGGGAGCACTCGAAGCTGCAGCCAGGAAGGCGCGGCTCGCTCGTGCCTTCCTGGCTGCAGCCGGTTCACTGCACGTGGCAGCTGTCTCCCCGCTGCGGGTCCTTCTGCCACTTCTGCGACCATCGGGCCGAGGTCGAGGCGCTCTACACGGTCCGAGGCTTCTTCGCAGGACTCGCGGACCTGGTGCGAGCGTCAAGCTCGCCGTCGTCACTTGAAAGGCGAGGGGCAGGACGCTACAGTGCCTGCGGCGTCCCGGGGGAGCGATCTCCAGACGTTGTAGCGAGACGACGAACCGGGCCAAAAAGGGGGCATGAATGGCGACTTCGACACCCGGCGGCGGACAGACGAGCCTCGGCATGGCGCCCAACGTTGCCGGGCTTCTCTGCTACGTGCCGTGCTGCATCGGGTTGATCTTCTCGATAGTGGTCGCGATCGCCGAGAAGCAGAACCGCTCGGTTCGGTTTCACGCTTTCCAAAGCCTTCTCCTTCAGGCCGCTGCGTTCGTCATCGTCATCGGCGTGAACGTGGCTCAGATCGCTCTGGCGACCATGGACCTGGGCGCGGTCGGCCTCCTGCTCTCCCTCGTCGGCATGGTGATCGTCGTGGCTTTCCTCGGCGTGATGATCTTCATGATGATCAAGGCGAACGGCGGCGAGGAGTTCAAGCTTCCGGTGATCGGCCCGATGGCCAAGGGCTGGGCCTAGGCTTCACTTCGGGTCGGCTCGTCGAGCCTCGGTCTGACAGGCGCTTCGCCCTTCAGGCCGAGGCCTGCTCGACGAGAACCCGCCCGGACCCCTCCAGCCGCAGCATGCACCCTCGGCCTGCGGAAGGGGGGAGGACCACGGCGAAGACCTGGGGATCGTCGACGATCCCCGGCACCAGCGCGCCGGCCCACATGATGGCGGACGAGGCCGGGACGGAGACCGGCAAGGCGGGTCTCACGGTCAAGGGGAGGGGCTTTGTGGCCACCGAGAGCGCGACCATGCCGCGTCCTTCGAGGACCACGGCCTCGAAGGACGCGGCATGGTCGCCGAAGCGTTCGTAGCGTGGCTCGAGGCCCTCTTCGCACGCCCGCAGGTGCGAGGGCTCGACGAACACGGGCTCCTCGTCGACCTGCATGAGGGTGATGTCGCGCTCCTGATCGGTGAGAAGAAGCCGTCCGGTCCCGGTGACGATGACCAGAGCCGGCTGCCCTTCGGTGCGTCGCTCCTTGACCCAGAACGTCAGGTTGCCGCTGTAGGAGTAGATCGTGCCCTGCTTGAGGAAGACCTTGCCGGAGAAGTCGACCTCCAGGAGGCCCTTCTCGAGGGTGCGGAAGACCTCTCGGTCGTCCGGGCCGGCCAGGTCCTGAGTGTCTGTCTCCTTCTTCTTGTCCCGCTTCGGCGCACGAGCCTTCCTCCCGGGGGGGAGCGTGTCGTCGAAGACCTGAAACCGGGCGGTCTCGGTCAGGTTCGTGAGGCCCTCCATCTTCTCGGCTATTAGGGCGGCGCTCACGGGTTCGACCGTCTTCGGATTGAACACCAGGGCCGCCTCATCCGACTCGGAAGGCTCGCCGTCAGCTTCGCCCCCGGGGGAAGGAGGCGGGGCTTGCGCGGCTGGAGCATCCCGGGTCTCGGCCCGGGGAGTCTCGAAGAGCGAAGCAGGCAGCTTGAGCGGGCCCGGGGGACGGGTGTCCGGGCGCTCTTCGTCCACACCGCCGGCATTCGACGGGGGCGGCGTTCCCATCTTTCCTTCGACGCGCTGGACCATGAGACTGGCGCCCGCCTGGCGGTACTGGTAGATCGCGTCCTTGAAGCGGTTGGTGCGCTCGTAGATGCAGCCCAGGTAGAAGTTGATCTTCGGGTTCCCCCGGGTCAGATCCAGCGCCTTCAGAAAGGCCGACTCGGCGTCCTCCAGGCGGTTCAGCTTGGTGCAGATGAGGCCCAGGTTGTAGTGGAGAGTGTGGGCGTCGGGGCTCTCGGCGATGAGCTTTCGATACACCTCCTCGGCCTTCTCGAGCTTCTCCTGGCGGAAATACACGAGCCCGAGGAGATTCAGGACCCGGACGTCACGGGGCCGCAGGAGGTAGGCCTCCTCGAGCCGTTTCTCCTCGAAGAGCTCCCGCCCCTTGTTGAAGTGAGGCAGGAAAAGCCCTTGATCGAACGGGCCTCGAGGGATGGTCTCGGGCATGCTCAGTCCAGGGCTCGAATCGTCGTGTACACCGTGCCCTCGCTCGGGGGCTTCTCGGCGACGTGGGTGATCCCCTGCTGGTCCCGCCAGCGATAGTAGATGCCAGGGCGTGCCGGATCGATGCGCCTTGGCCGTGAGGACCGTTTGGGGCGGGCCTGGGCCGATCGCGTCAGCTTGAGACGGGCGGAGGGGACGAAGAAGCGCGCGGAGTCGGGCGGCGGGGCGGTGGCAGCGGCGGCGGCCCCCAGGAACCGCTGGATCTTCCGCACGTAGTTTCGCGTCTCGCGGTAGGGAGGGATGCCCCCATGGCGGCGCACCGCGTTCTCTCCGGCGTTGTAGCCCGCCAAAGCCAGGGAGACGTTGCCGCCGAACATGTCCAGCAGGATCCGGAGGTACTGGGCGCCCGCGAAGATGTTTTGCCGGGCGTTGAAGGGGTCGGACACGCCGAAGCGGCGGGCCGTCGGAGGCATGAGCTGCATCAGGCCCTGGGCGCCCTTCGAGGAGACCGCCCACTGGTCGAACGCCGACTCGGCTCGGATGACGGCCTTGATGAGGTTCGGGTTCAGCTGGTGGAGCGCCGCGGCAGCCGCGATGTCCGGGTCGAACTCGCCGGAGTAGGAGCCCTGGAAGCCCCGAGAGTGGATGAGCGTGCCCTTGCCCACGTAGGTGAGGCGGTACCCGTCCAGGGCGGAGCTGGGCACGTTGGTGGCCTCCACGACGCCGTTGGCGTTCTGCCTCGTGTAGATCTGGGCCTGCACGCTGGAGGTGGAGAGCACGCCCAGGGCCGCGAAACCCGCCATCAGCTGCAGGTGGCTACGCACCGGCGGAGACCTCCAGCAGCTGGCGGAGGGTCTCGGTGGCCCGGAGGCGAAGCTCCTCCACGTCCTTTGGTTCCACGCCACCGCCCTGGGCGAAGTCCGGTCGCCCGCCGCCCTTGAGGCCGAGCCTCCTCATGATCTCCGGAGCCTTGAGCTCCGAGGTGAGACCCGGCGCGACCGCCGCGATGACGTGCACACGGTCCTCTCCCACCGCGGAGGAGACGAGAGCGAACGGGCGCTCACGGTGCTTGTTGCGGAACTCGTCCACGACCGCAGCGTGGGCCTTGCGGTCCAGTCCGTCGAACCGCGGGGTCCAGACCAGTGCGTCTCCCACCTTGGTGAGCCCCTCGTCGGACGAAGGACCGGCCGTCATGGCCAGCTTCATCTTCACGGCTTGCAGCTCGCGGTCCCGGGCCTTGAGCTGCTCACGGAGCCGCGCGTACTCGTCCACCAGCTCCCGCCGGTCCACCCGGGCCGCTCCCTCGAGCTCCTCGAGGATCCCCTGGTCCTGCTGGGCGCGTTCGATGGCGGCCTCGCCGCTCAAGGCCTCGACACGCCGCGTCCCGGCGGAGATGCCCGACTCGGACGTCAGGAGGAAGAGCCCGATCTCTCCGGTCTGGTGGACGTGAGTCCCTCCGCAGAACTCCTTGGAGAAGCCCGGGACCTCGACCACGCGCACCTCTTCGCCGTACTTGTCGCCGAAGAAGGCGAGGGCACCGTAGGCCAGGGCCTCCTCGCGCCCCATGACATTCGAAGCGACGGGGCTGTCCCGAAGGATCTCCGCGTTCACCCTGTTCTCCACGTGTCGGAGCTCCCGGGGTCCCACCGGGGCGTAGTGGCTGAAGTCGAAACGGATCCGGTCGGGAGCCACCAGGCTTCCCGCCTGCTTGACGTGGGGGCCCAGGGTCTCCCGAAGGGCGGCGTGGAGCAGATGGGTCCCCGTGTGATGGCGCATGGCTCCGGCGCGCCGGGCCGCCTCGACCTCGGCCCGGACGACCATCCCCCGCTCGAACCCGCCGTGAGTCACCCGGACGTGGTGAGCCACCAGACCCGGCAGCGGAGCCGTGGTGTCCTTGACCTCGGCAGCCGATCCGTCAGAGGCGAGGACGCCGCGATCGCCGACTTGACCTCCGGCCATGGCGTAGAAGGGCGTCCGGTCCAGGACCACCTGTCCCTCCTGCCCGGCGTCGAGCCGGGGGACGAGCTGTCCCTCGCGCAGGACCGCGAGAACCCGGGTGTCCTCCACGGCGAGCGAGCTGTAGCCGACGAACTCGCTCCGGGCCTCCTTGGCCAGCTCCATGTAGACCGGGTCTCCCCTGGTCGCTCCCAGCTTGCTCGCCTGGCGGGCCCGCTCCTGCTGCGCCTTGAGCTCCTTCTCGAAGCCCGGACCGTCGACCGTGAGGCCGCGATCGCTGGCCAGCTCCTCGGTGAAGTCCAGGGGGAGCCCGTACGTGTCGTAGAGGCGGAAGGCGTCGGATCCCTGGACCGTCCCCCCGGCGGGGATTCCGGCAGCGATGTCCTCGAAGATGGCGAAGGCCTGGCGCAGGGTGGTCCCGAACCGCTCTTCCTCCACGGCCACCACGCGCCTGACGCTTTCGGCGTGGGAGACAAGCTCCGGATAGGCCCCTTTCATTCGCTCGACCACGGCTCCGGTCAGTTCGGCCAGGAAGGGCTTGTCGATCCCGAGGGTCTTCCCGTGGCGCATGGCTCGCCGCATGATCTTCCGGAGCACGTATCCCCGGCCCTCGTTGCCGGGAAGCACGCCGTCGGCGATGAGGAACGTCATGGCGCGGAGATGGTCGGCGATGACGCGCATGGAGACGTCGGCGCCCTCGTTGGCGCCGTACGGCGCCCCCGCCCGGGGCGCCACGGCCTCGAGCAGGGGACTGAAGAGGTCCGTGTCGTAGTTGGAGAGCGTCCCCTGGACGACCGCCGAGATCCGCTCGAGGCCCATTCCGGTGTCGACACAGGGAGCCGGCAGCGGATCGTATCGACCGTTCTCGTCCCTGTCGTACTGCATGAAGACGAGGTTCCACACCTCGAGCCAGCGATCGCACTCACACTCGACGCCGGAGCAGCTTCGACCCTCCGCCTCGGCTGGGCAAGCCAGGTCGTCTCCCTGGAAGTAGTGGATCTCCGAGCACGGCCCGGAGGGGCCCGTCTCGCCCATGGCCCAGAAGTTGTCCGTCATCCCCAGCTCGAGGATTCGCTCCTCGGGGACGTGGTTCCGCCAGAGGTCGTGGGCCTCACCGTCCCGTGGGAGATCCTGCTCGCCCTTGAACACGGTGACCTTCAGGCGATCCGGCGGCAGGGCCAGCTCCTTCGTCAGGAACTCCCACGCGTACTCGATGGCTTCTTTCTTGAAGTAGTCGCCAAGGGAGAAGTTTCCGAGCATCTCGAAGAACGTGTGATGCCGGGCCGTGCGGCCGACGTTCTCCAGGTCGTTGTGCTTGCCACCGGCGCGGACGCACTTCTGCGAGGAGGCGGCGCGAGCGTAGTCCCGGGTCTCCTGGCCCAGGAAGACGTCCTTGAACTGGTTCATCCCCGCGTTGGCGAACAGGAGCGTCGGGTCGTTCTGCGGAACGAGGGGCGAGCTCTTGACCACACGGTGCCCCCGGTCCTCGAAGTAGCGGAGGAACGCGCTTCGGATCTCGTCGGCGCTCAACGTCGCCGTGCCGTCCCGGGAGACGGTCGGGCCGCTACTCGGCATCGCGGGTCCCCTCTCCATCCGGTGTGGCCGCTTCCACGGGCTCGAGGCCTTCGAGGGCGTCGGACCAACGAGGCCACAGGGCCTGGAGGCGGCTCCGCACCAGCCCCTCGGGAAAGCCGCGACGAACCAGAAAGCCCCACAGACGGGGGACGCGCTTGCGTGCCTCGACCCGGCTGTGCTGCTTCCAGTAGCGGCGGGCGACCTTGTCGAGGACGTCCTCCTCGGAGACGTCGCGGAGCGCCGCCGCGAGGCCGGCCTCGATCCGCTCCCGGCTCACGCCTCGCTGGCGGAGGCCCTGGCGGATCCTCGCCCGACCGTGGCCCCGAGAGGAGAGGCGGCTCCGGGCGAACGCCTCGGCGAACTTGTCGTCGTCGACGTAGTGCTGCTCCAGGAGGCGCATCAGGGCGTCTTCGATCTCCTCGCTGGCGTGTCCCCGCTCCGCCAGGGCGCGACGTAGCTCGTCCTCCGAGTGGTCTCGAAGAGCGAGGCGCCGGAGCGCTCGCTGGTAGGCCGAGGGAGGCGGCCCCGCCGGAGCGGTTCGGGCCATTGGAGTCTCTTACGACTCCAGGTCGAAGGACTGCATGGTCTGCTCCATCTCTTCCACCGCCATGTCCGAGGCGGACTGGATGCCCTGTATCTTCAGCTTGAACTCGTCCGGGTTGCTCGCTCGTCGCAGGGCCTCGTCGTAGGAGATGAGCTCCTTCTTGTAGAGCTGGAAGATGGACTGGTCGAAGGTCTGCATTCCGTACTGGGACACACCGGCGGCGATCGCCTCGTGGATGAGCTTGGTCTTGTCCTTGTTGATGATGCAGTCCCGAATGAACGGGGTTGTGATCATCACCTCGGCTGCGGGCACGCGGCCGTGCCCGTCGGCGCGGGGGATGAGTCGCATGGAGATGACGGCCTTGAGGACGCCCGAGAGCTGGAGACGGATCTGCTTCTGCTGGTGAGGCGGGAAGACGGAGATGATGCGGTTGATGGTCTCGGTGGCGTCGAGGGTGTGAAGGGTCGAGAGAACCAGGTGGCCGGTCTCGGCTGCGGTGATGGCGGTCTCGATCGTTTCATAGTCGCGCATCTCACCGACCAGGATGACGTCGGGGTCCTGACGGAACGCGCTCCTGAGCGCCGCGGCGAAGGTGCGGGTGTCGACCTCGACCTCGCGCTGGTTGACGATGGATTTCTTGTCCCGGTGGAGGAACTCGATCGGGTCCTCGATGGTGATGACGTGCTCGCAGCGCTGGGAGTTGATGTAGTCGACCATCGCCGCCAGCGTCGTGGATTTTCCCGAGCCGGTGGTTCCGGTGCAAAGGATCAGCCCGCGCTGCTCGGCTGCGATCTTTTCGAGCACGGTGGGGAGGCCAAGCTCCCGGACGGTCATTATCTTGACCGGGATCACGCGGAGGACGAGGCCCACGGTGCCGCGCTGCTGGAAGACGTTGCACCGGAACCGGCCGAGGCCGGATACCGAGTACGCGATGTCGATCTCGAGGTTCTCCTTGAACTTCTGCTTCTGGCGGTTGCTCATGATGGAGAACGCCATGGCGATGGTGTCCTCCTGCATCAACCGCTTGGTCTCCACCAGGGGGATCAGCTCTCCGTTGATGCGCAGCACGGGATGCGATCCCACCTTCAGGTGGAGGTCGGAGGCCTTGCGCTCCGACGCCATCTTCAACAGGTCGTTGATGTGCATGCCGCTCTCTCCGCCCCGGGCTTGCCGTCTCCCCGGCCTAGACTGCGCTCGACCCGTCCGCGACCGAGGAGGCGCTTGGTACGGGCGTCAGCCACCCGTGCTCGTCTCCGGAGCGACCCTGGATGACGTCGAAGAACGCCTTCTGCAACGATTCCGTCAGCGGGCCCCGCTTCCCGGCGCCGATCGTTCGGCGATCGACAGAACGAATCGGCGTGACCTCGGCGGCCGTGCCGGTGAAGAACAGCTCGTCCGCCAGGTAGAGCATCTCTCGGGGAAGGGCCTTCTCCTCGACGGGGATGTCGAGCCGGTGAGCCAGGTTGATGACCGTGTCGCGGGTGATCCCCGGGAGGACCGACGACACGAACGGAGGCGTGATGAGGCGGCCCTTCGAGACGACGAACAGGTTCTCGCCGCTGCCTTCGGAAACGAAACCCTGCGTGTCCAGCGCGATTCCCTCGACGAAGCCCCCCTTGACCGCATCGACCTTGATGAGCTGCGAGTTCATGTAGTTGGCCGCGCTCTTGGCCATGGCGGGCAGGGTGTTTGGGGCCAGGCGGTTCCAGGAGCTGACGCAGACGTCGACTCCCTGCTCGAGTGCTTCCGCGCCGAGATACTTGCCCCACTCCCAGACGAGGATCGCGACCTCGACCGGGCAGTCCAGGGGGTTGACGCCCAGCTGGCCGAAGCCCCTGTACGCAATCGGTCGGATGTAGCAGGACTTGAGGCGATTCACCTGGATGGTCTCGAGAATCGCCTCGTTGAGCTGCTCCTGGGACCACGGCAGCTCCATCCAGTAGATTTTGGCGGAGTTGAACAGGCGCTCCATGTGCGCGTCGAGGCGAAAGACCGCGGGTCCCTCAGGTGTGGAGTAGCAGCGAATCCCCTCGAAGACCGCAGAGCCATAGTGGATCACGTGAGCGCCCACGTGGATCCGAGCCTCGTCCCACGGCACGAGGGCCCCGTTCATCCAGATGACATCGGACCGCGGCGAAGCCATGACAGGGCATTTTAGCCGTCCACGTCCAATCCTGTCAATCGAGATGTGGGGGGAAGTGTCTGAGTGTTGGGGAGTTAGCGTGTGGCAGCCTACTGCTTCTCGCCGCAGAAGGCGCACGTGTCCGAGCGGCTGTGGAGGGGCTTGCGGCAGTGCCAGCAGAACCCCTTCCGGGGCACCTCCCGGGCGCGCAGCCGGCGGCGGATGTCCTCCATCTCCGAGGCCGTGTGATCGATCTCCGCCGCCGTCGTCAGATCGTCGAGGAGCTCCGAGGCGTGCTGGTACCGGTTCGAAACCTCCGGGGCCAGGCTCTTCATGACGATGTCCGAGATCTCCCTGGGGATCTGGTTGTTGCGCTGCCAGGGAGGCGTGCAGCGTCCCTGGGCGACCAGCTTCTCGATCTGTGCCGGGTTGGGGCTGAAGTAGGGCAAGTTGCCCGTGAGCATCTGGTAGAGCATCACCCCTATCGAGTAGATGTCCGACGCGAGCACCGCCCGCCCCTGGAAGGCCTCCGGCGCCATGAAGGGAGGACTCCCGATGACCGTGGTGGCGTGGGACTTCTCGAGGAACCGTGACGTCCCGAAGTCCGCCACCTTGATCGCCCCGCTCTCGGAGAGCAGCACGTTGGCGGGCCGAAGGTCACGGTGGAGGATCTGGGCCTCGTGGGCGTGCTCCACGCCCCTGAGAATCTGCACTCCGTAAGTCAAGGCCCGGGCCAGGTCCAGGGACTTCTCCCGGTCGAGGACCGCTTCGAGGCTCTCCCCCTTGATGTACTCCATCACGATGAAGAACGTGTCCTCCAGTCGCTCCGCCGTCATGATCCCGACGATGTTCGGGTGGTCGAGCGCGGCCAGAAGGCGGGGCTCCTGCAGCAGCTCGTCGAAGTCCGCCCGCTGCCGGTGGGGGACCTTGATCGCCACCTTCTTGTCGATCCAGGTGTCACGGGCGAGGAGGACGGTGCCGAAACCGCCCGATCCGAGGTTGGAAAGGATCTGGTATTTCCCGACCGTCTGTCCCAGGAGGAACATGGAGCGCGGGGAGTATAGCATCGGTGCAGGAGCGCGCCGCCCCTGGTGCCGATGCCTCATGAGCCCGTGCGGCCTCGGACCCTACAATCCTCTGGTGGGAGGCTGCTGGCGCAAGAACGATGACATTCATGGAGACGGTCTACGAGAAAGTGAAGGGACGCGGGATCCGGGTGGTCTACCCCGAGGCTCTCGAGGAGCGTGCGATTCGAGCAGCGGCGTGGCTGCGTGATCAGAAGCTGGTGGCGCCGGTGCTCGTCGGTCCCGCCGACGAGGTTGCGAGCAGGGCAAAGACCCTCGGCGTCTCCTGGGCGGGATCGAGGTTCGGATCCTGCGACCGATCCCCGCCGAAGCGACTTCATTGCGGACTACGTCGAGCTTCGAAAGCACAAGGGCATGACACCGGAAAGGGCCGAGAAGAGCGTCTCGGTCCCGCACTACTTCGGCGCCCTGGCCGTTCGCGCCGGCGAAGCCGACGGCATGGTCTCCGGCTTGAACGGCGAGACGAAACCCTTCCTGCCGTCGTTCCAGATCATCAAGGTCGCCGAGGGCTACAAGCGCGTCTCCTCGGTCTTCATCATGCGTGGCCGGACAAGACCTACCTCTACGCCGACTGCTCCGTGAACATCTCCCCGGACGCCGAGGCACTGGCCGAGATCGGCCGAGCTACCGCCGCGAGCGCCCGCGTCTTCGGTCTGGAGCCCCGGGTGGCCTTCCTGTCGTTCTCGACACGGGACAGCGCCCAGGACGCCTCGATCGACCGGATGAAAGAGGCCGTGGCTCTTTTGCGGAAGGTCGAACCGAAACTTCTGGTCGACGGCGAGATGCAGTTCGATGCGGCCCCCGTGCCGGACATCGCCCAAAGGAAATCCCCGGGCAGCCCCCTCGAGGGCCGTGCGAACGTCTTCATCTTTCCGGACCTCAACGCCGGCAACATTGCATACAAGCTCACGGAGCGCCTGGGCCCCGCCGCCGCCATCGGCCCCATCCTCCAGGGCCTCAGGAAGCCCGTGAACGACGTCTCCCGCGCCTGCACCGTCCAGGACCTCGCCGACACGTCGCGACGATCACGGCGCTCCAGTCAAAGGCGTAGGGTCTCGCCTCGACCCGGATGCGCCCCGAGTTGAGTGCCGCGCCATCAACTCGGGGCGCCTTGAGTTGCTGCTCGTCGCTCAGTGACCGCCCAGATCTCCCCAAAGAGCCTGCGCAAGTGTGACGGCGGCGATGGCGGCGGTCTCCGAGCGGAGGATGCGCGGACCCAGCGACACCGGAGCGAACCCCGCGTCGCGAAGCTGGAGAACCTCGCCGGGCTCGAAGCTCCCGGCGGGGCCCACGACGGCGAGCAACGCCTCGGGACGCTCGAGGGTCGCCAACGGGGCGTGGCCGCTGGTCTCGAGGAGCACCGCCTTCGTCCCTTCGAAGGGCCTGGCGATGAGGCCTTCCAGAGTCGTCGTCGGCTCCAGGTGGGGGACCGTGGCGCGACCGCACTGCTCGGTCGCGCCGGCGACCACACGCTCCCACCGCTTCGCGCGGGTTCCCTTCAGGGCGGGCCGGGCGGCCTCGTCGGTGCGCGAGGTCACCACGGGCCAGATCTCGGTCACACCGAGCTCGGTCGCCTTCTGGATCACCAACTCCATGCGGTCTCCCCGGAGGGGCGCCAGGGCGAGGACGAGCCTGAGAGGCGACTCCGCTCGAGCCTTCACCCGAGAGCCGAGCTGCGCTGTGACTTTTCGGCGAGAGACCACCTCGAGCGTGCCCGCGAACTCCGAGCCGTCGCCGTCGAAGATGAGCACGTTGGCGCCGACGCGCAGACGCAAGACCTCCCGGGCGTGGTGGGCCGTGTGGTCTGGGAGGGCGACCCGTGCCCCCGGCGCTGCCTCGGGCACGTGAAACCGTGGTCGGTTCATGGTGCGGCCCCTTCGTACAGGAGGGCCGCCCATTCGCCGTCCCGGCAGACCTCGGGAGGGCCCAGATCGGCGTAGGCGCCCTGCACGTCGCCGAGATCGGTCTCCAGCAGGCCCGAGAGCACGAGCGTTCCCCTCGGGGTTCGGAGGCGGGCGAGTCCCGGAGCGTGGGCGACGAGCAGGGGAGCGGTGAGGTTGGCCAGGACGAGATCGAACGAGGCCGGGGGGAAGGGGCCGGCGCCGTCGCAGCGCATGAGGTGGAGCGTCACCCGGTTGAGACCGGCGTGGTGAGCGGAGGAGGCGATGGCCTCCGGGTCGGTGTCGGACGCCACGACGAAGGCCGCCCCGAGCCGGGCGGCGGCGACCGCTAGGATGCCGGTGCCGGTCCCCACGTCCAGGACTCGTCCGAGGGGTCGCCGCCTGGCCCGATCCTCGAGCGCCCCGAGACAGAGCCGGGTCGTCTCGTGGGTGCCGGTGCCGAAGGCCCGTCCCGGATCGACCAGGAGGAGGCCTTCGTCCTCGAGCGGCCGGTCCCAGGGTGGGGCGATCAGGAAGCCCCCGACACGGAACGCCCGGAAGCTCTCACGGAAGCGAGCCACCCAGTCCACGTCGGGAATGGGGACGGGCTCGATGGTCACGCCGTCGAGGCGGCCCCGAAGGAGGTCGAGGGCGACGTCCTCCTCGAAGTACGCCAGGAGCGACACGCGGTCCTCGGAAGCGGCTCCCACCTCGATTCCCGCCGTGCCGGCCTCCCAGAGGAGCGCCGTCGCCATGTCCTCGTGAAGCTCGGGAACGGTCACACGGTAGGCGCGCATGGTGTGCCTCGGGGTCGGAGGCCCGACGATCTAGCCGAAGACGTCTCGCATCCGCTCGAAGAGTGACTTCTCCTTGTCCTCGACGTCCGGGACTGGCAGCGTCTCGCCGAGCTTCTCCATCAGCTTACGCTGCTCGGCGGTGAGGCGTGTCGGGACCGAGACCCGGATGAGAACGTGCAGGTCGCCGCGGCCTCGGGCGCCCAGCTGGGGCACCCCCTCGCCTCGGATGCGGAGGACGCTCCCGGACTGGGTGCCCTCGGGCACGGCCAGACT
>CAUZDW010000038.1:0-37867 GCA_963578825.1 Vicinamibacteria bacterium
TTCAGTTTCCTTCCTGAGCTCCATCCAAGCTACGGGGCTTCTGGCTCTTGCCCCGGTGGGTCTTTCCCCCACTGGATCGTGCTCGCCTTATCTGGTCGTACGACCTGACCCCGAACTTCGAACTCTCGAACTCTCGACTGTAGAATTGGGGCGTGAGCGCCCCCTTTCTCCTGGCGATCGCGGTGCTGTCGCCTCCCCAGGCTTCGGCTCGTGCGGACACGCTCGTGGTGGGCACCCTCACCGAGCCGGTGAGCCTCGAGCCCCACCAGGCCACGGATCTCGTCGGGTCGGAGATCGTCGCCAGCGTGTGCGAGACGCTGGTGCGGATGCGGCCGGGGAACCTGCGACCCGAAGGCGTGCTGGCCACGACCTGGGCCACCCTGGACCAGCGAGCGTGGACGCTCACGCTTCGGGAGGGAGTGCGCTTCCACGACGGGACCCCCTTCGATGCCGACGCGGTCGTGGGCAACGTGGAGCACCTGGTCCGGGAGCGCACCTTCAGCGGCCGGGCGGAGCGCATCGGCCCCTACGTCGTCCAGATCACCCTCGAGCGGCCGAACGCGGCGCTGCTGTCCACGCTCTCGCAGCCGTTCTTCTCGATCCAGAGCCCCCGGCGGCTCGAGGGCCCCGGCAGCGATCTGCCCGTGGGCACCGGGCCGTTCCGCCTCGTGCGAGCCGTTCCGGGGCGGGTCACACTCGAGGCCTTCGAGGACTATTGGGAGGGCCGACCGCGGCTCCATCGGCTGATCTTTCGCCGCTTCCCGAGCGCCGACGCCCTGCTCGAGGCCCTCGTCTCGGGCGAGGCCGACGTCTCCCAGGCCATCGGCCAGGGCCGGGTCGAAGAGCTCAGGACCCGACCGGAGATCACCCTCGATTCGCAGACCGGAATCAACGTCGGCTACCTCGCCCTCAACAACGAGCGGACGCCCTTCGACCACGCCGGCGTGCGCCTCGCCGTGGCCCGGGCTCTGGACCGCCCTCGGATGGTCGCCGCCATTCTCGACGGCCACGGCGAGCCGGCGGATTCACCCCTGCCGCCGGCGCTGGCCGGCCCCGATCTGATCAGCCGCCAGCTCCTGCTCGACCCCGACAGGGCACGGCGACTGCTCGGCCGAGCCGGGCTCCAGGACGGCTTCGCGACGACCCTCCTGGTCTCGAGGGCCCCCCGGGCCTACCTGCCGGAGCCCCTCTCGCTGGCCCGGCTCGTTCGCGACGACCTGGCTGAGATCGGCGTGCGTGTTCGGATCCGTGAGACCGCGACCTGGGCAGAGCAAGTAGGGCTCACAGCGCGGGGCGAGTTCGACATGGCGCTGCTCGGGTGGCAGGCCGACACACTCGACCCAAACGACTTCCTGACCATCCTCCTCGACTCGGGCTCCATCGGCACGACCAACCGGAGCCGGTACCGAAGTCCGGCGATGGACCGTCTCCTCAAGGGAGCCCGCATGGAGAGCGCCCCGCGGACGCGCTTTGCCCTCTACCGACGCGCCCAGTCCCTCTTCGAGGCGGACATGCCCTTCGTGCCGCTCTATCACGCCTCGGTGTTCACCGCGCGCCGCCGGGACGTCGAGGGCCTGCTCATCGGACCCACCGGTCTGCTGCGCTACGACAAGGCCTGGAAAAGACCCTAGACGTTAGACCCTAGACCTCCGTCCTGACCAGATCGTCGAACGTCTCCCGCCTCCGGACGAGCCGCGCCTCTCCGCCTTCGACCAGTACCTCGGCGGCCCGGGGCCGCATGTTGTAGCGCGACGACATCGCAAAGCCGTACGCCCCGGTGTCCCGAACCGCCAACAGGTCACCGGGCTCGGGCAACTCGAGCTCCCGCCCCCGCGCCAGGAAGTCTCCCGATTCGCAGACCGGCCCGACCACGTCCACGGTCGCCACCGGCCCGCCGCGAGGCTCCACGGGCTCCACCCGATGATGGGCCTTGTACAGCGCGGGGCGCAGGAGATCGTTCATGCCCGCGTCCACGATCACGAAGCGCCGCCCCTCGTTTTCCTTCACGTAGAGGACACGCGTCAGAAGCGCGCCGGCGCTGGCCACGAGCGACCGGCCGGGCTCGAGGACCAGCGTGAGCGGGAGGCCGACAATCGCCGGGAGGATCTTCTCGGCCAGGGCCGCCGGCCGGGCGCTCTGCCCGCCCTCGTAGTCCACGCCGAGCCCTCCCCCGAGATCGATGGTCTCGAGGGGCAGGCCCAGGTCGAGCAACTCCCGGCTGAGGGTCGCCAGGTCCCGAGCGGCAGTGGCCAGCGGCTCGAGATCGGTGATCTGCGAGCCCACGTGACACTGCACCCCGACGATCCGAATGCCCTCGAGGGATTGGGAGCGTCGAAGGATCTCGGTGGCCACGCCGATGGGGACCCCGAACTTGGCCTCCCGCAGGCCGGTGGAGATGTAGGGGTGGGTCTGCGGGTCGATGTCGGGGTTCACACGCAGGGAGACCCGGGCGACCTTCCCGCGGGCCCTGGCCATGGCTCCGAGCCGTTGGATCTCGGTTTCGCTCTCGGCATTGAACTCGCCGATGCCCCGCTCGAGACCAAGCTCGAGCTCCTCGTCGGTCTTTCCAACCCCGGCAAAGACGATGTGCTCCGGTGGAAAGCCCGCGCGCAGGGCCGCGAGCATCTCGCCGCCCGAGACGATGTCCGCGCCGGCCCCGAGGCCAGCCAGCAGGCGGAGTATGGCGCCGTTGCCGTTGGCCTTCACCGCGTAGCAGATCCGGTGCGGCACCGACGAGAACGCGTCCTCGTAGGCCGCCCAGGACTCCTCGATCACAGCCCTGCTGTAAACGAACAGCGGTGTCCCAAACCGCTCGGCTGTGTCTTTGAGTGACACTCCGTCACACGCCAGCCGCGGACCCTCGTGCTCGAAGCCGCTCATGAGCTGTTCCCCTCCCCGGATGAATCCCCGGCCTCCTCCCGGCGCAGGAGAGCCGCGACGACGCCCGACAGGCCCAGGAGGCCCACCAGGTTGGGGAGGATCTGAAGGCCGTTCATCAAGTCTCCCCAGGCCCAGACCAGGTCGACGCGACTCGTGGCGCCGACGACGATGAGGCCGCAATAGATCCACCTGAAGGGCACGATGACTCGTGGTCCGAAGGTGTAGGCGAGGAACTGCTCCCCGTAATACCCCCAGCCGATCAGCGTCGTGTACCCGAACAGGAACGCACACCCGGCAACGACCCAGCCGCCCACCCCGGGGACGGCGTGGTTGAAGGCCTCGGCCACCGCAGCAGTGCTGGTGAGCCCGGAACGCCAGACGCCCGTGACGAGGATCGTCAGCGCGCTGATCGACGATGTGACGAACGAGACGACGAAGACCTCCATGACCGCAGCGTATCCCTGTTGCACGGGCCTCCGGCTCCGGGCGGTGGCGTAGGCCACGGCCGCCGTGCCGTAGCCGGCCTCGTTGGCGTAGATGCCCCGGGCCAGTCCGTAGCGCATGGCCATCATGATGCCGATACCGGCGGCGCTTCCCAAACCGGCCCGGAGAGAGAAGGCCTCACGCATCACCAGGGCGAGCACCTCGGGCACCCGGTCCGCGTGCGTGACGATGACCAGCAGGCCCCCAATCAGGTACAGCGCCACCATGGCGGGCGCCAGCTTTCCCGCGACCCGACCGATCGACGAGATCCCGCCGATGATGACGAGCCACGCCAGGACGGCCACTCCGATCCCTGTCACCAGCGTCGGGATGTGGAAGTGGCTCTCGAACACGACGGCGATGGAGTTCGGCTGCGTTATGGGCGTGGTGGTGAGGGCCGCCACGCCGGCAACGAGAGCGTAGACCCAACCCAGCCGCCGCAGGCCGAGGCCGTCTTTCAGGTAGTGCATGGGGCCGGCCGACAGGCGTGCGTCTCCCAGGGACCTGTACTGGACGCCGAGGACGGCCTCGGTGAACTTGATGGCGGTAGCAACGAACCCGTAGCACCAGAGCCAGAAGAGGGCCCCCGGCCCCCCCGAGACGATGGCCGTGGCGACGCCGGCGATGTTGCCCGTCCCAACGGAAGCGGCCAGGGCCGTCATGAAGGCCTGGAACGGGCTCAGGGCCCCTGCTCCGTCGTCCGAGCCGGGCCGCAGCGATCGAAGCGCGTCGCGAAAGTGACGGACCTGTACGAACCGGTAGCGCACGGTCAGGAAGAGCCCGGCCCCGAAGAGCAGGAGAACGGTCCACGGCCCGAAGGCGGCGTCGCTCGCGCGGAAGATGAGCCCGGACGCCACGGCGCCGGCAGCGCTCAGCGCCGAGAGAAGCGACTCGAAAGGGCCCGGGGAGGAGGTCATCGGCTCGTCAGGGAAAGAGCCGCGACATCATAGACCATCGCCTGCCCAGGGGGCATGCGATTCGGACTGGAGGTGGGGGCCCGGAGCGAGCCAGGCTCAGGTGCGGGCGGGGAGCCGGCTCATGTAGGCGTCGGCCACGCCGCGCGGATCGAGGCTCACGATCCGGGCATATTCCTGCAGGAAGCCCCGCAGGTAGACCGGGGCGGGGAGGAACGCGAACCGATCTTCCTCTATGTATTCCAGAAAGCGCGTCCCGATCTTGGTCACATTGGCCATGTGCCGGAGCGTCACCCCACGGGCCTCGCGGATGCGCCGAAGCTCCCTCCCGCTGAGGATCGCGGGGAGCGCTGCGGGCTCGGCCCCGGGCTCGGCCGCCGCCTGGAAAGGCACCGCAGAGGGCTCCGGATGTGCAAAGCCGTGACCGTCGTCGTACGCCGCCCGTCGATCGGAGTCACTCAGCACGTGGTAGGCCTCGCGGATGAGCGACCTCATCCCGTCGAGCTCCGCGGGCTCGAGGAGCGAGTACATGGCCAGCGCATCCTCGGTGTACATCTCCAGGGAGAAGCGGTACGCCCGCTCGATCTGCTCGCGGGAGGCCCCGGGCTGGAGGCCCAGGACGTCGTAGTGGTTCTGGGTATCCATCATCTCAGTAGCCCGAACCCAGGGTCTCGCCCTTGAGCAGCCCCCGGGTCAGACTGCGGATCTCCTCGGCAGCACGGGACGTGGGAGCGTCGGCCATGAAGAGCCGTCGCCGTCGGACGGCTCGCCACACCGCGTCATCGAAGTGCACGTAGCCGGCGTAGCTGGCCCGCAGACCCAGGTGGCGACTGCAGGCAGCGACGAGCTGGTGACCGATGGCCACGTCCCGCTCGTCCCGCACCTCGTTGACGACGAAACGCGGATGAAAAGAGCTCATCTCCCGGCGCATGGCGGCCGCGGCCTCGGCGTCCTGCTGCTCGACCCGGGCCACCAGGTCCACCGGCGTGCGAAGCCCCATCTCGTTCTTTGGGTCGAGGGCGACGTCCACGAGGCGGCGGATGTCCGGGTCCGACGCCACCGCTCGGAGCCTTCGATACAGTGCGCTCTTGATGAACCGGTACCCGTTCTCGATCGAGCTGGGCTCGGGAACCACCGCCAGTACGGCCAGGTCCGAGACCAGGAAGAAGTCGAGGGAGTTGAAGGAGGTGCCCGCGCCGATGTCGATGAGCACGACGTCCACATCGAGACCGCGGATCTTGTTCAGGATCCGGATCTTCTGGGCGTGCCTGATGTTGGCTGCGGTGAGGAGATCGCCTGCTCCGCTGAGGAGCCTGAGCCCCGGCGCGCCGGTCTCGGTGAGGGCTTCCTCGAGGGTGTCGAGGCGCCGCTGGATGAAGTCGGCCAGGGTCCGGGCCGGGATGGGGAGGCCGAGACACGTGTGAAGGTTGGCGCCCCCCAGATCGGCGTCGACCAGGACCACACGCTGGCCCATCCGAGCGAGCTGCCACCCCACGGAGGCCGAGATGAGCGACTTACCGATGCCGCCCTTGCCCCCGCCGACAGACCAGATCTGCCGCCGCTTTGCGGCGCGGCCGACGGACAGCGTCTCGGAAACGGTCAGTGCCATCAGTCCAGCCGGACGCTCGTCATGACGGCCTCGAGGAGCGCCCGGTCTTTTTTCGACTTCTTCCACACGCGACGGGGGGCCATGCCGATCAGGCACAGCGACTCCCCGCTGCCGATCACGGTCACGTTTCGCTGGCGCCAGTCGTGGTGTCCGTCGATTTTCTCGTCGTAGTGAACGACGAAAGCCGATTCCATCGCCTGGCGCTCGCCGATCCACCCCTGACGGAAATCGTACTCATAGTCGACTTGCGGATGTGTCACCATGGGGCCCGCTAAACGTTCAAGCAAGCATTGAACGTGCCAACTGTCGAGGCCCAGCTCCCCCACCCGTCGGACGATCCGAAAGACCAGCCCCCCGCCCCGAGCCTCGGTCACCTCGGGTTGGCCGGCGCGGGACTCCACGACCCAGTCCACGGGAGTCTTCAACGTGAAGGTGCCGGCGGCGTTCCTGTGCTCGGCGACGAGCAGGTCCCGGGCGGGGCTGTCCTCGTCGCTGGCGCCACTCGACCCGGCGACCAGCGTGAGACACGCGAGAGCGACCGTCACGAGGTCCTTCATACAGGTCCTGAGCCGACTAAGGATAGCGACCCTGAGAGCTTACTTCAAGTGTGACGGGTCAAGATGTTGATTTTTCGGGCTCAGACGCCCTGGGAGCTCCATCTTCATCGAGGCACTGGAGGAGGGATCCACCCCCCGACGCACGGCGATCATCTCGGCCAGGATGCTCACGGCGATCTCGTCCGGCGTCTGGGCCCCGATCTCGAGGCCCAGGGGAGCGTGGACCGCCGCCAGGACCTCCCGGGAGACCCCGCGCTCCAGGAGCGCGTTGAAGATGTGGACGACCTTGGGCCGACTGCCGAGCAGCCCCACGAAGCGCAGGTCACGTCCCAGCACGGACTCGAGCGCCTCCCCATCTCCCTTGTGACCGCGGGTGACGACGATGGCATAGGTGTTGTGACCGAGGGTGAGCCTGGGTGCGGCCTCTTCAAAGCTCTCCACGAGGACGAGGTCCGCCTCGGGAAACCGCTTGTCCGAGGCGAACTTGACCCGGTCGTCGACCACCTCCACCCGGAACCCGCAGGCCTTGGCCATGCGGGCCAGGGGCTGAGCCACGTGGCCTGCTCCGAAGAGGCACAGGACCGGCGTGCCTTCCACCGGCTCGATGAGTATCTGCATCCTGCCTCCGCACACGAGCCCGTCCTCCCCGGCCTCCTCGGCGGTGAGGTCATAGCTCGCCAGCTGCACGCGGCCGTTCTGGAGGGCCTGGCGCGCCCGCTGGGTCATCTCGGCCTCCAGACACCCCCCTCCGATGGTCCCCACGAGGCTGCCGTCCGCGTGAACCAGCATCTTGGCCCCGGCCTTTTGCGGCGTGGAGCCTTCCGTCGAGACCACCGTGACCAGCGCCGCCTGCTCTCCGGCTGCTTCGGCTTTGAGCGCCGCCTCCAGAACCTCGCGCATCCCGGATCCTACGAGACCGGTGCGCCCAGCCCACTGAGCGCACTCGCCACCCGCTCGCGGTCGAGAGGCCGTGCCAGGCACGTGCGGAAGAGGCTGGCTCGATCGCCGAGGCCCGCCGCCTCGGCGACCACAACCAGCGGGATGCTCCGGGAGGCCTCCTGGCCACTCAGACGATCGGCGACCTCTTCGGCGCCGAGCCGAGGAAGGATCCGATCGAGGACGACCGCTGCCGGCCGAAGGCGGGTCGCGGCTTCCACGGCCTCGACACCGTCCGAGGCCTCGTGGACCTCGAAGCCCAGGCCCTCCGCCACGTGTCCGATCTCCCGCCTCGTCCCGGAGTCCGCAGCCGCCACGACGACCACCGGAGGCCTGGACTGCGCCGTGGCACCGAACAACGGCAGCGTGAAGGAGAAGACCGACCCCTCCCCCGAAGTGGAGTCGACCTCGAAGGCCCCGCCGTGGGCCCGGGCGATCCGCTCGCAGATCGACAGGCCCAGCCCAAAGCCCTCGATCCCCGTGGCCGCACGGTCGTGGACCCGGGAGAAGGGACGAAAGAGCTTTCCGATGCCGTCCGCATCGATCCCGATGCCCGAGTCGGCGACGCTCACCACCGCGGATTCGCGCTGTCGCCGAACGGCCAGCCGCACCTCTCCGCCGTCCGGGGAGTACTTCACCGCGTTCGAGAGCAGATTCTCGACGACCTCGGCGATCCGATCACCGTCCGCCCAGCAGGGAATCGGCTCGTCCGGCAGGTCGAGGACAATCGGGTGGCTTGGGGACGATGGAAACCGCTCCGCGGTCTCGCGCAGGCAAGCCGCCACGTCGACCAGCCCGAAGTCGAAAGCGAAATGCCCGGTCTCGAGACGGGTCGTCTCGAGCGTTCGGTCCATGAGGCCCGCCATGCGTTGCGCCCCGGCCACGATCGCGCCGGCCCTCTCGCGACGCTCCCCGACGTCGGCGTCCGGCTGGGCCTCGAGCAGCTCGGCCCAGCCGAGGATGGCGGCCAGGGGCGCCCGAAAGTCGTGTGCGACCACGTTCACGAGCTTGCTCTTCGTGCGGTCGAGCTCCACGAGGCGGGCGTTGGTGCTCTCCAGGGCCTCGTAGAGCTCGGCGGTCCGAAGGAGGATGCCCACCCCGTCCGCCAGAGTCTCCAGGGTGATGACCTGGCCACGGTCGAAGGCCCCGGCCCGGTGGCTCTCGACGTACAGCACCGCCGCAACGTCCTCGCCGGACGGGATCGGCACCGCGAGCGCCGTCCGGCTGCCGCTCACGAGAGGCGTGAAGCCAGGACCAGCGCTCTCCGTTGAAATGATGGTCCGGTGCTCGACCAGGGCGAGCTGCGCCGGGCCCTCCGCCGCAACCGTCTCGGGCCAGCCCGCCGGCCGGGTCTCGGCCGAGGCAGCAGCGGCGACACGGAGCAGGCCCGAGTCCACCTCCGGCTCGAGCATGGCGACCAGCGAGTGGAGAAACGCCTCGCGGATGCGCCGCACCGTGAGCTCGAGGATCCGTTCCCGAGACAGCATCCCCGCGCTCTCGCGGAGCACCCCGTTGACCAGCGCGAGCCGCTCGCTGCGCTCGCGCTCCCCGGTGAAGGCCACCGAGTTGGCCACGGCGATGGAGAGCTGCCCGGCGAACCGGGTGAGGTACTCCAGGTCGTCGTTGGAGAAGGGTTCCGAGCCGGGCTTGCGGGTGGCGTTCAGCACGCCATAGAGCACCGAGGTCTTCCGCTCGCGCTCAAAGTGGGTCAGGGGCACGCAGAGGATCCGCGCCACCGGCTTGCCCCGGGCGACGAAATCGGCGTGTCCCCCCGCGTCGTTGACCAGGAGGGGCAACAGGTCGCGGGCGACGCGTCCGGCGATGCCTTCGCCCAGGCGAAAGGACGGCTGCCTGGTGACGTTGCTCGGCTCCCTGGACCAGGCGGTGAAGAACCTGAGGACCTCTTCGCCCTCGTTGAAGCGGAAAACGGACGTGTTGTCCGCCCGGATGAGCCGGCCCGACTCCTCGGTGGCCCGGGTGAAGAGCGCCTTGAGATCCTGAAGGGCGGCGGTCTCGAGGCCCAGGTCGTAGAGAGTCGCCATCTGGCGGGCGATATGCTCGTTCGCGGCCTCGCTGTCGGCTCGGTGCAACGCCAGGGCGAGATGGCCGCCGAGGGTGGCGAGGAGGCTGGTCTCCTCCGCGTCGAAGGGAGCCGAGGAGCCCCGGCTGACGACCAGGACACCCAGGGCGTGCCCCCCGGCCCGGACCGGGACTGCCAGCTCGGAGGCAGCGTCGTCGGGCGACGCCTCGAGAGGAGCCGAGAGGCGCGCAGCCAAGCGGAGAGCCTCGGGCCTGGGCGGCGCTGCGATGGAACCCGCCACGGCCTCCGCGGCCTGGGGGCCCTCCGGACCCTGTGCGTGAAAGGCGACGTAGTCGTACCCGAGGTCCTTCTGAAGCCGGGCCACCGTGAGCTCGAGCAGCCGATCCCGCCCGGAAACGGCGGCCATGTCCCCCACCAGCGCGGCGAGCCGCTCGAAGCGTCCCGCCTGTCGCCGCTGTCGATCGAAGGCCCGCCGGCTCCGAAGGAACGTGGCCACCGGACCGGCAAATGTCGACAGGATCTGGACGTCGGCGTCGGTGAAGCCGCCGGGCTTGTCCGCGGCGCCCAGGAGGCCAATGAGCTCTCCCGCGGTCAGCAGGGGGACGAGGACCACCGACTCCGCCTCGGCGAGAAGCGCGATCTCCTGGGCGAGGCGCGGATCGGAGGACGGCTCGTTGCTCACATACGGGCGACCGCTCCGCGGGTTCCACAGGCTGCGGTATTCGGGGCTTGGCACGTAGCGAAACGCCTGCCCTCTCTCGTCGCTGAGCCCGTGCACGGGCAGCGCCGCTTCCATGGTGCGCGTCGTCTCATCCTGCAGGGCGATGCCCACGATGGGGGCTCCGAGAAGACGCGCGAGACGCTGAGTCAGCATGCGGCCAAACTCCGCTGGCTCGGCGATCAGCGACCAATCGCGTCCAATCTCGTGCAGCTGCGCGAGGTCACGCGCTCGGGCCTGGGCCTCCTCCCGGCTGCCCTCCAGCTCGTCGTGGAGCGACTTGAGCCGGAGGAAGGCCCGCACCTTGAGAATTAGGGCGGGGGTGTCCACGGGCTTGTTGAGAAAATCGTCGGCTCCGGCCTCGTAGCCCCGACAGACCGCAACGGGGTCGCCGAAGCCGGTCATCGTGATCACCGGCAGGGACGGCCCGTGTGCCTTCCGGATTCGCTCGCAGGCCTCGAACCCGTTCATCCCGGGCGGGCGGACGTCCAAGAGGACCAGATCGAATCCTCCTTCGGCCAGCGTCTCGAGCCCCTTCTCGGTCGACTCGACGCGCGTGGCCGGGTGGCCGTGCAGGGCGAGAAGGTCGACCAGGGTCTTGCCGACCATCGGATCGTCTTCGACGACGAGCACCCGGGTCATGGCAGAAGGCAGTGTTGCCCCGCCCGCACCGCCAGTCAAGCCGCCCGCGCTATACTGGCTCTCGCTAGCGGGGCCAGAGACATGCACAATGGATGACTCGGCCGACTCCCGTGAGGCGCTCCCCTTCCTTGGGGAGGTGTACCAACTCCGCAGCACGGGGCTGTTCCTGCTGGGGCCGGAGAGCCCTCCCCTGGGCCTGGTCATCCGCGAGGGTCAAATCGCCGGCTTCTTGCCGCCACCCGGACCCCGGCCCGTCCCGAGGCAGCCGCTCCCGCCCCCGGGGGACTCCGCAAGGCTGAAGCTCGACCAGGTCCTTGCCGAGGTCCCCGCAGACGCCATCCCGGCCACGAGCGCCATCGAGCCGCTGATCCTCGACGCCCTGCGCAGCATCGAGGACAACGAGAGGGTCCGCGGCATGCTGGGCGATCTCGATCAACGGCTGGTGGCCACGGCCGCGCTGGCCAAGCAGAAGAGAACCCTCACGCTGACCGAGGGCTATCTCCTCTCCCGCGTCGATGGAGTCTTGTCGACCCGAGAGATCCTTCAGCTGGTGCCGCTGCAGTCCGACGAGGCGGAGACAACGCTGGCCGCCCTGTTGTTGACCGGCCGCCTGAAGCAGGAGGCGGCCGCCCCCCGCTCGAAACGGAAGGACGAGCTGAGGTCGGTGCCCGCTGAGTCCTCGGGAACAGGAGCGGCCCCGGAGCCCACCGCAGAGCCGGAAGAAGAGGACGCTTCCACCGGGCCAATGAAGGCCATGGATGAGGGCGAGGAGGACGCACGGGCGACCGACGAAGAGGCGGCCTCGCCTGCACCGAGCCCATCGGAGGATGAGGAGGCGGAAGAGGGCGCAGCAATCGAGGCGGAAGATGCAGCGCCCGCCGAGGCGGAGGAGGCTGCGCCGGCTGAGGTCGAAGAGACCGCGCCCGCCGACGCGGAAGAGACGGTGCCCGCCGAGCCGGAAACTCCACAGGAGACCCCAGAGGCTGCGACGAGCAAGCAGGACGACGATGCGCAGTCGGAAGAGGCTCTGCCTCCGGAGCCCGTCCCGGCGACGCCGGAGCAGACCGCAGAGCGCGAGGAGATCCTCGAGGTCTTCCAGTCCCTGCCCCTTCGCAACCACTACGAGATCCTCGGCGTCGAGCGGCGCTGCTCGGAAGCGGACCTCAAGAAGGCCCAGGTGGCCCTGATCAAGCGCTACCACCCCGACATGCGCCGCGAGGCCCACCTCATGGATCTCTACGACGTGCTCGAGGCGATCTTCATCCGAGTCGGTGAAGCCTGGGACGTGCTTGGGAACGCGAAGAGCCGGGCGGCCTACGAGCAGGAGCTGGGGCGAGCCCCGCGTGAAAAGGAACCCGAGGCCTCCGAGAACGAGCAGGCGGCCCAGCCGCGAGGCCCCGATCCAGACGAGAGGCTGCGGCAAGCCCAGCTGCTCCTGGGAACGGGACGCTACTGGGACGCCATCCAGATGCTCGAGACGCTGATCCCCCAGTTCGGCGCCCCGGAACACCAGCACGAGGCCCGCATCCTGCTGGCTCGGGCCTACTCTCAAAACCCCAAGTGAGTCCACCGGGCCGTGGAGACGCTCCAAGAGGTGCTGGCGGAGAACTCCGGGAACGCCAACGCCTACTTCGAGCTGGGGATCGTCTACAAGGCCGGTGGCCTGGCCACGCGAGCGAAGGCGATGTTCCAGAAGGCCCTGGATGCCAACCCTCGGCACAAGCAGGCCCTGGCCGAGCTCGCCACCAAGGGAAAAAGCCGGCCTCCGGGGGCCTTCTGCGCCGGCTATTCGGGAGGAAGGCCTGAGCGCCTGCTTCAGATGAAGAGGTGCTCGTCTTCCTCCCCCGTGCGCCCTTTCGAGGGCGCCGGCGGGGGGCTCTCCCGTCTCTCGAGGTGAAGGAAGACGTCGATCCCCGCCTGCAGGCCCTTCAGGACGGCAACGATGTGGCTCACGGGCCGAAGCGGCCGGATGACCAGCCGCTGCACGATGGCCGCGGTGTCCTCGACCTTGTCGAGGGTGTCGGCGAGGAGCACATCCAGACGCCGGGCTTGACCTGTCGCGAGATCGCTCACGTCGGCAGCGTTGTGACTGATCCGCTCGAGATCCCTGAGCGTCGGCGTGATCTTGTGATCGAGCTGTTCCTGGAGCGCGTCGAGGCGTCGAGCCAGGCGCAGCCCAGCCAGAGCGAGAGCGACCAGAAAGGCGGACTGCACCACCGACGACACGGCGATGGCGCCGAGGAAGACGACCCCCCAGGTCTCCATGGGATCCCCGGCTAGCTCTTCTCTTTCTCGTCGCGGTAGACCTGTTTGCCAGCCTCGACCGCGGCGGCGAGTCGGTCCCGCCTCTTCTCCAGGCCCCCGCGTTGGCGATCCACGTAGCCCGAGGCCTCGTCCATGGCATCCCGGCCCTTCTGCGCCGCCTCCTCGCCGAGACTGCGGCTCCGCTCTGCGGCGTCGCGCCACTTGTCACCCAGGATCTCGCGAGTCTCCCGACCCGAGCGTGGGGCGAGGAGGACCGCCGCCGCCGCTCCCGTCAGCGCACCGACCAGGAACGACAGGATGACGCCCGAGGGACCGTTACCACCATCATCGTGAGCCATGACTGCACCTCTCAAGTTGGACCAGACCTTCAAGCTTAGTGCGGGCAGGCACACGCTGCAAGACGGCTGGGGTCCGTCGTCCCCACCCCGCCAATGTGGCTATACTGGAGTTTCAATGCCGAAGGCCCCTGGAGCTCGTCGACAGCGTGCTCTTCCCGACGGAGGAACGAACATCTTGAGTGCCCGCTCGAAGACGGGCGACGCCATCGCCGCCGCCGGCGATCTCGAGGGCACGACGAGCAACGTGGCGGTCCCCGCACGGGGCGTCACGCTCACGATCGACCACGTCCACGAGTGACCCGGGACAGCCCCCCGCTCGGGACATCCTCGCCGTCGTGTGTGCGCGCCCTCCGCATCGCTTGTCTCGGGGCCATCCTCGGGGCGATCGGCTGGAGCGCCACCGCCGCCACCGGGATCGAGCTGACCGTGGGGCAGCTCGCGCAGCAGGCCGTGCAGCTCGGAGGCGGTGCGGTCAAGGACTCTTCCTACATCGGTGGCCCTGCGATCCGCATCCCGTCGACCCCCGAGGGAACCGGCCTGCAGCTTCCCGGGTCGTTGCCCTGGGCCGAGGCCCGTTTCCTGACGCTGGATGCACTCGTTCAGGGCGATCACTCCGGAGAGGTGCTGATCCAGTTCTTCGCCCGCGGTGAGAGCGAGCCTCGCCTCAGCGTCTCTCTTGGCCTCTTCCCCGGCCTCAGAACGCGACTGGCACTGCCGCTATCGGCCCTCGACGGCAAGACGCTCGTCCTGCCTCGGACCCCGGGGCGGCTCATGGGAAGGGTTCGAGGCCGCCCGCTCGACCCGAGAGAGATCGACCACGTGACGCTCCAGCTCAAGGAGACGGCCGGGCCGCAGACGCTCTACCTGGGAAGTGTCGCGCTGGTCGAGCGGGAGCCACGCTATCGCCTGCAGGGAACACCGCTGGTGGACGAGCTCGGGCAGTGGAACGCCAGGGAGTGGGAAGGCAAGACCGAGAGCGACGCGTTCCTCGGGACACTGCTGACGTTCGCCCTGGACAAGAACACCGACGCGGCCTATCCCGAGACATGGTGCCCGCGGGGCGGAACGACGGAGGTGACCTTCAAGGGCACTGGGTTCTTTCGCACGCACAACGACAAGGAGCGCTGGTGGCTGGTGGATCCCGAGGGCCACGGATTCTTCAGCCTCGGCATGGACGGCGTGCGTCCGGGAGAGAGTGCTCCCCTGCTGCCCGGCACCGAGGCCCTTTTCGGGCGCCTGCCATCGAAGCGCGGCCCCCTGGGCAGGGCGTGGACGGAGCCGTCGGATCCGCAGGCCGTCGAGAGCTACTCCTTCGCTCTGGCCAATCTCGTTCGCTCCTTCGGGCCGGAATGGCGCAAGGACTGGACCGAGATGACCCGCACCAGGCTCGTGGCATGGCGCTTCAACACCCTCGGGCGGGGGGGCGACCCGAAGTTCGAGCAGGACGCGGGCCTGTCCTACGTGATCCCCATGCCGCCGTACCCGTCGACCGGGACGCTCCTCTACCGCGACTTTCCCGACGTGTACTCCCAGGAGTTCCGCTCCGCCGCCCTTGAGTACGCCCAGCACCTCGTGTCTTTCCGCGACGATCCGAACCTGATTGGCTACTTCATGCAGAGCGAGCCCGAGTGGGCTCTCGCCCGGAACAACATCGCCGCCGAGATGCTCGAGGCCCATCCCGGAACGGAGACCCGGCGGGCTCTCGCCCACTGGTTGAACGAGCGGTACAAGGGCGATGCCGCCGATTGGTCGGTGGCGTGGGGCCTGGGCCTGCGAGCCTTCGACAACGTCGTCGACCAGATCGTTCTCCGGGCTGCAGAGCGGTCCGAAATGGCTCGGCGCGATCTCTGGAAGTTCTCCAGGGCCATGGTTCGCGCCTATGTCGGCATCCCGGGCTTGGCCTGCCACGAGGTCGATCCGAACCATCTGAATCTCGGCATGCGCTACGCGGGGGTCTCGTCAGACCTGCTGTACGAGGCCGTGGGGGTGTTCGACGTCTTCAGCATCAGCGGGTCCCAGATGAGGCCGCCCGACGATCAGATCGCCGAGATCGCCGAGAGGACACGGCGGCCCGTCTTGATCGGGGGGTTCCATTTCGGAGCGCTCGATCGCGGGCTGCCGTCCACCGGCCTCCAGGGCGTCGCCTCCCAGAGGGAGCGCGGCATCGCCTATCGCCACTACGTCGAGGCGGCCGCCGCCAACCCGAACGTGATCGGCGCACACTACTCCATCCTGAACGATCAGCCGTTGCTCGGTGGTTTCGACGGCGAGAACTCGCAGATCGGCTTCGTGGACGTGTGCCACCGCCCGTACCGCGACGTGGTCGACCCCGCGACGCGTGCGCACGAGGTGGTGTACGAGCTCATGAGCGGCACGAGGGAGCCATACGTGGGCAAGGCCAGAGAGATCCCGCGAGTCGGTCATCTCCTCCTCCCGGTGGACGCCCGCCGCCTGAGTCGGACGGCTCATTCTCCGGGAGCTCGATCGGGAGTAGATTGGCGGCGAGAGTGACGCATTCTGCTTGTGTTTGTCTTCGGGTTTGACGACCGTGCCCGTAGGCGTCGTCGCGGCGTAGCTCCTGCCTTGAAGTCTCATAGCTCCAGAATCTCACCTCGAGGTGGACGAGAAGTGGAAAGGGCGTCGGCTCTTCTCGAGCTAGGAATGCAACGGGTCGAGCCGGCCTCCGCGGCCTGCGAGTCGATTCGTGTCGACCGCGACAGCTATCGCGTGTGCCTGGTTCGCCCGGCGATGGGCACGTTCGTCTCGGTGGTGGCCGTTCATCCGTTCGGGGCACGGGCGGAAGAGGCCATCGAGGCAGCCTTCGCCGAGATGGATCGACTGATCGGGCTCCTCAGCCGACACGACCCCACGTCGCCCTGGCCCATCTCAATGCCACGGGGCGGCTGAACGACCCTCCTCCCGAGCTGGCGATGGTCCTCGGCCAGTCGTTGCTCTATCACCAGTGGACCGGTGGCGCCTTCGGCGTCACGGTGAAGCCACTGGTGGACCTCTTCGAGGCGAGCGCGGGCACGCCCACGCAAGCCGAGCGGGCGGGGGTGGCGGAGCTCGTGGGCGCCCAGCACGTCGAGATGTCCCGGCGGCGGATCAGCCTGAAGCGGTCCGGCATGGGCATCACGCTCGACGGCATCGCGAAGGGATACATCGTCGATCGGATGGCGGAGGCGATGACCCGGCGCGGCGTCCTCAGCTTCCTCGTCAATGCCGGCGGGGACATCCGCGCGTCCGGCCACAAGGAAGATGGGGGCCCGTGGACGGTCGGCGTCCGGGATCCTTCGAACCCGAACGCGTTTTTGGACGTCGTCAGCCTGACGGACGAAGCGGTGGCCAGCTCGGGGAACTACGAGAAGGACTACGAGCACCTCTTCGCCACGACGAGAGACGGGGCGAACCCCGGCAACGTCTGCGTGAGGGCGGGAAGCGCCATGGCCGCCGACGTGCTGGCCACAGCGCTCTTCGTAATGGCGCCGGCCGCGGTGCGCCGTCTGGCGGGGTCCACTCCGGGGTGCGAATACTTCGTCGTTGACGGTCAGGGAGGCTCGGTAAGCTCGCCCGACTGGACGAGCGCGAGAGATCAGGTGGTGGAGCATGCATGAGGCAGCCGTGGGCTGGAGCCATTCGAATCGAAGGATGACGGCCCTGGTGATCCTGAGAATGCTCATCGGATGGCACTTCCTGTACGAAGGGCTCGTGAAGGTGCTGAACACCCGCTGGACGTCAGCGCAGTACCTACTCGAAACAAAGGGACCCTTCGCCGGCTTCTTCCATTGGTTGGTGATCAACCCGGCCCGGCTGGGGGTGGTGGATTTCTTGAACCAGTGGGGTCTCGTGCTGATCGGCGTGGCCCTCATTGCCGGACTGCTGACGCGCTATGCCACGATCGCGGGCATTCTGATTCTCGCGCTGTACTACTTTTCCACGCCGCCCTTCCCCGGATACGTCTATGCCAAGCCCGCCGAGGGCAGCTATCTCATAGTGAACAAGGTCCTGATCGAGCTCGCGGCCCTGTGGGTCCTTTTCCTGTTCCCGACGAGTCAGACCGTGGGGCTGGACAGGCTCCTCGAAAGAAAAGCCGCTCCGGAGGCGTCCCATGACTGAACCCCCCGAAAAGGAAACCACCGACCAGGAGGACGCTCCGTCCATGGGCCGAAGGAGCGTCGTCGCCGCGCTGGCCTCGATACCGGTGTTCGGGGTCTTTCTTGCCAGCTTCTTCACGAAGAAGGCGCAGGACGACTTCAAGCGAAAGAGGATCCTGGACGGGCTGGGTGTCACCGACACGGCACCGGCGGCCCCGACCCCGGTGAAGTCCAGGACCCGGGGGGACACGCTGCGCCTGGGAATCATCGGCTACGGAGGACAGGGCGAGTCCGTCGTGCGGGGCGCAGGCTTCGCTCACCCGGACTGGCCCAAGCCGCGTGAAGGAAGCCGCGGACGCGCCCCGGACACCCGACTCCAGGGCTTTCTCGAACAGGACGACCTCAACGTGGAGCTCGTCGGCGTCTGCGACCTCTTCGACGTTCGGGCCGAGCGGGCGCTCGCGGCATCGCGCAACGACGTGAGACCGGGTGGAGGCGGCGGGCTCGAAGGCGCGCGGCGTTTCCGCCACTACCAGGAGATGCTCGACAGTCCCGACATCGATGCCGTCATCATCGGGACGCCGGACCACTGGCACGCCCAGATCACCACCGATGCGGTCCAGGCCGGTAAGCACGTCTACTGCGAGAAGGCCATGACCCGGACCCCGGAAGAGGTCGTTCCTCTCGCGGAGGCGATCCGGGGCTCGAACGTCGTCTACCAGCTCGGCCACCAGAATCGCCAGCTCGACAGCCACAACAAGGCACGGGAGATCATCGAGAAGGACATCCTCGGAAAGATCACGCTCATCGAGATGACGACCAACCGCAACAGCCCCAACGGCGCCTGGGTCTACGACATCCATCCGGAGGCCAGCCCCCAGACCATCGACTGGGATCAGTTCCAGGAGCCCTCGCCCAACAAGGTGCCGTTCAGCGGGGAGCGCTTCTTCCGTTGGCGTTGCTGGTGGGACTACGGGACCGGCCTCGGCGGCGACCTGCTCTCCCACGAGTACGATGCCGTCAACCAGATCCTCGGTCTCGGGATCCCGAAGTCGGCCGTGGCCTCGGGGGGCGTGTACTTCTTCAAGGACGGACGCGAGTGCCCCGACGTCTTCCAGGTCGCCTACGAGTACCCGGACCGGGATCTCACGGTCATGTACAGCGCCACGCTGGCCAACGATCGGGCCCGGGGCAAGGTGCTCATGGGCCACGACGCCTCCATGGAAGTGGGAAGCGGTCTTCGGGTGATGGTCGCCACAGGCTCCACGCGTTACGAGGACTGGCTCGACGACGAGATCGTCGATCCCAGGAAGCCTCTCCTGAGCTACCAGCCGGGAGCCGGGGGCGTCGACGCCATCACCTCGGCGACCGAGGAGTACTTCGCCAGCCGCGGACTCCTCTACACGTATCAGGGCGGCAGGCGGGTGAGCACGCTGCACCTGCACGTGAAGGAGTGGATCGACTGCATCCGCAACGGCGGCCAGCCGAGCTGCGGGGTCGACCAGGCGTTCGAGGAGGCCATGACCTGTCACATGGCGACCCAGTCCTATCGCCTCGGGCGCAAGGTCGAGTGGGACCCGGTGCAGAGGAAGATCGTCTAGCCAGGAAGAATGTTAGCCGCCGCCGAGCCGTTCGAGGACGTCGCGATCCGCGATCCGAAAGCCGTCCGCAGCGGTATGACGGTGCTTTTCTCCGACGGCGGAGGTCGTCGGTGGGCCGTCGGTCCCTACCCCGAGAAATAGATGTAGGCGGCCAGGATGGCGGCGAGGACGGACGCGGACGCGACGACGTCCCACCTGTTCCAGGAGGCGCGGGAGGTGGCCCGGTCCTCGGACGTCACCGTCCCGTAGGTGAGGCCGCTGATTTTCGCGTAGTCCGGCTCCTCGGACATGTAGCTGACCACGTACATGACCGCCACGCAGATCAGCAGGATCAGGATCGAGTAGTACTGGAAGAACATGTTGTTGACGATCCAGAGGAGCGATCCCTCGGCGTAGGCGAAATCGGCGATGAGCTGCACCGGCGTGTCCACGGCCAGGCGGAAGATGCCCAGGGCAAATCCGACGACGAGAGCCGAGAGGGCGCCTTTGGCGTTCATCCGTTTCACGAAGACACCCAGGAAGAAGACCGCGAAGATGGGTGGCGCGAGGTAGGCCTGGATCCCCTGCAGGTAGTCGTAGAGGCCCTTGCCCCCCTGGATGACCGGGATCCAGGCGAGGCTGATCAGCACCATGACGCCTGTGGCGACCCGGCCGATCCAGACGAGTTGCTTCTGGGATGCCTGGGGCCTGAGCTTCGAGTAGAAATCCATGGTGAACAGCGCCGACGACACGTTGAACGCCCCGGCCAGAGAGCTCATGAGGGCCGCGAGAAGACCCGCGACGACGATCCCCCGCACGCCGGTCGGCAGCACTTGGACGACGAGCATGGGGAACGCCTGCTGCGCGTTGTCCCGGATGATCTCCCCCCTCGCGTCGAAGAACGTCGCCTGAAGCGTCGGGTCCTGCCCACTCTTCGCCAGGGCGAAGGCGATCATGCCGGGGATGATGAAAATGAAGACGGGCAGCAGCTTGAGCATGGCCGCGGCGATCGAGCCACGGCGGGCGTCGCGCTCGTCCCGCGCCGAGAGGACCCGCTGAACGATGTACTGGTCGGTGCACCAGTACCAGAGGCCGATGACCGGCGCGCAGAAGAGCATCCCGATCCATGGGTAGTCGTCGTTGAAGTACCAGGCCATTCGGCCGGCTTCCTTCACCGGTGCCCAGGTGGCGCTCATCCCCTCGGGCACGATCGGCCGCCACAGGTTGAACATCTCCGATCCGGCCACCTCGCGGAGGACGCTCCATCCGCCCAGGGCCTGGAGCCCGAAGTAGGTCACGAGCAGGGAACCGAAAACCAGCACCACCGCCTGGAGTGCCTCGGTGTACGCGACGGCCCGCATCCCGCCGAGGACGGTGTAGCCGCCGGTCAGGACGATGACGAGGATCGACCCGAGCCAGAAGCTGTCCAGGCCCAGGAACGTCACGTCCGGGATGAGGACGGCAAAGACGATACCCCCTGCGAAGATGCCGACCGCGAGCTTCGTCAGGATGTAGGCCACCAGCGAGATGGCCGACAGGACGGTCCGGTTGACGGGAGAGAACCGCCGCTCGAGGAACTCCGGCATGGTGAAGACCTTCGAGCGCATGTAGAAGGGCACCATCACCCAGCCGAGGACGAGCAGGCACCACGCGTGCAGCTCGTAGTGCGCCATGGCCACGCCGTCGGTCGCCCCCGATCCGGCGAGACCCACCAGGTGCTCTGAGCCGATGTTGGACGAGAAGACCGAGGCACCGACGATCCACCAGCCGAGGTTCCGGCCGGCCAGGAAGTACCCCTCGGACGTCTCGGCCTGCTTCTCCTTCAGGTACGCCCAGTAGGCGATCCCGAAGATCAAAGCGAAGTACCCGAGGATGAAAGCCCAGTCGACGGTGTGGAGTGACGTCATGCTCTGTCGTCTCCGTTCCTGGTCAGGGTCAGGACGCGGCGGGCGTCTGGCCCTGCTGGTCCTTGAAGAAGAACGCGAAGAGGAGGATCACGACGAAGGCCATGGTCGCGGGGTACATCCAGATGGCCGTCCAGTCGTGAACGAAAGCGTCGCCCACCTTCGTCGCGTAGAAATCGACGACCGGCCCCGAGATCCAGGTCCCGATCAGCATGCCGACGCCGTACGTGATGAGCGTGATGAAACCCTGGGCGCTCGCCTGGATCTCCTTCGGCGCCGCGTTGTCGACGTAGATCTGCCCCGTGACGAAGAAAAAATCGTAGCAGATGCCGTGGAGGATGATGGCGATGTAGTACATGAACACCAGCTCCTCGGCGTTTCCGTAGGCGAACAGGATGTAGCGCCCGGCCCAGGCGGCCATCCCCAGCAGGAGCATCCGCTTCACCCCGAGGCGGACGAAACACAGAGGCATCACCAGCATGAAGAGGACTTCGGACATCTGGCCCATGGTCATCTTGCCCGCGGCGTTCTGGACGCCCATCTCGTTCAGGAAGGCGTTGGTGAAGTTGTAGTAGAACGCCAGCGGGATCGAGATGAGCAGCGAGCCGAGAACGAAGATCGCGAACGAGCGGTCCTTCATGAGACGCAGTGCGTCGAGGCCAAGGACATCTCGCACCGCCACCTTGCGCCCCAGGGACTTCGGGGGTGTGTTGGGCAGGAAGAAAGCGAAGATCCCGAGCGCCGCCGAGCTGGCGGCAGCGAGGCGCAGGGGCCCGGCCTGGTCCTCGATGGCCAGGAGGCCGACGATCCATCCGGCTGTGATCCACCCGAGACTCCCGAAGACCCTGATAGCCGGGAACTGCTTCGCCGGGCTCGCCATCTGGTGGAAGGACACGGCGTTCACCAGGGCGAGGGTCGGGTTGTAGCAAAGCGCGTAGATGAGGAGGACCCAGAAGAAGGCGCTCGGGTCCGTGATCGTCGAAACGACGTACAGCAGCGCCCCGCCCAGAAGGTGCATGACCCCGAGGACCTTCTCCGCCGAAAAGAAGCGGTCGGCGACCATGCCGACGAGGAACGGCGCCACGATGGCGCCCCAGGGCATGGTGCTGTACGCCTGAGCCGTCTCCACACCGGTGAACTTCAGGCCCTGGAGCAGGTACGTCCCCATGGTGACGAACCAGGCCCCCCAGATGAAGAACTGGAGGAACATCATGGCGGACAGGCGGACACGAACGGACGTGGACAGGGTGCTCTCAGCGCTCATGGCAACCGTCTCCTTTACCCTGGGCTTGGAAGACGGCCAGAACTTACCACAGCACCCCGTCGGCTGGACCTCAAGGGAAGCTCCCCGGTGTAGACTGGGCTCCGTTCACCCCGTACTCTCCCGCGCCGGGTGGCACGGAGGATTCGACATGGCCACCAATCAGGACGTACTGAAGGCACTGACGACGCTGGAGGGGCGTCTCCGCGACGACTTCCGCCACGACCTCCGCGAGGAGTTTCGGGGCTTCAGGGCGGAGATGGGTGGACACTTCGATGCGATCGACGCACGCTTCGAGCGCCTGGAGACCAAGTACCAGATGCTCGTGGTGGGTCTTCGTCGCGTCGAGGCCAGACTCGAGCGCGTCGAAGTCCGGCTCGATGGCGTCGAGGTCAGACTCGAACGCATCGAGGTGAGGCGCGACGCCCTCACCGAGAGGGTGGAGACCTTGGAGGCCACGGTCGATCGGCTCACGGAGGAGCTGGCCGGCGTCACTGCCCGCCTCACCCACCTCGAGATGGCGATGGACAACGAGTCCGCCGGCAACGGCTCTCTCAGGGCAGAGGTGACCGAGCTCAGGACCCAGGTGTCATCCCTCGGCGAGCGTCTGCGCGCCCTCGAAGAGCGGCTGGAGTCGAGATAGGATGGCCGCTCAACTTGATCATTGGAGGCAATTCATGGATTCATCTTTCAGGCGCTTTGCGGTGCTCGGTCTCGTGCTGGGACTCGGGATCCTGCTCCTTCCTGCGGACACCGCCCTGGCTGCGGACCCGCCGCGGGGGTTCACGTCGATCTTCAACGGGACCGACTTCAGCGGATGGAAGGTTCCCGAGGGCGATGGCGGTCATTGGAAGATCCTGGACGGCGTCATCGACTACGACGCCCAGAGCGAGGCCGAGGGTGACAAGGCCCTCTGGTCGGACGAGGAGTACGGCAACTTCGTCCTGCGGGCGGAGTGGCGGATCAAGGAGACTCCCTACGTCAACCGTAACGTCAAGATCATCCTTCCGAGCGGCCTTCACAAGAAGGACGCGGACGGCCAGGACGTCAACATGGCCGTACCCGACTCGGACTCGGGCATCTACCTGCGAGGGATGCCGAAGGCGCAGGTGAACATCTGGTGCTGGCCCGTGGGATCGGGAGAGGTCTATGGCTATCGCAACGACAAGAAGCTGCCGGCGACAGTCAGGGCCGGGGTGGTTCCCAGGCTCAACGCCGACCGGAACATCGGGGAGTGGAACAGCTTCGAGATCACGATGAAGGGCGATCGGCTCACCGTGGTGCTGAACGACCAGAGGGTGCTGGACCAGGCGCAGCTCCCGGACGTGCCGGCTCGCGGGCCGATCGGGCTCCAGCACCATGGGGGGAAGCGGGATGGCGAGTGGGCGGGGCCGCCTTCGCTGGTGCAGTTCCGGAATATTTTTGTCAGGGAACTTGAGTAGGAACGGAACAAGACAAAGACGGAACGGGACGGGACGGGACGGGAACGGTAGCGGTAACGGAACGGAACGGCAGCGGAACGGCAGCGGAACGGAAGGGCCGGACGCGATGGTATGGCAACGGGTCAGGTCTTGCGGCCCACGAGGACGCAAGACCTGACTGTTAGGGACACACCTGCGCCACGCGGTCGACTTGGGCTTTGAGGGTGGCCAGGACCTGCTGGGAGGCGGGGCCGTCGACGATGGCTCGGGCCTCCTCGATGCGTGCGTAGGCCTCGGGGATCAGCGGCTTGGCTGCCGCGCAGTCGGTGGAGTTGCGGATCACCTCGTTCACCGCACCCGAGGCCTTGCTGACGTTCATCGCGTCGGTGTCCACCTTGTCGATGGCCTTCCCGCGCGGGTCGTCGCACCCACCGAGCGCCAGTGCCAGCAACGCCGTCAGCACAACTCTTCGCATCGCACCACCTCCTCGCAGTTTCTCGCCTGCCGCACGAAGGATAGCCCAGGCGGCCTTCCGACAACCAGCTTCGCCGGCCTGACCGCTATAATCCTGGGCGAGAGGGCTCGATTGGGGGGAAAGGTCAGCCTCGTCGTGACCGCAGGTCCCATCCGCGGCCAGCGGTTCGACTTCACGGAGCACGACACCTTCCTGTTCGGCCGTGCGCCGGACTGCCATGCCCGCCTGGCGTCGAACGACGCCGCGGCCTCGCGCCATCACTTCCTCCTCGAGGTGAATCCCCCGGCGGTGCGTCTCCGGGACCTGGGCAGCCTCAACGGCACGAACGTCAACGGCGTCCGTCATGGCGGGCGGCGGCCGGACCAGAGCCCGGAGGAGGCCGCAGGTCAAGCCGGAGCCCAGGTGGACCTCAAGGACGGCGATGAGATCCGGGTGGGAGCCACCCACCTCCAGGTCACGGTCGAAGGCCCCGCGGAGTGCTCGGAGTGCCGGCGTCCCATCGTCGACGACGAGCGGGAGAGGTGCGAGTGGGTCAACGGGACCTGGCTCTGCGAGGCGTGCCGCCGGGGGACCGTCACCCACATGCCAGGCCCGACCAACCGACCGGGGCCGACCCTGTCCGGCGCTGGAGACGACCTGGCTGACGACATCACGGAAGGGAGCGTCGTCGGCAACTACGAGATCGAGAAGCTCCTGGGCCGGGGTGGAATGGGGGCCGTCTATCTCGCCCACAGCCGGAAGGGCGGTGCGCAGATCGCGCTGAAACTCATGCTTCCCAAGGCCCAGGTGGACGAGGCCGCGCAGGAGATCTTCCTGCGGGAGATCGAGGTGACGCGGGCACTGAGACATCCCAACATCGTCTCCCTCCACGACTTCGGGAAGCACGAGGGGCGTTTCTTCTTCGCCCTGGAATACTGCTCCGGGGGCAACGCGAACGAGCTCCTTCGTCGCCAGGGCGCGCCCCTGGGGCTGCCCACGGTGCTGCGCCTGGCCGACGACGCGATCGAGGGGCTCGCGGCCGCTCACGAGGGCGGTTTCGTTCACCGCGACATCAAGCCCGACAATGTGCTTCTGGCCAAGGACGGAACGGCCAAGCTCGCGGACTTTGGCCTCGCCAAGAGCTTCCAGCAGGCCGGCCTGTCGGGCATGACGGCCACCGGCGTGGTCGCCGGCACGTTCTTCTTCATGCCCCGGGAGCAGCTCACGAACTTCAGGCAGGTGAGACCCGTGAGCGACGTGTGGAGCATGGCCGCCACCATCTACTTCCTTCTCACCGCCGAGTACACCCGGGACTTCAAATCCAGACCCGACCCGCTGGCGGTGATCCTGCGCGGGGGGATCGTCCCGATCCGCGAGCACGACCCGTTCCTGCCGGACGATCTGGCCAACGTGATCGACCGGGCGCTCCTGGACGATCCGGCCGAGCGCTATCCGGACGCCGGCGAGTTCGTCGCGGCGCTCAGGGCCGTGCTCTAGCGCATGGGCGAGCGCTTCCTCACCGTCACGTGCAGCGGGTGCGGCGTCACGTCGTCTCGCGTCCCCGCGTCTCTCGCCGGCACCACCCTCCGCTGCAGCAAGTGCAGTACTCGCTTCACGGCTCCCCCACTGCCACCCGAGCCAGCGCCCCAGCCACCTGCGTCACCACCCTCGCCGCCGACCGAGGCGCCGACGATCCTCGAAGGCGTCGGCGAGCAGCCCGCGGCCACGATCCTCGAGACCGACCTGCCCACGGCTACGGTGCTGGAGACCGACGAGCCCGCCGCCACGGCCCTCGAGGGCGGCGCAGTCGCACCGACGGTGGCGGAGGCCGGGGCCCTCGCTCCCACCGCACGCGAGGGTGTCGCGCACGGAGCCGCCGCGCCACCAGGAGAAGCCCTCTCGCGCCCGGCAGGGGTGGATTGGCAGCCAGGGGAGATCGTCCTGGGTTTGTACGAGGTCCTGGGCGTTCTCGGCCAGGGCGCCATGGGACGGGTCTACCGCGTCCGCCACCGGGGCTGGGGACTCGATCTCGCCGTCAAGGCACCGCTGCCGGCCATTCTCGAGGCCGCGGGCGGAGCAGATCTCTTCGAGCACGAGGCGGAGACCTGGGTCAACCTCGGGCTGCACCCCCACGTCGTCACCTGCTACTACGTGCGTCGTGCCTTCGGGCTCCCCCTCCTCTTCGCCGAGCTGGCGGACGGCGGCAGCCTGCTCGACGCCATCGGCGACGGGCGCCTGACCTCCGCCGACGCGATCCTCGATGTGGCGATCCAGGCCGCCTGGGGTCTGCACTACGCCCACGAGCAGGGACTCGTCCATCGGGACGTGAAGCCCGCCAACGTGCTTCTCGGGTCGGACGGGTCGGCAAAGGTGACGGACTTCGGGCTCGCCCGCACCCGCAAGCGAGAGACCCGGGGGCCGCGACTGAGTCCGGACGCGAAGGGCGGCCACACCATGACGGTGGAGGGAGGCGGGGGCGGCACGCCCGCCTACCTCTCACCCGAGCAGGCGTCCGGGGCCACTCTCACGCGGCGCTCCGACTTGTGGAGCTTCGCCCTCACCGTGCTCGAGATGTTCGTGGGGATGCGAACGTGGGAGCACGGGTTGGCCGCCCCCGAGGTGCTCGAGGAGTACCGCGCGGGAAACCTGGCCTCCACGGGCCGCCCCCCCATGCCCGAGCCCGTCCACGATTTGCTGGCACAGAGCTTTCGGGAGCAGCCCGACGAGCGCCCCCGGGACCTGGCTCAGTTTGCCGGCGTTTTGAAGACGTGCTTCGAGCAGACCACCGGAAAGCCCTATCCCCGTCGAGAGCCGCGTGGCGGTCGCGGCTCCGCGGACGGGATGAACAACCGCGCCCTCTCCCTCGTCGACCTTGGGCGCGTGGCCGAGGCGCAGACGTTGTGGCGACGCGCGCTCGAGGCCGAGCCTCAGCACGTGGAAGCCACCTACAACGCGGGCCTGGCCGCGTGGGGATCGGGACGACTGACCGACGACGAGTTCGTGCGCCGCATGGAGGAGGCCGGCGTCACCCACGCCTCGGCGCCTCGGGCCCACCAGCTCAGGGGACGCATCAGGATGCTCGTCGGGGAGGCGCTCGAGGCCCAGGCCGCCTTCGCACGGACGGCCCAGCTCGGCAGCACGCCCGATCTCGCTCACGACATCGAGGCCGCAGGAGCGCCGGCGAGCGGGCCGCAGCGAGTGTTCCGCGGACTTCCAGGGCCGGTGAGCGCTCTGGCCCTGAGCGTCGACGGCCACACGGTCATCGGCGCCCACGGCCAGGAGGCCCGAATCTGGGACTCGGCCAGCGGCACGCTCTTGAAGACGCTGGCCGTTCCCGACGGACCCGTTCACGCCATGGTGGCGCTGGCGGACGGGCGGTTTCTGCTGGTGGCGGCCGAGAAGGGCCCCCTGGCGATCTGGGACCTGGTCTCGGGACGCCAGGTGAAGACGTGGGCTCGCCAGCCGGGGCACGTCACGTGTCTCAGCCTCCTTCCGGGTGGGCGACTGGTCGCCTCCGGGGGATCGGACCGTCTCGTCCGCCTGTGGGATCCGACGACCGGCCAGTGCGTGATGGAGATGAAGGGACACGACGACGGGGTGACGGCGGTCGCCGCCGGAGCCACCCGCCTGGCTTCGGCGAGCCGCGACGGGACCGTGCGGCTGTGGGCCATCGAGGACGGGCGTCTCCTGGGTGCGCTGGAGGGTCACGATGGCCGGGTCAACGCCGTCGTCCTGAGCGAGGAAGAGTCCCGGGTCGTCTCCGCCGGCGAGGATCGGACGGTGCGCGACTGGGGACTGAACTCCCGGGAGCTCGTCCGCTCGTACACGTCCCACTCCGGCTCCGTTCACGCTCTCGCTCTCGGACCGGGGGACGGACGCGTCCACTCCGGCTCCGTGGACCGCACCGTGCGCTCCTGGGATCCCGACCGCGAGCGTCTGGCGGGGTGGCAGCAGCTGGATGCCGCCGTCCACGCTCTCGCAGTGTCCCCCGACGGCCAGGTGTGGGCGGCCCACGGGGCGGCGGTCAGCGGGCTCGACAGCTTTCCGCTGGCGCTGCCCCCTCCGGCGCTTTGCCGTCCGTCTTCGGCGATCGAGGTCGAGGCTCGGGCCGAGTCCTTCGAGGAGCGCATCGACGAGGCACGCCGCACCCTGTCCGCAGGAGACCTGGCGCTGGCGTCGTCGCTCGTGCGGACCGCTCGGAGCATTCCGGGGCACGAGAGGTCCGCCGAAGCCCTCGCCCTCTGGGACGAGCTGTGCGCGCGGCTGCCCCGAAAGGGACTCCAGTCGGCGTGGGATGTGGGGCGGCTCTCGGGGCACCACGAGCCCCCCGCGGCCGTGGCCGTCGGACCCGACGGCGAGCGGGCCCTCAGCGCCAGCCTCGACGCCACTATTCGACTCTGGGACCTCGGCGCGCGCAAGACGCTGAAGACGCTGTCCGGTCACGATGGCGCGGTGACCAGTGTCGCTTACATGGGCGACGGCGGCCGGGCGCTGTCCGGCGGACGCGACTGCACGGTGCGCGTCTGGAGCCTGGCCGACTCCCGCTTGCTGAGCACGCTGGAGGGGCACGGGGAGACCGTCTCCTCCGTGGACGTCTCTCCTGCGGGGGCCCTGGCGGCCAGCGGGAGTTGGGATGGCACGGTGCGCATCTGGGACCTCAGGCAGGGGACCGAGGCGCACGTCATCGAGGGACACGGAGCGCAGGTGACGACGGTCCGATTCGCCACCGACGGGCTGGCGCTGGCAAGCGCCGGCTGGGACGGTGCGGTGCGCATCTGGGAGACCGCCACCGGCGAGCCGCTGACGCTCCTGGAAGGTCACGACGGCAACGTCACCGCCGTGGCCTTCCACCCCACCGGGCGCTCGGTGGCCTCCGGCGGCGCGGACGGGAGCGTGCGACTCTGGGATCCGCGAGGCCGGCGCGTGATGCGAACCCTCGAGGGGCACGAGGGGGAGGTGTCGCAGGTCGAGTTCACGCCCGGCGGCCGCTTCCTCGTCAGCTCAGGGCGGGATCAGACCGTGCGGATCTGGGACCTGCGCAAGGGGACCGAGGTCCGGGTGCTGAAGCATCCCGGTGCGGTCCACGGCATCGGCCTCAGCCCGCTTGGCAACGTGCTCCTAGCCGCCGTGGCCGACGATCACGTCCATGCGTGGCACCTGGACTGGGAGCCCGAGGACACCGCCGGGCAGGGATGGGAAGAGACCGTCCGCCCCTTCCTCGAGACCTACGTGAGCCGGCGGCGCGGGGGACAGGCCGGGCCCACCGAGCGCATGACGCTGACCGACGCCGACATGGACAGCCTCCTGAGCGACCTTCACCGTCGCGGCTTCGGAGGCCTGACCCGGGAGACCATCCGCCCGCGTCTGGAAACGCTTGCGGCGAAGGAGGACGCCCCCTCCTACTGGGACACCCTCAAGCGCAACGCCCCCGCTGCGATCCGAGCCCTGCCGAAGGAGGCCGCGGGTGCGGTCAAGCGGATCCCCTGGGGCCGGATCACCATGATGGTGATCGTGGCCGGCGCGTTCGTGGTCAGCATCCGCTCCTGGATGACGCCGGAGAGCCGCCTGATCCTCTCTCCGTACATGGCGACCGCCGTCAGGGCGGAGATCGACCTGATCAACCTCGAGTCGTTCTCATCGGGCTGCCGTCCGGAGTCCTACGACGCCCATCTCTACCGGGTGGTGGCGGGCAATCCGGAGACGAGCGACGTCGCCTGCGTCGCCGCCGGGTCCGATGCGAGCACCGTCAACGCCATCCTCGACCAGGCGCCCCTCGAAGACTCGGACGGAGCGAAGGCCCACCGCCTGGTCCGCACCGCTGCCTCGGCCCTCGCCGGGGTCCAGCCCTCGGGCATGGACGCGCTGTGCGCGCGCCTGTCGGACCCGCGTCGGATCGTGCGTCGGGTCGTCGGCATCGCCCTAGCGGAGGGGCCAGAGCCTGGCGTCGTGGACTGCGTCCGGAGCACGATCACCGGCGGCAGCTCCGTGGGACGCGCCGCAGCGATCCTGCCCCTTCGCCAGCACCTGGCCCGAGGCGTCCTGGGCGTGCAGGAGGGATGGGACCTCATACACGGCCTGCTGCAGCACCCGGACCCGGCGGCGCGGATCGCGGGGCTCCGTGCGCTGTCGATGTTCACCTCTCGCGTGTCCGAGCCGGTGGCCACCCCGCTCCTCGAAGACCCGGACCCCGCCGTCGCCGAGGTCGCGCAGGAGGTCCTCGGCACCATCGCGAGCATTCTTCGGACGGACCAGATACGGGGCAACGTCACAGCACCCTGACGTCGACACGCCCTTGACCCCTCCCGGGGGCTCGGAGAGACTGCCCACGCCATGACCACGCGAGCGCTCCTCTCCGGTGCCCTCCTGATCGTCCTCGCCGGAGGAAATGCCTCGGGCCGGGACGCTCCGGACTGGGAGAACCCCGCGACCATCGGGATCCACAAAGAGAGGCCCCACGCCCGGGTCGTGCCCTACCCCGGCGTCGCCAAGGCTGCCACCCTCGATCCCCGGGAGTCGCCCTGGTACCGGCTGCTTCACGGCACGTGGAGGTTCGAGTGGTCGCCCCGACCCGACGCGCGGCCCATGGACTTTTTCGAGACCGACTTCGACGACGGAGCGTGGGGAGAGATCCCGGTGCCTTCGAACATGGAGATCGAGGGTCACGGCGTCCCGATCTACGTCAACACCGGTTACGCCTGGGGCCGGGGCACGCCACCCCGGGTCCCCCACGAGCAGAACTCCGTGGGCTCCTACCGACACCGGTTCGAGGTGCCGGAGTTCTGGCGCGGCCGCCAAGTCATGATCACGTTCGACGGCGTCTCCTCGGCGTTCTATCTCTGGGTGAACGGAAGGAAGGTCGGCTACAGCCAGGGCAGCCGGACCCCGGCCGAGTTCGACATCACCGAGTACGTCCGCCCCGGGGAGAACCTTCTCGCGGTGGAGGTCTACCGCTACTCGGACGGGTCCTATCTCGAGTGCCAGGACTTCTGGCGGCTGTCCGGGATCTTTCGCGACGTGGCCCTGTGGTCGGTCGAGCCGCTGCACGTGCAGGACGTCACGATCGTGACGGATCTCGACGACGCCTACCGGGACGCCCGGCTGAGCGTGAGTGTCGACGTGCGGAACACGTCCTCTGACGAGCAGGCGTTCTCGCTGCAGGCCGCGCTTCTCGGCGCGGAGGGTCTCACCGGCGGACTGGCGCTCATGACTCACGGTCGAGTGGGGCCGGGCGGAGTGGAGACGGTGTCGCTCGAAGCGCTCGTCGAGAATCCTGCCAAATGGTCGGACGAGAAGCCCCATCTCTACACGCTGCTTCTCACTCTCAAGGATGAGAACGATCGGGTGCTGGGCGTCGTGCCGTTCCGCGTGGGATTCCGAACGGTGGAGGTCCGCGACGGCAGGCTGCTGGTGAACGGCCGGTCGATCCTGATGCGTGGCGTCAACCGCCACGAGCACGACCCCCTCACCGGCCACGTCATCAGCCGGGAGAGAATGATCCAGGACATCCGGATCCTGAAGCAGAACAACTTCAACCTGGTCCGGACGTCGCACTACCCCAACGTGCCCGAGTGGTACGACCTGTGCGACGAGTACGGTCTCTACGTCATCAACGAAGCGAACATCGAGTCGCACGGCATGGGCGACCACCCGGATCGGACCCTGGGGAACAAGCCCGCCTGGGAAGCGGCCCACGTCGATCGGGTGGCGCGGATGGTCGAGACCTTCAAGAACCACCCGTCGATCATCATGTGGTCCCTCGGCAACGAAGCCGGCGACGGCGTGAACTTCGTGGCCGCCTCGGACTGGCTGCGCCAGAACGAGTCCACTCGCCCCATCCACTATGAGCGGGCCGACTCGGGCGCCCACGTGGACGTCGTGAGCCACATGTACCAGAAGGTCTGGGACATGGAGGACGAGGCGAGAGAGCCCGACCCCCGGCCCCTCATGCTGTGCGCGTACTCCCACGCCATGGGGAACAGCAACGGCAACTTCGACAAGTACTGGGAGCTGTTCCGCTCGGACGGCCGCGCCCTGGGCGGTGGGATCTGGGACTTCGTCGACCAGGGCCTGCGCCAGCCCGTGCCGGCGCGGCAGACCATCGCCGATCGCTCGCCCTCCGGGCTGGCCGGGCGCTTCGTGGGGACGAACGACGCCGAAGAAGGCGCCGAGGGATACGTGGTCCTGCCGGAGGCCGAGGCGCTGAACCTGACGGGGAGCGTGACCCTCGAAACCGAGCTGCTGCCCGTGCCCATCGTCAAGGGCGCCGTCCGCATCGCGGGGTTCAATCCGTTCGTCTCGAAGGGCACCCTGGGCTACGCCCTGAAGCAGGACGACGAGGAGCTCCAGCTGTCCCTGGCCCTCGAGGGCCAGGCCAAGCCTCTCGTCGTGAGCACTCCCGCGCCTGAGGACTGGTACGGCCGGTGGCATCGGCTCACCGGGACCTGGGACGGCGGGACCGCCCGCCTCTACGTGGACGGACGCCTCGTGGCGAGCGAGGAAGGCGAGGGCCGGCTCAGGCCGGGCCACTTTCCCCTGAACGTGGGGCGGAACCCGGAGTTCCTGTCCCTCCTCACGCCGACCCGCTTTCGTCAGACCCGGGTCTACTCGCGGGCGCTCTCGGAAGCGGAGGTCGCTGATCCGGCCGTGCGCGGAAACGATGACGACGACCTCGTCCTCTGGCTGAACGCCGCCGATATCGAAACGGCGGCCGAGACGCCATCGGGCCACTACTTCGCCTACGGCGGCGCCTTCGGGCCCCCCAACACACCGTCCGACGAGAACTTCTGCATGAACGGCATCGTCTCGGCCGATCGCACACCCCATCCCGCCCTGGCGGAGATCAAGACGATCCAGCAGTACGTCCACACCACTCCGGTCCGGCTTCTCGAGGAGCAACCGGCACTGCACTCCGTCCTGGCCATCCACAACGAGTACGACTTCACCCGGCTGGACGAGATCGCTGTGGGACGCTGGGAACTGCGTGCGGACGACCGCCTGCTCGGCGAGGGCTCGCTGGGCGCGCTCGACATCGAACCCCACGAGACTCGCGAGGTGAGGATCGCCCTGCCGGAGATCACGCCGGAGCCCGGTGTCGAGTACTGGCTGGATCTGGTCTATCTCCTGAAATCCGACACCCGTTGGGGGCGCACGGGGCACGTCCTCGCCTGGGAGCAGCTCGCGCTTCCGATCCGCGCCCCAGCTCCGAAGCTTGCGACCGGCGCGCTTCCGGATCTCACCGTGTTGGGAGGTACGACCGACGTCGAGGTGCGCGGCGAGGACTTCTCCGCGACGTTCGATCCGCGGACGGGTCTTCTGACCTCGCTCGAGCGAGAGGGTGTCGAGATCCTGGCCGGACCCCTTCACCCCTATTTCTGGCGGGCGCCGATCGACAACGACCGCGGGAATTTCATGACCCGCCGGTCTGGGGTGTGGCGTGACGCACACCGCAGCCTCCGGGTGAGGAGCTTCCGCACCGAGACCCCGGCAAAGGGTGTCGTACGGATCGTCGTGGGCGCCGATCTGCTCACGGTGGGGGCCTCGTACGACCTGACGTACACGGTCTACGGCTCGGGAGACATCGTCGTCGAGGCCTCGTTCGAGCCCGGGGACAAGACGCTCCCCGAGCTGCCCCGCTTCGGCATGCAGGCTCGGCTCCGACCCGGCTTCGAGAGGCTCGAGTGGTACGGGCGGGGACCGCAGGAGACCTACGCCGATCGGGACGACCTTCGGGTCGGCGTCTATCGCACCACGGCCGAGAAGAACTACTTCGAATACTCGCAGCCCCAGGAGACGGGCAACAAGGTGGACGTCCGCTGGGCCGCGCTCACGAACCGCGACGGCGTGGGGCTTCTGGCAGTGGGCGATCCGCTCCTCGGGGTGAACGCCTTGCACTACGCCACCGAGGATCTCGACCAGGCGCTCTACCGCCACCACCTGACCCACCAGGACGAGGTGTTCCTGAACATCGACTGGAAGCAGAGGGGCCTGGGCGGAGACAACAGCTGGGGAGCGCTCCCCCACGAGGAGTACCGCCTGGTGGCGGCTCCCTACGCCTATCGGTTCCGGCTACGGGCGTTCGACCGCGCCACCGAGTCGCCGATGGAGCTGGGGCGGGTAGCGATGCCGTGAGCTGGCGGCCCGAGGCCGAGCGCCAGCACGGCCTGGAGAACGGGGCCGACTACAACGCTGCCTTCTTGTCGACTGGCGTTCCCCTGGCCTGCTCCGGGGCCATGTAGGCGGCCGTCCCCAGAATCGCGCCGGACGCGTCGCGGTCGCCGACGCTCACCGCCAGGGCGAGCCCTCGAGGACCAGCGCCTTCTGGCCGTCGGCCTCTTCGAACCCGTAGATGTGGGCAATGTGGGGATGGTTGAGCGAGGCCAGGAGCTTGGCCTCGCGCTCGAAGCGAGCGAGGCTGTCGGCGTCAGAGGTGAATCCCTCGGGCAGGACCTTGAGCGCGACCTCCCGATCGAGCTTGCCGTCCCGGGCGCGGTAGACCTCGCCCATCCCCCCGGCGCCAAGGGGAGAGACGACCTCGTAGGGTCCGACTTTGGCTCCCGGTTGGAGCAGGGTCCACCTTCCTCGTCTGGATCAAAGCGGAGTCGATTCTACCGTGCGGCAGCTCGATCGACGAGGCAAGTGTTATTCGTCGCACCGTGCGAGAGCCGGGCCGGTCGTGGGCCGCCCAACTGACTCCGGAGTCAGTTGGGCGGACACTACGGCGCCTGATCGCCCTCGACCGAGGAGAAGAAACCCTCCGCCGACGAGTCGTGGCCGGGGGAAATCTGACTCCTCACCGGAGCAGAGCCGGGCCGCCCCGTGCTCAGCCGGTGTTGCGCAGACCCGCCGCGATCCCGTTGACCGAAAGGAGCACGGCCTCCCGGAGCGCCGACTCATCCGGTGAATCAACGCGGGCGCGCAGCCGCCGCAGCAACGCCACCTGCACGTAGTTCATGGGGTCGATGTAGGGGTTGCGCACCCGGATCGCCCGCCGCAGCCACGGAGCGTGATCCAGCAGCTCCTTCTGATCGCTGAGGCGCAGCAGGACCCGGACCGTACGCTCGTGTTCGGCCCGGAGGGCCGGGAACACCTTCTCTCGAACGTTGGGATCGGCGAGGCTGGAGTAGACCTCTGCGATCAGCATGTCGGCCTTCCGCAGCGACACCTGGCTGTTGTCCACCAGGGTGCTGAAGAAGGCCCAGTCCCGGTACATCAGCGCCAGGGTATCCCAACGCTCGGAGTCCTCTCCGGCCCAGCTTTCGATCGCCGTCCCCAGGCCGAACCAGCCCGGCAGGGTGACCCGGCTCTGTGTCCACGCAAAAACCCACGGGATCGCCCGGAGTCCCTCGAGCCCGGAGCCGGCCTTGCGGCGAGAGGGACGGCTCCCGATGTTGAGCTGTGCGAGCTCGTCGAGCGGCGTGGCTTGATGGAAGTACTCGATCAGCTCCCGGGACTCCACCAGGTCGCGGAACGCACGCTGAGCCAGGGGCGACAGGGCGGTCATCGCCTCCTGCCAGGCGCCCCCTCGGGACGGGCTGGGGGGGGGGCGCTTCCCGCTCGTGAAGATCACCGCGTGAATCAGCTGCTCGAGGTGCCTGCGCGCCAGCTGCGGGTTGGCGTAGCGCGTGGTCACCGTCTCGCCCTGCTCGGTGAGACGCAGCCGGCCGCCGACCGACTCCGGGGGCTGGGCGAGGACCGCGCGGTTGGCCGGGCCCCCGCCGCGGCCCACCGTGCCGCCGCGTCCGTGGAAGAACGTCAGGGCCACGTCGTTGCGACGGCACAGCGCCGACAGGGTCCGCTGAGCCAGGTGGAGCTCCCAGTGGGCCGTGAGGTAGCCGTCGTGCTTGTTCGAGTCGCTGTACCCCACCATGACCGTCTGGCGGCGGCCCCGCCTCTCCATGTGCTGGCGGTATGCGGGCTGGGCGAAGAGGGACTCCAGAGTGCCGCGGGCCTGGTGCAGATCTTCGGCGGTCTCGAAGAGAGGCACGACGTCGAGCCCATCGGCGACCCCGGCGTCCTTCGCCAGCAGAAGCACGGCCAGGAGGTCACTCGGACCCTGGGTCATGCTGACGATGTAGGTCTGGATCGATTCCGGGCCCACCCGCGCGTGGGCCCGACGCACCAGCCGAAAGGTCTCGATGGTCTCGTTCGTCGCGTCGGAGAAGTCGAGGTGTGCCGGGGTGATGGGTCGGCCGCCTGCGAGCTCCGCGGCGAGAGCCGCCTGGCGGCCCTCCTCGTCGAGGGCGGCGTAGCCTTCGACGACGCCAAAGCGAGCGAGGATCTCATCGATCGCAGCGGTGTGGCGATCGGCATGCTGGCGAAGATCGAGGGTGGCGAGGTGGAAACCGAACAGCTCCGCCTGGGTGATGAGCGTGCCCAGCCTGCCGTCGGCCAGGCGCGGGCCGGAGTGCGTCCGCAGACTCTTCTGGACGAGACGAAGGTCGGCGAGAAACCCCTCGGACGAGGGGTAGGCCCCGGGCCTCCGCCGGTGGTCCGCACGCCAGGACCGATCCGCCGCCTCGAGGGTGGCCTGGAGCTTCCGATACACGAGGGTGAGCTTCTGACGGTACGGCTCACGGCGATAGTGCAGCGCGGCGAGCTTCGCTTCCCGGGGAAACAGGGCGGCGTCCTCTTCGATGCTCGAGAGGAGCTCGTCGCTCACGCCCCGGTCTTCTGCGACGCTCAGATGGCCGTGCATCCGCTCGAATGCCCGGCGATACAGGCGAAGGGCCGCCTTCTGGTGCTCCCGGAGAGTCTCCTCGGTCACCACGGGCGTCACGTACGGGTTGCCGTCCCGATCCCCGCCGATCCAGCTCCCGAACGTGAGGAAATGGGGCACATCGAAGACTTCGCCGGGCCAGACCGCGGCGAGGCCCCGACGGAGCCGGGCCTCGATCTCGGGGATCAGGTCGAAGAGAGTGCGCTCGAAGTAGTAGAGCCCCCCGCGAACCTCGTCCAGGACGGTCGGTCGCGTGTGCCGGGTCTCTTCCGTCTCCCAGAGCGAGACGACCAGCTCGCGCAGCCATGCCAGCGCGCCGTCGAGCTCCTCGGGGGTCAGCGCTCCGGAGTCGAAACGGTCGAGGGCCTCCGCCACGTCGCCCAGCTTCAGCAGGACCGTGCGCCGCTTGGCCTCGGTCGGGTGCGCCGTGAACACCGGCACCACCGAGAGCTGGGCGATGAGCTCCCGGACCTCGGGCACCGACATCCCCCGCTCACGCAAGGAGAGAAGCGCCGCCTCCATCGTCTCGTCCGCGGGTCGCCCGGCGGCTCGGGCCTCGTGGGCCCGCCGGCGGAGGACCCGGACGCGCGCCTGCTCCTCGGCCAGGTTCACCAGGGCAAAGTAGCTGGAGAAGGCCTTGACGACGCCCCGCGCCTCGGGAAGCGGGAGCGCTTCGATCCGCTCCAGCAGGCGGACCCCCGACTCTGCGTCGCCCGAGCGGTGCGCCTTGGCCAGCCCACGCACCTCCTCCACCAGGTCGAAGAGCGGTTGCCCCTCCTGCTCGATGATCGTCTCGCCCAAGACGTCGCCCAGCTGGTGGATCTGCTCGCTCAGGCGGTCTCGGTTTTCCATGGTTCGTTCAACAGGCGCTCAACGGCCAACGGAAGGGGTCAGGTCTTGAATCGTAGCATCGCGACGGCCACGGGGGCCGCGACGCTCTATTTGCCGGGTGGCCCTGGGTGGTTTCCCACCCAGGGCTCCCACAGATCCGGACGTGCGCGACTAGCGCATCCGGCCCCTCGAGAATACGGTTTTGCTACGCGAGCTCGACGACC
>CAUZDW010000039.1:0-37288 GCA_963578825.1 Vicinamibacteria bacterium
ACCGAGGCTGTACCCGGTCGTCGAGCTCGCGTAGCAAAACCGTATTCTCGAGGAGCCGGATGCGCTAGTCGCGCACGTCCGGATCTGTGGGAGCCCTGGGTGGGAAACCACCCAGGGCCACCCGGCCGCATCGTGACGGCCTCAGATGGCACGACGCACAAACACCAGACCTGACCCCGTATGCTGGTCTACCGTGGCGCGGTGCGGAACCGCACCCCGGCTCGGATCGCTCGCGACGCTCCGAGTTTCCGAACCGGTGTGCGGCCGACGACGACGTCGGCGTCGAGCAGGTTCTCGGCGGCAACGAACAGCTCGAGCCGGCCGGTGAGCCGCCGGGCCACGAGCAGGTCGAGCAGGAACGCCGAGTCGAGGACGAGTGTGTTCCGGTCGTCCTCCCACGCTGCGCCGATCCAGCGAGCCTGCAGCCCCAGGCGCCAGTCCGCCTCGTAGCGCATCTGGAGCACGGCCTGGTGGCGCGGGACATGAGGCAGCGCCCGCCCCTCCAGAGAGGAGTCCGGGGGAAAGCTCGTGAACCGGGAGTCGATCAGGGTGTAGCCGGCAGTCAGCACCCCGCGGTTCCCCAGACGCGCCTCGCCCTCCAACTCGAGGCCGGTGGATCGCACCCGGGCGACATTTTGTCGTTGCCGGGTGGTGAGTGACGAGGTGGTCTCGAGCGTCACGTTCGCCACCGAGTCCCGAACCGCAGCGTCGAACCCCGTCACACGGAGGGCTAGCGGCCCCCGCATCAGAAGGGCCCCCACCTCCCCGCCCCACAAGCGCTCCGCGGTGAGATCGGGGTTGGCGAGGGTGACGGTGCTGCCCACCCGGAAGCCACGGTAGAGCTCGTTGAGGGTGGGTCCGCGGAAGGCCCCGTAGGCGGAGCCCGTGAGCGAGAGCCAGGGCGTCGCCCGGAAGAGCAGCCCGAGCCGAGGGCTGAGGGCACTCTCGGAGCGGTCGGGAAAGACGGATTCCGAGGGGGAGGCGTCCGGCCTCAACGGTGTGAGGATCGAGCGGCCGTTGCGTTGTGCCCAGACGTCGACGCGGGCGGCTCCGGTGAGGAGCAGGCGGGGGTGCGCCTGGACGCGATCCTCCACGAAGGCACCGGCGCTCTGCTGGGTTCCACCTGCCTCGAGACGACTCGTCGCCGACCCTCCGAAGAAGCCGGTCTCTCGGGTCGTTCCGCTCACATGCCGCGCTTCGAGACCAGCGACGAGGTGATGACGTTCCCCGAGGGGTTTCGCCCACTGTCCCGCCACGCCGAAGGCGTCGGCGGGCACTCTCTGGGTTCGGACGAGCCTCTCCTCATCCCGATCCGAGAACACCGCCGAGAAGGACTGCTCGAGCTCCTGGGTCGAGCCCCACAGACGCACCGACCAGGGGCCGTTGTCGTAGCCGGCAGCAGCCAGCCCGATCCAGGTCTCATTGCGCTGGAGCGGTGTCCCGTTGTCCCGTGCCTCGTCGTAGTACATGCCCCTGAGGAAGACCCGCCCGTCGTTCCCCAGGCGCCTCTCGAGGGTGGCATCCAGCGCGGCGTGGCGTGACGCCACGGGCTCGTCGACAGACCCGCGGTCTTCGTCAGAGACGGCTATATGACCGTCGGTGTGGAGCGCCTCTGCGGAGACCCGAGCGCCCCACGCTCCCCGTGTCCCGTGCGCGGCGAGGACGCCGTCGAAAAAGCCCGAGCTGCCGCCGCTCGCCTCGCCCTCCAGCCCACGGCCGGTGCCGGGCCTGCGCGTGAGGATCTGGGCGACTCCGCCGAGAGCGCCGCTGCCGTACAGATCCGAGGAGCCGCCGCGCAGGACCTCGAGACGCTCCACCTCGAGCCTGGGCACGCGTCCCCAATAGACCCAGCCTCCAAACGGATCGTTGATCGGCAGGCCATCCATGAGCACGAGGGCGCGGCTGGCGCCGCTCGCCCCCAGTCCGCGCAGGGACACCCCCTGGACGGTGGGGTTGGCCGTGCGGCTCCCTGTGCGCCGGAAGAGGCTGAAGCCGACCACCTGCCGGAGAGCGTCGTCGACCGTCGGCGCGGCCGTGACGGCGAGGGACGCCCGTGGGAGAACCGCCACGCTGGCCGGTGTGCTCCCGATGCGTGTGTCGGTCCGCGCCGCGGTGACCGTCACCTGCTCGAGGAGCCGAGGGGGCGAAGCGGGCTCCTCGTCGGTCTTCGGAGGCGAGGCGGGCGGCTCATCGTCAGCGCAGAGCGGGGTGCCGGCGACCAGGGCGGCGGACACCAGCCCCGCGAGCCAGCGCTGCGAGTGCATCAGGGGACCGTCACCGAGATGTCGACCGTTGTGGTCCCCCGCCGACACCACGCCTCCCGGACCGAGCAGTAGAAGAAGACGATCTTCGCCTCGACCGTCTGCTCGCCTGCCGGAGCGGTGGGAGCGATCGCCACCGGAAAGCGGACGGGCTCTGCGAGGTCGAGATACTTTGCCGTCAGCGGATCGTAGGCCGGGACCGAACGTGGCGCGGGGGCCTGGCGGTCGAGAAGGATGATCTCGGTGAGCTCCAGCCTGAGCCGCGGCGCCGGCGTCTCGTTCAGGCGCAGGTCGGGGTCGAGGGCGCGGAACGCGACCAGGACGGCGCCGTCTTCCCCCGGGGCCTGCGGCGCTTCGAACGTCGCCAGCAGGTCGAAGTGCGGATTCGATCCCGCCGTCAGGACGGCTGGAAGCACGACCAGCGAGAGCACCAAGCGCCTCATTCCTTGATCATAGCGGAGGAAGCGGCTCGCCTGCTCAGATGTTCAGGCGATAGCCGACCGCGAGAAGTACGAGGGTGAGGAACCCGAAGAACAACTCCTGGAAACCGACCACTTTGGGGCGGACCGGCGCGCGACGGGAGGACAGCCCCCAGGCCGCTCGAAGGAGCAGGACGCCGAAAGCGAGTACGCCCAGCCAGGGCCCAAAACCCGCTCCGGCCAGGGCCGCGGCCACGGCAATAGCGGCGGCATGGCTGGCGAGAGCACCCCGGGTCCCCGCCGGGACCCCCCGGTCGAGGCGCAGCCGTGCCCGGACGTAGAGAACGGCGGTGACGTCGCGCAGGGCCAGAAGTGCCCAGGCTCCGAATGCGACACCCGCGGGCACACCTCCGGCAAGGGCGATGGCCGCCGCCGAGGCGCCAAGCGCCACCCCTCCGGAGGCCTTCGGAAAGGCCTCGCGGCTGCGGCCGCGCAGGTCGTAGGCGAGCGCCACGAGCGCCGGGGGCACCCCGACGGCGATCGCCGGCCAGAACGGAGCGGATGCGAGCAGGGTGGCAAGCGTGACGAAGGCCAGCGCGAGCGTCGCGTAGCCGACTGCGAACAGTTCGGCGAGGGCTGTGCGCGGATATCGGGCTCCCTTACGCCGATCCATGAAGACCAGGCGGAGCGGGTGGCGCGCGAGGAACGCCGCGACCGCCGCCCCGGCGAGACAGAACCCGGCTGACGAGGGCGCGAGCACGAGCCCGAGAAGGACGGGCTCGATGAGGAGCCCCCACCCCCCGTGTTCCACAGGCAGGGCGACTGCCTTCCACGGCGCCGGCGGAGCAGGCCCCTTCATGGGCAAAAAGACGTGAACACGAAAGTCAGACTCCTTGGGAGTGACTAGAATTATAGGTTGTGATCCTCGAGTTGCAGCAGCGCCTTGCCGGCGCGGTTCGATCAGCCGCGCGAAAGGCCTTCGACATCGACCTCGACACCGTCTCGTTTCAGTACCCGCCCCGCGTCGAGCTCGGGGACCTGGCGCTCACCGCGCCGTTCGATCTGGCCAAGGTCCTGCGTCGCAAGCCCCGGGAGATCGCAGAGCAGCTGGCCTCAGAGCTGGGCTCGGCCCCGGGGGTCCGGCGGGCCGAGGTCGCGGGCGGGGGATACGTCAACCTCTTCCTGGACCGAGGCGCTTTCGCCCGCCAGTTTCATGGCAGCCTGACCCGCCCCACGAGCCCTTCGGGGACGAGGGGTCACGTCATCGTCGAGCACACCAGCATCAACCCCAACAAGGCCGCGCACGTCGGCCACCTCCGCAACGCATGCCTCGGCGACACCTTCGTGCGGGTGCTCCGGCATCGCGGTTTCGAGGTGGGGGTCCAGAACTACATCGACGATACGGGAGTGCAGTTGGCGGACGTCGTCGTCGGCTTCGTCCACCTCGAGAAGAAGACTCTGGCGGATGTGGAGGCGCTCGACGGCCGCTTCGACTACGACTGCTGGGACCTCTACGCGAGAGTCGGCGACTTCTATGCGGCCGACCCGGAGAGAAAGGCCCTCCAGGCCGAGGCGCTCCACGCCATCGAAGAAGGGAGCAACGACACCGCCCGCCTCGGCGCCCACGTGGCCAGCCGCATCGTCGACTGCCACCTGGCCACGATGGGCCGCATCGGAATCCGCTACGACCTGCTGGCCCACGAGAGCGACATTCTGCGCCTCCATTTCTGGGACCACGCCTTCGAGCTTCTGAAGGAGAAAGGCGCCATCCGGCTCGAGAGCGCCGGCAAGAACGCTGGGTGCTGGGTGCTCCCGATGGGCGACGGGAGCGCCGACCAGAACAAGATCATCGTCCGCTCCAACGGGATCGTCACCTACACCGGCAAGGACATCGCGTACCAGCTCTGGAAGCTCGGGCGACTCGACAAGGACTTCCTGTACCGCCCGTACCGGACCGACAACGACAGCCACGAGCTGTGGACGACGACCAGCGAGGACGGCGAATCCGGGGCTCCTGCCTTCGGTCACGCCGAGACCGTGTACAACGTCATCGACGTCGGACAGTCCTACACCCAGGACGTGGTCAAGGCGAGCGTGGCAGCCCTCGGGTACGAGGCGGAAGCCGAGGGTTCCCACCACCTCGCATACGAGAAGGTCGTGCTCTCTCCCGCCACGGCCCGGGCCCTGGGATACGAGGTCTCGGGAGAGGAAGGCACCGTCAAGGTCTCGGGCCGCAAGGGCCTCGGGGTCAAGGCCGACGACCTTCTGGATGCGCTCCTGGCCAAGGCCAGGGGGGAGGTCGACGAGCGCGATCCGGGCCGCGACCCTGCCACGAGAGAGGCGACGGCGGCCGCGGTGGCCACGGGTGCTCTCCGCTACTTCATGCTCCGCTTCACCCGCACGCGCATCATCACCTTCGATATGGAGGAGGCCCTGGCGTTCACCGGAGACACCGGGCCGTACATCCAGAACGCCGTCGTCCGTGCTCGCAACATATTCGGGAAGCTGGAGGCGCAGGGCCTCCGGGTGGAGGACCTCCTCGCCGCGGCTGGCGAGCTGGACATGGACGAGGCCCTGAGCGGCAAGGAGGGCGACGAGGTGTGGACGCTGCTCCTCCTCATGAGCCGGACGGAGGAGGTCGAAGAGCAGGCGATCCGGGCAGAGGACGTGGCCCTCCTGGCCAAGCACGCCTTCGGTGTGGCCCAGGCGTTCCACTCCTACTACCAGAAGCCCCAGCACTCGGTGCTCCACGCGGAGACCGACACCCTCCGGGCGTTCCGAACGCTCGTGGTGGACTCCTTCGTCCGGCAGATGGAGACCCTTCTGGGGCTCCTGGGCATCCCGGTGCCGGAGCGGATGTGATGCGACCCGTCATCGGCATGACGCTGGACGACGAGCACGGGCGGCCGGGGGTCCACGTGTTGCGGGACGACTACGTCCGCTCGGTCGAGCAGGCGGAGGCCATCCCGCTGGTGATTGCGCCGACGAGGCCACAGGACGCCGGTCCGCTCCTCGACCGCCTGGACGGCCTCCTGCTCACCGGCGGCATCGACGTCGATCCCGAGCTCTTCGACCAGCCTCCCCACCCGAAGCTCAGACGGGTCGACCGCAGGCGGGACGATCTCGAGATCGCACTCATCCAGGAGGCGCTGGCCCGGGACCTCCCCATCCTCGGTATCTGCCGGGGAATACAGGTGTTAAACGTTGCAGAGGGAGGAACACTGCTCCAGGATCTCCCGTCAGACATAGCAGGGGGTGAGAGGCACGATTGTCCTGAACCTCGTTCGCGGCGAGTGCATCGGATCGAGGTCGATGCGGACACACGCCTGCACGACATCCTCGGCGAGGCGAGCGTCTCTGTGAACAGCTTTCACCACCAGTCGATCGATCGGCTCGGCGAGGGCTTCGTCGCGTCGGCTCGCTGCGACGAGGACGGCGTCATCGAAGGCATCGAGATGCCCGAGCGCCGTTTCGTCGTCGGGGTGCAATGGCACCCGGAGACGTTCTGGGATTCCTCGGATTCCTTCCAGTCGCTCTTCGACGCGCAGGCCGACGCCTGCCGCGAGCAGGCGGACGTTCTCTCACGGTGACCTGCTCATGACCTCCGCCCTGGCTCTCGCGCTGCTCCTCGCCGGCCCCACCTCCGCGAAGGAAATCCAGTGGGAGAAGAACTTCGACAAGGCGATGAAGAAGGCGGAAGAGCACAACATGCCGGTGTTGATCGACTTCTGGGCCGAGTGGTGCGGGTGGTGCCATCGACTCGACCGCACGACGTACGTCGACCCCATGGTCGTCGGAAAGGCACAGAATTTCGTGGCCCTGAAGATCGACACCGAGGGAAGCCGCCTCGAGAGGGAGGTGACCGAGCGCTACAAGGTCAACGGGCTGCCGACAATCCTCTTCCTGTCCCCGGGAGGGCTCCAGGTGAAGCGGGTGGACAGCTTCATGGGGCCCGGGCAGTTTCCCTTCGTGATGGACGAGGCGTTCGAAACCGCCCAACGCGTCCACGCCTGGGAGGTCGAGCTCGTGTGGGACCCGAACGACGCAGGCGCGCTCACCTCCATCGGCCAGCACCTCTTCGAGCAGAAGTGCTACCAGGAGAGCGAGAAGTTCCTCGCCCACGCCGCCGACTACGACTCCGACCGGCCGGTGAACGAGCGCCGGAGGACCCGCCTGCTCCTGGCACTGCTGCAGAACGCCAAGCGCCGCTTCGCGGAGGCGGAGACCCTGATCAAGGAGGCCCTCACGCTGGACCCGGAGGCCGAGGACCAGCCGAAGCTACTGTTCTTCCTGGGCTCGACCTACGTGTCCTGGGGCCGGCACGAGATGGGAGTCGCGACGATGCAGGTCATCGTGCGTGAGCACCCGCGCAGCCCCATCGCTCAGAGGGCGCAGGAAACCCTGGTCACACTCGAGCGGAAATAGCGGCTCAGCCGCCGAGGAGCCGGCGCAGCTCGGGCAAGGCCTCGCGAACGGACTCCTCGCCGGCCTCTGCGAACCGCGGGATCCGGTCAGGACGCATCCAACCGGAGACGCCGATCGCCGGACAGAGCACGAGGTCGGCCCCTGCCAGCTCGGCACGGGTGCGGCCCCGCAGCAGGGTGAGGCCTGCTCGAAGCGCGATCGCCACGAAGGAGTCCGCGGCCGGCCAGCGGCCGCCCGCGTTGCAGTCGACCGCCACCACCAGGCCCTGATCGCCGGCCATCTCCCGTGCCCGCCGGACAGGAACCACCTCCGAGACACCCCCGTCGACGAGCCGCCTTCCTTCGTGGGCGAAGGGAGGGAAGACCCCGGGAAAGCTGGAGGAAGCCCGGACCGCGTCCCGAACGTTGCCCTCACGGAAGACCACTGCCTCGCCGGTGTCGACGTCGGTGGCCACCACGACGACCGGCACCTTGAGCTCGGCGAACGTCGCCACCGGGAGGTACTCGTCGATCAGGGCGCCGAGACGGCTTCCCGAGAGAAGCCCTCCTCCCCAGCCCCGCACCCACATCCAGGGATGCAGCCGGGAGGCCTGCTCGACGAAGCGCTCGAGGTCGGCCCCACCGGCCCACGCTGCCGCCACCAGGGCCCCCCCGCTCACGCCCGCCACGCCGGCGATCGGGATGCCCTCGGTTTCCAACGTGCGCAGGACCCCGCAGTGAGCTGCGGCGTGGGCGCCGCCGCCGGAGAGGGCGAGGTAGAGGGGCTTCACGTCCGGTTGCTGCCGGGCACACTGTCCGCGGCGGCATCCGCGAGAGGCCGTGCCGGGCCGCCGACGGGCAGCGGCTTCCCCTCCCGGTGGATCTCCTGCAGGCTCGCGACATCCGCCGTTCGCTCCTTGAGCGCGCGAATCGCTTGAACCGTAGCGGCGGTGGCCGTCAGGGTCGTCACCACGAGGACGTTGTGCAGGACAGCGCTCGTGCGAATGACGGTGTCGTCGTAGAACGACTCCCCCCCCAGGGGCGTGTTGAAGACGATCCCGATGCGGCGGTCCTTGATGAGATCGACGATGTTGGGTCGGCCCTCGTTGACCTTGTAGACCATCTCCGCCGGCACCCCGTGAGCATTCAGGTATTCGGCCGTGCCCTTCGTCGCGACGATCTCGAGGCCCATCTCGTGAAGCTCCCGGGCGTGAGGCAGCATTCCGGGCTTGTCGAAATCGTTGACCGAGACGAACACCGCCCCCGATGTGGGGATGTGATAGCCCGCCGCCTGCTGCGACTTGGCGAAAGCGATCCCGAAGTCACTGGAGATCCCCATCACCTCGCCGGTGGACTTCATCTCCGGGCCGAGTAGGATGTCCGCGCCGGGGAACTTCAGGAAGGGAAACACCGACTCCTTCACGAAGATTCTGTTCACCTCGAGGTCCTCGGTGAGACCCAGCTCGCTCAGTGTGCGCCCGGCCATGATCTGGGCCGCCACCTTGGCGAGAGGCACTCCCGTCGCCTTGCTGACGAACGGTGTGGTCCGCGAGGCACGGGGGTTCACCTCCAGGACATAGACCTTGTCGTCCTTGATGGCGTACTGGATGTTCATCAGTCCCTTGACGCCCAGGGCGAGCCCGAGCTGGCGCGTGTACCGCCGGATCGTGTCCAGGTGCTCGGGTGCGATCTTGTAGGTCGGCAGCACCATCGCCGAGTCGCCGGAGTGCACGCCGGCCTCCTCGATGTGCTGCAGGATCCCGCCGATCATCACACGCACGCCGTCTCCCAGGGCGTCCACGTCCACCTCGAAGGCGTCCTCGAGAAAACGGTCGATGAGGATGGGATGCTCCGGTGCAGCGCTGACAGCCTCGCGAACGAAGCGCTCGAGTCGGGAGCCGTCGTAGACGATGGCCATGGCGCGGCCACCGAGCACGTAGGACGGGCGGACGAGCACCGGGTAGCCGATAGTCTCCGCCACCGCCTTGGCCTCCTCGAGGGACCTGGCGGTGCCGCTCGGGGGCTGGGGAATCTCCAGCTCGTCGAGCAGGGCGCTGAAGCGCTTGCGGTCCTCGGCGAGATCGATGGCGTCGGGGCTCGTGCCGAGGATTCGAATGCCGGCACGCTCGAGCGGAAGCGCGAGACGGAGCGGCGTCTGGCCGCCGAACTGGATGACGACGCCCTCGGGCTTCTCGATCTCGAGGACGTTCATGACGTCCTCGAAGGCGAGGGGCTCGAAGTACAGGCGGTCGGAGGTGTCGTAGTCGGTCGAGACGGTCTCCGGGTTGCAGTTGATCATGATGGTCTCGTACCCCTCCTCCTTGAAGGCGAACGAGGCGTGGCAGCAGCAGTAGTCGAACTCGATCCCCTGCCCGATGCGGTTGGGGCCGCTTCCGAGGATCACGACCTTCTTCCGGTCCGTCGGCTCCGCCTCGTCCTCGCGCTCGTAGGTCGAGTAGAGGTAGGGCGTATGCGAGACGAACTCGGCCGCGCAGGTGTCGACACGCTTGTAGACGGGCTCGATGCCGAGGGCCTTTCGAGCCTCTCGCACGGCCGACTCGCTCGTCTCTGCGAGCTGTCCCAGGCGAGAGTCCGAAAACCCCATGCGCTTGGCCTGGCGGAAGGTCTCGGCGTCCTCGAGCAGGCCCGGCCCGAGCCGTGCCTCGAGGTCCACGATCTGCTGGAGCTGGTCGAGGAACCATGGGTCGATGCCCGTCAGCCGGAACACCTCCTCGTGGCTCCACCCGAGATCGAGGGCCAGTTTTACGTAGAAGATCCGGTCGGGGTCGGGATCGAGGAGCTTTTCCTTGATGCGGGTCTCGTCCAGATCCTCGCGGGCGAAGCCGCTGACGCCCGTTTCGAGCCCGCGGAGGCCCTTGTGGAGCGCCTCCTTGAAGGTCCGGCCGATGGCCATCGCCTCGCCCACGGATTTCATCTGGGTGCCGAGTCTGGGGCTCGCGTCCGGAAACTTCTCGAAGGCCCAGCGCGGAATCTTGACCACCACGTAGTCGATGACCGGCTCGAACGACGCGGGCGTCACCCGGGTGATGTCGTTCTGGATCTCGTCGAGCCGGTAGCCGATGGCGAGCTGCGCCGCGATCTTGGCGATCGGGAAGCCCGTGGCCTTGCTGGCGAGGGCGGAGGAGCGGGACACGCGAGGGTTCATCTCGATCACGACGAGACGCCCGGTCTTCGGATCCACGGCGAACTGGATGTTCGAACCGCCCGTCTCCACGCCGACCTCGCGGATGATGGCCCGGGATGCGTTCCGCATCACCTGGTACTCGCGGTCCGTGAGGGTCTGGGCCGGCGCGACCGTGATCGAGTCCCCCGTGTGAATGCCCATCGGGTCGAAGTTCTCGATGGTGCAGATCACTACGAAGTTGTCTGCGTTGTCCCGCATCACCTCGAGCTCGTACTCCTTCCAGCCGAGCACGGACTCCTCGATCAGGACCTGTGTGGCCGGGGAGAGGTCGAGGCCGCGCGAGGCGAGCTCCTCGAAGTCCTCCAGGTTGAACGCCACACCGGCCCCGGTTCCGCCCAGCGTGAAGGAGGGTCGGATGACCGCCGGCAGGCCCGTGATCTCCAGGACGGCCCGGGCCTCCTCGATGGTAGTGGCCAGGCCGCTCTCCGGCACCTCCAGGCCGATGCGGGCCATCGCCTCCTTGAAGAGCTGCCGGTCTTCGCCCACTTCGACGGCCCGACGGCTGGCGCCGATGAGACGCACGCCGAGCCGGTCGAGCACACCGCGCCGGGACAGCTCCACCGCCAGGTTGAGAGCGGTCTGGCCGCCCACCGTGGGGAGGAGGGCGTCGGGTCGCTCGCGCTCGAGGATGATCTCCAGCACCTCCGGAGTGAGCGGCTCGACGTAGGTGCGCTCGGCGTACTCGGGGTCCGTCATGATCGTGGCCGGGTTCGAGTTCACCAGCGAGACCCGGATTCCCTCCTTGCGGAGGACCTTGATGGCCTGCGTGCCCGAGTAGTCGAACTCGCAGGCCTGGCCGATCACGATCGGCCCGGAGCCGATGACCAGCACGGACTTTATTGAAGGATCCTTCGGCATCTCAGCTCAATCCGCGCTAACGCTCTTGCCGGGCCGCCTGCATCATCGACACGAACTCCTCGAAGAGGTAGTGGCTGTCGTGGGGCCCCGGGCTGGCCTCCGGGTGGTACTGCACCGAGAGGACGGGTCGGTCGCGGAGGCGAAAGCCCTCGACCGTGCCATCGTTCAGGTTCACGTGGGTCTGCACGAACTCGGGCTTCTCGAAGAGGTCGGGCTCGAGGCAGAACCCGTGATTCTGCGACGTGATCTCCACCTGACCGGTCTCCAGATTCTTGACCGGATGGTTCACTCCCCGGTGGCCGAACTTGAGCTTGAAGGTCCGGGCTCCGCAGGCGAGCCCGAGAATCTGATGGCCCAGGCAGATGCCGAAGACGGGCACCCGATCCACGAACTGTTTCACGGCCTCGACGGCGTAGGTGACCGGTTCCGGATCTCCGGGGCCGTTCGACAGGAAGATCCCGTCGGGCTCCATGGCGAGGGCCTCGTTCGCGGAGGTCGTGGCCGGGACCACTGTCACGCTGCAGCCGGCGGCAAAGAGGTTGCGGAGGATGTTCCGCTTGAGGCCGAAGTCGTACGCCAGGACCTTCAGTGGCCGCTCGCCCTTCTCCCCACCGCCCGCCGGCCGTTTCAGGACCGGGACGAGCTGAGGCGCGGCGCCCGGGCCTTCCGATCCGGGATCGAAACCGTAGGGCTCCTCGCAGGTGACCTCTCGGGCGAGGTCGAGGCCCACCATGGAGCGAGACGCGCGGGCCTGGGCCACCAGGGCCGCGGGATCCTGGTCTGCCGTGGAGATCACGCCGCGCATCGCCCCATGTGTGCGCAGGTGACGCGTCAAGGCGCGAGTGTCGATCTCGCTGATGCCCACGATTCCGTGCTCGTCGAGATAGTCGCCAAGAAGGCCCGACGCCCGCCACGACGACACCACGGTGGCGGCCTCGCGCACGACGAAGCCGGCCACCTGGGGACGCGCGGACTCGGCGTCCTCGGGGTTCACCCCGTAGTTGCCGATGTGGGGGTACGTCATGGTCACGATCTGACCGGCGTACGACGGGTCCGTCAGGATCTCCTGGTAGCCGCAGAGGGCGGTGTTGAACACCACCTCCCCCGTGACCTGCCCCTCCCCGCCGAAGGACCGCCCCTCGAAGACGGTCCCGTCCTCGAGGGCTAGGACGGCCTTTCCCTGCCGAGCGGGGCCCGGGGCAAGCGGGCGCACCTCCATCGGCTCTTTCACTGGTTCTCTGCCCATCTGAAGCCTACAGCTTATCCGCGACGGGCAACCGTGTCATTCCGGGGCTGGAGGCCTGCGGCAGGACCAGGACCGGTCATGCAGAGGAGCTTCGACATTGCGCGTGCGACGAAGCATCTGTCAACGACGCCCTACGGTCGGTCAGTGGATCGTCCCAAGCTGGGAGAAGGGCCAGAAGCGGAAGACGGCCTCGCCGTAGATGTACTTCTGGGGAACCTCGCCCCAGGTGCGGCTGTCGTTGCTGCTGTGGCGGTGGTCGCCCAGGACGAAGTAGTGGCCCTTGTGGACGCGGTCCGGGTAGTGGGAGCTCTGGTCCCTGAAATCCTCGTGCAGATAGCCCTCGGGCACCGGCTCGTCGTTGACGAAGACGCGGCCCGACCGGATCTCGATCAAATCCCCGGGAACGCCCACGATGCGCTTGATGAACGATACGGATGGGTCCTGGGGGTACCAGAACACCACGACGTCACCCCGCTCGATCGGCTGAAATCGATAGACGAACTTGTTCACCACGATGCGGTCGCCATCCCGAAGCAGGGGCTCCATGCTCGTGCCCTGCACTCGGAAGGCCTGCGCGACGAAGGTGATCAGGAAGAAACAGAAGAGAACGGCGATCGCGAGGTCGTGGAGGAGCTCCCGGACCGCCCGCCAGACCCGGACCCGGGTCGGCTCGGACGCAGCCGTGCCCGCGGCGATCGTCGCCTCGGGCTCCATGGGGCCGGGCTCGACGGAGCTCACATCCGGGCCCGGCGAACCACCCGGGTCCCGGCGATCCGGTCGTGAAGGCCGCCTCCGCCCGACGAGATCATGAGGAACCCGATCCCGAGGCTGGCCGCGGACAAGAGGTACCCGAGCAGTCGGAGACCGGCGCGGCCGAGCCCGATGGGACACTCTCCGTCGGTCGTCTCCACGCGCAGCTCCAGAAGCTCCTTGCCGGGAGACGTCCCACGGACGCCCCACGAATAGACGTGATACAGCGCGCCGAGGAGAGCCGCCATCGTGGCGAGGCCGACGGTCGCCACGATGGAGAGAAACGGTACCTCCCCCGGCGTCCGTGGCAGCTCTCGCGACCACCAGTAGTAGGCCACCGGCGACAGGAGCACGGCCTGGCCGGAGAGAACGAAGATCGCGTCCACGACCCCCGCGGCGACGCGGCTCCCGAACCCGCCCGGTTCACCGGACTGCGCCGGTCGACCCAAGGGCACGGACACGCGTGCGGAGGCTGCGCGCCGCACCGGCGGAGGCACCGATCTCTCAGCCCTCACGACCGGCGGGATGTCGGGCGCGGGCTCGCGAGGTGGGGGGGGCAGAGGCGCCTCGCGCACGAAGGCCGGCGCCCGCACGGCCGAGTCCGAGTGGCGGCTTCCGGAACCCTTGCGCGCCGCCGGGGAGCGAACGGGCTGGGCGTCCTTGGGTTTCTTCCCGTGCCGACGCTCGGCCGGCTCGGCGGTGGCGCCGGGATCGTCCTCCGTCGGCTGCTCGAGGAACGGCAGGGTGGCTCCGCAGGCGTTGCAGAAATGGGCGGGAAGAGGGACCGCGGCTCCGCAGGAGGAGCAGACCGCCCTGGGCGGACCCGTCGGCTGTGCGACCCGGGAGCCGCACTCCCGACAGAACAGATCGCCGCGACGATAGTCCGCCTTGCAGGAGGGGCAATGCATCGGGGCCGCCGAGGGATGGAGCACGACCTTGGCCCCCGGTTCGGCCGCCTCCTCGCGGAAGAGAATGCGCATGCTGCCGATCGCCACCAGATCGCCGTCGCGCAGGCTCCGCTCGCTGACGCGGTCACCGTTGACCACCGAGCCGTTGGCCGAGTCGCAGTCCCGGAGGTAGAACTGTCGACCGCGCTGCACGATGACCGCGTGCCGGCGGGACACCATGGCGTCGGGAAGCACCAGGTCGTTCGAGGGATCCCGACCGATCGTGAGGACTCCCTCGCGAGTGAGGGGGAGCTCGCGCCGGTTGGCCGCCGTGGGATTGATGATGAGCCTCGCCACCGGGCGCTAGCCTCCGAGAAACGTCTGTCGGAACCGGATGCGCATCTTGACCGGCGTTTCGCGTATGGTCGCCGGGTCGTAGGTCCAGGTACGCACCGCCGCAACCACCACGTCGTCGACGGCCTTGCCGGCAGACTCCGTCACCTCCACATCCTCGCCCCCCCCCTCCGCGTTCACGAGGAAGGTGAGGGTCACCGAGACCCTCTCGCCCGACTTCAAGCGTGGCACACGGTCGGTGGGGTACGAGGGCGCATCGCCCGACCTCTTTCGCGCGATGCGGTCGACGTCGCCGTCGGTGTTCTCGTAGATCCTCGCCGTATCCACGGGCTCGGGCGTGGGTGGCGCCTCGGGGATGGGCACGAGCTCTGTTTTCACCCGGGCTCGGCGACCCGCGACAACCTTGACCGCACCGGACCATCTCTCGTGCGCTTCGAGAATGAGGCTCACGTCGTGCTCACCCGGCCGGAGTCGCACTCCGTTGAGAGGCGTGGTCCCGACCTGCTTGCCGTCCACGTACACCGCGGCACCGGCCGGTACGGAGGCGAAGTTGGCGGTTCCGGTGGTCGGGCGACGTTTCGAGAGGGTCGCCTGGAGCTCCGCGGTCGGGCTCTCGGCGGAGAGAACCATGTCGTGGCTCTGTGCGGCGTAGCCCTTGAGAGCCAGCTCAACCTCGAGCTCCAGGGGCGTCGTTCCCCGGGCCTCGCCGTTCACGGTGACGTCCGCGCCGCTCGGTTCGCTCTCGACGAGAAGCGTCCCCACGGTGGGCAGCTTCGACACGTCTGCAACGGGTGCGGCGGAGGGCAGAACAAGCTCCGGCTCGACCGCCCTCCCGCGGCTCAAGAGCAGCCAGACCACGGCGGAGGCGGCGAGCACGAACAGGATGGCCGCCCCCCCGAGGACCCAGGTCACCGGCAGAGGCCGTGGGACGCCCTTCGTTGGCGTCGGGGGCAGCGTGGCGGCCGTCGCGGACGCGTCTGATTCCACCTCCAGGATGACGGTCGCTTCAGGCAGATCGGCCCCTGCCTCGATCGTGGGAAGCGCTACGGTCTGGGAGTCGTCGGGAGGCACGCCCGAGGCGTTCAACTGCATCGTGGCCGCATCGTCGGCACCCGACCCGGCGACGTCCTCGGCCGCTTGAAGGACGACGGGCGCCTCGTCGGCGGGCGCTGCGGCCGGCTGGTCGCCCTGGAGCGCGTCGGGCCGTGGCGTCTGGAGGGTCACGGTGTTCTCGGACGGGGTCGCGACCACGGTAGCCTCCTCGGCCAGGCCGGGGGCTTGCAAGCCCATGCTCTCCTCGAGACCGCGAACGAACAGACCGGCCTTCTCGTAGCGCCCGTCGGGCTTCTTGGCCAGCACGCGATGGAAGACCTCGCGCCACCGCTGGGGCACGACGCCGGTCATCTCCAGATCGGCGGGCTCCACGGGATCGACGTGAACGAGACGGTAGAGAATCGAGGTGACGTTGTTCCCCGGGAAGGGCTGCTCGCCCGAGAGCATCTCGAAAGCGCAGACACCGAGCGAGAAGATGTCGCTTCGCCCGTCGAGGGGCTCCCCCATCGCCTGCTCCGGCGACATGTACGACGGCGTGCCGAGGAGGGCGCCGGTCTGTGTGATCTCCGTGTCGAGCAGCTTCGCGATACCGAAGTCCGAGACCTTCACCTTGTCACCCTTCTGGACGATGAGGTTGGCGGGCTTGATGTCGCGATGCACGACGCCGCGGGAGTGCGCGTAGTCCAGCGCGGCGGCCACCTGGCTCACGAGGGCGAGCACCCTCTCGGGCTCGAAGCGGGAGCCGTCGTCGAGGATCTCGGAAAGCGTCTCCCCCTCGATGTACTCCAGAGCGAGAAACGGCATGCCGTTCTCCTCTCCGATATCGAAGAGGGTGACGATGTTCGGGTGGGACAGCGTCCCCGAGATGCGGGCCTCCTGGTAGAAGCGCTCGATGAAGGGCGCACGCTGGGGGCTCTGGGGGGGGACGTCGAGGCGGATCGTCTTGATGGCAAGCTCGCGCTTGATGACGGGATCGAAGGCCTTGTAGACGGCCCCTGTCGCGCCGAAACCCAGCGTGCCGGTGATCTCGTAGCGCCCGATCGAAGACAGCGCTTCGTCCGACGCGTGGCTCTTTTCGCTCATGCCTTCGGCCTCGGGAGAACCGGCACACCTCCCCCTTTCAACGGTGCGAATTTAGCACCCCGTTTCGCCCAGTGTCAAACTCTCTGGATCGCACAAGTGACCGTCCTTTAATAGGTTGCAGTCATCGTGTGCTATGATCCGCTTCTCCCATGTCCGGTCCGCCCGCAGACGTGCTTCCCTTCGAAACGCTCCATCAGCCGGTGAGTCCACTGTTCCTCGACTACCTCGCCGGCCGATCCCGAGTGGCTCCGTTTCTGGGTGAGGCGGGCTTCGGGCTCGACGCCATCCAGGGTGCGGCGGAGCGGACGGCGGCCCACCCGCGCCAGCGGGAGACGGTTGCCGGCGCCCTGGCCCGGCAGCAGGAGGAGCGGGGGGCGGAGCGCGCCGCGGCGCGGGCACGCCAGCTCGCCGACGCCGACACCGTGGCGGTGGTCACCGGGCAGCAGGCCGGCCTCTTCGGAGGCCCGCTGTTCGTCCTCCACAAGGCTCTCGCCATCCTGGAGGTCTCTCGCCGGCTCACCGAGGAGCACGGGCGCGTGGCGATCCCTGTCTTCTGGGTGGCAGCGGACGATCACGACTTCGCCGAGATCCGCTCGACCTGCGTCCTCGACAGGGATGGCGCGATCCGGCTTCTGCGCTATTCGCCGAAACACGAGCCCGTCGGACAACCGGCCTTCAGCATCGTGCTCGACGACACGGTCACCCGCCTTGTCGAGGAGCTCGGCGAGGCGCTGCCCCCGAGCCCGCACCGAGACGAGATGATCGGCGTGGTGTCGCAGTGCTATCGACCGGGCGAAACGCTCTCGGGGGCCTTTGCTCGCCTGCTCTCACAGTTGTTCCCCGATCTCGTGGTGCTCGATTCGTCGGACACCGTCTTGAAGACGGCCGTCGCGCCGGTGCTGGCTCGGGAGGTGACAGAGTCTTCTCCGACATCGCGTCTCGCCCTCGAGGCTGGAAAGGCACTGCTCGCTGCGGGGTATCACCAGCAGGTACCGGTGCGAGATGGGTTCCTGAACCTGTTCATGCTCTCCGAAGGCAAGAGACGGGCGCTGGGTCTCATCGACGGTGGGCTCGAGATCCGAGGCGTGGGAACCCGGATGACCGTGGCCGAGGCGCTGGGTCGGATCGAGACCGACCCCGGGCTCTGGAGCCCGAATGCACTCCTCCGTCCGCTGACCCAGGATGCGCTGCTTCCCACCGCCGCATACGTGGGCGGCCCGGCGGAGGTGGCGTATCACGCCCAGATCGGCTCGTCCTACGCTCACTTCGGCGTGCCCCGCCCGGTCATCGTCCCGCGCCCGAGTGTGACCGTGGTCGAGCCGGCTCAGGGACGGGTACTCGAGGCCGAGGGGCTCAGCCTGCCGGACCTCGCAGGCGACCCGGAGGCGGTCGTCGCCCGGTGGGCGCGACACACCTACCCGAAGGTGGAGACTGCTTTTGCCCAGGCCCGCAGCTCGATCGAGCGGGAGATGGGAGAGGTGGAGGAACGCCTGGCTGCCTTCGACCCGACGCTGCGAGCGGCGACAGCCTCTGCCCGGGGGCGGGCGTTGCACCAGGTCGATGGGCTCCACGAGAAAGCCATGCGGGTACTCAAGAAGCGCGACCAGGGACGCGCCACGCGGTTGAGACGCAGCCGCGACGCGCTGTTTCCAGGGGGCGCGTTCCAGGAACGGGGCCTGGGGCTCCTGGGACTGGTGGCCCGCCGGGGCCGAGGCCTTCTCACGGAGCTGCAGGAGCGGGTCGACCCCTTTGCCCGCGGTCACCAAGTGGTGCGGCTATGAACGTCGGCATGGTGTGCTATCCCACGGTCGGTGGTTCGGGAGCCGTCGCAGCGGAGCTCGCCAGGCAGTTGGCGGGACGTGGACACGAGATACACGTCATCTCGTACCGGCTCCCTTTCCGGTTCGGCGACTTCCAGAAGAACATCTGCCTGCACGAGGTCGACCTCGCCTCCTATCCCCTCTTCGAGCACCCCCCGTACGAGCTGGCGCTCGCCGTGAAGATGGCCGAGGCGGTGCGCGACCACGGGATCGAGCTCTTTCACGTTCACTACGCCATCCCCCACGCCATCGCCGGCTTCCTGGCCCAGCAGATGCTCGGGGACGACGCGCCCCGGATGCTGACGACGCTTCACGGCACCGACATCACCATCGTCGGTCAGGACCATTCGTTCTTCGAAATCACGCGCTTCGGGATCGAGCGCTCCGACGGGGTGACCGCCGTCTCGGAGTTCCTGCGCCGCATGACGGCCGAGGAGTTCCAGATCGAACGGCCCATCGACGTCATCCCGAACTTCGTCGACCTCGAGCACTATTCCGTCGCACCGGCCGACCGATCGGGAATCGCCTCGGCGGACCAGCGAGTGCTGCTCCACGTCTCGAACTTTCGGCCCGTCAAGCGTCCGCTCGACACGGTGCGAATCTTCGAGCGCGTGAGCCGCGAGGTGGACGCGGTGCTGCTCATGGTGGGAGAAGGACCGGAGCGCTCCTCGACCCAGGCGCTGGCACGGCGTCTCGGGGTGCTGGACCGAATGCGCTTCCTCGGGACGCAGCGGGACATCGGGGAGATCGCGTCGATGGCCGACGTGTTTCTTCTCCCTTCCGAGCTCGAATCCTTCGGGCTCTCGGCGCTCGAGGCCATGGCCTGCGGCGTCCCCGTCATCGGCTCCGACGCCGGGGGCCTTCCCGAGGTCGTTCGCCACTCGGAGAGCGGGTACCTCCTCCCCGTTGGCGACGTCGAAGGAATGGCCGCGCGGACCATCGAGATCCTGAAGGACGGCGAACGGCGCCGCGAGATGGGGCAGGCCGCGCGCCACCGGGTCGAGTCGCTCTTCCGCGCCGAGCGCGTCGTCAACCAGTACGAGGCCGTGTACGCCCGCCTGCTTGGACGGTAACGGCCAGCCCCCAGTTCCGATTTCCAGGCACGGTGCCGGGCGATCGCCAGGTCGACCTCGTGGCCACGACTCTGAATCACCCTTAACCTACTGAATTGTCTGCTCTTAAGCCCCGGGCCCGATTCTCGGGTCTGCGCGGAATGGCGGCATGCCTCTTGCTCAACCCACGGTAGGGTCGAGTCCGTCTCGGCAGAGACGATGGCGACGGAAGTGGTTGGTCTTCAAAGGATTGCAGGTGCTGCGGATGGGGTTGGCTACACAAATGGGTCGCCGGAAGACAGCGAAACGTGGTGTCACGAAACGACACCTCCTGACGGCCCTCTGCACCACGGCTGTTCTTGCAGTCGGGGTCGCCCCGACGTCCGCCCAGTCCGTCCCCACCGGCTACCAGGAGTCCTTCGTCCTCGGCTACGAGCAGCACACCTGGGACATGATGGACAAGGTCCAGAACGGCGAGGGTGGCGCCCAGTTCGCGGACGGGATGAACTCCGTCGTGACCGCGGCGGCCTCGGCCGACAACCAGGTGATCTTCTACGACCACTGGGAAGACGGCTTCGAGGCCGACCTCCTCAATCCCGTTCAGGCATCGACCCTGGTCATCGGCGATGGAAACCCGGCCAACGGCGACGCCTGCGACCTTTACCGAGCTCTGCTCCTCCGTGCCCGTCAACCCGCGCTGCGCCATCGCTGGCGCCTGCACGAACGCCGAGGTCCACTTCGACGGCGGCGACTTCATCCTGACCTCCGGGGGGCCGCTGTCGGTCGTCCACTCCGAGGACCCGTTGACGCAGTTCATCGGGGGTTCGACCGAGATGTTGTCGCGGCAGGCGGTCGACGCCGCGCGCTCGTACTCGGTGCCGGTCGGCGAGGACCTCTATGTCGCCAACACCGTGTGGGAGCCCTTCCACTACGTGGACTTGAACCTCGTTGCCTTCGAAGACAACACCCAAGTCTTCGTCGACAGCCCGGGAGCGGGAACCGTCTCCTTCACCCTGGACCGGGGAGAGCGCTGGAGCTCGCGGTGGTCGACAACTCCTCCGAGACGGACTCACCCTTCCGGGCCGACGCCGAAGAGGCCCTGGCTCTGCTTCCCGGTGGGCGCGTGCGCTGGTCCGACCTCAGCCAGGGGCCCTCGGCGGCGCGCGAGACGCTCCTCCAGGGCTGGCAGGAGGGCGCGATGCTCACGCACTACTTCGGGCACGGCGGCCTGACGGAGTGGGCCGACGAGCGGATGCTGACCCACGAGGACATCCAAGCCTACGGCTCGACGTGGAAGCCCACGGTGCTCTTCACCTGGTCGTGTCTGTCCCAGTGGCACGTGGGCATCTTTGGCACGGCCCTCAACGAGGCGCTGCTGCTGCTGCCGGGCGGTGGCGCCCTGGCCAGCTTCGGACCGGCGGGCATCACGAACCCGGCACGCCAGGCGGCTCTCATCGACAAGCTGTACAGAGAGCTCGCCCGGCCCGGCCTGAGCCTCGGCGAGGCGATTCGCAGAGCCAAGAACGCCGCCGTCGCAGAGGACCCCAACGCTCGCGAGGTCATCGAGGGATTCAACCTCTTCGGCGATCCCGCGCTCGAGATCCCCTGGACGCCTGCTGTGACACAGTAGGGGGATGAAGAGCATCGACATCCTCGCCGCCGCGGCGCACCCCGACGACACGGAGCTCGTGATGGGCGGCACGATCGCCCGTGAGACCTCTCGCGGGCGGCGTGTGGCGCTGGTGGACCTCACACGGGGGGAGAGCGGCAGCCGAGGCACCGCCGAGGTCCGACTGAAGGAAGCCCACACAGCGGCGCGCATCCTGGGCGCGGTGCATCGCGAGTCGCTCGAGATGCCCGACGCGTGCCTCCAGGTGACCCCGGATCTGCGGGACACGCTCGTGGAGGTCGTCCGGCGGCTTCGGCCCCGGGTGGTGCTCACCCAGCACTGGGAGCAGCGGCACCCGGATCACACGGCCGCCAGCAGCCTGGTCTACGACGCCTGCTTCGTGGCCGGGCTTCGGAACTACCGCGCCGAGCTCGGTCCGCCCTGGCGACCCCGCAAGATCGCCTACGCGGTGACCATGACGGAGGCGACGGAGGTCAGGCCCTCTTTCGTCGTGGACATCACCGACTTCTGGGAGACGAAGCTCGAGGCCATCTCCGCTTTCGCGAGCCAGTTCGCTCCGCCACCGGGCGAGAGCGACAAGCTGCAGCTGGACCTCCTGAGGGAGCGGGTGGAGCTCGCCGGCCGACGCCACGGCCAGCGAATCGGCGTGCCCTACGGCGAGGGCTTCGTCACCCGCGAGCCGCTCGTCGTGGACGACCTGCTCGCGCTCGAGGGGGCGTCGCTGTAGCTCCTGCGCCTGCGGCCACTGGCTCCCGGGAGACCGGCGGAGGGTCTACTGGTCGGTGTCCGGGCGGTGGAGGACGATGGCTGCGGCCACGCGTTGCTCGAGGGCGATGGTGGTCTCCCCCACTTCGATAACGTAGGTGGGCTTGCGCTGCACGAGGTGCACCGCCACACCCGGGGCGAGCCCCTGGGCGGTGAGACGCGCCTGAAGCTCCGGGTCGCCCTGGAGGCGTCCTATGACCCCGGTGCCTCCGGACGGCATGTCGGCCACCGATCCCACGCTCTTCGGCTCGCTGCGGCCGAACAGCTTTCGGATGAAGCGGAGAGTGGGGCTCTTCTGATCATCGGGCATGGTGTAGCCGCAGTTCGGACAGTGGCGCGTGGCGCAGGTGCCGAAGGAGATCGGGCAGCCGTGCTCCCGGCAGGACTCGCCTCCGGGAGTGTACCGGAAGCCGCACAGGGCACACGGCTCTGCTTCGGGGGCCTGGGTCGCCATGGGCAGCGTCGTCATCTCAGACTCCGATCCCAAACGTCAGCATGAGCACCCGGACGAGGCCGCCCACGGCGAAAGCGAGCGGGAAGATGAATGCAGCCATGGCGCCAGCCGTCTTCCAGCCGTGCTCCTTGGCGATCACGAAGACGTTGGCGATGCAGGGAATGAAGAGCGTGATGGTCACCATGGCCACGACAAGCTGCACGGTGTCCATTGCGCCAGATCGGGACATGTCGAACAGCCGCGTCGCCGCGAAGTCCCGGCGCAGGAATCCGATCAGGAAGGCGGAGGAGGCCTCCGCCGGCAGCCCGAGGATGCCGGTCACCAGCGGGCGCCCGGCCCGGATGATCCCCTCCAGGAGGCGGAGCCGGTCGAGCACGAAGAGAATCAGGGTTCCCACGAGAAACAGCGGGAGCGCCTCCTTGAGATACCACTCGACACGCGCCACCGTTTTCGACAGGACGTTGCTCAGGATCGGCAGGCGCATGGGCGGCAACTCGATGACGAAATCGCTTCTCTCGCCGGGGAGAAGGCGCGCGCCGAGCCAGCCCACCACCACCATCACCCCGACGACGGCAAGGAGCCAGACCGCCGCCGCCGGCGCCGGGACGATGGCCAGCATGGCGAGGATCACTCCAAGCTGCGCCGAGCACGGAACGCCGAGGGCCAGCAACAGGGTCGTGAGCAGTCGCTCCTTGCGCGTCGGCAGGATCCTGGTGGTCAGGGTGGCCATGGTGTCGCAACCCAGACCCAGAACCATGGGGAGCACGGCCTTGCCGTTCAGGCCCATCACCTTGAACACCCGGTCCGACATCACAGCGAGCCGCGGCAGGTAGCCCGAGTCCTCGAGGATCGAGAAGACGATGAAGAACGTCGCCACGATGGGGAGCACGATGGCCAGACCGTAGGAGAGGCCCATGGTGATGAGCCCGTACTCTCCCACGAACATGTCGCGCACCGGCTCCCAGGGGACGTGAGCAAACAACGCCGTCGCCAGCGGGCTCAGGAAGCCGCCGAAGAACCCCGTTTCCAGCAGATCGACGAGGGTCCCTGCCCCGAACACACCCACGATCTCGTAGCAGGCGTAGAGGGTCGCAGCGAGAACGGGCCAGCCCCAGACCGGGTGTACCGCCAGCCGGCCCAGCTGACGCGACAGCGCGCGACCCGGAGGCTCTCCCGCCGTCGCGAATCGGCTGACCAGCGACCCGGCCTGGGCAAGCAGCGCCTCGTGGTAGCGCGCCAGCAGGGTCATCTTCGCCGACGAAGGCACCTGGCCGCTGGCCAGCAGCTCGAGGGCGGGGCCGGCCACGTCCTCCGGCAGGGGCAGGTGGTTGGTGGGCTTGCGCGCCTCGGCAAGGGCCGCCGACACCGCTTCGATGCCGAGGCCCCGGGTCGCAACGGTCGTGCGCACCGGGATACCCAGTGCATCCTCGAGGCCCTTCCGGTCGATCGTGATCCCCCGCGCCTCCGCTTCGTCGCTCATGTTGAGCACGAGGACGCTCGGCACCTCGATCTGTCCGAGCTGCAGCGTCAGGAGGAGCGCGCGGCGGAGGTTCTTCGCGTCCGCGACCTGAACGACGACGGCGTCACCGGCGTCCCGGACCTCGCAAACGAGCTCCCACGCGACCCGCTCGTCCTCGCTCAAGGGCAGGATCGAGTTCAGGCCGGGCGAATCGATCACCTCGGTGTCCGTCCCCGCAAGGCGCCCCCGGGCCAGCTCGACCGTGGTTCCGGGGTAGTTCGACACCGTGGCCCGCAGCCCGGTGAGCGCGTTGAAGAGGGCGCTCTTGCCGACGTTCGGGTTGCCGAGAAGGACCACGCGCCGAAGCGCCTTGCTCGGTGCGGGAGCCGGCGGGTCGATTTCGAGGGGCGAGACGGGAGTGGAGGCGGCAGTCATTGTGAAACTGGATTTCAATTTCTGTTCCCAGTCTATTGGAGAACCCCTCGCGGGCGCAAGTGCCTTTCGCTCTAGGAAATGGAGCGAAATGGGGTCGAGTCGGCGACCCGCTCCCGGCGCATGGAATGCGCCCTGGGGAGCGTGTCGGTGCCGTTCGCGAAAAAACCCCGGCTCAGCCGGCCCGGATCGCCTGCACCCGGGCGCTGCCTGGAGCCTGCCTCCCCCCCGGCACGTCGCACCGGAGTCCCGTCAGCTGCCCGCGAGGGACAGCCGGAAGGCGACCATCTCCTGGCCGTTGCGAGCCAGCAGGACATCGCCGACCAGCACCGGGTGGTTCCAGGTCTTGCCCTCGATCGCCTGGAACCGCCCGAGCTCCGTGAACTGATCGGGGGCCGCCCCGACCAGCGCCAGCTCACTCTGCTCCGACAGCACCAGCAGCAGGTCCTGGTCGGGCAACAGGACGAGCTGGCCGCTGCCATAGCGTCCGCCCTTCCACTTGCGCTCGCCGTTCTCGACATCGATGCAGGCGAGGAGACGGCCGTCGAAGCCGTACGCATGGCCCTCGTGAACGACGAAGGCGCTGAAGGAGGGCTTCAGCCCGATCGACGTCCAGCGCTCTGCGGTGCTCCATCCGCCAGGTCCGTGCACGACCGCGATGCGGCGCGTGCCGATCGGAGCAGCGCCGCCGTCGATCATGCTGATCAGGACGTCGCCCTCTGTCGTCAGGGCCGGCTGCAAAATGCCGATGCCCGGCCAAGAGTGCTCCCAGAGCAGCGTTCCGTCGGCCGGGGCGACGCTGGCCGGGCCGGCATGGCTCAGAAGCAGGATCTGCCGAACATCGTCGAGCGTCAGCAGATGTGGCGAGCCGTAGCTCCCGCCGCTGGCCGGGCCGAACCAACGCGGCTCGCCCGTGGCGAGGTCGTATGCGACGAGCTTGCCGGCGTGGACGATGACAACGTCATCGACCACGAGCGGCGAGCTCACGAAACCCCAGGTCGGGAGCTTCGCGCCAGTGTCGGACGCCGCGTTACGTGACCACACGACGGCGCCATCAACGGCATCGAGCGCGTTCAGGATTCCGGTCGCGCCGAGGGTGTACACGCGACCGTCCCTGAGGGCCGGCGTCGCGCGGGGACCGGCACCGACATGCGAGTCCCAGAACCGGCTCGCATTGCGGTGTCTCCACACCGGCTCGCCGGTGGTCACCTTGTAGCAGGCGACGATCTCGTCGTCACCGCGCTGCTCCTGGGTGTAGAGGAGGTCGCCGTGGACCGCGAAGGAGAAAACGCCCGGTCCGATGGGCCGACGCCACAGCTCGACCGGTGGCGACCGAGACCAGTCGGTCTCGATCCGTACGCCGGGGACGATGCCGTCGCGATCGGGTCCGCGAAGGCCGGGCCATTCGGCTGCTGTCTCTGCTGCCGTCGGGACCGGCGGCGGGGAAGATGGCTCGTCGCCGGGCTGGGCCACGTGGCGCGCCGTGGGACGCTCAGCGGCTGCCGGAGTCGAAACGGGGGCCACCGGGTCGTCGCCGGTCTGGGCCGGGGGCGGTTCTTCGGGCGTCGCCACTGCTGGCGGAGGCGGCGGGATCGCCAGAGGGTCGTCGTTGGCCTGGGCAAGGAGCCGCTCCTCGGGAGTCTCCGCCCACCGCCACGCGAACTCCGGAGCGCCATCGCCGGTGATGCCCTTGCTCCGGACGAGGGTAAAGGCGCCGCACGCGAGCAGGATGGTCGCGATCATCGCCGCGCGTCGAGGTCCGTCGGGGAGGCGACGGCTGGCCACCGCCCAGACGACGAAAGCGAGGCTCAGGACCGGGATGACGTAGAGGAAGAACTGAAACCCCATGTTCCCCTCCGCCACAGACTCGTGGAGGAAGCGCGGTGTCGCGACCATGGCAACGATCACCAGAACCGGGGCGCCCCACCGCTCAGGCCGGTGCGCACGGCTGAAAAACGCCCACCATGCGGCGACAGCCACCGCGCCGACGAGCCCGCCAAGGATCCCGTACAGCGTGGCCTCGGGCACGACGATGGGGACGACGAGCCAGGCCAGCCACTGCAGCACCACGATGACCACGCCGGGCCACAGCCGGAGCGGCTTTCGTGAAGTCGGTTCGTCGAACCGTGTGGTTTCCAAGGACAGACTCCTTCCTCATCTAATCGGGATCGTGCTGCTTCGTGAGCTCTGCCGCGATCCGATCGAGAGCCTCGGCACGCTCGATGCGCCCGTCGAGAAAGGACTTCCAGTGTTCGAGCACGATCCTGTACCGGGCTCTCAAACGGCTTCGGGCGGCCATGCGGTCGGCGATGAACAGAACGGCGTCCAGCTCCTCGACCCTCAGCAGGGAACGGAGGAGTTCCGCCGGCGTGACGAACTGGATGACGTGGGCGAGGTCATCGGGCGAGTCGGTCCCGCTCCGACGGAACGCTGCGGCGAGTTCCCCGAGAATTCTCTGTTCGAAAAAGCTCGCGTGGGACACCTCGTGGAAGAGTATCTCCAGGGCCTCGAGATCCTTGTAGCTGGTGCTGGAGATGGTCAAGCGGTTCGGGTGGTTCGTCGTGTACGCACCAGCCCAGTTTGAATGGGCCGCGACGTCAACCCGAAGTCGCTCCGGGGGCCACGCGCCGCCGTAGGCCTCGGCCAGGCGCCTGGCGAGGGTCGACCCGTACGACTCCAGGCCCTGCCGTTGGCTCCGAATCCAGGCCACGTTGACGGCGTGGTGCTCGGGCCACCAGCGCTGGCGGTAGACCGGCATGGCCTCGACCAGCACGGCCCAGGGCTCGGGGTCGATGTCCTCCGAGCCAGGCGCAGAGCATGCGATCGCCGCCAACCGTCCCCTGAGGGCGACGAGGTCTCGATCGAACAGGAGGTCGCTGGCGATGAGCCGTTCGCGGTAGAAGTCCGCCGCTCGTTCCCACGTCTGCTGTTCTGCCTCCTCGAGATCTCCGATCTGCGCGCGCTCGGGCACCTCGACCGCTCGGCGACGATCTCCGGCCTGCCGCGGGGACGCATCCCTGGCCCACTGAAAGAGGAAGTGGTGGAGGTTGATCCACGGGTCGCTGTGGAAGACGAACCGCTCGGACTCGACTCGGTGGCAGTCCTCTTCCAACCCCGGTTACGTGGTCGCAGCCGGCGCGCCAGCGGATGCCTGTTCGCCGCTGAAAAGGATGCCACCCGCGATTCCCAGCACGAGCACCCGCGGGCACCAATGACCCCACACTCCACGCGTCGGCCTTCGACCTCCAGACCTCTTCACGTCGACGGCCCCCCGGGTCTAGTCCGGCAAACCCTCTTCGCGGCTCTCCGGTGGCCGCTCACCATCCTGGATGAGAGCGAAGGCGATCAGCGTCTCTCCGCTGCGGCCCAGGCGGGCCTCGAGCTCCGCGAGGAGGGGGGTCTCCCGGCTCTCGGAATCAGGCGTGGCGCGGCACCGCGCGACGTCTTCGGCCGACGCCGGTCCGAAGCAGTACGGGCACGGAGCCAGGTCGACGCCTCGGAGATGGACCGGCGGGCCCATCGCACGGCAGGCCAGAGGCCTCCACTCGTAGACAGTGCACCGCCCGGTCGCGCCATCCAACGCCGGGCACATGAGCCCTCCGTGGCTGCCGCAGAACCGGCGCTTCGCCTCCTCGTCCCCGGTGAAGACTCCTGTTCGGGGGTCTCCCGGGAAGTCCTTCCAGAAGCGTCGAACGACCCTCGCCGCCCGGCGACGAACCGCCTCTGCCCGCGCAGGGTCGCGGGATGCCAGCGCGATCATGCCGCGCCGCAGCCGACGTGCATCGAGGAGATTGATCGGGAAGGGGCCGCGACAGCATCGAGAATTGCCGGGACCGCATCCAAAGAGTGCCCCCGCCCGCTCGGCGGCATCCGCCATAGACTCGTTGAAGCGGCAGACGAGCGCGTCGTCGGCAGCATCGAGGGTGGGGTCCCGTCCGTCGGCTGGCGGAGCGGCGGGCGTGGGAGGAGCCACGCGGCCTCAGCGGGCTCCGGCCGGGCGGGGTCCCGGCGCGAAAGCGGTGATGAGCAGGCCCACGACGAAGACGCTCACCGCGCCGACCACGTTGTACCAGAGGAAGGCGATGTCGGTGAACTGCGAGACGAGAAAGACGGTGGTCATGCCGGCCAGCAGGCCGTAGAAGGCTCCTCGCGGCGTGGCGGACGGCGTGAGGACGGCGAGGCCGAACACCCCCAGGATCGAGCCGTAGAAATACGATCCGAGCTTGTTCACCGCCTCGATGGCCGACCCGAGCCGGCCCGCCTCGAGCGCGACGAAACAGGCGAAGATCCCCCAGAACCCCGTGAACACCCGGGACACCGCCAGGTAGTGCCCGTCGCTCGCGGTGGTCTTCACGTAGCGACGGTAGAAGTCGATGAGGCTGGCGGTGGCCAGCGAGTTGAATTCGCCCGAGAGCGAGGACATGGCCGCCGCGAAGATGACGGCGATGATGAGACCGGCGAGCCCCCCCGAGAGCTGCGAGACGATGAACGTCGGGAAGATGTAGTTGGTGTCGTTGTAGGGCTTGCCCGTCACCGACTCGGCGAGACGCCGCGCCTCGCCCTCGGCCTCCTCCACGCTGCGGCCGGCCGCCAGGTAGCTCTCCCGCGCTCCGGCCACGTCTCCGCCCTGGTGCCGCGCTGTGGCAAAGGCCTCGGCCGCCTCCCTGCGCGCGCGGTGGGCGCCCTCGAACGCATTCGTCACGCGTTCCAGCTCCCCCGCCGGAGCCGCCTGCTCGACCCGCGCCAGCTCGGCCCGGTTCCACAGGAGCGGCGGCGCGTGGAAGTGGAAGAAGACGAACACCAGAACGCCCGTCAGCAGGATCAGGAACTGCATCGGGACCTTGAGGAAGGCGTTGAAGAGGAGCGACAGCCGGCTGTCCGTCAGGGTGCGTCCCGAGAGGTAGCGCTGGACCTGGCTCTGATCGCACCCGAAGTAGGCCATGGCCAGGAACAGGCCGCCGATGAGGCCGCTCCAGATCGTGTACGGCTTCGTCAGATCGAACGAGAGGTCCATCGTCTCGAGGCGCCCGGTCGTCTGGGCGAGAGCAAGCGCATCGCCGAGGGCGAAGCCTTCGGGGAGCCGGGCCACGGCCACACCGACGCACACGAAGATCCCGATCCAGATGAGAGCCATTTGCACGACGTCGGTCCAGATCACGGACCGGTTGCCGCCATAGGCCACGTAGAGGATGGTGCTGCCCCCCATCAGGAGAATCGTCGCGGTCTCGCTCCACCCGAGCACCACGGAGAGCACGAGTGACGGCGCGTAGAGCGTCACTCCCAGCGCGAGACCCCGGGAGGCGAGGAAGAGCAGGCTCGCCATGGTCCGCGTGCGGGCGTCGAAGCGTTTCTCGAGGTACTCGTAGGCGGTGAACACCCCCGACCGGTAGAAGAGCGGGACGAGGGTGAGGCTGAGGATCACCATGGCGAACGGCAGGCCCAGGTAGAAGGCCAGGAAGCTCATGCCCTTCGTGTACGCCTGACCGGTCGTCCCGACGAAGGTGATGGCACTCACCTGCGTGGCCATGACCGAGAGACCGGCCGCCCACCAGCGCATCTCGCGCCCGGCAAGGAAGAAGTCGTCCACACGGCGGTTCCCGCGGCCCATCCACAGTCCGAAGGCAACGATGGCGGCGAGGTAGACGGCGAGGACGGTCCAATCCGCCCTCGTGAGGGCGATGGCGTCGGCGCTCAATACGGCCACCCGGAGAAGAGAAAAAGCAGCCCCATGACGACGAGGGCCGAGAGGATGACGGCGCCGTAGATCCTGGGCCAGGTCCCGAAGAGGGGGACGGGACCGTCGTCGTCGAGTGGGTCGGGTGTCTCCGGAGGCATGGGCAGAAGGAACATCATGGCACAGGCCAAGCCCGGATGATTCACCAGATTTCGTCGCCGAGAGGCGTGAGACGCTAGCCGAGCCGGGCGAGCGCCCTGCCCGCGAAGCGGGCCAAGAAGAGCCCGGCGGGATTAACTCCCGACGGGCGAATGTCCGAGCGAGGAGGCGTAGCTGACGCTAGGTCGACGAAGCGAGGAGCGAGCACGCCCGGCGCAGGCAGCGTATCGCGGCTCGCAGCAGAAAGATGGTGAATCATCCGGGCTAGTTGCCTTGGCCCCTCGCAGGAGGGAGAATCTGTCCGTGATCACGGGCTTCAACTCCGACGTCGGGTACAAGGGGAAGGTCTACCACGTCCAGACCGAGGACAAGGGCACCGAGAACCCCCTGATCGAGACCCTCATATACAAGGGCGGCGAGATCATCGCCTCACGGCGTCTCCCCTACAAGGACCTGATCCAGGGAGACGACGTCGAAGGCGCCATCACCCATCTGATGGAGGAGCAGCACAACACGATGATCCTGGAGGTCAAGCGTGGAAGCTACGCGCCGGCCGAAGACAGACCGGCCGTGAAGCGGAATGAGGACCTGTCGCTGGACGAGATCGTGTTGACGTTCCTGGCCGCCCGCGCGGCGGAGTAGGCGCGCTCCGGTGGCTGAATAGTCCGGGCGATGCGCGTCGCCTTTCTCTCACCCCTGCCGCCCGCGCCCACCGGGATCGCTGACTACGCGGCCGATGTGCTGGCGGTGCTTGCCGGGGAGCACGCGATCGACGTGTTCCACTCCCAGGAGACGGTCGATCGTTCTCGCCTGCCCGGGGAATGCGACGTCCAGCCGGTGGGGGTGTTCGCCGAGCGTCACCGGGAGCGGCCCTACGATGCGGCCGTCTATCAGATGGGCAACGGCCCGGCCCACGCCTTCCTCTACGAGCACCTTTCGCGAGTTCCGGGGCTTCTCGTTCTGCACGACCTCGTGCTCCACCACTCCCGAGCCGCGCAGTTCCTCGAGGCGGACGCGGTGAAGACCTGGCGTCTCGAGCCGGCCAGCCTCGCCGCACGCGAGGCGGCCGAGCCCTGGCTCGCGCGCTGGCGCCACGAGCTGTCCTACGCCTATCCGGACAGCGGAGAGCGACTCTTCGAGGCCGGGCTGGGCACGGTGGGCCAGCTGCTCCCCTACGCGTACCCTCTCCTGCGGATCCCGGTCGAGGCCTCGCGGGTCGTGGGTGTCCACAGCGCCTTTGCGGAGGAGGCGGTGCAAGCGGAGGCGCCGGAAGCCCTGGTTGCCCACCTAGCGATGCCCGCTGCCGCGGTCGCCGTGGACGCCCGGGGCGTGCGCGAGCGCCGCCGGAAGCTCGGCTTCGGCGATGAGGACGTCGTGGTGGCCAGCTTCGGGCTGCTCACGCCGGAGAAGCGCATCGAAACAGTGGCGCGGGCCGTCGCCCGCGCCGCCTCCGCGAACCCCCGTGTCCGGCTCCTCCTGGTTGGCCCGGTGCCGGAGGGCTCACCCCTGAACCAGCAACTGGAGCGGCTGGGCGTGGCCGAGAGGAGTGTGGTCACCGGGAGGGTCCCGCTCGAGGAGCTCCCGCTCTTCATCGAGGTGGCGGACATCATCGTCCACCTGCGCTACCCCACGACCCGCGAGACCTCCGCGGCCCTCCTGCGGGTCCTGGCCCAGGGGCGGGCCACCGTCGTGTCCGACCTCGAGCACCAGGCCGAGATTCCCACCGGGGCGGTGGTGCGGGTGGACGTCGCCGACGAAGAGGACGGCGTGGCCCGAGCGGTCTCGGCGCTGGCCGCCGACCCGGAACGCCGGGCCGAGCTGGGGCGCCAGGCCGTGGCCTTCGTTCGTCGGGAGAGCTCGGCGGAGCGGGTGCGAACGTCCTGGCGGGACGCGCTGGAGAAGACCAGAGCCGAGCCTCCTCCCCGACAGAGACACTGGCCCGCCCACTGGCCCCGCCCCTGAGGCTCAGGCCGAGCGGGGCCTCACGCGCCACGTGGCCAGGGCCCGGGTAAGCCGCGCCTGCATGTCCCGTGGAACCTCGGCGAACTCCACGCCGACGTTCCACCGGCCGCCGGTCGGAGCCCGGGGGCGGCATTGGGCCACACGGGCTTCGAGCTCGCTCTTGACGCCCTCCACCACGAGACGGAACCGAAGGGTGGATTCCGGAGCGAGAGGAACCGGGGCCTCGATAAGCGCGCCGTGCTTGCTGATGTTCAGCAGACGGGTTCCCACCACGGACACGAGTGTCGACAGGTGCTGCGGCTCCATCTGAGGGCCTCGTCGACGCTCGATGCCCCCCGGCGGGTCGGCCACGGATCGAGCGGTCAAGGCACCTCGCGCACCACCCGGAACCCGTAGTCCGCATAGCGCGAGTGGGGCGGAAGGCTGGACCGGGCGGATGGAGGCGACCAGCGGACGTGATGGCGCCAGGACCCTCCGCGGCTGGCACGCCGCTCCCCCTTCTCCGGCCCCAGCGGGTTGAGCCGCCGGGTCGAGGCGTAGGCGTCGGCGGAGTACCAGTCGAAGCACCATTCGTGGACGATGGTTCCCATGTCCAGCAGGCCGAAGCCGTTGGCCGTGCCCCGCCCCACGGGCCAGGGGCCCGACACCGGGTGCTCGGGCACCTCGTCGGTCGGCACATCCGAGCCCCAGGACGTGGGCGCTCCTTCGAGCCCGCCCCGGGCCGCACGCTCCCATTCGGCCTCGGTGGGAAGCCGCCAGCGGCCCCCGAAGGTCTCCCCCAGCCAGGTGCAGTACGACATCGCCTCGAACCAGGTGACGCCGACCACGGGCTGCCCGGGTTCCCAGAAACCCGGGTCTTTCCACCAGGGCGGCTCTGGCGCTCGTCCGCTCGAGAGGAACCACGCGTACTCGAGGTTGGTGACCGGCCCACGCCCGATGCGGACCGGCCGCACCTGGGCGTCGTGGACCGGCAGCTCGTCCGAACGACCGTTGTCAGACCCCATCCGGAAACGGCCCCCGGGGACGAAAACGAGGGACGGGGCGACCACCGAGTGACGGCCGACATTGAGGGTTGCTGCCACCGACATCGTTCCCTCCGGGACCGAGAGTGCGCCTCGAGACCAGACGACCCGCATGCGGCGGATCACTGAGAATCTTGTTTTCAAGCCCGCTTACGTCGCATAATATGACACGATACCTTAAATCCGTCCAGAGAAAAGGGCTGGGGGCCTGAATGAGAGTCGTGCTGGCAGGAGTCGTGGCGGTGTCGACGGCAGCGGGCCTCGCCGCGCTGCGCCCCGATGTCCTGACCACCGAAGAGAGAACGGCGGCCGGTGCCATTCAGGAACGCGGGATCAGGGCCGACATCCGCTTCCTCGCCAGCGACCTTCTCGAGGGCCGCGGCCCGGACACCCGCGGCGACCGGCTGGCGCAGGCCTACGTGGCCTCTCGCTTCGAGGCCATGGGCCTGGAGCCGGGCGCCTCGAACGGGACCTGGTTCCAGCCCTTCGAGCTCGTCTCCGTGGAAACGCGGTGTCCCGACGTCCTGCGCGTGACCCGAGGCGCGGAGGGGGTGGATCTTCGCTTCCACGAGGACTTCATCGCGGTCTCGGGCGTCCAGACGGATGTGTCGCGCCTCGAAGAGGCCGAGATCGTCTTCGTGGGCTACGGGATCGTGGCCCCGGAGTTCGACTGGGACGACTACAAGGGGGCGGACCTCCGGGGCAAGGTGCTCCTGTTCATGAACAACGATCCGGAAGGAGACCCGGACCTGTTCGAGGGACGGCGGCGCCTCTACTACGGACGCTGGGACTACAAGCTCGAGATGGCCGCCCGACAGGGGGCGGCCGGGGCCATCATCATCCACACGACCCCGTCGGCCGGCTACGGCTGGCCGGTCGTCCAGAGCAGCTGGACGGGAGAGCAGTTCGGCCTGCCCTCGGAGGGCGAGCCGGCTCTGCAGGCGATTGCGTGGACCACCGAGGAGGCCGGCAGAAGGATCGCCGCGCTCGGAGGGCACAGCCTCGACGCGCTGCGCTCAGCGGCGGAGGAGAGGGCGTTCCGGCCCGTGCCCCTCGAGGTGCGGGTGAGCTTGCGGCTCGAGAACACGGTCGAACGGCGAACCAGTGCCAACGTCATCGCTCGGCTGCCGGCGAGCGACCCGGCCGTGGAGGACGTGGTTCTCTACACGGCCCACCACGACCATCTCGGCGTCCGACCGGGGAACGGAGAGGGGACTGCCCCGGAGATCTACAACGGCGCCCTGGACAACGCCTCCGGGCTCGCCATGATGCTCGCCGTCGCCGAGGCCTTCGCGGTCCTGCCCGGCAAGCCGGACCGCTCGATCCTGTTCGCTGCGGTGGGAGCCGAGGAGCAGGGTCTTCTGGGTTCGGAGTACCTGGCGCGGCACCCGCCGGTGCCCGCCGGCCGCATTGCGGCCAACATCAACATCGACGGGATGAACATCTGGGGCCGAACGCGCGATGTCGTTGTGGTGGGCCTGGGCAAGTCGACCCTCGACGACTGGATTCGCGCGATCGCCGAGGCGCAGGGAAGGACGGTGAAGGCCGAGACGTTCCCGGACAAGGGCTCGTACTATCGCTCCGACCACCTCAGCTTCGCACGGGTGGGCGTGCCCGGCGCCTACCTGGAACCCGGAACGGACGTCGTCGGGAGACCCGAGGGATGGGGACGGCGGCAGCAGGAAGCGTGGGAGTCGGCCCACTATCACCAGCCGAGCGACGAGCTGAGCGACGAATGGGAGCTGGGTGGCGCCATCGAAGACGCGCAGCTCCTCTTCTCTCTCGGCGTCAAGGTCGCAAACGCCCCCGGGCGACCCCAGTGGCGCGCCGGCGACGAGTTCGAGCCGGCCCGGAAACGGGCTCTCGACGCGCTCCAATAGGTCGGTCAGCCAGAGCGCTCGGCGGAGGGCAGGACGATGCGGAAGACGCTCCCGCGGCCTTCGGTGCTGTCGAGCTCGACGCGGCCCCCGTGGGCTTCCGCCGTCCACTTGACCAGGGAGAGATCCAGACCGGTGCTCCCCGGCGAGACCCGGGCCCTCGTCCCGAACCTCGATGAAGACCTCGCCGCCCCTGGACCCGGTCGCGATGGACACGCACGTGCGTTCCGGCACGTACTTGATGGCGTTGTCCGCCAGGTTCACCACCGCCTGGCGCAGGGCCAGTCGATCGCCGTTCGTCATGACGGATGCGGAGGTCTCGGCCGCGAGTGTCTGCTCCCGCTCCTCGGCGAGAACGCAGAGGTGGTCCACGACCTCGCGGGCGAGGACCGAGAGGTCGAGCCGCTCGAGACGGAGCCTCGCCTCGCCGGCTTCCGCTCGAGCCAGCGTGAGGAGCTCGTCCGCGAGGCGGGCGAGCCGGTCCACCTCCTCCAGCATGCTGCCGATGACCTCGCGGCAGTCCTCGGTCGACTTCGCGCCCCGAAGGCCCACCTCACCCACGCTCCGAAGCGCGGTGAGGGACGTCCGAAGCTCGTGGGAGGCATCTGCAGTGAAGCTCCGAAGCTGTCCGAACGATCCCTCATGTCGGTGTGACACGTGAGGCAGGTGTCGGTGATGCGCCGGTGGTCCCGGGTCTGGTTGTCCGCCCACTTTGCGTGTGGGTCGTGGCAGTCGGTGCAGCGCACATCCTGGATGTCGTGGGTGCTGCCCCGCCAGTACTGGGTGTGCTGGGTGTGGCAGCTCAGGCAGACAGCGTTGGCGTCCTCCGGCTCCATCGTGCTGAAGACGTTTAGATCGGTTGTTTCGGCCGACTCCGCGTGCTCCACAGCCGCCCCGTGGCAGGCGGTGCAGCCCACACCGTCGGCCCAGGCCGGCATGTCGCTGCGGCCGTGAACCGTTTGGGAGAACCCGGTGACGGTGTCCTCGTGGCACATCAGGCAAGGCGCGTTGGCCGGCGGCGCCGGTTCCTGAGGGGTGCCACCAGCCATGCCGATAGCCAGCGTCGGCGGGTCGTTCGGCGCGGCAGCGACGTTGCCTGCAGGCCCTCCAAGGGCCCCGAGGACCCAGATGAGGGCGGCGGCCGCGCAAAGCAAGCCTCATCGCAGCCTCCGCGAGGGGGCGCCCGCAGCTCGTGTGTGTCTCCGCATCACGCTGGACCTCCTTTGATCGAGCCGTAAGCGAGTTGAAGCTTCTTCACGTTTTCTCACCTTCGATGCAAGGATAGGGTCTGCTCCATCTCCTGGCACCTGAACGGTTTCTGAAGGTTTGTTCAGGGTTGCGGTTGGGCCTCCACCCCTTGCATCGGGCGCCCGGCAATGAGACACATGAGCGGATGAGGAAGATGCGCGCCCTCTGGCTCGAGGACCGGACCCTCCGCCTGCGGGAGGACGTGTCCCGCCCCACCCCTCCGCCTGGCGAGGCGCTCGTTCGAGTGTGCTTGGCCGGTGTGTGCAACACCGACCTCGAGCTCGTTCAGGGCTACTACCGTTACGCGGGGGTCCCGGGGCACGAGTTCGTTGGCGTCGTCGAGGAGGCCCCCGGGGCGGAGGAGTGGACGGGGCGCCGCGTGGTCGGTGAGATCAACGTGGTGTGTGGCGAGTGCGTGACCTGCCGGGCAGGCCGGGCCACGCACTGCGAAAGACGGACGGTGCTGGGCATCGTGAACAGAAACGGTGCGTTCGCCACCCATCTGGCTCTCCCCGTCGCCAATCTCCACGCGGTCCCCGACGGTGTGCCCGACGACATCGCCGTCTTCACCGAGCCCACTGCCGCCGCCCTGGAGATCCAGGAGCAGGTGAAGATCGGTCCGAGGGATCGGGTGGTCGTGGTCGGCGCCGGCAAGCTCGGCCACCTGGTCGCCCGGACCCTTGCCACCACCGGGTGCGATCTCCTGGCCGTCGGGCGCAGCCCGCGGCCTCTCGCGCTCCTGGCGGAGTGCGGGATCCGCACCGGCACCGCCGAGGCCGTGACCGATCGCGCCTTCGACATGGCCGTGGAGTGCACGGGCAACCCGGAAGGACTTGAGATCGCCCGGCGGGCTGTTCGGCCCCGGGGGACCATCGTGCTCAAGAGCACGTACCACGGACGAACGTCGGTGGATCTGGCCCCGATCGTGGTCGACGAGATCACGCTGATCGGCTCACGCTGCGGTCCGTTCGCGCCGGCCCTCGATCTCCTGGCACAGGGCGACGTGGACCCCCGGCCCCTCGTCGACGAGCGCTACGACCTCTCGGAGACCGTCGCCGCCTTCGAACACGCCGCCCGCCCGGGAACGCTCAAGGTCCTGGTGGACTGTGGGGTCAGGTCTTGAATTCGCGCATCCGGCCGTCAGAGGCGCTCCGGATGCTCTATTTGCCGGGTGGCCCTGGGTGGTTTCCCACCCAGGGCTCCCACAGATCCGGA
>CAUZDW010000040.1:0-37209 GCA_963578825.1 Vicinamibacteria bacterium
GGTCGTCGAGCTCGCGTAGCAAAACCGTATTCTCGAGGGGCCGGATGCGCTAGTCGCGCACGTCCGGATCTGTGGGAGCCCTGGGTGGGAAACCACCCAGGGCCACCCGGCAAATAGAGCGTCGCGGTCGAGGAGCCACCCGCGATGCTCTATTTCAAGACCTGACCCCTTCTGTTTATTCGACCCCTTCTGTTTCCTACCGGGCGATGGCCACCTGCTCCATCGTCGCGAGCGTCTGGGCCTTGCTGGCCAGCACCAGGAACTCCTTGCGGTGGCCTTCGAGGTCGGGCCCGATCGCGCTCCGAGCCAGGTCGATCACCTGCGTCCAGGAGGCCGAGCCCTTGTGGTCCGAATCGCGGAGCAGCATGCCGAAGGCCGCCACGGCCGCCGAGAAGCGCAGGTCGACCGAGGCCTGGCGCCCGGGACCGTCCTCGAGGACGACGCTCGTGAGGCGGCTGCGGTCTCCCGAAGGCTCCTTGTGGCGCAGCTTCACGGTGAGCATCTCCGGGGTGGCGGAGTCGTTGGAGACGGGCGGCTGCTGGTACTTAAGGGGATCGACCGCGGGCAGGTCCATGGAGACCCCGACGGGCACGATCTCGTAGAGGGCGGTCACGGTGTGGCCGGCTCCGATCTCGCCGGCATCCTTTTTGTCGTCCGCGAAGTCCTCGGCTCGCAGGGCGCGGTTCTCGTACCCCACGAGGCGGTAGGCGCTCACCCGGGCCGGGTTGAACTCGACCTGGATCTTCACGTCCTTGGCGATCGTCACGAGGGTGCTGCCCGCTTCGCTCACGAGGACCTTGCGGGCCTCGCGGAGGGTGTCGATGTAGGAGTAGTTACCGTTGCCGTGATCGGCCAGATTCTCCATCTTCGAGTCCTGGAGGTTGCCCCGGCCGAACCCCAGGACGGAGAGGAAGACGCCGGTCTCGCGCTTCTCCCCGATGAGACGAACGAGGTCGCTCTCGCTGCTCGTACCCACGTTGAAGTCGCCGTCGGTGGCCAGGATCACCCGGTTGATGCCGCCGTCCACGAAGCTCTCGGCCGCGATGTGGTAGGCCAGCTGGATCCCGGCTCCGCCAGCGGTGGACCCGCCGGCCCGCAGAACCTCGAGGGCCTCACCGATCCGCGCCTTGTCGGCGCCCGAGGTGGGCGACAGGACGAGCCCCGAGGCCCCGGCGTAGACCACGATCGCCACGTGATCCTCCTCGCGGAGGGTGTCGACGAGTAGGCCCATGGCCCGCTTCAGGAGCGGGAGCTTGTCCGGGGAGTTCATGGACCCCGAGACGTCGAGGAGGAACGTCAGGTTGCGAGGGGGCAGATTCTCGTCGTCGATCGAGCGGCCGCGCAGACCAACGAGGGCCAGGCGGTGCTCGGGCTTCCAGGGGCACACACCCAGCTCGGTCGTGATCGAGAAGGGAGAGCGCCCTTCGGGCTCCGGATAGTCGTATCGAAAGTAGTTGACGAGCTCCTCGATGCGGACCGCACCCTTTGGCGGGAGCTGACCCGCCGTGAGGAAGCGGCGCACGTTGGCGTACGAGGCGGTGTCCACGTCGATCGAGAACGTCGAGAGGGGGTTCGTGCCCACCGCCAGGAACGGGTTGTCGCGGATGTGGTCGTAGCCCTCGCGGTTGAAGTCGGGAGGCCACACAAGAAGCCCCCTCTCGTCCTTTTTCATGGGGTGGGACCGGAGCCCCAGCGTGCGATTGGCGGACAGCTTTCTCTCGTCCACTCGACCAGCCATCGCGGCTGTCTCCGGAATCGCCCTCACGAGAGCAGGGGCGACGTCGTGCTCGGCCGCGATCATCCGGCCGTCTTGAACGACCCCGGTCGTGGAGCCGGCTTGACGGGGCCGCTCCTCGTTGGGTCGGGGGGAGGAGATGGGCCTCGTCTTGACCATCTCGCCTGCCGGGGGCGGCGGCGGGGCGGGCGCGGCCGCCCCGGCCACGGGCGGCGGGGCGATGGCCGGCGCGGCGTGATCGACGGCCCGAGAAGGCGGAGCCGGCCCGTCGCCGACTGGGATGCGGGCCCGCAGCAGCAGGGGGAGACCGCTCGCCAGCAGGATCAGGCCTGCGACGGCGAGCACGGACGCGATCAGCTTCTTGCTCATATTCGGGAACCTCAACCGTGGCGGCTTGTTCGGTCCGCCCGCTTGGTGGGGTTACCCGGCCCGGGAGCCGCTTATTCCGAATGACCGGCGGGGTGCCGGCTTGTGGCAGGGGGTCAGGAGGAGCTCAGCGCGACCAGTAGGGGCGGTAGTACTGCTCGTTCTCCGCGACCTTGTGGGGCTTTGGCGGGCGGCGGAAGATCGACTCGACGCGCCGTCGCGCGCCACCAGGGTCACGGAGGATCAGGGCGAGCCCCACGACGACGGCGAGGCCGAGAAGGGCACCGACGATGATCAGCAGCGTGACAGGATTCATGGTGGGTTGTTGGCTCCCGCGAAGGCGACGCTGTGCGGCGCGACCAGTATATACCTTGACCAGCACAGACACGGGTCCCTAGAATCCTCATGATGCCCGAAGGCTCTCAGCGACTGGCCTGCCTGATCGTCCTCGGAGGGCCGCTCAAAGGGCGGCGTCACGATCTCGAGGAGGAGGTCACGGAGGTCCTGATCGGCGCCGACGAAAGCTGCCACCTCGCGGTCGACCAGCCTTCGATCAGCCCCATCCACGCCCGTCTCTGGGCGGACCTCAACGTCGTGACGGTCTACGACACCAGCGCGCCGACGGGCGTCTACGTCAATGACGACCGTGTCGTGGGCGAGGCGACGGTCCGGGACGGAGACATCCTGTGGCTGGGCGCTCCCGGGGATCCCGACAGCGTCGGCGTCCAGTGTCGTTTCGAGCCCTGGGTCGAGGTTCTGCCCGGGAGCCCGCTCGCGGGGAGGTGGTCAGGGCGTGCCGTTGAGCGCCGTTACCCAGGCACGTGCCAGCGTCCGCAACGGGCTCCGCTTGGTGGGGCTGCGGGTTCCGGCCTCGGTGACGGCGCAGGCGCCGCCCGCCCCCGCTCCGGGTGCGGCCGCTGCCCCTGCTGCTCCCACTCCTGCCCCGCGGGCGGAGCCCCTGGAGCTCGTGGGCACGTGGACGGGCCAGGAAACCGAGGGCGGCCGCCGGCGCTACCTCACGATCATGTTCCGTCGCAGCGAGGGCACGATCTCCTACGAGGGCGGGATCACCCTGACCGTGCCGTTCCTGAGCTACGAGCGGCCCGGCCGGGATCGTGTGCGCTTCGCCGTGCAGATTCGCGGCGGCCTGCGGCACTACCAGGGGCAATGGGACGGGACAAAGCTGAGTGGCCAGATCACCAAGGACCAGGCGGGACGGAATGCCACCGGAACGTTCGAGGTCCGCAAGCGCTAGCTCCGGCTGCCTGACTCCCCGGAGGCGCCGGGACTCAAAGGACAACAGACATGATGCCAACCTTACTCGCGATCCTGCTCGCAGCCTCCGCCGTCGTGAGCTCAGAGATGATCTTTGAGGACCCCCCCCACCCCTCGTGCCATGCGTCGACGATCGTGTGGACCGGGACAGGGCTCGTTGCCGCCTGGTTCGGGGGAACCGACGAGGGTGAAGACGACGTGGGCATCTGGCTCTCGCGGCATGGAACCGACGGCTGGTCGTCGCCGCTGGAGGTGGCCCGTGACGATGAGCACCCCTGCTGGAACCCGGTCCTGTTCCTGGTGGACGGCGGCCCGCTCCTGCTCTACTACAAGGTGGGCCCGAGCCCTCGCGAGTGGTGGGGCATGGTGATCGAGTCCACCGACGGCGGAGCGACGTGGTCGTCGCCGCGTCGTCTTCCCGAGGGCATCCTCGGGCCGATCAAGAACAAGCCCGTGCGTCTCGGCGGGGACGTGGTCCTCAGCGGCTCGAGCACGGAGCACGACGGCTGGGTCGTTCACATGGAGCTCTCGGCCGACGGGGGCCGCACCTGGACGAAGACCGGACCCCTGAACGACGGGACGAGCATCGCGGCGATCCAACCCACCATCCTTCCTCACGCCGAAGGCGGCATCCAGATCCTGTGTCGCACCCGTCAGGGACGCATGTCCGAGAGTCGCTCCACGGACCGGGGCCGGACCTGGAGCCGCATGGTCCTCGGCGAGCTTCCCAATCCCAGCGCCGGCTTCGATGCCGTGCTCCTGGAAGACGGGCGGTCGCTTCTCGTCTACAACCACACGACGAAGGGGCGCCACAGCCTGGACCTGGCGTTGAGCGCCGACGGGACTGCGTGGGAGAGGGTCCTGTCTCTCGAGAGCCAGGAGGGCGAGTACTCGTACCCCGCCATCATCCAAACCCCCGATGGGCTGGTGCACATCACGTACACTCATCGTCGCCGACACATCAAATACGTCGTCATCGATCCGCGAAAGCTCGACTCGTCGCACTGAGCACGGTCCCTTTCGGCGAGCCTTGACGAGAGCCTGCGGAGGAACCTCATGAAAACTGGCACCTCACTCGGATCGATCGCCGCCACCGCGGTGATCGCGTGTGGAATCGTCTGTGTGGCCGACTCGCGGGTGCGGGCCCAGGAGAGCCCCCGCACCCTGGTGGCGATCTTCGCCCACCCGGACGACGAGCAGGTGGTCTCGCCGCTTCTGGCACGCTACGCCCGGGAGGGAGTCGACGTGCACTTGGTGATCGCCACCGACGGACAGAAGGGCGTGAGGGATCATGCCGGCATTCCTGCCGGCGAGGCCCTGGCCACCGCTCGTGCTGCGGAGGCCCGCTGCGCCTGCGAGAAGCTCGGCATTCATCCTCCAATCCTCCTGGGACTCGTGGATGGGGATCTGTACACGACACAGAGCAAGACCACAGTGCTCCGCGAGGTCGCCCGGCTCTTCACGGAGTTGAAGCCGGACGTGGTGGTCACCTGGGGACCGGACGGCATCACGGGCCACACCGACCACCGGATGGTGAGCAACGTGATGACACAAGTGGTCCAGCGCGGCGCCACGGACGCGCCTCGCCAGTTGTTCTATTCCGGGCTCTCCGCCGAGCGACTGGCCGTCATCGCTGCTTCGGCCGGTCGCGGCGTGCCTCCCGGCATGGCGACTGTGCAGGACCGGTTCTTGCCGGTCCGAATTGCCTACGAGGACCAGGACGCGGCGGCGGCCGGGACGTCCCTGGCGTGCCACGAGAGCCAATACACGCCGGAGGAGATGGCCCGCATGAGCGGCATGGCCCGGGGCGCGGAGGATGGCACCGTGCGCCTGCGCCCGTGGTTCGTCGATCCCGGGCGGATCACCGATCTGTTCGAGTAGCGAAGGAGCCGACACTGATCAGCCGGAAGCAAGCGGTCGTCGTGGCTGCCGCTGGAGTGGCGATGGCCCTCGCCGGCTGCGGCCAGGAGCGCGACAGCGCGCCACCGCCCAGCTTCGTCCTCTTTCTCGTCGACGACCTGGGCTGGATCGACAGCGGTGTGTACGGCAGCACCTTCTACGACACGCCCCACATCGACCGCCTGGCCGCCGAAGGCGCTCGCTTCACTCAGTTCTACGCGGCGAGTTCCGTCTGCTCCCCAACACGAGCCAGCCTCATGACCGGCAAGCACCCGGCACGGCTGCACCTGACGAACTGGATCGGGGGAGAGCAGAGAGGTCTCCTGCTGCCACCCGAGTACATCCGGGCATTGCCCCTGGACGAGCTGACCCTTGGAGAGGCCTTTCGTCAGGCCGGCTACCGGACCGGGTACATCGGGAAATGGCACCTGGGGGCGGACGGCCACATGCCGGATCAGCAAGGCTTCGAGTTCACTCGGGCGGTCAACCAGGCTGGCCAGCCCGGCTCGTACTTCTTTCCGTACGAGAAGGAAAACCGCCCGGTGACCAACGTTCCCGACCTCGAGGACGGCCGCGAGGGAGAGTACCTGACGGATCGCTTGACGGACGAGGCCGTCCGCTTCATCCGCGCGAACCGGGAGGAGCCGTTCCTTCTCGTCCTCTCCCACTACGCAGTGCACACGCCCCTCGAGTCGAAGGCCGAGCTCACGGAGAAGTACGCCCGGCGTGCTGCCGCACTCCCGGAGCCGACGCGGCCGCTGCGGGCGCCCGAGGGCGAGACGGCGGTCACGAAGGGGCGTCAGGACCATCCCGTCTACGGAGGGATGGTGGAGAGCCTGGACGAGAGCCTCGGCCGCCTCGTCGGGGAGCTCGAGAGCCTTGGCCTCGCCTCACGCACTCCGATCCTGTTCGTGTCGGACAACGGCGGGCTGAGCACACTGCCGAAGACCCGGCAGAACATTTCCACATCCAACCATCCGCTCCGTGCCGGCAAGGGGTGGCTCTACGAGGGGGGCATTCGCATCCCCTTCATCGTGAGATGGCCCGGCGTGGTCGAGCCCGGGCGCTCGATCGACACCCCGGCGGTGACCACCGACATCTATCCGACTATGCTGGCCATGGCCGGCCTGGTCGCACGTCCGGAGCAGCACCGGGACGGAATCAGCCTGTGGCCCGTCATCACGGGAACGGGCCAGCAGGGAAGCGGCGAGCCGGCGGATCGGGATCTCTTCTGGCACTTCCCGCACTACCACGGCTCCGGCAACACCCCGTCCAGCGCAATCCGGTCGGGGGATCTCAAGCTCGTGGAGTGGCTCGAGGACGATCGGGTCGAGCTGTTCGATCTGTCCCGCGACCTCGGGGAGTCGGAAGACCTGGCGGGGTCTCGACCCGCCGAGAGGGACCGTCTGCGTGCAAGGCTTCATGGCTGGCGCACCGAAGTCGAAGCCCGGATGCCCTCCCCGGATCCGGCAGGAATCGATGCGCACTGAAGGCCTCGTGGCCGCGGCCTTCACGCCGATGCGTCCCAACGGGGACGTCGATCTCGATGCCGTGCCGCCCCTCGTCGAGCACCTGATCCGCGAGGGTGTCACCGGCATCTTCTGCAACGGCACCACGGGGGAGGGAGAGCTCCTGACCCCGGAGGAGCGGAAGGCGACGACGGCCGCGTTCGTGAGCTCTGCTTCAGGGCGACTGCCCGTCTTCGTGCAAGTCGGCGCCAACAGCGTGCGGGTCGCGATGGAGCTGGCCACCCACGCCGCCGAAATCGGTGCGGATGCGATCGCGACCACGCCTCCGTCCTACTTCAGGCCCGCGACGGTGCCGGACCTGCTCGAGTGCCTGAAACAGGTCGCAGCCGTCGCACCGGACCTGCCGCTCTACTACTACCACCTCCCGGTCTTCACCGGCGTCCGCCTCGACATGGCCGAGGTGATGCGAGGAGCGGGTGAAACGGTGCCGGGCTTCGCCGGCATCAAGTTCAGCGAGGTGGCCCCGAAGACCTTCGCGGCGTGCACTGAGATCGGGGGCGACCGCCACGAGGTGATGTGGGGCTCTGACGAGACGCTGCTGACCGGCCTCGGCGCAGGGGCCAACGCCGCCATTGGCTCGACCTACTGCTTTGCGGCGCGTGTGTATCGAGAAGTGATGGCCGCTCACGCCGCAGGAGACTTGGAGACCGCGAAGCTGTGGCAGGACCGCGCTGCGCGGATGGTGGAGATCCAGGGCCGGCGGGGGGGCCTCTCGGCTCTCAAAGCGACGATGCAGCTCGTCGGCGCCGACTGCGGGCCGGTGCGCCTGCCGCTGCGCACCCCGTCTCCGGCGGCGATCGAGGAGCTGCGCGGCGAGCTGGAGGGAATCGGCTTTTTCGACTGGGCCCGCCCGTGAGCCGCGGGGCGTGGGCGCTCGTCGGCGGGCTGGCGCTCTTCGCCCTCGGCTGTGCTCAATCGAGCAGGGAGGTCGCCTCCGCGTTCGCCTGGTCGGAGCTTCCACCGCTGCCCGACGGCGTCGGGCTGGCCGGGGCCTGCGTCGGGGTCTCCGGCGATGCGCTGATCGTTGCCGGGGGAGCCAACTTCCCCCACGGCCCGCCGTGGGAGGGCCACCCCAAGGTCTGGCACGACCGCGTGCTGGTCCTCGAGGAGCCCGAGGGCCCCTGGCGGGAGGTCCCCACGCGCCTCCCACGTCCCCTGGCCTATGGTGTGGCGCTCTCCTGGAACGACAGCTTGCTGTGTCTCGGAGGTGGGGACGCCACGCGTCACCACGCGGACTCGTTCTCGCTGCGCTGGGACGGAACCAGACTCGTGATCGAGACGCTGCCGCCGTTACCGACGGGTGTGGCGTTCGCGGCGGGCGCGCTGCTGGGCGACACGGCGTTCGTTGCCGGGGGTCTGGATGCCCCGGGTGCAACGGCTCCCCTTCACGCGCTGTGGTCGCTCGATCTGGCTTCGACGGCGGGGGACCGGAGCTGGCGAGAGCTGCCGCCGTGGCCGGGGCCGCCTCGCCACCTGGCGGTGGCCGGAGCCCAGGACGGCTCGTTCTTTCTCTTCGGCGGGATTGATCTTCGGGTTGGGGAGGGCGGGGCGCCAGAGCGGGTGCGACCGTACCTTTCCGACGGGTACCGGTACACCCCGGGCCGCGGGTGGCGGGCCCTGGCGGCTCTGCCTCACCCCGTGGCCGCGGCCCCGGGACCGGCGCCCTCGCTGGGGCCGGCACACCTGGCCCTGCTCGGGGGCGACGACGGGTCGATCGCGACGCCCCCGGGGGACACCCACCCGGGATTCCGCGACGACGTGCTTCTGTACCACACGATCACGGACACCTGGGTGGCGACGGGCAGGTTGCCCCGTGACCCTCGGGTGACGACACCCGCGGTCCAGTGGCGCGGAAACCTGGTGGTCGCCAGTGGGGAGACGCGGTCGGGCATACGCGCGCCCAGTGTCCTCCTGGGCACGCCAGTACGGCCCAAGCCCGCGTTTGGCGCCCTGGACTACGGCGTGCTCTCCGTTTACTTGATCTGCCTCGCCGGAACGGGCTTCTATTTTGCCCGTCGAGAGAAGACCACGGAGGACTTCTTCCTCGGCGGGCGACGCGTGGTGTGGTGGGCGGCCGGGATCAGCATCTTCGGGACCCAGCTCAGCGCCATCACGTTCATGGCCATTCCGGCCAAGGCGTTCGCCACCGACTGGGTGTACTTCCTGCTCAACGTGGGGATTCTCCTGATGGGGCCCGTCGTCGTCTACGCCTATCTGCCCTTCTTCCGTCGGTTGAACGTCACGACTGCATACGAGTACCTCGAGCACCGCTTCAACCTGCCGACCCGGCTCCTCGGGGCGGCCTCCTTCGTCGTCTTCCAGGTCGGGCGCATGGGCATCGTCCTCTTCCTGCCGGCGCTGGCTCTCGCGGCGGTCACCGGCATCGACACCCGCACGTGCATCGTGGTGATGGCGGTCTTGTGCACGCTCTACACGGTTCTCGGCGGTATCGAGGCAGTGATCTGGACGGACGTGCTCCAGGTCGTCGTCCTCTGCGGAGGGGCGCTCGTTGCTCTGGGCGTGATCGCGAACGCCCTCCCTGGAGGGCCGGGCGAGATCGTGTCCACGGCCCTTCTCCACGACAAGCTGCGACTCGTCGACGCCCGCTGGGACTGGACCGGGTCGGCCTTGAGCGTGATCGTGTTGGCGATGTTCTTCAACAATCTCGTCCCGTACACGGCGGATCAGGCGGTCGTCCAGCGTTACCTGACCCCGTCGGATGAGCGCCGGGCCGCGTCGGCGGTCTGGACGGGGACGTTTCTCGCGCTGCCGGCGTCGATCGTGTTCTTCGGTCTGGGGACGGCCCTGTTCGCGTTCTATCGCGCGCACCCCGAGCGGCTGAACCCCCTCGGGCAGGGAGATCAGGTCTTTGCGTGGTTCATCGTCCAGGAGCTGCCCGCGGGGCTGTCGGGCCTGCTCATCGCAGGCGTCTTCGCCGCGGCCATGTCCAGCCTCGACAGCAGCATGAACTCCATCGCCACGACGGTGACCACGGACTTCTACCGCCGCTTCCGCCCCGAGGCGGACGACCGCCGGTGCCTCGCCCTCGCCCGGGGTCTCACCCTGCTGCTCGGAGCGCTCGCTGCCGCAGTGGCACTCTGGTTTGCGCAGGCGGGGATCCAGTCGCTGTTCGACCAGTTCCTCGAGCTCGTCGGCCTGCTCGGTGGAACGCTGGCGGGCCTCTTCGCCCTGGGGATCTTCACGCGCGAGGCCACCGGTCCCGGCGCCCTCGTCGGAGCCGCGGCCAGCCTGGGCCTCCTCGGCTGGGTCGCGACCGCCACGGATCTGAGCGGGCTGCTCTACGCCGCCATCGGCATCGTCTCCTGCATGGCGATAGGCTGGCTCGCGAGCCTCGTGCTGCCCCGACCCGCCCGCTCGATAGAGGGGCTGACCATCCACACTCTCCGGCGATGACCCCCGAACGGAAGGCCGAGCTCCGCGACACGTACCGCGATGGGCTGCTGCAGGACACGCTTCCGTTCTGGCTCCGAAACGGAGTCGACCGGGAGCACGGCGGCTTCCTCCTCTGCCAGGACCGGGACGGCACCGTGATCGACACCGACAAGGGGCTGTGGCAGCAGTGCCGCTTCACGTGGCTTCTGGCAACGCTCTACAACACCGTGGAGAAGCGCCCGGAGTGGCTCGAGCTGGCGCGCCACGGCATCGATTTCATACGCCGCCATGGCTTCGATGGCGATGGACGGATGTTCTTCGTGGTGACCCGCGACGGTCGCCCGCTCAGGAAGCGGCGCTACGTCTTCACCGAGTGCTTCGCGGTGGCCGCATTGGCTGCCTACGCAAGAGCGGCCGGCGACGAGGAGGCTCGCGATCAGGCCCAGAGCCTGTTCCGCCTGGTCGTGCGCCACCTGACGACGCCCGGTCTGATCGCTCCGAAGACCGATCCGGAGACGCGGCCCATGAAGAATCTGGGCGGGCCGATGATCGGGATCGTCACCGCTCAGCTCCTGCGCAGCGCGACGCAGGACCCGATGTGCGACGAGATGATCGAGGGCTGGATCCAGGAGATCGAGCGCGACTTCATGAAGCCCGAGGAGCAGGCGGTGCTCGAAGTCGTCGGTGCGAAGGGTGAGATTCTCGACCACTTCGACGGCCGGACCCTCAACCCCGGCCACGCCCTCGAGGCGGCCTGGTTCCTCATGGAAGAGGCACGGCATCGCGGCGGCGACCGGCATCTGCTCGATCTCGGCACGACCATGGTCGACTGGATGTGGGCCCGCGGCTGGGACCCGGACTACGGCGGCATCTTGTGTTACACGGACTTGAAAGGGCTGCCGGTGCAGGAGTACTGGCACGACATGAAGTTCTGGTGGCCCCAGTGCGAGGCGATCCTGGCGACACTGATGGCCTACCGGATGACCGGAGACTCGAAGTACGCCGAGTGGCACGGGAGAATCCACGACTGGGCGTATGGACACTTCCCGGACCCGGAGTTCGGGGAGTGGTTCGGCTATCTGCATCGCGACGGACGCCTCTCGTCGCGGCTCAAGGGCAACCTCTGGAAGGGGCCGTTCCACGTCCCACGGATGCAGCTCGTCGCCTGGAAGCTGCTCGAAGAGTAGGGCGACGCCGGAGAGCGCTACGGGGAGGCCGCGGAGCTCTTCGCTCCGACGCCGCCCAACACGCGGCGGATGGCGTCGAAGACCTTCTCCTCCACGGACTCCGCAAAGGGCCCCGGCTGGCCGTAGTAGATCATGCTGTCCACGGCCTCGTATCCGCCCTCCCGAAGCACGCGAAGGGACGGGATGTAGCACATGACGTCATGGCTGTACCCGGCCACGATCAGGTTCTCTCCTGGAAACTCGCGCTTGGTGCGAAGAGCGTAGTCCACCACCACCTCCCCCCCCGAGGGCGAGGAGCGTCAGGTCCTCGTTGAACCGGACCGCGTGAACCGGATACGGCGTGTCACGGACGGGACGGCCGTCGTCGTATCCTGCCAGCATCAGGCGTGCGCGCCGCTGCCGGTAGGGATCCTCGTGAGCGGCTTTCTCCTCGAAGACCTCTCGAGTGTGGGCGGCGAAGTCCAGCCGTGTCTCTTCGAACGCAGTGCGCACCGGAGGACGCACGGGGCTCAGGGAGGCGTTCAGGAGGCGGCTCACCTCTGTCGCGAGGGCTCGCCCGTGCTCCTGGGCCAGGTCCACCGTTCCGCGGGGGTTCGGGTTCTGGTCGCCTCCGCAGAGCATCAGGAAGAGGCCGTTGCCCCAGGATGGGCGCGCTCGAGCTCGGCCTGGGCCCACCCGGCGTAGTCGCCGTTGATCCGGTCGATGTCCCTCCCCAGCGTCGTGTTGTGGCAGGCGTAGCCGAACAGCACCGCGCGCAGCGTCCCGTCGGGGGCCGTGATCTTCAGGACGGGGACGTCGTGGTCCACGGGTCCGTCCGGGTTCACCCGGATACGGTAGCCCTCGGGAGTCAGGAGCCGCCGGTTGACGCCGAAGCCCACCGCGCCATGGCCCGCGCTCAGCCGTGCGGGGGAGAGATCGCCGAGCGCGTCGCCAACGACCTCCAGCAGGCTCTCGGTCAGCCGAGCGCCGTAGTCCTCCACTGCCTTTCGTCCCTCGGCATCCAGCTGCAACAGGATCGGCAGGTTGCGCCAGCTCATCGGCCCCGAGTGGGTGTGCGAGGCGTTCAAGAGAAGCTCGGACCGCCCGAGCCCAAAGCGCTCCCGCGCCTGCGCGGCGACGTTCACCGCGATCACACGGGAGATGCCGATGAGATCCGTCGTGACCAAGACGACCCGGTTCCCCTCGGGGTCGCGGACGGCCAGTGCCTTGGCCCAGATGTCCTGGAGCACCCCCGTGGAGGGATGGGTTCGAGACGCATAGCCCGACATCCAGAAAGGGGTCGGTGGCGTGATCTTCACCCGCGCCACGCCCACTTCGAAGTCGGCCGGGGAAGCGGGGGAGCCGGCCAGGAGCACGAGGACGAGCAGCGCCATCCGGCGGCCGGTTCCAGGCGAAAGCAACGCTCGTGTCCTCATCATCGGCAACCGACCTCCCGCCCTACGTCTGGAGCGCGGCCGCGCTGGCCTGGATCTTGCGAATCGCCGCCGCGATGTCGTCCATGTCCCGACGAGGTCCGAGGAGTGTCGTCTGCCCGAACCAGACGGCCTGGTCCCGCAGACGGTCGTTGACGGGGCAGCGGGTGCGCTCCTCCCAATCGGCCAGGACCTTCGCGGGGTAGATGCGGCGGTAGGCCGGGCTCTCCACGGTGGCCTTGATGACCGCCCGGGTGCGCTCCGGTCGGTACCCGCCCGCGCAGGGGATCCCTTCGGCACGGAGAGCCTGGATGAACCGGTCCCGCGGCAGCCCGTCGAACCCCTCCGGGTCATAGCGCGTCATGTAGATGTGATAGCCGTTGCGGGTGCAGCCCTCGTACATGCGGGCCGGCGTGATCCCCGGGAACTCCTCGAGCTGAGCCGAGAGGTATCGGGCGTTCTCGTCCCGGGTCCGCGTCTGCTCCTCCAGCCGGGTCATCTGGGCGAGGAGCAGGCTGCCCTGAAACTCGGTGAGCCTGAGGTTGGCGCTTCGGCTGGATCCGAAAGGGGCGCCGCCCCGGCGCCGAGGTCGGGCGTGGTTGTGGAAGGCGTAGCACCGGTCGGCCAGATCGTCGTCGTCGGTCAGGATTGCGCCACCCTCTCCGGAGTTGAGGTTCTTGCTGGCCTGGAAGCTGAAGCAGCCCGCATCTCCCACGGTTCCCAGCTTCTTGCCCCGCCACTCTCCCATGACCGCCTGGCAGGCGTCCTCCACAACGGGGATCTTTCGGCGCCGGGAGATCTCCATCACGGTGTCCAGGTCGGCGGCATTGCCGCCCAGATGCACGGGCATGATCGCGGCAGTGCGGTCGGTGATCGAAGCCTCGATCCTGCTCGCGTCGATCTGACTGGTCTCGATGTCGGAGTCGACGAAGATCGGCAGGGCGTACTGCAGGAAGACGACGTTGATCGTGGCGATGAAGGTGTATTCCGGCAGGATCACCTCGTGCCCGGGCCCGACGTCGAGGGCGGCCAGGGAGGCGAGAAGGGCGCTCGTGCCATTGGCGGTCGCGATGCAGTTGCGGGCACCGGTCAGCCGGGCGTAGTCCTCCTCGAACTGCGTGACCATCCGTCCGTCGCCCCTGTACCACTTTCCGCCGTTCAGAACGTCCAGCAGTGCCTTCTCCTCGCGATCGTCGACGGTCGGCCAAGAGGGGAAGGGGGTCTTGCGCTGCTGCGGCCCGCCGAGAAGGGCAGGCTTGTGCATCTTCCCCGTGGACGACGTGAGGGCTTGAGCGTCCTGGGGCGAGGCGGCCGGGCCGCCGGCGCGAGTCGTGGCGACGGCGCCTGCGACCGTGGTCGCCACCATGAAGCTCCGACGAGAGATTCGCTGGTTCATGATCGGTCCTCCAGAGCACGGGACGTCCGTTCGTGGTGGTCGAGCCCGGCTGCGGAGGAACACTATCACGGCCGGGAGCCCTGACATCTCCCGTCCGATCCACCGTCGTCCCGGTGATACACTCCCGCGCCATGAGGAAGGTTTGGCTGGTTCCAGGTCGTCTTGTGGTCGTCGTCGGCGCCCTCGTCCTGGCCGGCTCAGGCCTGGCCGTGGCCGGCGGGCCCCGCGTCGTGCTCGTTTCCATCGACGGGCTCGCCGCCTATCACGTTGCCGACGAGTCGCTCGAGCTACCCAACCTGCGGGAGCTGATTCGGAGTGGGGTGCGGGCCGAGAGCTCGGAGACGGTGTTTCCCAGCGTGACTCACCCGTCGCACACGACGATCGTGACCGGGGTGCTGCCCCGCACACACGGGGTCGTTGGAAACCGGCTGCGGAATCGTCTGACGGGAGAGCGGTACCACATCACCAACCTCCCGCACGGGACGTCTGTTCGGGTACCGACGATCTTCGATGCCGCCAAGGATGCGGGGCTTCGGACCGCGTCCTACTACTGGCCGGAGAGCAAGGACGACCCGGCCCTCGATCGCAGCATCCCCGAGGTGTTTACGGAAGACTCTGTCGCCGACCGTGGGGCCGCCGATCCCGAGTATCTCGAGGAGTTGCGCGAGGCGAACGTGCCGATCGATCTCTTTTACGAGGCCTACGGCCAGCGGGGGCTGAACGGTGCAGGGGACGTGGCCCTGGCGATGGCTGCTGCATACGAGATTCGCACACGGCGACCCCAGCTCCTGGCGATCCACTTCGTCTCCACCGACGCCACCCAGCACTGGTACGGCCCGGCGCACGAGCTCTCCCGGGCTTCGCTCACCGTGGCCGACGCGTGCGTGGGGATTCTCCGGGACGCCGTGGAGGAGGCCGGGCTCACGGCGGACACGACGTTCGTCATCGCGGCGGACCACGGGTTCCACAGCGTCGAGCACGGCGTCAACGTGTATCCCGTGTTCCGCGCCGCCGGCCTGACCGATCGGCTGGCCTTCCACCCGTGGGGCTGGACGCTGTTCGTCGAGACGTTGCCCGCCTTCGAGCCCGGCAGGGACGGACCAGCGCTGGAGTCGGCCCTGGAAAATGCTCTTGCTCTCGAGGGAGTCGGGCGCATCGTTCGTCCGGAGGAGTTTCACGGCATGGGGCTTCCGCGCTACGAGGAAGACCCGCACGTGCCGGGGCAGTACATGGTCATCGGCGACATCGACACCCTGGTCCGGGCCGACCCTGAAGCCGCAGCAGGCCGCAGTCGCTTCCCCGAGGCCCACCACGAGCACGGGTTCCCCCCGGAGCACCCGCGGATGTATCCCGGCCTGATCCTCTCCGGTCGCGGCATCCGGAACGGGGAGCGGCTCGGCCACGTCCACAACCTGGACATTGCACCGACCATCGCTCACCTGCTCGGGCTGGAGATGAAAGGCCTGGAAGGACGGGTCCTCGAGGAAGCGCTCACCGTGCCGGCGGCCGAGTAGGGTCGGGGAGATCTCCCGGGCTCACCAGCCGAGAAGCCGGAAGAGCCACGCGCCCGCGATCCCTCCAACGATGGGACCGACGATCGGGACCCACGCATATCCCCAGTCCGAGTGCCCCTTGTGTTTGAGCGGGAGCACGGCGTGGGCCAGTCGCGGGCCCAGGTCGCGAGCCGGATTGATGGCGTACCCCGTAGCCCCGCCCAGCGAGAGGCCGATCCCCCAGACCAGGATTCCGACCAGCGCCGGGTTGAGGCCGTTGCTGAACGCCACCGACAGGTCGAGGTCGCCGCCCTGCATCGCGGCGGCGTTGGCGCCAATGGCCAGCACCCCGAAGATCAGAACGGCGGTGCCCAACACCTCGGCCAGGACGTTGGCGCCCAGGGACCGGATCGCCGGGGCCGTGCAGAAGACAGCTCGGAGAGTGTCCGCATCCTCGGTGGCGTCGAAGTGGGGCAGGTAGCTCAGCCAGACGACGATCGCGCCCAGGAAGGCGCCGATCACCTGGGCCGTGATGTAGCCGGGCACGAGCGCCGCGTCGAAGGCGCCGATCGAGGCGAGGCTGAGGGTCACCGCCGGGTTGATGTGAGCCCCGGAGATTCGACCGACGGTGTACACGGCCAGCGCCACCGCCAGGCCCCAGGCGGTGGCGATCACCATCCAGCCCGAGTCCTTACCCTTCGTCCGGGCGAGGCAGACGTTGGCCACGACGCCGTCGCCGAGGATCACCAGCAGCATCGTGCCCACCAGCTCCGCCAGGTACAGTTCCATGTCCTGTCTCCCTCCTGCGGCGAAGAGGCGCGAGCTCGCCTCACGCATCCGCCGACCAGTTGCGGTGGATGGTACCCAACACGGCCCGGCAGCGAAACTCGGAGCCGCGTCATCTTCGAAAACGGATCGCTCGTCCGCTCGTCCGAGCTCGCGCCGAGCGGGCGAAGGCCATGCTGCTCTGCAGCCAGGCAGCTTCTACGGCCGAGGTGCAGCACGCGGGCCGGGGGCGCTCACGCGCTGCTTTCCGCCACGAACGGTCCTCGAGAGCAAATGAACTGTCCCTTTCGGCCAACGAACGGTCCGTCTCGGCCGATGAACGACCCCATCGCCGAGTGTCCGCCTGGTCGGGGCTGACCCTGCCGGCGGGCGCGAGCAGCGCCTCTCCGGCGGATGCCGTGTTCTGGCAGAATGAGCCGATGAAGCGTTCACCCGCCAAGCGACCTGCCGCCTTCGTCTGCCTGGGCATGTTGCTGCTCCAGCCGGGGCTGGGCATGCCGCAAGACGCCGAGGACAGCCTGGAGCGGAGCTACGCCCAGGAGCTGCCGCGCATTCCGGCACTGGAGCCCGACGAGGCCCTCGGGTCCTTCGAGGTGCATCCGGAGTTTCGCCTGGACCTGGTGGCCGCGGAGCCGCTGGTGCACGACCCCATCGCCATGGCGTTCGATGCCGCGGGCGACCTGTACGTCGTCGAGATGCGCGGGTATTCCGAACAGCACGACGAGAGCCTCGGCGCGGTGCGCTTGTTGAGAGACACCGATGGCGACGGCGCCTTCGACGAGAGTCACGTCTTCCTGGACGGCCTGGAGTGGCCGACGGCGGTGGCGTGCTGGGACGGCGGGGTGTTCATCGGGGTTCCGCCGGACATCCTGTACGCGAAGGACACGAACGGCGACCACGAGGCCGACCTGGTGGAGACGGTGTACACCGGCTTCCACCTGACGAACGTGCAGGGCATGTTGAACAGCTTCAAGTGGGGCCTGGACCACCGCATTCACGGCGCCACCAGCAGCTCCGGCGCGGCGGTGGTGCCGGGCGGCCAGCCCGACGCGTCTCCGTTGACGCTGCGCGGGCGCGACTTCTCGTTCGATCCGCGCTCCCGGGACATCCGGGCCGAGAGCGGTGGCGGGCAGCACGGTCTGACCTTCGACGAGTGGGGCCGGAAGTTCGTCTGCCAGAACTCCCACCAGGTGATCTACGTCGCCTACGAGGATCGGTACGTGGCGCGGAACCCGTATCTTGCCGCGCCCGCAGCCGCCATCGACGCCGCAGCCGACGGGCCTTCGGGCGACGTGTTCCGGATCAGCCCCGTGGAGCTGTGGCGCCTGGTGCGCACGCGGTTGCGGGTGAAGGGCCTCGTGCCCGGGCCTATCGAGGGCGGCGGCACCGCGGCGGGGTACTTCACGAGCGCCACGGGCATCACCGTGTACAAGGGCGACGCGTGGCCCGAGTCCTACCGGGGCAACCTGATCATCGGGGACGTGGGCAGCAACCTCATTCATCGGAAGACCGTGACCTGGGCGGGAATCATCCCCGTGACGGATCGGGCCCGGGCCAACACCGAGTTCGTCCGCTCCACGGACAACTGGTTCCGTCCCGTGCAGTTCTCCAACGGACCGGACGGTGCGTTGTACGTGGCGGACATGTACCGGGAGGTCATCGAGCACCCGGACAGCCTGCCGCCGATCATCAAGCAGCATCTCGACCTCACGAGCGGCCAGGATCGTGGGCGCATCTACCGGATAGTGCCCAGGGGCTTCGAGCAGCCACCCGTGCCCGATCTCGCACATGCCGATACGGCGACCCTCGTGGACCTCCTGGCGCACCCGAACGCGTGGCACCGGGAGACCGCCTCCCGCCTGCTGTTCGAACGCCAGAATCAGGCCGCCGCGCCCACCCTGGCCGAGCGTGTGGCCGACGCGCCATCCCCCCTTGGCCGGGTGAGCGCCCTCTACACACAGGACGGGCTGAACACCCTGTCTCCCGAGACCGTCGCCGGGTCCCTGCAAGACCCCGATCCGCGCGTACGAGAGCACGCGGTGCGCCTGGCCCCACGGTTCCTCCCGGACCAGACCGATCTGGCCAAGCGTCTCGCGGCCCTGACCGACGATCCCGACCTCCTCGTCCGGTACCGGCTGGCGTTCGTGCTCGGCTACGCTTCACCCAACGTTGCGGCGCCAGCCCTGGCCGAGCTGGCGCGCCGGGACCCCGGCGATTCCTGGATGCGAAACGCCGTGCTGAGCTCGACCGCGCCCATGGCGGCGGACCTGCTTCGGCTCCTGCTGGCCGGCGAGCGGCCTCGAGGCGACGGCAACGCTCGCGCATGGCTCGAGCCCCTGGCCCTCCAGGTGGGCGCGGCGGCCGGGGAGGCCGATGTCGCGCGGACGTTGTCCCTCCTCGAAGCGCTTCCGGTGGACGAGGAGCCCCTGGCGCAGGCGGCGGTGCGAGGCGTGATCGAAGGCAGCAGGCTCGGACGTCGCACCGGCAGGATCAACCGTCTGATCAACGGGAGCCCGTTCGCCGCCGGGGTGCTCGAGGCCCTGCTGGCGCAGGCCCGCGAGACCGCTGCGGACGGCGGGGCCGGGACCGACGCGCGCGCGGAGGCCCTTCGGCGGCTGCTTCTCGACAGCTACGAGGCCGCCGCCCCGACCCTGGCGTCCGCGCTGGATCCGCGCCAGCCCCTCGAGGTGCAGGAGGCGTCCGCGAGCACTCTCGGCCGCTTCGCCGACGACGACGTGGCCACGCTTTTCCTGGAGAGGTGGCCCACGCTGGGCCCCCAGGTGCGAAGCCACGTGGTCGAGGGTCTCTTTGCGTCGGAGGGCCGGCTCGAGCACCTGGTGACGGCGCTCGAGGCCGGGACCTTCCCGCCCACCGATCTCGACTCCACGCGGGTTCGGCAGCTGCTGAGCCATCCGAACGCCGCGCTGCGTGAACGGGCGCGGGGCATACTCGAGGAGCATGCGCTGGGCCCTCGCCACGAAGTGGTGGCCGCGTACCAGGACGTGCTGACGCTGACCGGCGACCCAGCCCGGGGCAGGGCGGTCTTCGAACAAAACTGCGCCCGATGCCACCAGCTGGGGGGCCTCGGCCACGCCGTCGGCCCGGACCTCAGGACGGTGGCCCACGCCGGCCCGGAGCAGGTCCTGGTGAACGTGCTCGATCCGAACCGCGAGGTGAACCCGCAGTACATCGACTACCTGATCGACACCACCGACTGGGCCACCTACAGTGGGATCATCGCCTCGGAAACGGCCACCAGCCTGACGCTCAGGCGAGCGGGCGGCGCCGAGGACACGATCCTGCGGCAGAACATCGAAACCATTCGCACCACGGACCTCAGCATCATGCCCGAAGGCTGGGAGCAATCGTTGAGCAGGGAGAACCTCGCGGATCTGATCGCGTTCATCACGGAGTCGTCCGAGTGAACGTCGATCGGTGCGAAGAAGGGATGCCATGAACCGGCGCAGTTTCATCCAACACGTCGCGGGGGCGGCTGCGGCCCTCGCCGGGGCTTCACGAACGGCGGGTGCCGCGGGGTCCGGCGGCCCGTACGTCGACGTCCACACGCACCTCACCCAGGGATGGGCGACGAAGGCCGCGCTCTCGGTGGATGCGCTCCTCCGCTGGATGGACGCGAACAACATCGATCAGGCCGTCGTCCTGCCGCTGATCAACCCGGAGTCGTGGTTCTACGCCATCACCACGGCCGACGTGTTGCGGGAGACCAGACAGCACCGCGATCGGCTGATCCCGTTCTGCTCCATCGATCCGCGCACCATCAATCTGAGCGCTGACGGCGCCAAGCGCGACGTGTTGCGCCGCTACAAGGACGAGGGTGCCCGGGGTCTCGGAGAGTCCAAGCCGGGGGTGGCCATGGACGACCCCCGCAACCTGGACCTGTTCGCCGTGGCCGCCGAGGTGAACCTGCCGGTGCTCTTCCACCTCGATAACAACCGCAACTTTGACGAGCCGGGTCTGCCGGGATTGACGAAGGTCCTGGAGCAGATCCCCAGCGGGACCTTCATCGGGCACGCGCAGGGGTTCTGGGCGTCGATCAGCGGCGACGTCTCGAAGGATGAGATGCAGGGCTATCCGAAGGGGCCGGTGACGCCCGGCGGGGCGTTGGATGCGCTGTTCGATCGCTTCCCGAACCTCTATGGAGACCTGTCCGCGGGCAGTGGGCTCAATGGGATCACCCGCGATGCGGAGTTCGGGCGCGCGTTCCTGGAGCGCCGGCGGGATCGACTCCTTTTCGGGACCGACTACCTGGAGCCCGGTCAGGCAGTGGGCCAGATCGACCTGTACCGCGAGATCGACATCTCCGCCGAGGCGAAGGCGAAGATCTGCCGCGAGAACGCCAGAAGAGTGCTGGGCTTGTAATCGGGTCCTGCCGACTCGGTCTCGAACGCCGTGTGCCGACAGGCAAAGCGCCGGCGTAAGCCGTCATCGCCAACTCGGGGCGCGCCGAGTTGAGTTGCCCGCGCTCAGGTCATCGGGGAGGAGCAGTGCTGCCCGGCTCCACTACTGGCGCTCGCACACGACGTCCCCATCGCAGTGATGCCGGGATCAGAGATCCAGGGGTCAGGTGGCGCCCTCTCCGTGTTTCATGTTCCTCTCCTCTCGCCCCGACGGGGGTCGAGAGGGGTGTCGCTAGGACAGGCGGAGTCCCTTCTCGAGCTTCTCCCGCTGCTCGGGAGTGAGGTCGAGCTTTTCGAGGGATTCGCGCAGGCCGTCCGCGTTCGGGGCGATGGCGCGATAGCCGCAGCCTGGGAGGAACTCGGGGTTGGGCTGCCACAGGAGGAGACGGGGATAGTCACGGCACATGCCCGGACGCGAATCGTAGCTGTCGCAGGTGCGCTCTTCACGGTCGAAGTGGGTGCAGCGGAAGACGAGCGCCCGACCTTCCGCCTCCCGCCTTACGAGCTCGAAGCCGTTGACGTGACGCTGCCAGGCGAGGAAGACCCGCTGCGCGTAGGGCAGGGACCAGATGACACGCCCGACCGCGATGGCCGGCGCCTCGCAGCAGCCCCCCGAGCGCTGGCACTGCCCGGCGAGGACGTGAGGCTTCCCACCGCGGGTCCGGCGCCACGCACGGTGCACGTGCAGGTTTGCGTAGAAGTGCCACCGGGCCACCCGTTTCACCGCGCGGCGCAGGATCCCGTCACGCATGCCAGGTCACGGTAGCACGACCCGGGCCCGGGCGCGGCACGCCACTGCGCCGCCACATGCGAACGGGCCGCGGCCGGCGTGTGCCGGACGCGGCCCTCGACGATCGGGTCGGTGATCGGCTAGGCGACCGTGACGTCCTTGCAGAGGTAGACGTCCTGGATCAGGTTGAGGAGCTTCACGCCCTCGGCCATCGGTCGCTGGAACGCCTTGCGGCCGGAGATGAGCCCCATTCCGCCGGCGCGCTTGTTGATGACCGCCGTACGTGCAGCGTCGGCGAAGTCGTTCTCGCCCGAAGCGCCACCGGAGTTGATGAGCCCGGCGCGGCCCATGTAGCAGTTGGCCACCTGGTAGCGGCAGAGGTCGATCGGGTTGTCGGTCGTGAGCTCGGCGTAGACCCGGTTGTCGATCTTGCCATAGGGGTTCTCCTTGCTGGAGATCGCCTTGTAGCCGCCGTTGTTCTCCGGCAGCTTCTGCTTGATGATGTCCGCTTCGATCGTGACGCCAAGGTGGTTGGCCTGGCCCGTGAGATCCGCCGAGAGGTGGTAGTCCTTGTCCTTCTTGAAGGCGCTGTTGCGCAGGTAGCACCAGAGGACGGTGGCCATCCCGAGCTCGTGCGCCAGCTGGAAGGCCTGCGACACCTCGACGATCTGCCGCGTGGAGTCGTCCGAGCCGAAGTAGATGGTCGCGCCCACGGCGACCGCGCCCATGTCCGCCGCCTGCTCGATCTGGCCGAACATGATCTGCTCGAACTTGTTCGGGTAGGTCAGGAACTCGTTGTGGTTGAACTTGAGCAGGAAGGGGATCTTGTGCGCGTAGGTGCGAGCCACCGCGCCCAGGACGCCCAGGGTGGAGGCGACGGCGTTGCAGCCACCGTCGATCGCCAGCTTGACGATGCTCTCGGGATCGAAGTAGGCCGGGTTCTTGGCGAAGGATGCTCCGGCCGAGTGCTCGATCCCCTGGTCCACGGGCAGGATCGAAAGGTAGCCCGTGCCGCCCAGCCGCCCGTGGTTCAGGAGCGCCTGGAGAGAGCGCAGCACCGGATTCGGCCGGTCCGAGCCGAGATAGCTGCGGTCCACCCAGTCGGCCCCGGGCAGGTGGAGCGTCTCCTTGGGAATGGCGTTGGCCTTGTAGTCGAGCAGGGCTTGGGCCTGGCTTCCGAGGTGCTCCTCGATCTGGTCGATGGTGCTGCCAGAGCTCGTCACTGCGGTGGTCATGATTGCGTTCCTCCTCGAATCAGTTGAGACGTGCGGCCTTGTGCCGCAGCTGAGCGACCCGGCTCTTGAGCTCCTCCGCGTCCGGCGCCTTGGGGGCGAGGGCGACGTAGGACTCGAGATCCCGGGCTGCCAGACCGTAGCAGTCGAGGGCGGCATAGAGGATGCCCCGGTCGCGGAGATCCTCGGCGTTTGCGGGCTGGATCCGAACGAGCAGATCCACGACGCGCAGCGCTCGTTGCACGTCCTGATCCCGAATGTAGACAGCTTTCAGATTGCGCAGGATACGCCCCAGCATGTCCCGGTGCCGGCAGGGCTGGAGCATCTTTGGCTCCATCTTGACCTTGCCGCCGAAGATCCTGTTCAGTCGCTCCTGGCAGTCCTTCTTCGTGAGCATGGTGCCGGCGTGAAAGGGATCGACGAGGAGCGGGTGGCCCGACGTCTGGATCCGGACGACGAAGTGCCCGGGAAGCCCCACTCCCTCCACGTCGAGGCCCGCCCGGCGCGCGACCTCCATGTAGACGGTGGAGAGGGTGATGGGGATTCCGGTCTTGCGGTCCATGACCTCGTTGAGGTAGCTGTTCCGCGGGTCGTAGTACTCCTTCGTGTTCCCCTTGAACCCCTGCTCCTGGAAGAGGTACTTGTTGAGTGCCATGACCGCACGCTCGGGCCGTGGCTCGTCGTCGAGTCTCTCGCGCAGCGCGCAGCCCATCTCGTCGAGTCTCACGAGGTACTCCCGGACGGCGAGCCCGGGATACTCCTCGGCCGCAATCAGAAGCGCCGCTTCTCCCAGGTTCACCTCCCGGTCGGGCCGGGTGAGGAGAGCGTCGAGAAGGCTGCGGGGCGATTCGGTCGGGGCAGGGGCGCTCACAATAAACAAGTCCTGACCGGCAAGTATAGCGCGACGTCACTGCGCCTTCAGGGCGGCCACCAGGTCGAGGAGCGCTTTCTTGCCGTCCCCGAAGAGCATCAGCGCGTTGGGGGCGGCGAACAGCGGGTTGGGAATGCCGGCAAAGCCCGGTGAGAGGCTCCGCTTGATGATCACGCACGTCCGGGCCTTGTCCACGTCCAGGATGGGCATTCCGGCGATCGGGTTGCCTTCGGGCTCACGGGCCACCGGGTTCACCACGTCGTTGGCTCCGATCACGATGGCCACGTCGGTCTGGGCAAACGTCGGGTTGACGTCGTCCATCTCCCGGACCTGCTCGTAGGGGATGTTCGCCTCGGCCAGGAGCACGTTCATGTGTCCCGGCATGCGCCCGGCCACCGGATGGATGCCGTACTCCACCTCGACGCCCCGGCTCTCGAGGAGGTTGGCTAGGTCCCGGATCGCGTGCTGGGCCTGGGAGACCGCCAGCCCGTACCCGGGCACGATGACCACCCGGCGAACGCCGTCGAAGAGCATCGCCACCTCTTCGGCGCTCGTGGACTTCACCCGGCCACCGTAGACCTCGTCCGCGCTGGCGCCGCCCGCTACCGCCGCCGTGCCGAAGATCACGTCGGTCATCGACTGGTTCATCGCCTTGCACATGATCTGGGTGAGGATGACCCCGGAGGCCCCCACCAGCGAGCCGGCGATGATGAGGCCGTTGTTGTTGAGGACGAAGCCGGTCGCGGCGGCGGCGAGACCCGAGTACGAGTTCAAGAGCGTGATGACGATGGGCATGTTGGCCCCGCCGATGGGGATGACCAGCAGGACGCCGAGGAGAGACGCCACTCCCACCAGGATCCAATACCACGCCAGGGTCTCGGGATCCCGGACGACCTGAACGGCGGTCAGGATGGCGCTGACGAAGAGAACGCCGTTCAGGAGCTGCTGGCCCTTGAAGCGAACGTCCCGGACCCACTTGAAGCTGGCGAGCTTGGAGAATGCGACGAGGCTCCCGAAGAAGGTGACGGCCCCGATGAGCCCGCTCGTCACTGTCGCCACGGCCATCTGGAGCGGCGGTGCGTCGCTCACGCTGTCGGGGACGACCAGCGCGCCGCCGGCGATGAGCACCGAGGCGGCCCCGCCAAACCCGTTGAGAAGGGCCACCATCTCCGGCATGGTGGTCATTTTGACCCGGGCGGCGAGGGCAGCTCCGATGGTCCCGCCCACGAGCATGCCGGCGAAGATCGCGGTGTAGCTGAGGATGTGCTTGTCGAGCAGGGTGACGACGATCGCCAGGAGCATCCCGAAGGCGCCGATCAGGTTCCCCCGCACCGCGGTCCGGGGGTGGGCGAGACCCTTGAACGCCAGGATGAAGCACACCGCGGCGACGAGATACGCGAGGTTCACGACATCAGGAGGCAAGGGCTAGTCCCTGCTCTTGAACATCTTGAGCATGCGGTGGGTCAGCGCGAATCCGCCCACGACGTTGACGGTGGCGAAGACCACGGCCAGGAAGCCGAGGACCGTCGCCAGCGGACTCTCGGTGCCCGCCAGGACGATGGCCCCGAGGACGGTGATTCCCGAGATCGCGTTCGATCCGGAGGTGAGGGGCGTGTGCAGCGTGGGCGGGACCTTGCGGATGACCTCGAAGCCCACGAAAACCGCGAGCACGAAGACCGTGACCGCTGCTATGAAGGATTCCATGACCCTCTCTGATTCTCTATGACGAAGGTGTGAGGGCGCCGAGGCCCATGGCCTCGCGGACCCGCGGGTGGACAACCTCGCCGCCGCGGGTGAGCAGGCTTTCGCGGACGATCTCGTCGTCCTTGTCCAGCTGCGCCACGCCGTCCTTCACCAGGTTGACGACGAAGTTGGCGACATTTCGGGCATAGAGCTGGCTGGCGTGATAGGGAACGGTCGCGGCCAGGTTGAGCGGGGCCATCACCGTCACCCCGTGGGCCGTCACCGTCTCTCCGGGACGGCTCGCTTCGCAGTTGCCGCCCTGCTCCGCCGCCAGGTCCACGATGACGGAGCCGGGCTGCATCCCCGCCACCATCTCGTCGGTCACCAGCACCGGCGCCTTGCTGCCCGGCACCGCCGCGGCGCTGATGACGATGTCGCTCTCCGCGACGACCTTCTGAAGCAGCTCTCGCTGCCGGCTCAAGAAGGCCGCGTCCTGGGCCTTCGCATAGCCGCCCTCGTCCTCGGCATCGGCGGTCTCGAGGGGCAGCTCCACGAACCGGCCGCCCAGGCTCTCGATCTGCTCCTTCACCGCGGGCCTTACGTCGTACGCATGAACGATCGCCCCCAGCCGCTTCGCGGTGGCGATGGCCTGGAGCCCGGCGACCCCCGCTCCGATCACGAACGCGCGGGCCGGCGCCACCGTACCGGCGGCCGTCATGAGCATGGGCATCATGCGGGGGAGCGCTCCGGCGGCCAGAAGGACCGCCTTGTAGCCCACCACCGTCGCCGTGGAGCTGAGCGCATCCATGCCCTGCGCCCGGGTGATGCGGGGGATGAGCTCGAGCGAGAACGTCGTCGCGCCGCGCTCGGCCAGGGCGGTCACACCCTCCGGGAGGCCCAGCGGTTCCAGGAACCCCACGACCACGTGGTGTGAGCCGAGCCGGGCGATCGCGTCCGCGTCGCGCCCTCCGGCAAGCGAGCGAACGGAGAGGATGAGGGGGCACGAGGACAGGATCTCCTCCCGCGTGCCCACCGAGGCGCCCTTCTCCTCGTAGTCTGCGTCCCGAAAGCCGGCCGCCAGGCCCGCCCCTGTCTCGATCAGCACCTCGACACCGGCCCGCTCCAGAACGGTGAGCGCAGCAGGCACCGTTGCGACCCGTGCCTCTCCCGGCCACGTTTCCTTGAGAACGCCTGCCTTCATCCACCCTGCCTTCCCGCCAGTCGCGCCCGTGACTTCGGGCCGCGACCTGGATCCAGCGTCAAAAAGTAACCGAAGTGGGTGGCCCGCGTCACGAGATGTACGTTTCATGCGCGCCAGCGGCATGAGCCTTTTGATAGTACATATAGTATGCATATATTCGCATTTACGAATGGAGAATGCCCATGGAGAACGAGCTGATTCCGCTTGTGGCCGCCCGGTTCAAGGCCCTCTCCGACCCACATCGCCTGGCCATTCTGTCCAGGCTGAAGGATGGGGAGTGCAGCGTGAGCGAGTTTGCGGAGGCGACGAAATGGCCGCAGCCGAACGTCTCGCAGCATCTGTCCAGCCTCAGCCGCGCGGGCCTCGTCGAGGCCCGTCGCGACGGAACCCGGATGTATTTACAGGATCACGGATGTGTACATCCTGCGGATTTGCGATGCGGTGTGCGACAGCCTCGTCGTGCACGCCAAGGCCGCGCGGAAGCGCCATAGCGCCGTCGTTCGCGCCCGGCGCCGCACGGGAGGGCGCCGATGAGAGCCTGGGGAGGAATTCTGATCGTCGGGGTCGGGCTCCTGCCTGGCGTCATGCTGAGGAGCTTCGACTCTGCGCCTGCGACGAAGCATCTCTCCGTTGAGCTGACGGCGAGACTCTTCGCGTCCTGTTCACCGCCTTCGTCGGAGCGAACCTCTTCCAGTCCGCCTTCACCGATGCGTGTCCGGCCATGGCGATCTTCCGGAAGCTGGGCCTCCGGCCCTGCGTGAAGGCCACCGAGCCAGCCGCCCGATAGAAGCAGACGTGCCAGGATCTACTGGCAGTCTCCGCTCGCCTCCGCTATGCGGCACCCTCCGCAGCTGCCCTCTCCGACGGGCACGTCCGGCGAGGCGCAGGCCCCGACGACGCCGTTCCCCTTGGCGATGACCAGGAACTGGTTGTCCGGGTGGTGGTAGCAGCCCGGCTCGGAGCCGCCCTCGGTGCACGGTAGCCCTTCGAACGTCCAGGTGGGGCCGTAGCGTCCGGTGTCCGTCGCCTTTCCCACCGCCATGCGGTCACAGTCCGCCTGCTGGGGGTCGCCCTCGAGTCGGGTGAAGCAGAACCGGCCCGACTGGCCGGTCGCCTTGCAGTAGCCGTCGACGTCCTCCACCAACGGACGGGTGTCCATCGTCTTGCGGAAGCCCGAGTCGGAGTGGATCTTCACCTTGATCCCGTGCAGCGGCGGAGGCGTCGGGTCACAAGAAAGAGGTGCGAAGGTGGGTGCCGGCCCCGGGGTGGCGGACGGCGGAGCCGGGGCGGGTGTGGTCGGCGTGTTCGAGCTCGAACCGCCGCAATAGACGAGAGCAATGAGTGCGGGTGCAGCCAGACCTACGACGACAAAACGATTGGATTTCATATAACTCCTGCAGACGTAGTGAGCTTTCAGTATAGCGCGCTGTCGCTCGGGTGCGTCGGGGGCCGGTCGCGGGTATAGAATCATTGCGACGCCCGGGAAGGAGGCTCAGATGGCCTCGACGAGCACACCCGCACCCCAGGTCTCCGTGACCGACGCCGCGCGGGACGCGATCCAGCACGCGCGGCGCAACCTGTTCCCCATCCGAGTCGAAAAATGGCTGATCCTCGGCTTCCTGGCCTTCCTGGATCAGTGCGGCCGCACCCTGAACGGCAGCGGCCCGGGCGGGGGAGGCGGCGGCGATGGCCCCGACTGGCCCGACGACAGCGGTCCCGGCGCGCTCGAGGACGTGGGCGCGGCTCTGAGGACCGGGACGGAGTGGCTCTCGGAACACGCGGCCGAGGTCGCGGTCGGCGGCGTGGTCACCCTGCTGCTGATCACCGGCCTCATCGCTCTCGTGCTCTGGGTCAACGCCCGTGGCGCCTTCCTGTATCTCGACAACGTGGCCAGCAGCCGGGCCGACGTCCGCCGCCCGTGGCGCGAGCACGCCCGAGCGGCCCAGTCGTACTTCGGCTGGCGGCTCGGGCTGACCCTCGCCACTCTCGGCGTCGTTCTCTTCGCGGCGCTCCTCGTCCTGGTGGCCGTGATGGCTTTCGTCAAAGGGCGCCTGGAAGACACCGCCGGAGGTGCCGCCGCCCTGGCCCTTCTGCCGGTCCTGCTGCTGCTCCTCCTCGCCCTGCCCCTGCTGGCCCTCGCCGGCATCGCGCTCCGCGACTTCGTCGCGCCGCTCCAGCTCACGACGGGCCTCAGCTGCGGCCAGGCGGCCCGGGTCCTAGAGGGCCTGATCGTGGAGAACCCCGGCGTTTTCCTCGTGTACCTGCTCCTCAAGCTGGTCTTCACCGTAGCGACCGGAATGATCATCTTCGTGGGCGGGTGTCTCACGTGCTGCTTCGGCTTCCTGCCCATCGTCCTGCAGACGATCTTCCAGCCCCTCTTCTTCTTCGAGCGGGCCTGGTCCGTCTTCCTCCTGCGCCAGATGGGACACGACCTGCCCGGACGGCTGGCAGCGTCGGGGGAGGCACCTGACCGGAAGTGATCAAGAGAAAGTGCCGCTGAGCCCCTGCGTGGGGGGGGCAACCAGGAGAGCTAGAAGTACCCCAGGGCTTTGAGGTCCTCGAGGACCTGGGGGTCGATCTCGTCGGAGAAGTCTTCGCTCCGGTGGTCCCGGGAGAGGGCGTCGTACTTCTCTACGAGCCACGCCTCGAGGCGATCCTTTCGCGGGTCCGGGGCATGGATCAGGTTGCGGAGCTCGTTGGGGTCGCGCTGGAGATCGTAGAACTCGTGGGGAGGCGCTGGGTTGAGGATGAACTTGTGGCCGGCGGCCTGGGCCGAGAGCTTCTTTCCGGGATCCCAGCCGATGCCGAGACGTCTCTCGTCGGGGGGCCGCCGTTGTGAGAGGGCGGCGTCGATGCCGAGATCGGCCGAGGGGTTCTCGAGGAGGGGGACGAGAGACACGCCCTCGAGGCGCAGCTCGGAGCGGCTCAGCGGGATACCCAGAAGCTCGGCCACGGTGGGAAGGATGTCGACGTGGCGCACCAGGCTCGTCACCACGGCGTGGCGCAGGCGCTCGGTGTCGCCATGCAGGATCAGTGGAGCGCGAACCTGCTCCTGGTAGAGGTGCTTCCCGTGGCCCTCGAGGCGGTGGCTGCCGAGGCCCTCGCCGTGATCCGCGGTGATCACCCGCAGCGTCCGGGAGTCCGGCGCTGTTTCGCCGACGGCCTCGAAGAGGCGTCGGACCTGTCGGTCGACGAACGCGACCTGGGCGTCGTAGCGGTCGATGGCTCCGCTCAGCTCGTCCCGGGGGTAGCCCTGCTCCTGCTGGAGGAAGTAGAGAAGCTCCTTCCCTCGTTGGGCGGAGTCCTCCAGCATGAGCCGGTACTCGGGCTCCGGCATCCGGGTGGTCACGACGTGCTGGTGGGGATCGTAGACGTGCACCCACAGTGCGAAGCGGCGTCCCGAGTCCCGCTGACGGAGCCACTCGATGGCACGATCCACCGTGCCGTCCGCGGTGCGAAAGACCTCGGCATCCTCGACCTCGGCGTCGAAGGTGTCGAAGCCGGATTGGAGGCCGGCGAGGAATCGGACGGAGACGAAGCCGGCGGTCTGGATGCCCGCATTGGCGGCGATGTCGGCCAGCGCGGGGATTTGTGGGTCGAGCGCCTGGCCGTTGACGAGAACACGGTGCTGCTCCGGGTAGAGCGCGGTCAGGATCGTGGCATGGGAGGGGGCCGTGTGGGAGCTGGCCGCGACCGCGTGCCAGAACACGACGCCCTCGCGACCGAGCTGGTCGAGGTACGGGGAGGTGGGGCGAGGATAGCCGTAGGCGCCGAGGTGGTCGGCACGGAGCGTGTCGATGGTGACGAGGACGACGTTGTCGTACGCGGGGGGAGCGGGACGGCAGGCTGAAAGCACTGCGAGCAGCGAGACGACGGCGATGGCAAGAGCGTTGGAAGAACGCGTCTGGATGGTCATTCTGGGGGCCGTCGTTCGGGGCAGCGGGCCGAGGAGGCTGTGGATACTGGTGCTGGTATTGGTATTGGGAGATGCTTCGTCGCGTGACCCAGGGGTGAGCTCCTCAGCATGACGGCGTCGCGTCGCGTCGCGTCGTGCCGTGTGAAGGCTGCCAGGCTCGGGCGAAGCGGCGAACGATCTCGCCGGCCGGCTCGATGCGGTGGATTCCCGAGACGCTCTTGCCGGCCTGCCAGTAGTCCCGGTCGGGGGCGTTTCTGTTCAGGCCGCGTTTGAGCTGCCAGAGGGAGCGCAGGGCGTAGAGGGTGCGCATCCAGTGCTTGGTCCGCCGCCCGCGGAGCATCCAGCGGGCGATCGGGCCCGCCTTCGTCCCGAGTCGACGCACCGAGGGGGTGTCGAGGACGGCGACCGGCACCCCGGTAAGGCGCTCGGTGAGCACGATCGAAGAGTCGTCGGCTTCGACGATCGCCTGCTTGTAGGCGGGGCTGGCCTGGCACTCGTCGGTGGCGATGAAGCGCGTCCCGAGCTGCGCCCCCGCGTAGCCCATGGCGAGAACCCGTGCGAAGTCCCGCTCGTCGCCGATGCCACCGGCGCAGACCAGGGGAAGGCCCAGGACCGAGAGCTCCTCGAGGAGCGCCTCCGCCGTCCGACCCCCGGCGTGGCCACCGGCACGGTCGTTCACGGCGATGAGCCCGTCGACGCCTGCGTCTCCCCCCTTCTGCCCCCACTTGAGCTCGGTGACGTCGTGATAGACGACCCCGCCCACCGGTCGGACGCGGTCCACCACCCACCTGGGGTTGCCCAGGGACGTGACGAAGAAGCGCACGCCCTCTTCCAGGGCGATATCGATCCAGCGTTCCATGCGCTGGTGGTAGGTGCGCGACGACTGCTCGATGAGGGCATTCATCCCGATGGGCTTCGAGGTGAGGCGGCGCATGAGCCGCACTCCCTCGCGAAAGTCGTGTCCGTGGACCCACGTGAGCGAGATGGGCTGCAGGATGCCCAGGCCTCCTGCCTCGGAGACCGCGGCCACCAGCTCGGGGTTGCTGCACGGGTACATGGCCCCGCAGAGAAGCGGCACCTCGACACCGGCGGCCTCGGTGAGAGGCGTGGACGAGCCTGCGGAGCGGGCGCTCACTTGTCGGGGGCGAGGTACGTGTAGCCCTCCAGGGCCTCCAGATACCTCTTCATGAATCGACCCGACTCCTCCATGGTCAGCCGCTTCTCCCTGAGAGCGACCTCGAGGGCACGGCGCACCCGGGCCACGAGCCGATCCTTGCTGTACTGGACGTAGGAGAGCGCCTCGGTGACGGTGTCACCCTCCACGACGTGGTCGACCCGGTAGTCGTCGCCGTCGTGCCTCACGTGCACCGCGTCCGTGTCGCCGAAGAGGTTGTGGAGGTCGCCGAGGATCTCCTGGTAGGCCCCGACGAGGAACGTTGCGATCAGGTACTCCTCGCCGTTCGGGTCGTGAAGCTCCAGGACGTCCTTGACGTCGCGCAGGTCGATGAACTGATCGATCTTCCCGTCGGAGTCGCAAGTCAAGTCCGCGATGATACCGCGCCTTTGCGGGCAGCGGTCGAGCCGGTGGATGGGCAGCGTGGGGAAGAGCTGCTTGACGGCCCAGTGATCCGGCATGGACTGGAAGATGGAGAGATTGCAGTAGTAGGTGTCGCTGAGCTGACGCTCGAGGCCCTCGAGCTCGTCGGGGACGTAGGAGAGCTCCCGGACGATCTTCAGGATTCTCTCGCAGGTGGCCCAGAAGAGCTCCTCGAGCCGTGCGCGGCTCTTGAGGTTCAGCATCCCCAGGTTGAAGGCGGTGATGCCTTCCTCCTTGAGCTGCAGGGCGTCGTGGTAGGCCTCCTGGAAGCTCTTTCGCGAGACCGTCTCGTACGTCTCCGCGAGCTGGCGGATGAGCGGATGCTCGTCGTCGGTGGCCGGCTCCGGGACGTGTCCTCGAATCATCTCGTTGGTGGCGAGAACGTTGTAAACCAGGACGGAGTGGTGCGCCACGATGGCCCGGCCCGACTCGGTGATGATGTGGGGGTGGGGCACGCTGGCGGCGTTGCACGCCTCGGCGATCTGGCTCACCACGTCCGAGGCGTACTCCTGCAGCGTGTAGTTGATCGAGGAGTGGAAGTTGGTGTGACTGCCGTCGTAGTCGACGCCGAGCCCTCCGCCACAATCCAGGTAGCGCATCTTCGCGTCGAGGCGGTGGAGCTCGATGTAGATGCGGCTTGCTTCCCGCAGCGCGTCCTTGACCGCGCGGATGTTGGTGATCTGCGAGCCGATGTGGAAATGCAGGAGCTGGAGGCAGTCGAGCATCCCGGCCGCGGCCAGCTGCTCGACGATGGCCACGATCTCGGCGGTGGTGAGCCCGAACTTCGATCGGTCGCCCGTGGACTCGACCCACTTGCCGGCGCCCTTCGTGCTGAGGCGCGCGCGCACGCCGATCACGGGTCGCACGTCGAGCTTGGCCGCGGTGGCGAGGATGGTGTCGAGCTCGCCGAGGCGGTCGATGGTAATGATGACCTGCCGGCCCAGCTTCTGCCCGAGGAGGGCCGTTTCGATGAAAGCCTTGTCCTTGTAGCCGTTGCACAGGACCAGCGCCTCGGGGTTCTCCTGCAGTGCGAGTGCCACCAGGAGCTCGGGCTTGGAGCCGACCTCGAGCCCGAGGTCGTGGGGGCGGCCGTACTCCAGGAGCTCCTCCACGACGTGGCGCTGCTGGTTCACCTTGATCGGGTAGACGGGGCGATAGGCGCCTTCGTACTCGTTCTCGACGATGGCGTCCCGGAAGGCCCCGACGAGCTGCTCGATCCGCGTGCGGAGGATGTCGGAGAACCGGATCAGGAGCGGGAGGTGCAGGCCGCGGCGGCGGAGATCGTCCACCAGCTTCTTGAGGTCGATGGGTTGGGAATCGGGGCCTGCCGGGGTGACCTGGACGTTTCCGGCGTCGTTGACGGAGAAAAAGCCGTGACCCCACCCATTGACGTTGTAGAGCTCGATCGCGTCCTTGGTCGTCCAGGCCCGCAGCTCAGTTTGCAATTCGCCCTGCCATCTCCTGCGTGTGCCACGCAGCTTGCGAGTGTAGCGTCCCGGTGGCCGAAGTCCAGCCGAAAAATCCATGCCGGCCGGGTGGGTCATGGCGGCTTCGTCGCGCGAAGCGAGTGGTATCTCGTCGCCGTTCGAGCCGCTCGCTGCAGCGCGAGAGGATCAGCCCCCGGCCAGCTCGTCGTCGATCACCTCGGCGAAGTGCGGGAAGGGACGAGCGCCCGAGACCATGCGGCCGTTGATGAAGTAGGCCGGCGTTCCGGTCACGCCGAGGTCCGCGCCCTGCTCGAGCTCCGCCTGGATCGCCGCGTCGTGACGATCGGACGCAAGACACGTGGCAAAGTCGCCCGAGTCGAGCTCGAGAGACGTGGCGCGGCCCGTGAGATCGGCGTCGTCCAGTGTGCCCGGCTGACTCATGAGGCTGCGGTGGTACTCCCAGAAGCGTCCCTGCTCACCGGCGCAGCGGGCGGCCCGGGCCGCGGGGATGGCGCCTGTGTGGTTGTCCAGGGGGAAGTCGAGGTGCACGAGGCGCACCTTCCCGGGGTACTCCTCGAGGATCTTGTCCAGCACGTCCTGAGCCCTGTGACAGTACGGGCACTGGTAGTCCGTGAACTCGACGATGGTCACCGGTGCGTCGTCGGGCCCCGTGCCCGGGGCGCCTTGAGGGATGTCGATGGCCAGACGCGGCGGGTCCAGATGGACCGTCACGTCGGCCCGTGCCCGGAGGTCGCGCTCGTAGGCCACCTCGCCCTCGGCCGCCGATCGACCGAGCAATGCCTCCTCGATGCGCGCCAGTGTCTCGGCCCGAGGCTCACCGGCGAACCGTTGGCGATTCCGCTCGTAGACGGCCTCCACGTTGGCGTGTGAGGGTTTCCGGATGCGGGCCTCGACCTCCTGCCGGAGCAGATCCTCCGACGACAGGCCGCGCTTCTTCGCCTCTTCCGCGAGCAGCCGATCGGCGATCAGGTCCTCGAGGGCCCGACGGCGAATGTCGTACTCCTCCTGGCGAATGCGGGCCAGGGCCGACTCAGCGGCTTCCTCGAGCTCGGCTGCCATGATGGCCGCGCCGTTCACCTCAGCGACGATGGTGGCGCCGCCGGCCGAGCCGATAGCGGTTTCGCCGGAGCCCGCGTTCGAATTGGTGCAAGCGGTCAGGCCCGTGAGGCCGACCACCGCGAAGAGTGCCGCCAGGAGTGCAAAGACGCGCAAAGAGCCCACTTGAAAAGGTTAGGGCCGGTGATCGGCTCCGTCAACCCCGCTCACTCGCCCGGAGCTCTGTACACCCGGGCGCACCTGGGACACACTCTGGCGGCGTGAGCCCCCGTCGCCGCCTCGTCCTCGTCGTCGCCACACTGCTCGCGGCCTTCGCCGTCGCTCGAGCCCCGCTTCATCGGGTCACCTGGTCGCTTCCCGTCTCCAACGACGACGCGATCCTGCTCCTCATGGCCCGACACGTTCTCCAGGGCGAGCTGGCCACCACCCTGTGGAACCAGCCCTACAACGGCGCTCTCGACGCCTACCTCCTGGCTCCCGGCCTCGCCATCGGTCACCACCACGCGATCTTTCGCCTCTACGAGCTGGCGTGTGCGGCTCTCCTCGCAGGGCTGGCCGGGCTCCTGGCGCGGCGGGTCGCCGGGCCCGCCGCCGGGTGGGCGGCCGCGCTCCTCGCCGCCTGGGGCACGCCGTACATGGCCTTGATGACCGCGACCGGCCCTCCGCCCAACTTCCTCATGCCGCTGGTGACCGGGTTTCCACTTCTCTTCGCTCTCCGGGCTCTCGATCCCGACGCGCCCCCTCTCGGGAGAGGGACCCTCATCGGCCTCGGCGGTGTGTGCGGCCTGGCCGTCTGGAACTCCTCGCTCGCCATCCCGGCCTTCGTGGGGATGGCGGCGGGCCTGCTTCTCGCAGGGCTCCGGCCCCGCGTCTCCGCGATCGCGGCGTTCGGCGCCGGGCTGGCCCTGGGAGCCAGCCCGCTCCTGCTGGCTCGCCTGATCGGGGCGTCCGGCGTGCGAGTGGCCACCGCCGCGAGCGCGGTCACGGCGCTGCGACCACTCTGGCTGTGGGGGGAAGGGGTCTCGGACCTCCTGCACGCCCTCCGCGGACTCACGGGCCTCCAGGTCCCGCTGGTCGTCGACGGCGCCGAACGAGGGGAGCTCCCCGTGCTTCTCGTGGGCCTCCTGGCCGTGGGCCTCGTCGCCGCCCTCGCCGCCGGCTCGTGGTCACGGCGTGCGCTGCCTCTCCTGGGCTGGGCCGGCGCGCTGGCCGGAGCGTTCTGGCTCTCACGCCGCACGGGTCCCGACGAGCTGCGCTACCTCTATGGTCTGAATGCCCCGGCGCTGGCGCTGGCTGGGGTGGGTCTCGCCCGGGCGTGGAGCTGGCGTCGTTCGGCCGGTGCCGTCCTGGCTCTCGCCTTGCTCGTTCCCTGGGGATGGGGGACTCGCATCCTGGTCGAGCACTGGAGCGATCCGGCTCACGCCGCCCGGGTGTGGCAGGTTCCCCCCATCGACGCGACCCTCGCAGCACTGCGCGCTGCCGGCATACGGAGCACGTACGCGAGCCTCCAGTTCGCCGGTCGCATCGCCCTCGAGTCCGGAGGCGAGATCATCGCCAGCCAGGCCTGGAACGAGCGCATTCCCGGTGACCCCCTTCGCTTTCGGGACGAGGTCGATCTCGACCCCGCGGCGGCCTGGACACTGTCTCCCGTCCTGTCCCGCGGGATGCCCCGCGAAGGAGGCTTTCGGGCCATTGTGGAAGCCACGGGTGGAGCGGCGCGCGAGACGCCGGCCGGACCTCTGGTGATCTTCCACAGCTTCGACGCCCCGTACGATGAGGCCCGTCCGGTCCCGGTGGAGGAGCTCACCCTCGAGACCACTCGCGGGGTGAGGATCGGCCCCGCCGCGCTCGACCGGGATCCCGCCACCGCCTGGACGGCGGCCGAGGGGCTGGGCCGGGGCCGCGGCGTGGTCGTGCGCCTCTCCGGTGCGCGGCGACTCTCGGCCATGCTCCTGCTTGTCGATCTGGAGGCCTCGCCTCTTGCCGTGCGGTGGGCCGCGTCGCTGGGAGGGGGCGATGGTGCCATCGTCGCCGAGGGTCCGCTGCGCGCGGGCTTCCAGTGGGTGGGGGGCGTGCCTCGGGCCGGCCAGCAGGCGTTCCTCGTGGTCCCCCTGGGCGACCGCGAGACCGACGAGGTGCACCTCGTCTTTCAAGGACCCGGCCCGCGGCTGACCATCGCCGAGGCCTTCGTGTACGGTCCGGACGAGGACGTGCTGCCGGACGCGGGCTCCAGACTCGCGGGCGAGGCCTATGACGCCGCGCGGGCCGGGCGGTGGGACGAGGCGGCACGACTGTATACCGAGGCTTGGCGAGCGTCACCCGGGCGGGCGTCGTACCACGGAGCCTGGACCCGGGCCGCCTGGCGAGCCCGTGGCCGCCGCCACCTGGACGTCGAGAGCCTGGACGACGGGGGCCCCGAGCTGGTGCAGCGACGCTAGTGTCCTGTTACCGAAATTCGTCTGATAAATAGAGTGACGTGTGGCCCAATAACGGGCATGAGATCAGGACGCCCGAAGGCTGAACTGGTGCTGAGTCGGGAGGAGCGTGAAACCCTCGAAAGGCTGACGCGGAGGCGCAAGACGGCGG
>CAUZDW010000041.1:0-33963 GCA_963578825.1 Vicinamibacteria bacterium
GGCCGTCATGGGGAAGAGGACGATCGACGGGCTGCTGGCGACGATCACCGAGGCGACGGCCGCGGCGAAGGTCTCCGTCGCGTAGTCGCTGTAGGCGGCGTCATCGAAGACGTGGACGGTGTCGGCCCCGTACGAGCCGAGCTCGCCGGCCAGCGACTCGGCTCCGGGCCCGACGACGACGGTCGACACCGCGCCGCCCAGGCCCTCGGCCAGGCGTTTTGCTTCGGAGACGACTTCGAGGGAGGCCCGCCGAAGCGTCCCGTCCCGCTGCTCCGCAAACGTCAGGATTCCAGGCATTGCTCTAGATGACCTTTGCTTCTTCCTGGAGGAGGCGCACGACCTCCTTCGCCTGCCCGTCCGCGTCGCCTTCGATCATCCGGACCTTGGGGCGGGGGGGCGGCAGCTGCATTGCAGTGATCTTCACTCTCGGGGCGGCAGCGGCGGCATCCAGCCCGACCGCAGCGGCGTCGAGGACCGCGAGGGGCTTCTTCTTGGCCGCCATGATCCCCTTCAGATTCACGTAGCGAGGCTCGTTGAGTCCCTTCTGCGCCGAGATGACCGCGGGAAGGGCCGTCTCCCAGGTCTCGTGGGCTCCCTCGATCTCGCGCTCGACGATGGCGCTCGTGTCCTGCACGTCGATCTTCACGGCGACCGTGACCTGCGGCAGGTCGAGAAGCTCGGCCAGCAGCCCGGGGATCTGGCTGTTGTCACCCCCCACCCCCTGCTGGCCGCACAGGATCAGGTCGACGGGCTCGAGAGTCTTGATGGCCCCTGCCAGAGCCCGGGCAGTGGCCAGGGTGTCGGCAACGTCCAGGAGGGAGTCTTTGACGTGGACCGCCGAGTCGGCGCCCATGGCGAGACCGGTCCGGAGCGCGGACTGGGCGCGCTCGGGGCCGACGGTGACGAGGACCACCTCCCCGCTCTTCGCCTCCTTGATCTTGAGCGCCTCCTCGATGGCGAACTCGTCGTAGGGAGAGACGATCCAGTTGATGGTGCCTTCCGCGATGCGATCACCCTCGGGTGCGATCTGGACGCGGGTCTCGGTGTCGGGAACCTGCTTCAGGCAGACGACGATCTTCATGGTGGTGTCCTATTCCTCCTCGAGGCGCTTGAACAGCAGCGCACCGTTCGTGCCGCCAAACCCGAACGAGTTGGAGAGGGCGTAGTGGACCTCGGCCTTTCGCATCTCGTTGGGCACGTAATCCAGGTCGCACTCGGAATCGGGGTTCTCGAGGTTGATGGTGGGAGGGATCACCTGATCGCGCAGGACGAGGGCAGTGAGCCCGGCCTCGACACCCCCGGAGGCGCCGAGCAGATGGCCGATCATGGACTTGGTCGAGCTGATGGCCATCTTCCGGGCGTGGTCGCCGAAGACCGCCTTCATGGCGATGGTCTCGACTGCGTCTCCCCGTAGGGTCGAGGTGCCGTGCACGTTGATGTAGTCCACTACGGAGGGGTCGACCCCCGCGTCGTCGAGCGTCGCGCGCATCACCCGGATCGCCCCGTTGCCGTCCTCGCTGGGGGCCGTGATGTGGTGTGCGTCCCCCGACATCCCGTATCCGACGATCTCACACAGGATGGGCGCCCCTCGGCTACGTGCGTGGCCGAGCTCCTCGAGGACGAGGATCCCGGCCCCCTCGCCGATCACGAAGCCGTCACGATCACGATCGAATGGACGCGAGGCTCGCTCGGGCTCGTCATTCCGAGTGCTGAGCGCCCGCATCGCGCAGAAGCCCCCGACGCTCATCGTGCTCACGGCGGCCTCGGTGCCGCCGGCGATCATGGCGTCCGCCCGTCCGCCCTGGATGAGCCGGAACGAGTCTCCGATGGCGTGGGCGCCCGACGTGCACGCCGTGCACGTCGCCGAGTTCGGACCCTTCGCGCCGGTCCGAATCGAGACCCAGCCCGCCGCCAGGTTGACGATCATCGCGGGGATGAAGAAGGGGCTGATCCGCCGGGGCCCACCCTTCAGGTACGCGCTGTGCTCCCTCTCGATGGTGCCAAGGCCTCCGATGCCGCTGCCCACGATGACGCCGATTCGTTCGGCGTTGGCCACGGGCACGGCGAGAGCGGCATCCTTCACGGCCAGGTCGGACGCCGCCAGCGCGAGGTGGATGAAGCGGTCCATCTTCTTGACCTGCTTCTTCTCGATCCAGTCGAGAGGGTCGAAGCCCTTCACCTCGCAAGCGAAGCGGGTGGAGTGCCGTGAGGCGTCGAACAGGGTGATGGGGCCCGCACCGGAACGGCCGGCGAGGAGACCCTTCCAAGTCTCCTCCGTACCGATCCCCAGCGGGGAGACGAGTCCCACCCCCGTGATGACGACCCTGCGGTTCGTGCTCACCTCAGCTCCCGGAGTGCCGACCCCTACTTCTTTTTCGAGTTCTTCTCGATGTACCCGGTCGCTTCCTTGACCCGGGTGATCTTCTCGGCGTCCTCGTCGGGGATTTCGATGCCGAACTCCTCCTCGAGCGCCATGACCAACTCCACCGTGTCGAGGCTGTCCGCACCGAGGTCGTCGACGAAAGACGCATCGGGCGTCACCGTCTCCTCCTCGACACCCAGCTGGTCGACGATGATTTTCTTGACTCGATCGGCAACAGGCTCCATTCGAAGATCCTCCCGGAAATCCCCGCGCCTCGTCGGGCGCGTGCTCTTGAATTCTACATGCGGAAGCCGCCGTCTACCCCCAGGACCTGCCCGGTGATGTAGGCGGCGGCGTCGGAGATGAGATACGCAACGGACCCGGCAATGTCCTCCGGGCGTCCCACGCGGCCCATGGGAATGGCCGCGGTCACGGCTTCTCTGGCTTTGTCTGTCATGGTGGCGGTCATGTCGGTGGCGATGAATCCGGGCGCCACGGCGTTCACCGTAATGCCCCGCGAGGCCACCTCGCGAGCCACGGACTTGGTGAACCCCACGACTCCGGCCTTGCTGGCCGCGTAGTTCGCCTGGCCGGCGTTGCCCATCAAGCCGACGACCGAGGTGACGTTGACGATGCGGCCGCTGCGCTGCTTGATCATGGATCGCAGGACGGCCTGGGTGCAGAGGAAGACACCGGTCAGGTTGGTGGCCAGGACCGCGTCCCAGTCCGCGTCCTTCATGCGCAGCACCAGGTTGTCCCGGGTCACGCCGGCGTTGTTCACCAGGCCGTCGATCCTGCCGTGGGTCTCGAGGACGCCGGCGATCGCGGCAGCGACCGATGAGCGATCGGAGACGTCGATCGAGACGGACTCGGCCCGGCCGCCGGCGCCGGTGATCTCCTCCACAGCCTCCGCCAGACGGGCGCTGTCCCGAGCCGCGAGCACGACCACGCTACCCTCGGCGGCGAGGGCGCCCGCGATGGCCCGCCCGATGCCGCGAGAGCCCCCCGTCACCAGGACGACTTTTCCGTCGAGAGTCTTCCCCCCGGCGCTCATGCGCTCCTCGCCTCCGTGCGCGCCCGGAGCGGGCGCAGCTCGGCCTGGATCGCGTCGTTGACGCCGCTCGTGAAGAACTCGGCGGCCATCCGGATGCCCTGCTTCACCGCCCGCGCACTGGACTTGCCGTGACCGATGACACAGCAGCCGCCCACGCCCAGGAGCGGGGCCCCCCCCGCCTCCACGGCGTCGGTCCGCCGCCGCACGGCCTCGAGCGCCGGCCGCGACAGCCAGCCACCCACCCTGGTCCGCAGGCCTCGCATCAGCTCCTCGGAGAGATCCTCGATCACGAGCTCCGCCAGGGTCTCACAGGCCTTGAGGACCACGTTGCCGGTGAGACCGTCCACCACCACCACGTCGACCTTGCCGGTGAAGAGGTCGTGGCCCTCGACGTTCCCGATGAAATTGACGCTGGCTCCCTTCAAAACCTCGTTGACCTCGCGGATCAGATCGCTCCCCTTGGAGTCCTCCTGCCCCAGACTCATGAGGCCCACCCGGGGCGTGGGCTTCTGAAGGACACCCCTTGAGTACGCGCTGCCCATGACCGCGAACTCCTCGAGGTTTCTGGCTTTGCAGCGGGTGTTCGCCCCGACATCCAGGAGGACGGTCTGGCCCTTCCGACTGGGCAAGACTGCGGCAAGAGCCGGTCGGTCGACCTCCTCGAGGGTTCCCAGCACCATCCTGGCGATGGTCCAGCACGCGGCGGTGTTGCCGGCCGAGAAGAAGGCGTCTGCTTTTCTGTTTTGCACCTGCTCCAGGCCGACCTGTATCGAAGACCGTTTCTTCAGCACAGAGCGGCTGACCTTTTCCGCCATGCCGACGACGTCGGGGGCGTCCAGGACCTCGATCGACAGCCCCCCGCCCTCGAGGCGCTGGAGCTCTCGGCGCAGCAGGTCTTTAGGGCCGGTGAGCGACACCTCCACCCCCAGCTCGCGACAGGCGAGCACGGCCCCTTCGGTCACCACCCTGGCGCCGTGGTCGCCGCCCATGGCGTCCACGGCGACCCGGGGTCGGGGCACTAGACCTTCTCCGCCTCGATGACGGCTTTCCCCTTGTAGTGGCCGCAGAGCGGGCAGACCCGGTGCGGGAGCTTGGGCTCGTGGCAGTTGGGGCAAAGGCTCAGGCCCGGGCTCTGCAGGTGGTCGTGGGCGCGGCGCTTGCCGGTGCGGGCCTTCGAGTGGCGGCGCTTGGGATTGGGCATCGGTGGCTCCTAGTGACGATCGGGTTCGACGAGCTTGCGCAAGAGCTCGAGGCGCGGATCGCGAGGCTCCTCGGGCGCGGGACACGCGCAGGGGGCGGTGTTCTTGTTGCGACCGCAGGTGCGACAGAGGCCCCCGCAGTCCGGACGGCAGAGGCTCTTCATGGGAAGGGCCAGGAGCAGCTGCTCTCTCGCCATCTCTCCCAGGTCGATGCGCTCGTTCTCATAGTAGCCGACCACGATCTCGTGGTCGGACAGCTCGACCTCTTCTTCCTCCTCCTCGGGCTGGTTCGGCAGGCGAGGCAGGTAGAACAGGTCCAGCCTCTGGTCGACAGGTATGGCATAGGGCTCGAGACACCGACCACATTCGACCATCATGTTTCCGGCCAGCTGGCCGGTCACGTGGACGGTGTTCCCGTCGACGACCTCGAGATGACACCGAAGCCGACCCTCGTCCAGGGTGAGCTCGTCGTCGCCCTGCACGTGGACGGCCTCCGGGCTCAGAACCTCGTCGAGGTCCAGCCCCTCGGGCGGGATCCGGCGTATCTCAATGAGCAGCATGGGGGTAGTGCGCAAACCTATAAATTCTACTGATATCGGCCCTTCCGTCAAGGCTGGTGCGCCGTCAGGGGGTAGAAGAAACTCATTTTGACACGTCTTCGAGGCTCCGTGTCCGGGCAGTGCGGCTGAGGCGCGCACGCCCACGTGGCCTTCGGCGGGTCACGTGGGCGCGCAGGACTGCTCAGGGATTCCCCTCCCCCTACGTGGGGAGGGGATAGGGGTGGGGGGTCAATGAATAATAGAGGGGACAGAGCTCCCTCCGTCACCCCAGCCACTTCAGCGTCGCCGCATACGCTTCGTCGGCTTGCTTGAACCAGGTGACGTCGGCCTGGTGGCGGAACCAGGTCATCTGGCGCTTGGCGAAGCGCATGGTGGCGGTGACGATGGCCTGTTGGGCTTGCTCGGGGGTCGACTTGCCCTTGACGACGGCCAGGGCGTCTCGGTAGCCGATGGCCTGGAGCGGGCGGGCTGCGGGAGAGAGGCCGGCGTCGAGAAGGCCGCGCACTTCGTGTACGAGGCCGGTGGCGAGCATGGCGCGGGTTCTCTCCTCGACGATGCGGCGCAGGGTCTCGCGGTCCGGGTCCAGGCCGAGGAGGAGGATGCGGTGTCCCTGCAATGGCTCCGCGCCGGCGCCGTGGTGCTCGGTGATGGGACGCCCGGTGGCCCAGTAGACCTCCAGGGCGCGAACGATGCGGACTCGGTCGGCGGGCGGGATTCGCTCGGCCGCGGCCGGATCCAGCTTCCGAAGCAGCCTGTGGAGCCGGTGGTCGCCGAAGCGCTCGGCCAGGCTCTCGAAGCGTCGCCGCCGACGCTCGTCCCGGGCGGGGCCGTCGAAGAGGCCTTCGAGGAGGGCTTTCAGATAGAGGCCCGTGCCTCCGGCCACGATGGGCAGACGGTGGCGGCTCGTGATTCCGGCGATCGCGGCCCGGGCCCGGCGGGAGTACTCGGCCGCCGAGAAGGCGTCGGCGGCGTCGACCACGTCGATCAGGTGGTGGCGGACATCCCAGCGCTCGGCCTGCGTGGCCTTCGCGCTGCCGATGTCGAGGCCCCGGTAGACCTGGAGGCTGTCGCAGGAGACGATCTCGCCGCCCCGGGCCCGTGCGACTCGCAGGGCGAGGGAGCTCTTGCCCGAGGCCGTGGGTCCGACGATGGCGATCAGGGGAGGGAGCACAGCCGCCAGAGAAGGGTCACGAGGACGAGTGTCAGGATCATGACCGCACCCCGGACCTGGGACGGTGTCGGCGTCATCGCCATGGTCACCGGGGGCGAAGGGCTCGGATGATCGTCCCCTCGTGCTGTTCGCCCAGGGTGCGCTTGACCGCGAGCAGCTCGGCGTAGAGGAGCTCGTTGAGCGCGCCCACGAGCCTCCCGCGTCTTTCCTCTTCCGGAAGACGGCCCACGTTCCTCTCGATGGTGCCGTCGTCCACCGCGCCGTCCGAACGAAGCTTCACGCCCTCGAGGACTTCGGGGCGGGTCTCCCGCACCGTCCCCAGGTACTTCGCGAGGACGTTTTCCGCGATCGGGCCGACCTCCTTCACCATGTACGTGAAGATGAACCGGTACATCTGGTTGAACGACTCGAGCACCGCGTAGGTGGTGTCCGCAGGCACGAAGTCCTGATCCAGCGTCTGCACCTTCCGGCCCTTGCTCCGCGCAATGCCGGTGACCAGGAACGCGTAGAGCAGCTTGAGGGTCTGGTTGTCCCCGACCTCGCTCTCGTGGCAGATCTCGATGACGCTTCGCTCGCCGTCGACGAGACCGACGACGTGCTCTTCGAAGGGGTGTAGCAGGCCCTCCGCCGACGTGGGCCCCTGCTCCAGCACGAGATGGCCGTCGGGGTGGCGGACTCGGACCCAACCCCCGGCATCGAGCCGCCGGAGCCCCTCGAGCACCAGCGCCGTCACGTCCAGGTCGACGGTGATCCGCTCCCGCTCCGGGAGCGGCGAGGCCTCGAAGTGGAACTGTCCCTCGCCCCAATTGAAGACCCCGAGGACGATCTCTTGCACCTGCGACTGCACGCCCGTCCACAAGTCGTCCGGTGAGAGGGCTCCCATCTCCACCAGGACGCGCCCTTGCCGCTTGCCCCCGGAGAGGGCCCGAAGCGACAGGTCGTTCTGCTCGCGAGTGATCTTGCCCTCGGCGAGGAGAACCTCGCCGAGGCGGTCAGTCGAGACGTTGCTCGTTCCGAAGACCACCTTGCCCTCGTTGAAGAAGAGGGCCTTCTTGACGCGGTCCGAGGTGAGGGACAGGATGCCCTTGGCCTCGGAGAGCTGGAGCTCGCGCAGGAGGTCGGGCACGGGGAGCGTCGCGAGCGTACCCCGCAAACCGCCTGGCACGATGAAAGGCTGAAGCCGTGGTGTCGAAGGTGAGCTCATCACGATCCGGGAGCTCGATTCTAGGGGGAGGGGTCGATCCCTGTCAAAGGACTACGGCCCAAGGGGTTAGCGAGGGACCAGTCAGCTACGGGTGTCCGATCTCGGTCGAGCGATCGAGTCGAATGCCGGAGTAGTAGTGCTTCAGGATCTGCTCGTAGGTCGAGCCCGCCTGTGCCATCCCGAAGGACCCCACCTGGCAAAGCCCCACCCCGTGCCCCCAGCCCTTCCCGGAGATCACGAACCTCTCCACCTGGCCCAGGGAATCGGTCTCGCGATCGATCACGAACAGGTTCTCTCGCAGCCCGAGACCCCGCCGGACCTTCAGCCCCTTCAGCAGCAGCTCGCCCGTGGTGCCCTGGACCTCGAGCTCGACCACTCGACCCGACACACCGAGCCGCCGCGGCACGATGTCGCGGACTTGACCCACCGAGCCGTACCGCGCGATCTTACGGGCGACGTCCGCCGGGGTGAGCTGCGCTTCCCAACGGTAGTAGCGAGAGCTCTGGCTCAGGGCTTCGGCTCCCCGTCGCGTCTGGGGCACTTCGAGATAGACGACGCGACCGTCGCGGGTCACGTAGCTCACCTCGTCGCCCACAGTCAAGATCAACTCGGAGACGCCGGCGTGAATGCCGTCGAGGCTTCGGAACAGCCATGCGTCGGGGTCGAGGGCAAAGGTCTCGGCGTGCTCGCCCTGGAGCACCGTGATCTGCCCCTCTGAAAAGCCGGCCAGGGCCCCGCCACGCCACGCCGGCGTGCCGACGCTCTCGGCAAGGCGCGCCAGGACGTGCAGTGTCTCACCTCGGGTCATCGCGTCGTCTGCGTCCGGCTCGATCGAGCCGTCGGGTCCAGGGGCCAGCAGGCCCTCTCGAACCAGGAGCGCGAGTGCGCGCTGCTCTGCGTTCTCGAACGGCGCCTCGGCGAACGTGGGGCCGTTCTCGAAGTCCGCGGCCAGGGGCTCACCCTCGGCGTCTGGCTCCGGAGCCGCGCCGCTGGGCGAGGCCCAACACACCGAGGCCACCGCGAACTCGGCGAAGCTCCCCCGCCGGGCGAGGCCACCGGTGATCGGGCTCTCGCAACCGGGGCGCTGGAGTGCCGCGTGCAGGCTCCTCATCCAGGTTCGGATCTCGTCGTCCGTCGGCACCCCGCCCACGGCCTCGATGGCGATGGACTCCGGCCCGGTCACGTTCAGCGCCTCGAGCAGGGCCAGGCTGCGAGAGACGGCCGGGGACTCCGACATCCAATGTCGAGGCTCGGCCGTGGTGTGGAGCCGGTGACGAGCAGAGCTCTCCGGCGGGCAGACCACACCCTGCAGATACGGGGCCCGATCGTCGAAGATGCTCACGCCGGCTTCGGTGTGGCCGCCGCAGGTCGAGGTGTAGTAGGCGTGGATGGGCCGGCCTCGCCACGTCGCGATGACGCCCCGGGTTTCCTCGATGGCCACGTCGGTCAGCCGTTGCTCGGTCGCCTGCCCCCGGTAGACCTGGCAGGCCTGGGTGGCGCACACATCGTAGCCCTTCGAGGAGTAGTCCCCGAGGTGAGACAGCACCCACGTCCGGGCCGCCACAGCTTGGGCCTTATGGGCCTCGATCTCGGGGAAGGCGATAGGCGACAGCTCGTTGGGGACGACGCCGCGAAGGTACTCCTCCACGTTGATCACGTTCACGACGGTGAGCGAGCCGTCCCTGGCCGGTCGAACCTCCAGGAGCCCGCGATAGGGCCGGGCGTCTGCCGTCAGGAGCTGCCCCCTCTCCGCAGGGGCGACCGTGGCCAGCTTCAGGTCCTCACCGGTCTCGACCAGGCGCACCCGCCCGTCGGTGTCGGCGGGAAGGAACGTGGCGCTCTTCAGCGCACGCCAGCGGCCCTGAGCACGCCCACGCCCTTCGCCCCGGGCCAGCACCCGCACGCCACCCTCGGCCCGGATCGCCACGCGGGCGATCTCCGGCCTGATCCCGACGCGCACGATCGGCGCCTCGACGAGCCCGTCGAGGGAGGGCGACGGGAGGACCTGCGGCGTTGCTGCCGGGGCGTGCTGGATGCTCCGGCAGGCGCCGGCCACGAGCCAGGCTCCAAGAGCCGCCACGACCCAGGCCGCGCCAGGTGAGGCCAGAACACGTTTCTTGCTCACGAGTCTCGGGGGGGACCGTAGTGGAAGGTGACCTGCATGGTCACGCGTGGCGGGCCGTAGTCGTCGGGCAGGGGCTTGAACCGGCTGCTGGTGAGCGAGTTGCGCGCAGCCCGATCCAGCGACGACGTGCCCGAAGACTTCAGCATCCGCAGCGCCGACATCGATCCGTCCCTCTCGAGGGTGAACTCGAAGTCGGCGTGGCCGCCGTACCCGAAGTACGCGGCCTGAGGGATCATCCAGTTGCGGTAGATCTGGTTCTTGAAATCGTTGATCCAGACCGTGAAGTCCGCACCGTGGGGATCAAAATACAGCCCTCCGAGGTTCTGGCCGGTCCCCGACTGGACGCCAAAGCGCGAGCTCTGCGTGAGGCGGCGGGTCATGTCGTCCACCGCACTCTCCACGGACTCTCCGATCCCCGCGGGACGCTTGCGTTGTCCGTCGTCACCCTGCGGCTGCGGCGGCTCGAGCAGGCCCGGCGGGACGCGGAAGCCCTGGCGGCCAGGCGCTTCGGGGATCTCTTCCCCCTGCCGGGCCACCCGCGGCCCCGGTGTGGGGACAGCGGCCGGGCGCGGCGTGGGAGCCACAAGCGGGGGCCGCATGGGCTGCCCCTTCGGGACCTTCGTGAGATCGTCGTCACGCCGCAGGATCATGGGGCCCTTGCTGCGCAGCTCGGATGGAGGCCCGACGCTGATCCGATCCTTCTTCGCCGGGTCTGCGGCCTGCGGCGGCGGGGTCGGCACGGCTGCCCGCGGCCGCGCTGCCGGAGACGGCGCCAGCTGGCGGAGCACCTCCGGCGGGGGAAGAAACACGACGTGTTTCCTCTCCAGCTCGGAAGGGCCCGACTCCCCAGGCTTCTGGGGCGTGTGAGCGAGCAAGATCATGACTACGGTCAGATGGATGACGGCGGAGACAAGGAACCCCTGTCGTTGTTTGACTCCGTGCACGCTGGTTCCAGCTCCCGCCTCAAGTCCGACGGAAACTAGGCTAGCACCCGCTCCCTGGGCGGACAAGCACCACACACAACATGTTGCATTAATGCACAGGGTTGGGTACGAGGGCTTAGGGTCGGGGGGAGCTTCTAGCCCTCGGCCATCCGCGCCAGGATCCGATGGGCGAGCGCCAGCGCCCGCCGGCCGTCCGTGCCGGAAACCACCGGAGTCGCGCGCCCCCGGACCGCCCCGAGGAAGGCCTCGATCTGCCGGCGCAGGGGCTCCTGATCCGGCGCCCCACGTTTCTGGGAGGCAATGCGCGGCTGGTCTCCGTCACCGGGCTCGAGGAGAAACACCTGGGCCTCCCGGGCCGTGAAGTCCGCCGACACGTAGGTGCGGGGCGCGAAGGCCCTGAACTTGCGGACCTTCTCGAGCGACACCCGGCTTGCCGTGAGGTTCGCGATCAAACCCGACTCGAAACGGATCCGGGCGTTCGCGATGTCGACCCGGGAAGTGAGCACGGGCACCCCAACTGCCTCGATCTGTGTGGGCTCCGAGGGATCGAGCACGAGGAGGATGTCGAGATCGTGGATCATCAGGTCCAGAACGACGTCGACGTCGAGGCTCCGTGGCGAGAACGACCCCAGCCGGTGAACCTCGATGAAGCGAGGTGCCTTCGCGGCCTCGATCAGCACTTCGGTCGCCGGGTTGAACCGCTCGATGTGCCCCACCTGAAGGACCGCTTTTTTCTCCTCAGCCAGGGCCACGAGGTCGTCCGCCTCGGCGAGGGTGCTGGTCATGGGTTTCTCGAGAAGCACATCGCAGCCGCTCTCCAGCGCTCGGCGTCCGATGGCGTGGTGGTCGACAGTGGGCACCGCGACGGAAACGGCTCGTGCCTCGCCGAGGAGGGTGTCCAGGTCGCCGTGCGCGGGGCAGCCGTGCGCGGACGCCACGGCCTCGGCTCGAGCGGTGTCGGTGTCGTGCACGCCCACGAGGCGGGCCCCCTCCACCGAGGCCCACACCCGGGCGTGGTGGCGGCCCAGAGCACCCACCCCGACGACGCCCACCGGCACACTGGCCTCGCTCACGCGTCCGCTCCCGTCTCCTTCGGCGGCTCGAGGCCGAAGACCACCACCCCCGAGGCCTCGGCCCGCTGGAGGAACGCCGGCTTGTCGATGATGAGGGTTCGCGCTGCATCGGCTGCGAGCACCGTGGCTCCGGCCTCCTCCATCGCGTCGAGCGTCCCCGCACCCACGACGGGCACGTCGAAGCGCATGTCCTGGCGGGGCTTCGAGACCTTCACCACCACGGTGCCCGGTCCGGCCAGGCGCCCCGCCCGCCGGATGACCTCGTCTGTTCCCTCCATCGCCTCCAGGGCGACCGCGGCCCGCTCCTTCACGACGACACTCTGCCCGAGGTCCATTCCCGCCAGGGCCCGGGCCACCGTCTCCCCGTACTCGACGTCGCCTCGTTGGGCCTTGGTCGGCGCGAGCCCCGTCATCGCGCCGGGCTCCGCAAGCTGATCACCCAGGAAGGCCACCGACGGCAGCAGGGTGATCCCCTCCCGCAAGAGCGCGCTGGCCACTCCCCCGATGAGGCTGTCCGTGTTCTTCAGCGCAAGACGGGCCAGGACGCCCACAAGCTTCAAGTCGGGGACGATGTCCGAGAAGATCTTCCGATGCTGGACCTGCCCGGCCATCAGGGCCTCCCGCACTCCGGCGCGGCGGAGGATGTCGATGGCCTTCCCGAGTTGTCCGAGGCCCACCCAGTGAAACTCGTCGACCTCGGCCTCCAGCCCGGGATCGGCCTCCTCGCGGATCGCCAGACCGACCACGCGGCGGCCGGCGCGCCGGGCCCCCGCGGCGGCCAGAAAGGGGAAGCGCCCGTTGCCGGCGATCAGCCCGACGGGCTCTCCGGCACCCACGCTCCTCAGGCCTCCCCGCCCTCGCCCGAGACGCGGCGCCTCGAGCGGGCGACGACTCCCCGGGTGGAGCCGCGGATGAACTCCAGCACGGTAGCGACTTCGGGGGTGTGAGGCCCTTCGGCCTCCAGCCTCCGCACGGCCTCCGACGTGTTCAGGCTCGTGGCGGTCAGAAGTCGAAAGGCCTGCCGCAGGGCGCCGAGCGTCTCCGGCGCCAGGCCCCGGCGGCGCAGTCCCACCAGGTTGAGGCCATAGAGGCGCGCCCGGTCGCCGACCGTCAGCGAGTAGGGCAACACGTCCTTGGTGGCGACGGTGCTTCCACCCATGAAGGCGTGGGTCCCCACCCGGCAGAACTGATGCACCCCGGCGAAGCCGCCCAGGACCGCGTAGTCCTGGATCTCGACGTGCCCGGACAGCACCGCGGAGTTGGCGAAGATCACGTGGCTGCCGACCTGGCAGTCGTGAGCCACGTGAACCTGCGCCATGAGAAGGTTGTCCGATCCGATTCGCGTGACTCCTCCTCCGCCCTCGGTGCCCCGGTGGACGGTCGTCCCCTCTCGAAAGATGTTTCGGTGGCCGATCTCGACCCGCGCCGGCTCTCCCTTGTACTTGAGGTCCTGGGGGATCAGGCCGATGGAGCTGAAGGGAAAGAAGCGGTTGCCCTCTCCCACCCGGGTGTCTCCGTCGATGACGACGTGGGACTCCAGAACCGTGCCCCGTCCCAGGTGAACCTGCGGGCCCACGACGCAGAAGGGCCCCACGCGCACGCCGGGGCCCAGGTCGGCCCCGGGCGCCACTCGCGCCAGGGGATCCACCACGGGTGGAGGAAGGGCCGACACCTGGAGAAGGAGCCGCGCTTCCGCCACCCGGGCGTCGCCCACCGTCACCTCGCCACGAAAGCGCCGGAGATCGGAGCGCTGGTTCACCAGCTCCACCTCCAGGCGGAGGGTGTCGCCGGGGACGACGGGCCGCCGGAACTTGGCCTGGTCGATGCCCACGACTCGGATCTCGACCCGTCTCGGATCCCGCTCTGCTTTCAGCAGCCAGATCCCGGCAGCCTGGGCCAGCGACTCCAGGAGCAGCACCCCTGGCATGACCGGCTGCCCGGGGAAGTGGCCGACGAAGAAGTCCTCCGCTCCGCTGACGCTCTTGGTTGCGACGAGGCGGCCCTCGGCATCGTGCTCCAGGATCCGGTCCACGAGGACGAACGGATACTGGGTGGAAATCCGCCGGACCAGGCGTCCGATCTCCCCTTGACTCATGTTGGGATGGAGGGCTCGTGGGCGGGGCCTCGTCCGGAGGAGCGCTGGCTCCTCCGGGGTTGGGCGGCCCCACCCGCTTGCGCAACCGCCTCTACGGCTGGGGACCCGGCGCCGGTCCCGAAGCGGGGGCGGCGGGAACGGCCGCGGAGTCCTGGTCGGCCTTCGCGATCACGTCTCGAGTGAGATCGAAGTCTCGTGAGACCAGAAAGGTCACCTGCGAGTCGAGGACGATGTCGTAGCCCTGCTCCTTGGCGACGGCTTCGATGATCGGGCGAATCTTCACCTGGAACTCGTTGTTGATCGACTGCGCCTGCTGCTGGGCGCGCTCACGCATCCGGTTGATCTCCGCCTGCCCGTCCTCGAGGAACGCCTGTCGATCGCGACCCTTGCGGACGATCTCCTGCTGCTTGCTGTCCCGTGCCTCCTCGCTCAGGACGGCTCCCTGCTTCCGGAGCTCTTCCTGGAGCGCCTGGATCGACGCATCCATCTGCTGCAGCTCGGCCTGCTTCTGCTGCGCCGCGGTGTTGATGTTGTTCTGCAGGCCCTCGAGCTTCGTGGCGTAGGATTTGCCGAGCTCGCTCTCGGCGGAGACACGAGCCATGTCGATCACGGCGATCTTGGCGGTGGCCGGTGAGGCTCCCCCTTGCGCGAGAGCCAGCCCGGGGGCGGCGACCGCAAAAGCGAGCATGGCCAGAAACGTCTTCTTCATGTCGACTCCTTAGAAGGTGGTACCGACCGCGAACTTGAAGGTGCTCGAGTTGACGAAGAGCTCCGCAAACGCAGACCGGTTCGGATTGATGGCATAGATCAGACGGAACGGCACGTTGAGAATCGGCATTATGAACCGAGCTTCGACCCCATAGGAAACGACCAGCTCATCGAGGCGGATCCGTTGACCCTCGAGATAGGCCTGCCCGGCGTCGAAGAAGAGCATTAAGCGAAGGGGATCGGCCACGTCGTAGGCGTACTCGGCGTTCAGAAGCAGGAGCTTGTTTCCGCCGAGCCGCCGCCCCGAGGAGTCCGTCGGCCCGATGGATCGTATCGGATAGCCCCGCACCTGTGTTTCACCGCCGACGAAGTATCGCTGATAGAGGGGCAGGGTGCTCGTGTCGCCATAGGGCACGATCCAGGAGATCTGGCCCCGCAAGCCGAGGGAGAGCTTCCTGCTCTGGGGGATGTAGAGGATCGTCTCGAAGTTGGGTCGGAAGTAGCTGACCGTGCCGCCCAGGGGGCCGCCTGCCACCTGCATGGTGACCGTGTGCCTCCGTCCCCGGGTGGGGCTGAAGGGGCTGTTGACGGTGTTGAACAGCAGGTTCGGCGTGATCCGGCTCTCGGTGCGCTTTCCCGCGTCGCCAAAGAACGAACGATCGAGGGAGCGGATGTCGAAGCCCCCGCGGCCGAATCCGGGGTAGTACTGGTCGTCGTTGAAGTCGGCGGCGCTCACCTCGCTGATCTCGATGATCTCGTATGCGTAGTTGAGGAACAGCCGCGACCACCGCCCCACCTGCCGGCCGGTCGTCAGGCTGAAGCCGGTGGTCGACTGGGTGAACCCGGGACTGCCGATGCTCAGGTAGGTGATCTCCCGCTTGAATATGTTGGCCCCGGCCGTGATCGGTCGATCGAGGAAATAGGGCTCGGAGATGGACAGCGAGTAGTTCTTGGTCCGTCGGCCGCTCTGGACGTACACCGCGAAGGTCTCACCGGCGCCCAGGAAGTTCGTGGTGGAGAAGGAGCCGTTGATGAACGTCCCTTCGAGGCCGCTCACTCCCCCGCCGAAGGTGAACTGGTTGCGGTTCTGCTCCTCCACCCGGAAGGTCACGTCGACCTTGTTCTCCTCGTCCGGATTCGGTCGGATGTCCGGCGCGCCCTCGATCGGCTTGAAGTAGCCGAGCTGGTTGACGCGCTGGACGGACATCTTGAGGGCTTCCGTACTGAAGATCGCTCCCTCGTTCATGAAGATCTCACGGCGGATGACCTTGTCCTTCGTGGTGTCGTTCCCGATGAAGTTGATCTGGCCGATGAAGTACTGCAGGTCCTCTTCCATCCGGACCACGACGTCGACCACCTGCCGATCCGCATCGGGAGTCCTGTCGGTGCTGCCCGTCCATTGGAAGTGGCCGAGCGCGCCGTAGAGCTCCCGCAGCTGCTCGAACGCCTTCTTGAACCTGGACTCGTTGTAGACCTCGCCCGGCCGAATCTTGATGAACTCCCGGACGTAGTCCTCCTTGAGAACGGTCAGGCCTTCGAAGCTCAGCTCGCCCATGCGGTACTGGTCGCCTTCGTCTATGGAAATGATGAGCTTCATCCACTTCACGGGACTCTTCTTGAACATCCCGGACTCGCCGTCGCTGTATTCGATGCGAGGCTGGCCGATTTGAATGGTCACGTACCCGTTGTTAAGATAGAAGTCCTCGAGTCGACCCCGATCGCCCTGGGGATCCTCGGCGCCTCCGAGCCACTTCTCTTCGGTGTAGGTGGTCTTGCCACCGAGCCAGCTTCGGTTCCAGAAGCCGCTCGGCTTCATCTTGGCGAGCGCGCCGCGGAGCTGCGAGTCGGAGTAGACCTCGTTGCCCTCGAACTCGATCTTCTGGATCTTCGCCCGGGGGCCGTCGTCGATCACGAACGACAGCTGCTGCCCCGATCCGCCGATGTTCCGAGTGTCGTGGGTGGCCTTGCCGAAGGGACGCCCCTTCGACGACAGCATCATCTCGATCAACCCCTCGACACGCCTGGCCTTCGCCGGGTCGTAGAAGCTGTCGATGCGGATCTCGAGGTCGTTTTCACTGACCGCCTCCTCGATGTCGGAGACGTCGAGCTCCTTGGTGCCACGGTAGTCCACCATCTGGATGCGCTTGCGCTCCACCACGGTGAAGCGAACGACCTTCCCCTGCGGTCCGTCCCGCACCTCGACCTTCAGGTCGTCGAGGAAGCCCGTGTCCCAGAGGCTCCGGAAGTCCCTCAGCAGCCTCTCGCGATCCACCCGATCGCCTGGCTTGGTGGAGATGTAGAAGAGGAGCGTCTCCTTCTGGAGGTATCGGTTGTTCAGGATCTCCACCCGCTCGACGATCTCGGGCGGTCCCGGCTGCTCCTGTGCCACCAGGCCCCCGGGGGCCAGGAAGACAGAAGACGCGAGAGCAACGACGCACCACTTGTTCACGGCCACACCCTCTTCACCGCCAGAGTCCCCTCACGACGACAGCACTCCACCCGTCTCGTCCTGCTGATACCACAGCCCCTCGTCCCTTACGGTCACGGCGATGGGCAGGCCGGTCCGGATCTGACCACGGATGAACGCCTCCGACAGGGCGTCCTCGATGTGTCTTTGAATCGCCCGGCGCAGGGGCCGTGCTCCGTAGGAGCGGTCCTTGAGCGTCCGAGCCAGGAGCCAGCGCACCGCGTCCTCGTCGATGGAGATGACGATCCCCTTCTCCTTCAGGTTCTCGTTGAGCTGCTCGACAAGCATGCGCGTGATCGCGATGAGATCCTCGTCGGTGAGCGCGTCGAAGATGATGATCTCGTCGATCCGGTTGATGAACTCGGGGTTGAAGGTGCGCTTCACCTCGCTCATCACCATCTCGCCGATGCTCTTGTCGCTCTCTCCCGGCTCGTTGGACGCGAACCCCATTCGGCCCTTCTTCTCGATGAAGCGCGCTCCGATGTTCGAGGTCATGATCAGGATCGTGTTCTTGAAGTCCACCGCGTTGCCGAGTCCGTCGGTGAGCTGGCCGTCCTCGAAGACCTGAAGCAGCACGTTGAACGTGTCCGGGTGGGCCTTCTCGATCTCGTCCAGGAGCACGACGGAGTATGGGCTGCGCTTGACGCGCTCCGTCAGCTGACCGCCCTCCTCGTGGCCCACGTAGCCCGGGGGGGAGCCGATCAGCTTGCTCACCGAGTGCTTCTCCATGTACTCCGACATATCGAAGCGGATCAGGCTCCGCTCGCTGCTGAAGAGGAACGCCGCCAGGCCACGGGCCACCTCGGTCTTGCCCACGCCCGTCGGGCCGAGAAACAGGAACGAGCCCACCGGCCTGTTCGGGTTCTTGAGGCCTGCTCGGGTGCGACGGATCGCCCGGGCCACCGCGCTGATGGCGCCGTCCTGCGAGACGATCCGTCGGTGAAGCTCCTCCTCCATGCGCAGGAGCTTCTCGGACTCCTCCTCCTCGAGGGCGGTGAGCGGGATGCCGGTCCAGCGCGAGACGACCTCGTCGATGTCGGACTTCCTCACGGGCTGAAGGCCTTCGCCAGGGAGAGACCACTGCTCGCGCACCACCTCCACCGGCTCGCGACCCGACGGGGCGTCGTCGTGAAAAAAGGCGGTCCCGTCGTTGGTCTGCCCGTCCACGACGACCCGCACCCTTCGGGAAAACTCCGGCTCTCCCATGGGGATCGCCGCCTCGCGGAGCTTCACCCGGCTGCCCGCCTCGTCGAGAAGATCGATGGCCTTGTCGGGCAGGAAACGGTCGGGGATGTACCGGCTGGACTGGTAGACCGCCGCTTCGATGGCCTCGTCGAGGTAGACCACGTTGTGGAACTTCTCGTAGCGCTCCTTGATGCCCCGGGCGATCTCCACCGTCTCTTCCGGCGTCGGCGGAACCACCTTCACCGCCTGGAAGCGTCGCTCGAGGGCCCGGTCCTTCTCTATGTGCTTGCGGTACTCGGCCGGCGTCGTGGCCCCGATGCACTGGAGCTCCCCACGGGAGAGGGCGGGTTTGAGTATGTTCGCGGCGTCGAGGCTGCCCTCGGCCGACCCCGCTCCCACCAGGGTGTGCAGCTCGTCGATGAAGATGACTATGTTGCGGGTCTCTGTGAGCTCCCGCATGATCGTCTTCAGCCGCTCCTCGAACTGGCCGCGGTATTTCGTCCCGGCGACGATCAGCGAGATGTCGAGGGCGAGGATCCGCTTGTCCGCCAGGTAGATCGGGACGTCGCCCTGCACGATCTTGTTCGCGAGCCCCTCCACGAGTGCGGTCTTCCCCACCCCGGGCTCGCCGATCAGCACGGGGTTGTTGCGGGTGCGCCGGCACAGGACCTGGATGATCCGCTCCAGCTCCTCCTCCCGCCCGACCAGGGGGTCCACGTCGCCCCGGGAGGCGCTCTCCGTGAGGTCCCGGGAGAACTCGGAGAGGAGCGGGGTCTCCTTGCCCCGTCCCGTGGCCGCCTTCTCGCTCACGATGGCGACGATGTCCTCCCGGACCGTGGACAGTCGCATGCCCTTCTCGGCCAGTATCGTGGCGGCGACGGACGTGTCCTCGTGCATTAGGCCCAGCAAAATGTGCTCGGTCCCGATGTAGTTGTGCAGCATCCGCTCCGCTTCCTCCGCGGCGTAGCCCAGCACCCGCTTGGAATCCGCCGAGAGGGGGATGTCGACGGAGGTGGAGACCTTCTCCCGGTAGGGCGAGCGCCCCTCGATCTCCTTGCGGACCTCCTCCATCGGAAGAGAGTTCTTCCTGAAGAGGCGCGAGGTGAGCCCCTTGCCCTCGCGAATGAGGCCGAGCAGCAGGTGCTCGGTCTCGATCGAGGGACTCCCCAGCTGGCTCGCCTCGTAGCGGGCGAAGAAGATCACCCGCCGCGCGCGCTCGGTATAACGCTCGAACATCCTATCCTTCACCCTGGTGTCGCCGCCAAAACAGGGCGGCCCCGGACTCCACTTCGATCATAGCCCAATCGGTCGCGGAGGTTGTCCCCCCGTGCCTGCGTCCCACACGGGGGCCAAACGGCCCCCTTCGAGACGCAGGACGCGGTCGCAGGCGCGGGCCAGTTCCTCGTTGTGGGTGACGACGAGGACGCTCAGCCGGTGCTCCCCAACCAGGCGCCGGAGGAGCTCGTGGAGCGTCCGCCCGGTGGCTCGATCGAGGTTGCCGGTGGGCTCGTCGGCCAGGAGCACCCGGGGGGACATGGCGAGGGCTCGAGCCACCGCCACTCTCTGCTGCTCGCCTCCGGAAAGCGCGCCGGGACGGTGATGGGCTCGCTCCGCCAGACCCAGCTCTCCCAGAAGTTTGCCGGCCGCCTCGTGCGCGTCCTCCTGGGAGCGACGGGCCAGGAGGAGGGGCATCGCCACGTTCTCCAGAGCCGTGAACTCGGGCAGCAGGTGGTGAAACTGGAAGACGAAGCCCAGCGTCCGGTTTCGGAACTCGGACCGGCGACTCTCGCTGAGCGACAGCACGTCTTCCCCGGCCAGGTGCAGAGACCCCCGGTCCGGCCGATCCAGGGTGCCCATGACGTGAAGCAGTGTGGACTTGCCCACCCCCGAGGCGCCCATGATGGCCACCATCTCGCCCTCGTGCACCTCGAGATCCACGCCCTGGAGGACGCTCACCTCGCCGGCGTCGGTCCGGTAGGTCTTGGTGATGCCGGCTGCTGCGAGGAGCGGCTGGGTCCCCATCTACTCGTACCGCAGGGCCTCGGCGGGGTCGACTCGCGAGGCGACTCTTGCCGGGTGGAGAGTGGCGAGGAAGCACACCAGCAAGGCGCTGACGATGACCACGGTGGCGTCGCCGGGCAGGAGCCGGAACGGCACCGACGCGATCTGGTAGACGTCCTCCGGGATCTGAATGACCTGGTAGCGGTCGAGCACCTGGCAGGCCCCCCAGCCCAGGACGGCCCCGACGGTGGTTCCCACCGTGCCGATGATCGAACCCTGCAGCATGAAGATCCGCGTGATGGCCCCCCGGGAGGCTCCCATGGAGACGAGAATCGCGATGTCCTTGTGCTTCTCCATCACCATCAGGACGAGGGTGGCCACGATGTTGAGAGCGGCCACCACGACGATCAGGCCGATGGTGATCCCGATGGCCATCTTCTCGATCCACAGCGCCGAGAAGAGGCTCTGATTCATCTGCACCCAGTCGGTGGTCAGGTAGCCGTGGCCAAGCTTCTCCAGGATGCTCGCGGCTCCCTCCCGGACCCCGAACATGTCGTCCAGGCGAACCTCCACGAGAGTGACCTGATCGCGCTGCCCGAAGAGCCGCTGCGCCGCCCCCAGGGGCATGTAGGCCCACGACGAGTCGAACTCGAACAGACCCGTCTTCACCGTCCCCACCACCCGGACCTTCTTGACTCGCGGCAGGATGCCGATGGGGGACAGACGTCCTTTCGGCGAGGTCACGGTGACGACGTCGCCCACGCCGACGTTGAGGGTGTCGGCAAGGACATGGCCGAGCAGGACGGGGGGTGGGCCGTCCCCCAACGGCTCCTCGAGCGGCGCCACGGCTCCGTCGCGAATCTGGGCGATCACGTCGGTGACCGTCGCCTCTTCGGCGGGAACGATGCCTTTCAATGTGGCGACGGCCGAGCCCGTGGAGCTGGTGATCAGGGCCTTGCCATACACGACCGGGGCCGTCCCCGCCACCCCGGGCACCGTTCGCACCTCGTCGACCACCCGCTGGTAGTCCCCGAACGGCTCGCCACGGCCCTGGAAGATGCTGATGTGGGCCGTCGCCCCGAGTATGCGGGTACGAATCTCGGACTGGAGGCCGGTCATCAGGCCCAGTGCGATGAGCACGGCCATCACACCCACGGCCACCCCCAGCACGGCCACACCGGAGATGAGAGAGATGAAGGCCTGCTTGCGGCGAGCCGTGAGATAGCGCGCCGCGACACGGAGCTCCCAGGGCACGCTCACTCGGACTCACCCGCGTCGTCGGAGTCCGGATCGCCCGGGCGCCGGCGTCCCCCCTCGGGCCTCAGCTGTGGGAAGAGGATGACGTCGCGGATCGACGGCGAGTCGGTGAGGATCATGGCGAGGCGATCGATGCCCACGCCGCAGCCCCCGGTGGGAGGCAGGCCATGGCCCAGGGCCCGGATGTAGTCCTCGTCCATCTGGTGGGCCTCCAAGTCTCCCCGCTCCCGCTCGCGCAGCTGGTCGAGGAAGCGCCGGCGCTGCTCGAGCGGGTCGTTGAGCTCCGAGAAGCCGTTCGCCACCTCCATCCCGGCAATGAACAGCTCGAAACGCTCGGTCACGGTGGGATCGTCGGGTCGAGCCTTGGCCAGGGGCGAGACCTCCACGGGATAGTCCGTCACGAAGGTCGGGTTCCAGAGCGAGGCCTCGACGAGCTCCTCGAAGAGCCACGCCACCCGCTTGCCGTGGGACATCCCCAGGGCGGCGCCGGTGTCGAGCCCCAGGCGGCGGGCCAGCTCTCCGAACTCGGGCGAGCGGAGAAGGGCCTCCAGCCCCTCGGTCTCGGTCTGGTCGAGGGTTGCACGGGAGAAGCCGGGAACGGACTCCGCCTCGAGACGTTGGGCCACCGCATCCTTCATCGAGACCCGGGCGAAGGGCACGGCAAATGACACCTCCCGATCTCCATACCTGAAGGGACTCTCGCCCGCCGCCTCGGCCGCGTCGGCGACCAGGGCCTCGGTCGTGTTCATGACGTCCTCGCAATCGAACCAGGCCGTGTAGAACTCCAGCATGGTGAACTCCGGGTTGTGCATCGTCGAGATGCCTTCGTTCCGGAAGTTCCGATTGATCTCGTAGACCCGTTCAAGCCCCCCGGCGACGAGGCGCTTCAGGTAGAGCTCGGGAGCGATGCGCAGGAAGAGGTCCACGTCGAGGGCGTTGTGGTGGGTCACGAAAGGCCGGGCCATGGCTCCGCCGGCCACGGGCTGCATCATGGGCGTCTCCACCTCGACGTATTCACGCCCGTCCAGGAAGCGCCGAATGGCCGACACGATCGCGCTCCGCGTGCGGAACGTCCGCCGGACGTCGGGGTTCGCCATGAGGTCGAGGTAGCGCTGCCGGTAGCGGATCTCCACGTCCGCCAGGCCGTGCCACTTCTCCGGGGGCGGGAGCAGCGCCTTGCCCAGGAAGGTGATCTCTTTCGCTTCGACGCTGAGCTCGCCCTTGCGGGTGCGCATCACCCGACCCGAGATGCCCACGAAATCGCCGAGATCGAGCAGATCGAAGACCCGGTAGCCCTTCTCCCCCACACCGTCGAGACGCACGTAGATCTGCAGCCGGCTCTCGCCGTCGGAGAGCGTGGCGAACGAGGCCTTGCCGTGTCCCCGCTTTGTCACCACGCGGCCTGCGATCCGGACGTCCGCTCCCAGTTCCTCCAGCTCTTCGATGGTCTTGCCATCGTGAGCCGAGAGGATCTGCCCCAGGCGGTGTGTGCGCTCGAAGCGAGTGGGATAGACGGTCACCCCCAGGTCGGCCAGGGTCCTGGCCTTCTCGAGGCGCTGGGCCGACTCCTCCGGCCAGCCGGGAACCGGCGGCGCCGCTCGGTCCTCGTCCTTCCGGTCGCCGCTCATCCCTCGGCCCCACCCTTCTCGCCCGCACCCACCGTGGCGCCGCCCCTGACCCGTCGGCGGATGGCGTCCAGGACACCGTTCACGAACGCACGAGAGGCGCCCTCACCGAACCGCTTCGCCAGCTCGACCGCCTCGTTGAGGACCACAGCCGAAGGCGTGTTCGGCTCTCCGATCAACTCGAAGGTCCCCAGACGCAGGATCGTTCGGTCGACGGGGGCGATCCGGTCCAGCCGCCAGTTCGAGGCGGCCTCCGCGATCGCGCTGTCGATCTCCTCGACCCGGGAGCGTGCCCCGGTGGCCAGGCGGTCCGCCATGGCCCGCGTGGGGGAGGTGGTTCGCCGCACACTCCAGAAGGACTCGATGACCTTCTCCATCTCGAGGCCGGTGATCTCCCACTGGTAGAGCATCTGGAAGGCACACTCCCGGGCCTTGGTCCGGCGTCCCATCAGCGGCTCCGCCGCCGGCGGGGCCCGGCGATGGCCCGCAGTGTGCGCACCATGGCCACCGCGGCACGCGCCGTCTCCGCCCCCTTGTTGTCCGCCCCCGGCCTGGCCCGATCGAGGGCCTGACGGGCACGTCGCACCGTGAGCACGCCGAAACCCACCGGCACGCCGGTTTCGAGCGCGGCGGCGGCGAGACCGGACGCCGCTTCCCGGGCCACGTGCTCGTAGTGGTCGGTGTCGCCGCGGATGACCGCCCCGAGGGCCACCACCGCGTCGAAGCGCCCCGACCGAGCCGCGGCCTTCGCCGCCAGGGGCAGCTCGAAGGCGCCCGGCACGTCGAAGACGCTGATGCGGGACGCCGCAGCCCCCATCTCTCGGAGCGCCTGAACAGCGCCGTCGCGCAGACCGTCGGTGACCGCCGGGTTGAATCGGGCACAGAGCACCGCGACGCGCAGGCCACGGGCCGACGGCTGGTCTCGAGGAGCCTCCTTCATCGCCCTTCGAACCTCGGCGCGCGCTTTTCGAGGAACGCTCGTGTGCCCTCCCGGGCATCCTGGCTGGCACACAACTCGCCGAAGAGCTGGGCCTCGCTGTCCTGCGCCTCCGCCAGCGGACGGTCCGCTCCGCCGTGGACGGCCTCGAGAGTGGCCCGAAGCGCCAGTGGGCCGTTCACGATCATCTGGCGCAGGAGGCTCCTGGCCGCGGCGAGAAGCTCCTCCCGGGGCACGACCCGATTGACCAGGCCGACCCGCAGTGCCTCCTGGGCGCTCACGCGCTCCCCGGTGAGGAGAATCTCGAGGGCTGCCCCTCGACCGATGAGCCGCGGCAGTCGTTGCGTGCCGCCGTAGCCACAGATGAGCCCGAGCTTGACCTCGGGAGTCCCGAGCGACGCGTTCTCCGACGCGATGCGAACGTGGCACGCCAGAGCCAGCTCGCACCCGCCGCCCAGGGCAAAACCATTGACCGCCGCGACCACCGGCTTGCCCAGCCACTCGATGCGGTCGAAGACCCGATGACCGCGCTCGGAGAGGGCGCGACCCGCGTCCGCGTCGAGTCCCGCCAGCTCCTCGATGTCGGCTCCTGCGACGAAGGCCTTCTCGCCGGCGCCGGTCAGGATCACGCCCTTCACCCCATCGTCGGAGGCGAGGGACGCGAAGGAAGCGTCGAGCTCTTCCAGAGTCCGTCCGTTCAGGGCATTCAGCTTCGCGGGTCGGCTCACCGTGACCACGGCAATGCCGTCCTCGCGCTCGACGTGCAGGTTCTCGTAGCCCATGGATCTCCCGTCAGACGCCGCGACCGTGGACGCTTCAGCCCGCCGGGCGATACGCCGGATCGTCTCGCCCGGAGCGACCGATGAGTCTATCACGCCGTCGCCTTGACTTGCCGGAGGACGGGCGCCTAGGCTCGTTTGATGATGCGTTATCGTGGGCTCCTTGCCGTGCTTCTCGTCGCCTTTGCGCCCGGCTGCTCGGATGACCAGTCGAATCCCTTCGGCGAGTTCTCTTTGTCCCGGCCTCCGAACGACGACGCGGTGATCATCTACGCGAGCGGAGCGTGGACCGAGGAGACCGGGCAGCCGCGCGAGCTGTTCGCTGTGAATGCCGACGGCACCGAGGTCCAACGGCTGACGACCTGCACCGAGCTGGCCGAGTCCTGCGACTACCTCGAAGTGGCACCGTCCTCGAATCGCGACCGCATCATCGCGGTGCGGGGCGCCGTCGGAGGGGATCCCCTCGCCAGCGCGCTCTTCTTCGTCGATCTCGGACGGTCCGTCGAGACGATCATCGCGCCGGCCCGGCGGGTCCAGGGCACCGACTGGGCAATCGACGACTCCTTCGTCGTCTTCACCGCCGACGAACCGGAGAACCTCTTCTTCTCCCGACCCAACGGCGACGAGCTGCGCCCCCTCACCCAGAGCCCTGAACTGCGTAGGCGAAGCCCCCGCATCGACCGGTCGCTACAAGGCGTGGCCCTCGCGGTTCTGGACGCGACCCCGGGCAAGAGTGTCGTCGGTCTCTTTCTGAGCTCGGACGACTCCGTGCTCCCGGTCACAACCGGTGGGCCCGGCGTCGAGGTCCTGCCGGGGACGCCCTACATCGTCGGCTCCGACGCGAGCCCCGCTTTCGCACCAGACAGCCAGCAGATCGTGTTCCGGCGCCTCACTGGGACGGGCAACGGGGGACTCGGCACCTGGGACCTGTACACGATCCGGACCGACGAAGTCCTGCCCGAACCCGCCCTTCTCGTCGGTGGCGGGGACGTCTACCGGGGCCCACCCGACTGGAGCGAGGCGGGCATCGTCTTCGTGGAGACGAACAGTGCCTCGAGCGAGTCGCGCCTGGTGGTGATCCAACCCGACGGGAGCGGCCGCCTGGTCCTCCACTCCGAGGACGCCGGCTACCGCATGGGCTCACCGCGCTGGCTGCGGCCGGTCCAGTAGGTCCCGCGGGAGGGACGCTGGACAGGGGGGCGGGGTTGCTCCTTCCGGAACGGGCGGGAGAGTTCGGCGCTGGTGCGGGGGATGCGGGAACGGCGGGCAACCCGGGGATAGGGGACGCGAACGACGAGGCCCGCGCGTCGGGCTTTGGGGCGCGCGATGAGCGTGGCCTGAATGACGGCCAAGGGTGGCATTCAGCCCACTATTGGGGAAACGGGTTCGTCAGCCAGCCGATCACCAGGGTCGAGACCACGAACGCCGCGAACGCGAAGGCGCCGAAGCGCACCCGTTCGCGGGTCGTGTCGCGGAGCAGGAGCGCAAAGACCGTCGAGACCAGCGCCGAGAACAGGATCAGCGTCACGAGGTGGCTGGGCATCAGCGCTTGTATCCCCGGGCGATGTCCAGAGCGTCGAGGATCACCAGGATGTTGAGAAGCCCACCTACCGCGGTGAACGTGTTCCCGTACTCGTAGGAGACGGACGTCACGACACCGGCCTCGAAGCCCAGGGCCCGGGCCAGGAAGTACGGTGCGCCGATCCCCATCTGGGCCGCGCTGAAGAGAAGCGCCAGGGGATCCTCCAGGCCAAGGTGAAGCTGGAGCCGCGAGTCCATGGCCACGCCAAGGACGAACAGAGCCAGGATCGCCCCCATGAGGATCAGGGCCTTGCCCCTTCGGCGCAGATACAGGTGGCCGAGGCCTGGCCAGACCCAGGCCAGGAGGCCCGCGGCGACCGTACGCGACGAGTCGCGGGGAGCGGTGGCGGCATCGTCGTGGAGCAAGATCATCTCCTCGGTGGATTGGGTGGGACTCGTCGTGCGGCCCAACCGACGGATCGTAACGGCGGGCCCCCGATGGGGTCAAGACGCGCCGACGCCCGATTGACGCTCCCCCGAGGCGGCACCTAACATGGTCTAGTATGCGTCATCGCTGGTTCTCGAACGTCGTTCTCGCGATTCCCCTCGCGTGTGCGAGCGCGGGGGCAGGCGAGCTGCTGGATCTCGATGATGTCCGCCCCGGAATGAAGGGCACCGGTCGGACGGTCTTCGAAGGGGCCCGGATCGACGAGTTCGACGTTCGGATCCTGGGCGTGCTCCACAACGCCATCGGCCCAAAGCAGAGCATGATCCTGGCCCGGCTGGAAGGTGGGCCCCTGGCAGAGACGGGCGTCATCGCCGGCATGAGCGGCAGCCCGGTCTTCATCGACGGCAAGCTCGTGGGTGCTGTGGCATACGCGTTCCCCTTCGGCAAGGAGGCCATCGCGGGGATCACGCCGATCGCCGAGATGCTCGAAGCCACCCGCGTCCAGACACCCCGGGCCGCCTCGGCCCGATTCCCTCAAGCCCTCGGCCCCGGAGGGCTCGCCGCGCCTCTCGACCGCGAAGCGGTCGCCGCCATCTTCGCGCGACCGCGTCGGGCGATCGTGCCGGGGGCCTTCCGTGGCGAGGCTCTCCCGTCACGCCTCGCCGGCGCGGCGCTCACTCCCCTGGCCGTCCCCCTCGTTTTCTCCGGATTCGACCCCGCGACCTTCGAGTGGGTGAGGGATCTGTTCTCGTCCATGGGCTTCACCCCGATTCTCGGATCGGGAGCCGCGAGCTCGGACGCGCTCGGGCCTCTCCCCGACGTGGAGCCCGGAGCCGCGGTGGGCGTCTCGCTCATCGAGGGCGACCTGGAGCTCTCCGCCACGGGAACCATCACCCACATCGACCAGGGCCGCGTCTACGCCTTCGGTCACCCGTTCTACAACCTCGGACCCATCCGGTTCCCCATGAAGAAGGCGTACGTCTACTCGGTCTTCCCCAGCGTCCAGAGCTCATGGAAGATCGCGGCGGTGGGCGAGTCGATCGGGACCGTGGAGCAGGACCGGACGACGGCGATTGCCGGCCGACTGGGGGCACCTCCCCCGATGATCGACACACGGGTGACCCTCCTCTCGCCACGGAGCGGCGAGAGGACGTTCCGCTTCCGTCTGGTCAAGGACGAGCTGTTCACCCCCGTGCTCGCCTACGTGTCGGTGCTCTCGGTCCTCCAGGGACACGAGCGTGCCTTCGGCACCACGACCCTCCGCCTCGACGCTCGACTGACCCTCGAGGGCGGGCGGGAGATCCGGGTGCAGGACCTCTTTGCCGCGGCCCAGCCGGCGCAGAGGGCCGCGGCCCTCCTGGCCGGCCCGCTGGCGCTCCTGGCCGCCAACGATTTCCAGCACGTCGCGGTCGACGCGATCGACATCGCGGTGGTGGCGGAAGAAGAGAACCGCAGCGCCACCATCGTGCGGGCCTGGGCGGAACATGGCACCCGCCTCAAGCCGGGCGCCACCGGGAGCGTGAAGATCGTTCTCCGGACCCATCGCGGCGGCTTCGTCACACACTCGCTGCCGCTGCCCATTCCGGTGAGCGCACCGCCAGGCACTTACGATCTCCTCGTGGGCGATGCAGCGACCTTCAATGCTCTCGAGCAGCGCGAGATGCAGCAGGCCTTCGTTCCACGGGATCTGGGACAGCTTCTCCGGGCACTGAACGAGCTGCGCTCGGGAAACCGGGTCTACGCCCGTCTCACGCGGCCCGGGCAGGGCGCGATCGTCGGCGGGACCTACCTCCCCGGGCTGCCCGCATCGGTTCTCTCGGTGCTCCGTGCGCCCGGGCAGGGCGGCAGCGTCGTCCCGCTGCGCACGACACCGGTGTGGACCGGACACGTGAGCACCGACCACGCGGTCTCCGGAGCGCGCCGACTCAGAATCGACGTGGAGCACTGAGACCGCCCCAACGCCTCGGAGGACCATCCATGACTCGCCCTGCCGCGCTCGTCGTAGCCCTCGTCGTGGCCCTGGCCTTGCCCGCGCTTGCGGCGGCACCCCGGTTCTGGCGCTTCGAGGGCACCTCCGTCTTCCTGAAGGGTGAGCTCGAGAGCCTCTCGGTCGATTCCGAGGCTCGCCTTCGGCTGGGACCCGCCGTGGGGACCCTCTTCGATCCGGAGACCCCCACCGCCTGGTGCGTTGCACGAGGCCATGAAGGTGTCTTCTATGTCGGCACCGGAAACGACGGTCGTCTCTTTCGAGTGGAGGGCGACCAGGGACGGGTGGTCTTCGACGCCGAGGAGCTGGAGTTGCACGCGGTGGCGGTCGGATCCGACGGGACGGTCTACGCCGCGACCTCGCCCGAGGGCGCGGTGTATGCCATCGACAGCGACGGAGAGGCCCGACGCTTCTTCGATCCTTCCGAGACCTACATCTGGGCCCTGGCCTTCGACGGCTCGGGGAATCTCGTGGTGGCGACAGGCGCCGAGGGCCGTGTCTACCGCGTCGGACCGGACGGGACGTCCACGACGCTTCTCAGCTCATCCGACGCCCATGTACTGTCCCTCGCCGTCGACAGCGCCGGCCGTGTCTACGCGGGCAGCTCGCCCGGGGGCGTGGTGTATCGGATCGACGCCGAGGGCCAGGTGTTCGTTCTCCTGGACTCGCCGTTTTCGGAGATCAAGGCGTTGGCCGTCGCTGCAGACGGCGGGCTCTACGCCGGCGCCGTCAACGGCGAAGGAGCGACGCCCCCGCCGCCGAGTCTCCCGGCCGCACCCATTCCGGGCCAGGCCGTTCCGACGGCTCAAGTCACGGTGTCGGAGGCCTTCGCACCGATCACTCCTCTGGCTCCGCCCCCCGTCGTCAGCGCTGTCCCCTCCACCGCCACGCCACGAGGCGCCGTCCTCCGCATCGACCCGGACGGCACCGTCGAGACGCTCTGGAGCTCGGCCGATGACGTGCCGCACGCCATCGCGCCGGCGGAGGATGGCGTTCTGGTCGGCACGGGTGATTCCGGCAAGGTCTACCGCGTGACCCGAAGCGGCGCCTGGGCCCTCATCGCGACTCTCTCTGCAGATCAAGTCACCGGCATCTCGACCCACGCAGGGGAGCCGGCGGCCCTCGTGACCTCGAACCCGGCGCGGCTCCACACGCTCTCTCGGCACACCGCGGCGGAGGGCACCTTCGTCTCGGAGGTGAAGGACGCCGAGGCGGTTTCCACGTGGGGGCGCCTTCGCTGGGAGGGACGAGCGCCGGCCGGAACGAGCGTGCGTCTGGAGACCAGGTCCGGAAACACGTCCCGACCCGACACGACGTGGGGCCCCTGGACGGAGGGGGAGGTGGGCGCTCGGGGCGCCCCGATCAAGAGCGAGAGCTCCCGGTTCCTGCAAGTTCGCGTCACGCTGGCCGGGAAGGACGGCGCCACTCCCGAGGTCGAGGCCCTCTCCGCGGCCTACCTCCAGAGGAACCTGCGACCCCGGGTCACGTCCATCACCGTGCATCCCCCGGGCGAGGTCTTCCAGAAGCCGATCGCGGTCACCGGGGAGCCGGAGGTGCTCGGGCTCGATCCGGACCCGCTCGGCGAGCGAAGCAGTCCCCCAGCCCCTGGTGCTCCTGCCGTGACAGCCTTCAGCCGCAAGTTCCAGCGGAGGGGCCTGCAGACCATCGTTTGGAACGCCGAGGACTCGAACGGCGACGCGCTGGTCTACGGGGTGGCCTACCGTGCCCTCGGCGACCAGCAGTGGCGCGTCCTCCGAAGGGGCGTCGCGGACCCGGTGCTCGCCTGGGACACCACCGCCATGCCCGACGGCCGCTACCTCGTCAGGGTGACCGCCTCCGACGCGCCGGACAATCCGCCTGCGCTCGCCCTGGCCGGAGACAAGGACAGCGCCTCCTTCGAGGTCGACAACTCCCCGCCCACCCTGCGTGCCTCCCTCGCCCCTGGCACCCGGGACAGGATTCGTGCGACCGCCCAGGACAGCGGCAGCCGGATTCGCCGCCTGGAGTTCTCACTCGACGCCGGTCGATGGCAGGAGGCCCATCCCGTCGACGGCATCAACGATTCCACCGAAGAGACTTACGAGTTCAGCGTCCAGACGAGCACGTCCCCCGGGCCGCACGTGGTCGTGCTTCGCGTCTCCGACTGGCTGGGCAACGTCGCCACCGGTCGCGTCGACGTGCCCTGACTCGGGAGTCCATGGAGGTCCTCCTCGTGCGCGCCGGCGCGCTCGGCGACGTCCTTCTTCTCCGCCGAACGGTGTTCGCTCTCCGTTCCGCTGGCCACCGCGTACGCCTGCTGGCCCCGGAAGGTCCGGGGCGCGTGCTCGTCGGCTCCGGACCCTCCGAGGTCGTCGCCCTCACGCCCCTCGACGGCCTCGATGTCGCCCGCTTCCTGGCGGGAGAGTCGGACTTCCCGCCGCTCATTGACGCCTTTCGCGCCGACGCCACCCTCGCCCTCACCGACAGCACCGACCTGATCGAAAAGATCCGTCCCTTCGCCGGACGCTTGTTTTCCCGAAGCCCCCACCCGAAGCCCGGACACCACGCTTCGATCTGGTTCGCAGCTCCGGTGCGTGCCCTCGGGGCCGATCCCACCCCGGAGCCCGCCCCCCTCGTCTTCTCACCTGAAGAGAAGGAGGCCGCCCGAAACGCCGCACCGTCTCTCCCTCAGCGCTTCCTCGCCGTCCATCCCGGCAGCGGATCGCCATGGAAGAACTGGCCCGCCGAGAGATTCGCGTCCTTCGTAAAGCAACGTGATGCCGCCGCCCCCTGGCTCCTCGTCATCGGCCCGGCAGACGAAACGGCGGCCTCCCCGCTCCTCGAGCTCCCGGGCGTCGTCCCGGTTCGAGACCTTCCCCTCCGCTCCCTGGGTGCCCTGCTCTCACAGGCCGGCCTCTACCTGGGCAACGACTCCGGCATCACCCACCTCGCTGCCGCCACCGGCGCCCCCACCTTCGCCCTCTTCGGTCCTACCGACCCGGCCACCTGGTCGCCCCTGGGCCCCCGCGTCAAGGTCCTCCGCTCCCCCGACGCCACCATGACAGGCCTCGCCCTTGCCGTCGTCGCCAACGCCGCCAGACAGCTGCATCGCCGTTCATAGCAGCGTCCGTCCTCTTCCTCAAAGCCTCGGTGTCGAGAAGTGGTCCGGCCCCGGCGGTTCACGGGGCGCTTCCGGTCACTGTCGGGCCGGGGCCAAAGACGCCGAGGCGTCGGATCTTGGCGACGAGCGCCTGTCGCGCGATCCCGAGCTCGGCCGCCGCCGCCGTGCGCACGCCGTCGTGGCGATCCAGCACCCGACGGACGTAGGCGCCCTCCCATTCGTCCCGGGCCGCACGGAGGTCGCCTCCTCCGACCTGGCCGCGCTGTCGAACTTCGGGCGAGAGGTGCGAGGGCTCCACGACGACGCCGGCGGCCATCACCGCCACGCGCCTCATCTCCCTCTCGAGCTGCCTCACGTTGCCCGGCCAGCGGTATCGGGCGATTGCGGTCTCGGCCTCCCTGCCGAGCCCCGCGTCACACCGGCCCGCCGCCGCCCCGGCCGCCCGCTCCAGGAAGTGGCGGGCCAGAAAGAGGACATCTCCCCCCCCGCTCTCGCAGACACGGGACGAGGATGCAATGGTCCTTGAGCCGGTACCACAGGTCCTCGCGGAAGCGACCCTGGCGAACTCGCTCGCCGAGGTCGACGTTGGTCGCGCTCAGGACACGCACGTCCGCGGGCCGCGCCGTGGTCTCGCCCAACCAGTGGTACTCGCCGTCGTCGAGGAACCGCAGCAGCATGGCCTGCGCCCGCGAGGTGAGCTCCGCCACCTCGTCGAGAAAGAGGGTCCCGTGCTCGGCCGCAGCAACGTAGCCCTCCCGGGCCAGATGTGCGCCCGTGAAGGCGCCCCGGGTGTGCCCGAAAAGCTCGGCCTCGACGAGCTCGTCGGAGAACCCGGCGGCGTTGAAGGACACGAGGGGCACCTGCGCCCTCGGCGAGATCGCGTGGAGCGCTCGCGCCACCTGCTCCTTGCCCGTCCCCGTCTCCCCGTGAATGTGGATCCGCAGATCGGTTGGCCCCACCCGCGCAATCTCGTCTCGCAGGCTCTTCATGACCGTCGATCGACCCAGGAGACCGCTGAGCGGTCCCGTAGCTTCGTTTGCCATGGCGTCCCTCCTGTTTCTTCAGGCGACGTGGTCGCGTTCTCCGTGGAAGTGAATGGGAGACTACGCCCGGCGTTACCGTCAGCCCTGTCCCAATGTCACAGAATCGAAACCGTCACAAAGGCGACTCTTGACACGACTTCGGGGGCTGGTTCACGATGCCCGCAGCATGCTCCGCTTCCTGACCGCCGGCGAGTCGCACGGCCCGGGTCTCGCCGTCATCGTCGAAGGGATGCCCGCCGGCGTCCCCATCCACCGCGACGCCATCAACGCCGACCTGGCCCGGCGTCAGGGTGGATACGGCCGCGGCGGGCGCATGAAGATCGAAAAGGACGCCGTCGAGATCCTCTCGGGCATCCGCCACGGCTCCACACTGGGCAGCCCCATCGCCTTCGTCGTGCGCAACCGCGACCACGTCAACTGGAGCGACGTGATGTCGCCGGACCCCCAGCCCGACGAAGCCCGCGAGCGCCGACGACTCCGCTACCCACGCCCCGGCCACGCGGACCTGGCAGGCGCCATCAAGTACGGCACCACCGACCTGCGCAACGTCCTCGAACGCGCCAGCGCCCGAGAGACCACGGCCCGTGTCGCCGCCGGCGCCGTGGCCCGCGCCCTCCTTCTTCAAGCCGGCATCGAAGTCCGCAGCCACGTCGTCCGCATCGCCGGCGCCGCGCTCCCGGACGACCTCCCGGTCTCCTGGGACTCCCTCGACCACGTCGAAGAGTCTCCCGTCCGCTGTATCCACAAGGACACCGCGGCCGCCATGATCACCGAAATCGATCGCGCCAAGAAGGACGGAGACAGCGTCGGCGGCGAAGTCGAGGTCATCGTCCAGGGCGCACCCGCAGGCCTCGGCTCCTACACCCACTGGGACCGCCGCCTCGACGGCCGCCTCGCCCAGGCCCTCATGTCCATCCACGCCGTCAAAGCCGTCGCCCTGGGCGCCGGCTTCGACGCCGGCGCAACCCGTGGCTCCGCCTTCCACGACGAGATCGTCCTCTCCGACACCGAAGGCGTCGCCCGCCCAACCAACCGAGCCGGCGGAATCGAAGGCGGCGTCACCAACGGCACCCCCATCCACGCCCGCGCCGTCATCAAGCCCATCCCCACCCGCCGCA
>CAUZDW010000042.1:0-33623 GCA_963578825.1 Vicinamibacteria bacterium
GCCGATCAGATCCTGGCCAGCATCGCCCGCTTCGCTCAACGAACGATCGCTATCGACCAAACAGACTCCTGATGCTAACTTCTGTAACGGGACACTAGCGCCGGCGCGCCGTCTCGAAGAGCCCCGCGAGGGCATCATGAAGGGCGATCATGATGTTGACCAGCCCGAGCCCGCTCACGGCTCCACGGGTGAACGTGTTGAGCAGCACGTCGCGCATCGCCGGATGAGGCTGGAGCAGCCAATTGGAGTCCCAGAGCGAAGTCCAGGGGGCGACGATCAGGACGAGGCCGATGAGAAGCGAGCTCAGAATCGAGAGGAGCTGGGCCAAGGCCGGAAAAGCTAGACCCGCGCGCTCAGCTGGCGCACCTTGTCGGCCACGTCTCGGAAGCCGGCGTCCTGGCCGTAGAGCTCGGTGAAGATCTCGAGCGCCCGCGCGGGGTCCCCGCCGGCTTCCAGGGCGTCCGCCAGATCGTAGCGCAGCCCCTGGTACTCCTGCTCCGTGCGGCCCTCGGCCTGGAGGCCTTTTTCAAACCACTTCACGGCGAGCTTGAGCATACCCTTTTCAATGAAGCAGATCCCCAGCATGCTGGCGCACTCGAGCAGGCGGTTCTCGTCCTTCGCCGCGAGCTGGAACTCCGCAACGGCCTCGTCGACGAGGCCCATCTCCTTGTAGGCAATCCCCAGGTTGTAGCGGGTCTCGTAGTCCTCCTTGCCGAGCTGCTTGTCGACACCTTTCTGGAACTCTCGAAACAGATCCGTGAGCGCCTCGTCGCCAAGGTCGGAGCCCCCTCCCGCGAGGGCCGTCCCCTCAGGGGCCGTCTCCTCGGCGACAGCCGGCTGGGCCCCGAACAGGTCTCCGAGCTCGTTCGCGAGATCGAAACCCTCTCCGTCTCCTCCGGCGGCCGGCGTGGCCGCCGGCTCCACGGGAACAACGGGCGATGTTCCGTCCTTGGGAGCTGGGGTGAACTCGAGGAAGCCCTCGTCGAGCTGCAGGGGCTCCTCTTCCTCCTGGGCGACGGGCTGGGGAGGCGGCGCCGTCAGATCGCTCAAGGGAGAGCTGTCGTCCTGGGGGGCTGCGGGCGGGGGCTCGAGCGCAGGAGCGGTGCCAGCCGTTCCCTCCGCGGGAGCTTTCAGGCCCAGCTCGGCCAACTTCCCGAGGAGCGCCGGGTGGTCGTCGTATCGGCCTCCGCGCTCAGCCAGGGCCTCTTTGGTATCCTCGACGAACCCCAGCTGCACGTACTCCTCGACGTCGCCGAGCACGCGCTGCAGCTCCTCCGGCACCCCGCTCACCGGCTCGGCAGCCGGGGCCGCCTGCGGCACGAGCGCCCCCGACTGGTCCGGACCCGGCGCAGGCGGGGGCACGGGATCGCCGAGGTCGAAGACATCGCCCGGTGTGTCGGGGGCCGGGGGGGGCGCGACAGGGGCCGGCTCCTCGAGGAAGTTGCCCTTGAGCTCGCCGGCGCCGGCGAGGTCCTGCTCCCCGAAGAGAGGCCGCTCAGGCTCCTCCGCGGGCTCCAGCGGCTCGTCAATCGGCTCGAGGAGCTCTAGCTCCGGCTCGTCCTCCACTGACGGCTCGACGTCGAGCGGGATGTCCAGCTCCTCTTCTTGCTCGACGGGAGGGGCGGGTGCTGGCGCCTGGGCCTGCAAGGGAGCCGCCGCCTTCGCCGCAGCCTCGGGTGCCGCAACCACAGGCTCCGCCGGAGGCGGGGCATCGGCGGCCGGGGCGGCCTCGGCGGCGGGCGCCAGCTCGGCGGCGGCATTGTCAGCCTCCTGCGCTGCCGCCTCGTCGCCCTTCAGGAGAAAGATCTCGGCTATGGTCCTGAGCTGCTCAGCCGCCTTGTCGGGCTCGTTTCGATCCTTGTGCAGGTCGACCAGCTCGCGACGGGCGTCGATGTTGTCGGGGAACCGGCCGAGGGCCGATTCGAACTCCTCACGCGCCTTGTCCGCGAGCCCGTACTTGCGGAAGACTCGACCCTCCGAGAGGTGCTCGTCGATGAATTCCTGCTCCTCGGGGCTCAGGGGGCCCGAAAGAGCGATCCCCCCGGGACCGGCTGGCGCTCCGGCAGCCGCCCCGCTGACCGCGGTCGTCGGAGAGTCGGCGCCGGCGGGCAGTGACGCGGGAGACGCTGGGACGACGCCCTGCCCCCGAATCCAGTCGAGCTTGCTGCGGTGCTGGTCGTTGTGGGGCTCGAGCTGGACGAGCAGCTCCAGCACCGATGCGGCCTGCTCCATCTCCTCCCGACGGAGGTAGGCCTCCACCATCTGAGAGTACGTCTGGACCACCATCGCCTCGTTCCGCGAAAGCCGGTAGAGCTCCACCAGCTTGCCGAGGGCGGGCATGTGGGGGGGATCCTGCTGGGTGATCGGCTGCAGGAGAGCCACGGCGCGCTCGACCAGACGGTCGACCACGGGCAGGAGGTGCCCGAAGGCCTCGTCGTACTGCCCCGTCGCGAAGAACACCCGCCCGAGAAGCTGCTTCGCATCGATATCCTCGGCGTCATTCTCCAGGAGCCCCTCGATGACGGTCTTCGCCTCGTCGTGGCGCTCCACGCCGATGAGGGCCTCGGCGAAGCTCACCGAGACGTCACGGTCGCCCTGAGAGGCCTTTCGGGCCTCCTCGAGGTAGGGCAGGGCCCGCTCGTAGTCTTTCTGGACCAGATGGACCCGTGCAATCCCGGAAAGCAGCTTGGCGTTGCGCTGTCCCGTCTTGAGGGCCTTCTCGAGAAGCTGCAAGGCCTCCTGGCGATGCCCCTTCTTGACGAGCTCGTCGGCGAGGGCCAGGAACTCCTCGGAGGCCTTGTCCTTCCGGCCCTCTCGGGCGTACAGCTCGGCCAGCCGGCTCCGGACCTGCAGATCGGAAGGATCCAGCTCGGCGAGCTGCCGCAGCACGTCGCCGGCGTCGCGGAGGCGGTTTCGGTTGACGCACTCCTTGTATGCCATCCCGAGGCTGGCCTTGGCCTCGGCTGCAAGGCCCTGCCTACCGTAGAGGTCGCCGAGGTTGAGGTGGGCCTCCAGGAGCGCCGGATCGTTGCGGTTGATCTTCTTCCAGACCGCGATCGCCTTGAGGTAAAAGCCGTCCTTGGCGTAGAAGTTCGCGACCTTGGCGTACTGCTCGTTGGCGGCCTTGACGTTCTTGAGCTTGCCGTAGAGGTCGCCGATCCGGTTGATGGTGGCCCAGTCGCGGGGGTTTTCGGCGACCAGCTTGCTCAGGAGAGCGATGGCCTTGTCGAAGCGCCCGGCGCGCTCCTCCTTGTCGGCGTCCTGCTTGAGCTTGACTGGGTTGACCTTTGCCACGCTGCTAGACCCGAGACCTCACGCGAACAGCCAGCGCTGGGTGCCCTGGAACGAGCGGCGGTGGATGCTGGACGGGCCCCGGCGACGGAGCGCGTCACGGTGATCCTCGCTAGCGTAGCCCATGTTGTGGGCGAGCCCGTATCCGGGGTGCTGCTGGTCGAGCTCGCGCATGAGGGCGTCGCGCTCCACCTTCGCCACGATCGAGGCGGCAGCGATGGAGACGGAGAGCGCATCGCCCTTCACGATCGGGCGCTGGGGCATATCCAGCCCGGGGATCGTGCAGGCATCGACGAGCAGGGCGTCCGGGGCCAGGGGAAGGCCCTCGACCGCTCGTCTCATGGCGAGGAGGCTGGCCTGGAGAATGTTCAGTCGATCGATCTCCGTGGGTCCCGCCGACCCGGTCGCCCAGCCTCGGGCAGCCGTGCGGACGCGCTCGGCGAGGCGCTCGCGCTGGCGACGGGTAAGCCGCTTCGAGTCGTCGAGCCCCTCGGTGTCGAAGTCGTCTCCCAGAACCACCGCCGCCGCGACCACGGGCCCGCAGAGGGCGCCGCGTCCCACCTCGTCGACGCCGGCCACGGCCACGTGGCCCGCGGCATGGGCTTCCCGCTCGAACTGCTCCCCGCAGTGGAGCTCGACGCCCCGGTGGACCTGTGGCCGTCGTCGAGCTCGACCCGGCGCCCGCGTCATTGCCGCCCTCGCTCCTCCCCCGGTCCGGTGAGAGCCCGCCCACCAGCCCGATCAGAGCCCCACCAGACCCGGAAGGCCGTCAGGCCTTCGCCCTGTCCACACGACGCTCCTTCAGACGACCGGCCTTGCCCTTGCGCTCACGCAGGAAGTAGAGCTTGGCCCGGCGCACGTGGGCGTGCTTGACCACTTGGATCTTCTCGATGGTTGGAGTGTGCAGCGGAAAGATCCTCTCCACCCCCTTGCCGGAGGAGACCTTGCGAACGGTCACGCTGGCGCGGGTCCCGCTGCCTCGGAGGGCGATCACGACGCCCTCGAAGACCTGCACGCGCTCGCGCACCGTCTCCTTGGGCTTCCCCTTGATCTCTTCCTTGACGTTGGTCTCCTTGACCTTCACGTGCACGCGCACGGTGTCGCCCGGGGTGAGCTGCGGCAGCTTCTGCTTCAAGTCTGCCGCTTCAACGGTCTGGATGGCGTTCATCTCGATTTTCCGTCCTATTTGTGAAGTACTGCCGTCGTTTTGTCCAGCCCGCCGGGGCCGCCGGCCCTGGCGTCGTTTTCGATCTCCCGGAGCAGCGTCTCGTCCTCCACGCTCAGGCGCGCCGAGGTGAGAAGATCCGGTCGCCGCTCACGGGTCGTTCTGAGCGCCTCGCGGTGGCGCCACCGCCGGATCCGTCCGTGGTCGCCCGAGAGCAGGACGCCGGGAACGTCGCAGCCACGTACGGACGCCGGACGGGTGTAGTGAGGCCAGTCCAGGAACCCCGTCTCGAAAGAATCCGATTCGGCCGAGCCCGCGTCGCCCAGGGCGCCGGGAATGAGACGCACGGTGGCCTCGACCACGGCCAGGGCCGCCACCTCGCCTCCCGTCAGAACGAAATCTCCGAGGCTCAGCTCCTCGGCAACCAGGGTCTCCGCGACCCGCTCGTCGATCCCCTCGTAGCGGCCGCACAGCAGCATCAGCCGGTCGAGGCCCGCGAGACGCCGTGCGGTGGCCTGATCGAAGCGGCGCCCGCGAGGGCTCAAGAGGACCACGGAGTCGCTCGTCCCTGGCCCGTCGGGCCATGCCGACTCGAAGGCCCGGAAGAAGGGCTCTGCCTTCATCACCATCCCCGGCCCGCCGCCGAAGGGCGTGTCGTCCACCGAACGGTGTCGGTCCTCCGTGAACGCCCGCAGGTCGTGCACGTGGAGGTCGACCAGCCCCGCCTCTCGGGCGCGGTTGACGATCCCGTCGCCGAGCGGCGCTTCGAGCATGTCGGGGAAGATGGTGACGATGTCAATCCGCACTGGCGTACTCCGGGCGCGCGATGACCATCTTCGACCCCGGGAGGTCGATGGTCTTCACGAATTCGTCGGCGAACGGCACGAGGGTCTCGCCACCGCTGCCGTTCACGACCAGAACCGGTGCCCCGGCCCCAGTCTCCATCACGTCTTCGACGACGCCCACCGCCACGCCGTCTCCGTCCGCCACCTGAAGGCCCTTGAGCTGGTAGTGGTAGAACGAGCCCTCGGGCAGCTGGGGGAGCTCGTCTTCGGCGATCCCCAGCTCGAATCCACGCAGCCGTTCGGCCTCGTCGATCGAGTCCACTCCCTCGAGCTTCAGCACGTGGCGACCCTTGTGCGGCCAGCTCGATGTGACCCGGACTTCGCGGCGCTCGCCGCCGGAACCGGCCAAGACCGCCTTCTCGAGGGTCGGGAAACGCTCGGGCCGGTCCGAGAGGGAGTGCACGAGCACCTCACCGCGGCGGCCCTGGGGCTTCACCACGCGTCCGATGATGACGAGCTCGCCAGCCGGCCCCGCCGTCTTCGACCCGCCCGCCCTCTTCAATCAATGATCTCCAGCTCACAGGAGCCACCGCCGCGCTCGCGCGCCACCGCGGCGAGGACGGTCCTGAGGGCGTTGACGGTGCGTCCCTCCCGTCCAATGACGCGCCCCCGATCGCCCTCGGCCACGAGCAGCTCGAACACGAGCCGCCCGTCCGCGTCCTCTTCGTAGACGCGGACCTGGTCGGGCTCGCGAACGAGACCCCGGACGAGCGTCGAGACGAGCTCCCGCATGGATCGCCTAGCTCGCGCTCTTCGCCTGCTGCTTCAGCAGGCTCCGGACGGTGTCGGAGGGCTGCGCCCCCTTGCCCATCCAGTAGCTGGCCCGCTCCGCGTCGATCTTTACGACCACAGGGTCACGCTGCGGATCGTAATGGCCCAGCACCTCGACGAACCGCCCGTCGCGGGGCTTCCGCGAGTCGGCCACCACGACACGGTAGTAGGGGCGCTTCGTCGTCCCCGTACGTCTCAACCTGATGGAAAGCATTCCTCTCGTCCTCGTCTACTCGCGGCGCGCGCCGACCGCTACTGTGTTCTTGCTCTACCTACCGGAGCTGGGGCATCCGTGCCGCGAAGCGCTTCATCGCCTTCGGTCCGGATCCCAGTCCCTTCATCAATTTCCTTGTTTGTACGAACTGGCGCAACAGGCGGTTCACATCCTGCACCGTGTTGCCGCTCCCGCGGGCGATGCGCTTGCGGCAGCTCCCGTTGATCACCGAGGGCTCCGCCCGCTCCCGCGGCGTCATGGAATCGATGATGGCGATCGAGCGCCCCATCTCCTCCTCCCCACGGCCTGTGTCGACGCCCTTGAGGGAGCCCATGCCGGGCATCATCGACAGCACCTCGTCGAGGGGGCCCATTCGCTTGACCTGCTTCATCTGGTCCCGGTAGTCCGCGAGGTCGAACTCCGCCCTGCGGATCTTCCGCGCCAGCTCTTCGGCCTGCTCCTGATCGATCGTCTCCTCGGCCCGGGCGATCAAGCCCAGCACGTCTCCCATGCCGAGGATCCGGGAGACCATGCGCTCGGGGTCGAACGGCTCGAACGCCTCGACGGTCTCGCCGAGCCCGGCGAACTTTACCGGGCGTCCGGTCACGGCGGCCGCGGAGAGCGCCGCACCTCCCCGGGAGTCACCGTCGAGTTTCGTCAGGACGATCCCGGTGATGCCGATCTTCTTGTGGAACTCGTCGGCGCTGCGGACGGCGTCCTGGCCCGTGAGAGCGTCCGCCACGTACAGTACCTCGCTGGGCTGAGCGGCGTCACGAAGCTGGGCGAGCTCGGCCATCAGCGCGTCGTCGATGTGCAGGCGACCCGCGGTGTCGACGAGCAGGAAGTCATGCCCGACGGCAGCGGCCTCGCTCAGCCCGGCCTGGAGAATGGCCAGCGGGTCGGACTCCTCGGGATGATGGACTTTCAGTCCGGCCCGGGTGGCGTAGGTCCGCAGCTGCTCCCGCGCCGCCGGGCGGTGGACGTCGGTGGAGACGAGGAGCGGGTGGCTCCCCCGTCCTGCCAGCCAGTGCCCGAGCTTGGCCGCGGTGGTGGTCTTCCCGGAGCCCTGCAACCCCGTCAGCAGCACGACCGACGGCGGGCGCGGGGCCGTCGCGATCGTGGCAACGGCGCCGGAGCTCAGAAGCTCCACCATCTCGTCCCGAACCACACGGAGCACGGCCTGGTCCGGGTTCAGGCTCTTGAGGACCTCCTGTCCCGTGGCCCGAGCGCGCACCCGCTCGATGAGCTCCTTGACGACCTTGAAATGGACGTCGGCCTCGAGGAGCGCGAGACGGATCTCGCGGAGAGCCCCCTGGATCTGGGCCTCAGACAGGACCCCCTGGCCGCGCAGCGACCGGAATGCCCCTTGAAGTCTCTCGCTCAGCGTTTCGAACAAAATACACGTCGCCCCGGTCGCCGGCAGAGGTCTCCTGAGAGTCCTGGGCAGGTCCCCGCAGGCGACCGTCTCACACGGGCCAACCCAAAGCAATAGACCATCTTAAGAGCGGTCCCAGAACCTGTCAAACACCGGGCTCGGGAGACCCCCGCGGGGAGGCGGGTCCGGGCCTCAGACGCTCCGCAGGAAGTGGCCCAGCTTCTCCTTCTTGGTGCGCAGGTAGCGCCGGTTGGCCTCGGAGGGGGGCATTTCGATGGGGACGCGCTCGGTGATGCTGAGGCCATAGCCCTCGAGCCCCACGAACTTGCGGGGATTGTTGGTCATCAGGCGGAGCTTTTTCACCCCCAGCTCCACCAGGATCTGGGCACCAATCCCGTAGTCGCGCTGGTCGGCCTTGAAGCCGAGCTCCTCGTTGGCTTCCACGGTGTCCCGACCCTTGTCCTGCAGCTCGTAGGCCAGGATCTTGTGGACGAGGCCGATGCCCCGGCCCTCCTGGCGAAGGTAGAGCAGGACGCCGGCTCCGTCCTCCTTGATCTGCTCGAGGGCGGTGTGGAGCTGTGCGCCGCAGTCGCAGCGGGTGGAGGAGAAGATGTCCCCGGTCAGGCACTGAGAGTGGACGCGGACCAGCACGGGCTTCCCCTCGCGAACATCCCCCATCACCAGGGCCACGTGATGCTCTCCGTCGATCAGGCTCTGGAATGCGTGAACCCGGAACGGGCCATAGTTCGTGGGCAAGCTCGCTTCGGCGACCTTGCGCACCAGCCGCTCGTGCTGCATCCGGTAGTGGATGATGTCGCGGATCGTGATCATCCGGATGCCGTGCTCGCGGCAGAACGGTCCCAGGTGCCGCGCCCGGGCCATGGTGCCGTCCTCGTTCATCACTTCGCAGATGACCCCGGCCGGGTAGAGGCCGGCCAGGCGGGCCAGGTCCACGGCCGCTTCGGTCTGCCCTGCCCGCTGGAGCACACCCCCGTCGACCGCGCGGAGGGGAAACATGTGCCCGGGGCGGGCCAGGTCCTCGGGGCCTGCCTTGGGGTCGACGGCGGTGAGGACCGTGCGGGCCCGGTCGGCGGCCGAGATGCCCGTGGTCGTGCCCCGCTTGGCTTCGACCGGCACGCAGAAAGCGGTGCCGAACTTCGCGCTGTTCTGCTCGTCACGCACCATCAGCGGGATACGCAGCTCGTCGAGGCGCGCCCCGGTCATGGGGAGACAGATGAGACCGCGGCCGTAGCGGGCCATGAAGTTGATGGCTTCCGGGGTGACCTTCTCCGCTGCGATGGTGAGGTCCCCTTCGTTCTCCCGGTCCTCGTCGTCGACCACGACGAGCATCTTCCCGGCCCTGAAGTCCTCGATGGCGTCGGGAATGGAGCTGAAGGGAATCATCGAATCCTTCACCAGTAAGAGAGGAGCGCGCCCTACAGCCCGCGCGCCTCCAGGAGGCGCTCCACGTACTTTGCGATCACGTCCGCCTCGAGGTTGACCAGATCACCCGGGCGTGCGCCTCGCAGGTTGGTTATCTCGAGAGTATACGGGATGAGAGCGACGGAGAAGGCGGGGCCTTCGACACCGTAGGCCGTGAGCGAGATTCCCTCCACCGATATCGATCCTTTCTCGACGAGGTAGCGCTCGAGCCCCTCGGGGACCTCGACCCTGATCTCCGCCGACTCGCCGAGCGACCTCATCTCGAGCACACTGCCAATCCCGTCGACGTGGCCCTGGACGACGTGCCCGTCGAACCTTCCATCCGCCTTCATGGGACGCTCGAGGTTGATTCGAGCTCCTGGGCAGAGCCGCTCGTCGAAACGGGTCCGGCGAAGCGTCTCCTCGGTCAGCTCGACGGTGAAGCCGGCAGGATCGGACCGCGTGGCCGTGAGGCAGCAGCCGTTCACCGCTATGCTGCCCCCGAGGGGCAGACCCCCGAAGAGCCCGCCGACGTCGACGGAGACGACGAGCACGTCACCGCGCCGCTCGGCCGTACGCACCGTGCCCGTGCCCTCTACGATTCCAGTGAACATCGCTTTCTCATCCTCTCGGGGCCGATCGGCGCCACCCCGAGCCGCGGTCGGGCGCCCACAGCTCGAAGCGCGGCGGCCAGGGCCAGGGGAAGCTCGGCCCGTCGGGCACCGGCCGCACGCGCAATGCGTCGCCGATCGAAGCCGGGTCGGGTCCCCCGAAAACGGGTCGGCTGCCGCGGCCACCGAGCAGAAGCGGCGCCCGAAACAGCGCCACCTGGTCGACGAGCCGTGCCGCCAGGAACGAACCTAGCACCTCCGAGCCCCCTTCGACCATGACGCTCATGATCCCCCGATCCCAGAGGGCATCCAGCACGCCCTCGAGAGACACCCGTCCCCCGGGGCTCGCCGCGACGGCGTCGACCACCTCGACTCCCGCATCCTCCAGCTCCCGGCGGCGGGAGGGCACGGCACGGGTGGCGACGACGAGGACCGGGGTCGCCGGGCGCGCCGAGCGGGCCAGCCGACCCCCGGCCGGGAGGCGCAGGTGGGAGTCCAGCACGACGCGGAGGAAGGAACGCGTGGTGCGGGGCGAGGGAAGCAGCAGCGGGTCGTCGGCGAGAACGGTCTCGATGCCCACGAGCACGGCGTCGTGAAGCCGTCGCAGCCAGCGTGCCTGCCGACGCTCGGCCACGCTGGTGATCCACTTCGAGTGCCCGGAGGCCGTGGCGATTCGACCGTCGAGCGTCTGTGCCGCCTTGAGGAGCACGAACGGTCGTCCACTCCGCGCGGCGACGAGGAAGCGCTCGTTCAGCCGAGCGGCCTCGGGGGCCAGGACTCCAGTGGCGACCTTCACGCCAGCCCGACGGATGAGGGCCAGCCCCCGGCCCGCCACCAGCCGGTTCGGATCACGCAGCGCGGCAACGACCCGCACCACCCCCGAGTCCCGGACGAGAGGTGCGCAGGGCGGTGTCCGGCCCTGGTGCGCGCAGGGCTCGAGGTTCACGTACAACGTTGCCCCGCGCGCCCGAGATCCTGCACGAGCCAGCGCCTCCACCTCGGCGTGAGGACCTCCGGCGCGCCTGTGCCGGCCCTCCCCCACCACGCGCCGGCCCGTCGCGATGACGCAGCCCACCACCGGGTTCGGGTTCGTCTCTCCGAGCCCCTTCGCCGCGAGCTCGAGCGCCCGCCCCATCAAGTGCAGGTCGTGCTCGTCGCGCCGGTCGCTCACGGCTCTCCCACGAGGCTGGCGGCGAAAGCCTCCGCGTCGAATGGAAGGAGGTCCGCGACCTGCTCGCCCACCCCGACGTAGCGGATGGGAACCTCCAGCTCGCGCACCACGGCGACAGCCACCCCTCCGCGCGCGGTGCCGTCGAGCTTGGCCAGGACGAGACCGCTCACGCCGCCTGCCCTGGCGAACTCGCGTCCCTGGGCGAGGCCGTTGCTGCCCACCGTCGCATCGAGCACCAGCAGGGTCTCGTGGGGCGCGCCGTCGACCTCGCGGGCGGCGACCCGTGACATCTTGGCGAGCTCGGCCATGAGGTTCGAGCGGGTGTGCAGCCGGCCCGCGGTGTCCACGAGGACCGCGTCGAGGCCCCGGGCGCGAGCCAGTCGAAGCGCGTCGGTGAGAACCGCCGAGGGATCGGCGCCGTCGGCTCCGCGGTGGAGCTCCGCCCTTGCACGCCGGGCCCAGGCTTCGAGTTGCTCGACGGCGGCGGCGCGAAACGTGTCGGCGGCACACAGGAGCACGGACCGGCCGGCCTGACGCCAGCTCGCGGCCAGCTTGCCTATGGTGGTGGTCTTTCCGGCTCCGTTGACGCCCACGACGAACACGACCCAGGGCCGGGCCGAGAACGGCCGGACATCCACCGGGAGCTCGAGAGCCCGGCGGATCTGGTCGCGAAGGACCGCACGCATCGCTGGCAGCCCCCCCGAGGCGATCTCGCCGCTCCTGGCGCGCAGGACCTCGAGCGCCTCCTCCACCGCGGGCAGGCCCATATCGGCAGCCAGCAGGGCCTCCTCGACGGCCTCGAGAGCGGCTTCATCGAGGACCCGACGACCACGAACCAGGTCCTCGAGGGGCATCGTGAGCACCTCGCGGGTGCGCGAGAGCCCGCCCTGGAGGCGGTCGACGAGGGCCAAGACTAGAGCTCCTCGTCGAGGGGCAGCCGCGCCTCCTTCGTGCGCTGAACCCCCGCCGCCACGATCGCGTCGGGGCCGAGGAACATCGCGAGGTAGTACCCGTCCTTGAGCGGGCAGATGACGACACTTCCGCTGAGATGCCGCCACACGAGATGGTCGATGCGGCCGCCGTTGTGCCGCTCGGTATTCCTCAGAGCCATTCCCAGGGTGATACCCGCGTACGCCCCGACGAGCCGTTCCTTTTCGTCCAGCTCTCCGGCACCGACGACCAGCTCACCCTGCGAGTCGAGGAGGAGCGCCGCCCGGGCACCGGGCACCCGGGCCCGGAGGTTCGCGAGGATGCGGAGATAGGGCATGGGGTGTCTTCAGTCTGGCAGCCTGGCGAGCTCGTCGGCCGCCGCCTGCCCAACCAGCCCGGAGGGATCCTTGCGCATCGCGTCCTCGAGTTGGGAGCGTGCCTCCGTGAAACGGCCGGCCCTGTGGTAGACCTGTCCGAGAGCCAGGTGCAGCACCGGGTCCTGGGGCACCTTCTCGACACCGGACTCGAGCAGGACCACGGCCTCTTCGATCCGCTCCGTGGCCACGAAGGCTTCCGCGAGGCCCAGGTACGAATCGGCGTAGGTGTCGGTTCGATCCAGGGCGGTCCGAAACCAGTTGATGGCCTCGGTATAGTTCTTCTCGTCGAGGTAAGCTTGGCCAAGGTTGCGAGCGGAGACCTCCGGCGTGGGGTTGGTGGGATCGGAGTACGCCATCAGGAACTCGTCCCTGCCCTGGTCGCGCTTCCCGGCCAGGACGAGGACGCTGCCGAGGTCGTTTCGGATGTCCACGTAGTAGGGGTTGATCTCGAGCGCCTTGCGGAACTGCTTGATCGCCTCTTTCCACTGGCGCCCGCTGGCGTACGCCTGCCCCAGGCCCTTTCGAAAGTAGGGGTTTTCCGGCGCCGCCTTGACGGCTCGCTTGAACTGATCGAGCGCCATCGCCGTGCGCCCTGCGCGGAGGTGCATCACCCCGGAGCTGAAGAAGGCCTCCCCACCGGACGTGCCCTGGGCCAGCAAGGGCGCCGCGGGCGCGCTCAGAGCCAGAGCAACGAGTGCTGCAAATGTCGATGTCGATGTTCTCATCTTCCTCACACGGGTGCGGACGACGCCTCGGCGGTCGGTGTCGGCTCGGGCCGCGAGTCTCCCATGAGGGCATTGATCTCGAACTTGCGCGACGCCACGGAGGCCTTCCGCGCCTTGGCGGGCGTCACGTCCCCGGACTCGTGAGCCTTGTCGAAGGCCTCGACGCACTCGGGGTCGAATTTTTTTCCGGACAGGAACTTGAGCCGCGCGATCGCAGCCTCGAACGTCATCGCCTTGGAGTACGGACGGTCCGTGGTCATGGCGTCGAAGGCGTCGGCCACGCTCACGATGCGACCGAGCAGCGGGATGTCCTCTCCCGCCAGTCCGTCCGGGTATCCGCTGCCGTCGACGTTCTCGTGGTGCATGAGGCCGGCCCCCGCCTTCTCCTTGAGAAGCGGGACAGCGGCGAGGATGTGGAGCCCCTTGGTGGGGTGCTCCTTCATGAGCTCGTACTCGTCGTCGGTCAGGGCCGAGGCCTTCCGGAGAATCTTGTCCTCGATGCCGATCTTGCCCACGTCGTGGATGATCCCGGAGAGATGGACGTTCTCCACCTCCTCCGGGTCCATCCCGAGGTGCTTCGCGAGGCACGCCGAGTAGTAGGCCACTCGCTCGGAGTGGCCGCGGGTGTAGGGGTCCTTCTCGTCGATGGCGTTGGCGAGCATGCGGATGGAGCCCATGAACAGCTCCTTGTTCTCCTCGGCCGCCCGCTGGATCTGCCGCATCGCCTTCTAGATCTCCTCGCCCATCTGGTTGAAGGCGTCGGCCAGGACCCCCATCTCGTTCTCGCTGCGGATGTCCACGCGAGTGCCGTAGTCTCCTCCGGCGAGCCGCCGTGCACCGTCGGCCAGCCGACGGACGGGCCGACTGATCTGTCCGGCGAAGAGCGTCCCGAGCACCACCGCGAGCGCGGTGACGATGGTCACGAGAATGACCGACTGCCGCCGGAGCTCGATGGCGTCGTAGTAGGCCGTTTCCTCGTCGACCTGGACGATGACGCCCCAGCCCGAGTCGTCGGGTACGGCGCGGTAGGTGCCGAGCATCTGGCGGGCACCGCCCTCTGCAGGGATGGCGAAGCCTATGGTGGCCCCGGCCTGTTGCCCCGACTCCGCGAAAAGGCGGACGATTTCGACGCTGGACATGTCAGCCTGAAGCGGCTTCTCGGGATCGGAGTGGGCGATGAGACGTCCCCGGTTGTCGACGAGGTACACCTCCAGCAGCCCCCGCTCGCCGCTTTCCGCCGTCATGAGCCGGATCGGCTGGAGGCTCGCTACCGCGAGGACGACGCCCAGCACCTTTCCCCCGGCCACGATCGGCTCCTCCAGGACGATCACCGGCTCGTCGAGCGACGTGGACACCAGCGTCGGCGAGGTCATACGGGTCTTGTACAGCCCTCGCGAGAAGCCTTCCCGCAGCCAGTGCAGGATGTCCGGGTCCTGAAGATCGAGTCCCGACGCCGGACCGATGCCGCGGGTGTCGCGGACGCTGACGTAGACGAATCGGCCTCCAACCTCACCCCCCTCGGCGTCCAGGTATCGCGCGAGGGCCCCCTGGTCGGTGATGCGGGCCAGGCGGTCGGAGAAGGGCTCGCGGTCGGCATCGATCTCGAGGGTCCGGGCGATGGCGGACACGTGGTCCCGAAGGCTGCTCACGTAGAGCCCGACCTGGGAAGACAGGCTCCGGGCCTTGTCGAGCTGCATCTGCTTCTGCGTGAGCTCGAGGCTCTCCCGGCTCCCCGTGACGAGCTTGTAGGACGTCCAGAGCAGCGGCACGACGCCAATGGCGAACAGGAGGACGCAAATCGAGTAGAGGATCCGTCCCCGGCGGCGACGGGGACCGGCGGGCGGCATCAGCGGGTGGTCCCTCTAGAGTCCTTGTGCACCGGGGGGATGGTCTCGGACGTGCTCGGGCCCACGCTGTGGACCTTGAAGGCCTCGACCTCGTTCTCCTTGCCCTTGAGGCTGAAGGCCCCGAGGTCCTCGCACTCGAACGTGTCACCCACGGCCTTGCGCGTCTCCTCTCCGATGACAACCGACCCCGGCTTGGCCACTGCGCTCTCGAGCCGGCTCGCGGTGTTCACCGTGTCCCCGAGCACCGTGTACTCCATCTTGTTGATGCTGCCGATCTCACCGGCGACCACCGTCCCGGAGTTGATGCCGATCCGGATCCGCAGCTCCGGACCCTCCGTGCGCTCGGCGTTCCACTCCTCGAGCTGCTCCTGCATCTCGAGCGCGGTCCGGATGGCGCGCTCCGCGTGATCCTCCATGTCGAGGGGGGCGCCGAAGACGGCCATGATGCCGTCTCCCATGTACTTGTCCAGTGTGCCCTCGTATTTGAAAATGACGTCGGTCATTCGGGACAGATACGAGTTGAGGAGCCGCGCCACTGCCGAGGGCTTCATCCTCTCCGACAACCGGATAAAGCCGGAGATGTCGGCGAAGAGAACGCTCACGTCGCGCACCTCCGGATCCCCGAGCGCCGAGCCCTCGTTGTCCGAGGCCGCCAGGATGCGGCTCGTGACCTGCGGCGAGAGGAAGCGCCCCAGCCGCTCGCGCTTCTTCTCCTCGGCCACGATCTTCTGGTTCAGCCGCGCTCTCTCCACGGCCACCGCCGCGTAGTTGGCCAGCGCGGTCAGCACGTCGAGGTCGTCCGCGGTGAAGCAGTTGGTGAGCATCGGCGAGTCCACGTGGATGATCCCGATCACCTGCTCTTCGTGCCACAGCGGCGAGCACATGGCGCTGCGGATCCCGTGGAAACGGATGGAGTCGCCGGCGCCGAAGCGAGGATCCACCATGGCGTCCGAGGTCAGGATCGCAACACGGTCCTTCATGACCGTGTCCGCGATGGTCTTCGAGATCGTGATGCGATCCTCGCCTCCGGAAGAGGGATTGCGGTGCTTCACCACCATCGGGACGAGCGCACTGGACTCGCCGTCCTCGCGCAGCATGAGGAATCCCCGGTCGGCCGGCACGTGGTCAAAGACGATGTCCATGACCTGGTGCAGCACCTCCTCGACGGGACGCACCGCGATGAGTACTTGCGCCACCTTGGTGAGGACCTTGAGGATCCGATTCGCCTTCCCGATCTCTTCGACGTCGGCGGGCACCGGCTTCTGGTCCGTGGGCACCTTGGGCGCGGGGGTCTCGTCGAGGAGTCGGGAGAGCTCGCCCACCGATCGGATGATCGTGCCCGCTTCCTCGCTGAGCGGCTTGTGGTCGTCGAGGACGACCTTGCTTTCCAGGGCGTCGTTGAACGTGATCTCGAACTTGCCGAGGTGGAGGCGATCCCCGTCCTTCAAGACGGCCTCCATGACCTGGGTCCCGTTGACCTTGGTGCCGTTCTTCGACTTCAGATCGAGGACGCGCACCCCGGAACCGTCCACCACGACCTTGGCATGCTTCCGGGAGATGCTCGGATCCTGCAGGATGATCTGGCATTCGTCGGTGCGACCGATGATCACCTCGCCGGTGGCGAAGGCGTGGGTCTGGGGAGTGTCACCGACGTCGTAGCTCAGCCGATACATCGTTCGCGAACCCCAGGGGATACACGAACCCCCTCAAGTTGCACAGTTTACTCCCTTTTGAGGCTCCGGAGCATGAGCTCGTCGAGCGCCTGACGGGGGGCCTTGCCGTCGTAGAGCACCGCCTTCATCTGGCTCGCAATCGGCATCTCCTCGCCCTCTCTCTCGGCCAGGGCGGTGGCGGCCAGGGTGGTGCGCACGCCTTCGGCCACCAGGCCGGCGCTGGCCTCGGCGAGGCTCAGCCCCCGCCCCAGCCCCTGGCCCACCCGGCGATTGCGGGAGAGCGCCCCGGTGCACGTGAGCACCAGGTCGCCGAGGCCGGCCAACCCGGCCAGGGTCTCCGGGCGCCCCCCGAGGGATCCGGTCAGGCGGCCGATCTCGGCGAGCCCTCGGGTGATGAGGGCGGACACGGTGTTGTGACCATAGCCCAGGCCGTCCACGATGCCAGCGGCGATCGCGATCACGTTCTTGAGAGCGCCGGCAAGCTCGACCCCGACGACGTCTTCGCTCGAGTACACGCGGAACGAGCCGGTGGCGAGCGCCCGCTGGACGCTCTCGGCGACGGCGTGGTCGGTGGACGCCGCAACGACCGCGGTCGGCTGGCCGCGGGCCACTTCGACAGCAAAGGACGGCCCCGACAGCACGGCCAGGGGATGAGCGGGCGCCTCTTCCGCCGCGACCTCGCTCATCCGGAGGAGCGTGTCCCTCTCGAGCCCCTTGGTGGCGGAGACGAGCACTGCCCCGGGGCGAAGGAGAGGCCGCATCTCCCGGTAGACACCCCGGCTGAACTCCGAGGGGACCACGACGAGCGCCGTCTCCGCATCCTCCAGCGCCTCCTCCAGGCGATCGAACGCGACGAGCCCCTCCGGGAGCGAGACCCCGGGCAGGAAGAGGGTGTTCTCGCGACGGTCGTTGACCGCTCTGACCACCTCGCTTTCGCGCGCCCACAACCGGACCGACAACCCGGCGCGAACACAGTGGCTGGCGAGCCCGGTGCCCCAGGCCCCTCCTCCGACGACGCTCACGCGCAACGGGTCACCTCTTCTCGACGGCCCCCGCCCGGCGCTCGGACCCGTCCTGCAGTCGCTTGACATTCGACCGATGGCGCACCACGACCAGCACGGCCGTGAGCGTCGCCGCCCAGGCCACCGCAGGGGAGCCGAAGACGAAGGCGAGGGCGGCCAGCGTGGCGGTGCCGACGATCGAGCTGATCGAGACGTAGCGCGTGGCAATCAAGGTGAGCAGGAAGATCCCCGTGGCCGCCATCGCGGCCTTGGGCACGAGCGCCGCGAAGGCCCCGAGCCCGGCGGCAACGCCCTTGCCTCCCTGGAAGCGCAGCCACACGGGATACATGTGACCGAGGACTGCCGTCACCGCGGCGAGGGCGGCGACAGCGGGCCGGTCCGGGACGAGCCACAGCGCCAGGAGGGAGGCCGCGGCCCCCTTGGCAGCGTCGAGGAGCAGGGCCAGCAGACCGGCCGTCTTGCCGGCGCTGCGAAAGACGTTGGTCGCGCCGACATTTCCGCTGCCCACCCGGCGGACGTCGGCGACTCCAAACGCGCGCCCCACCAGAAAGCTGAACGGGATCGAGCCCAGGAGGTACGAAGCGGCGAGGACGAGGGCTGGGACCATTGGGAGAAGAGTCTACTCCCCGCCGCCGCTCACAGCGGCTCGAGGCCAAGCAGGCCGCGACGGAGCATCTCGAGGACGGTCTGCGTCGCCTGGAAGCGCACGCGCTCGCGTCCTCCCAGGAAGCGCCGGTGGTACACGCGGGTTCCCTCGTCCTGGTCGATCGCAAGGTGGACGAGCCCGACAGGCTTGTCGGCGGTGCCGCCATCGGGGCCCGCCACGCCTGTGATCCCCACGCCGAAGTGAGTCCCCGCCACGCGCCGGGCACCGACCGCCATTGCCGCCGCCACCTCTTCCGACACCGCGCCCTCCCGCTCGATGAGCCCGGGGTCGACGCCGAGCTCCTCGACCTTGGAGCGGTTCGAGTACGTGACGAAGGAGCGCTCGAGGAAGCCGCTGGCGCCGGGGACGTCGGTCAGCCGCGCGGAGAGCAGCCCGCCGGTGCACGACTCGGCGGCGGCCAGGGTCGAGCCCCGCTCGAGGAGGAGGGCGGCCACCACCGCGGGCAGCTCTCGCCCGTCTTCACTGAAGATCCGGCCGGGCAATCGCTGGCGCAGGCCCCGGGCCAGCGACTCGATGCGCTCCGCCGCCTCCTCGGCGCTCGCCCCCTCACCCACCAGATGCAGCTCGATCTGCCCAGGCGCGCCCAGGATGGTCGTCCGTGGGTTCTCCACGGCCTGGTACAGGGGAGCGATGATCTGGTCCACCTGGCTCTCGCCCATAGCGGCGATCTTCAGGACGCGGCGACGCACCACCCGTCCCCGGGCTCGCAGCTCCGGCAGGACGATGGCGTCGAAGAGAGGCTTCATCTCACCCGGCGGCCCGGGGAGCAGGACGAGCAGACGGCCGTCGTGCTCGAACCTCTGGGCGGGCGCCGTGCCGCGCGGGTTGTCGATGGCGACGGCGCCCTCGATGACGTCTCCCTGCTTCTCGTTGGTGGACGGCATCGCGCGACCGTAGCTCGCGAAGCGGACCCGCAGGTTCTCGACGATCGAGGCATCCCGCACCAGGCGCCGACCCAACGCGGCCGCCGCGGCCTCGCGGGTGAGATCGTCGGCGGTGGGCCCGAGGCCTCCGGTGGCGATGACGACGTCGACCTTCTCGAGCACCGCTCGAAGCAAGGCCTCGAGCAGCTCGGGCTCGTCGGCCACGATGCACCGCTCGACCACCTCGACGCCTGCATCGAGGAGGCGCTCCGTCAGCCAGACGGTGTTGGTGTCGGACCGCAGAGGACCGAGCAGCTCGCTGCCGACGGCGACCAGTGCGGCCTTCATCGCGCTGCCTCCCGCCGACCCGTCACAGCGGCCACACGAGAAGGGCCACGCGCAACACGAGGTGGGCATAGACGCCTGCGGCTACATCGTCAGCCATGACACCCCATCCGTCCGGCAGCCCCTCCAGGTCTCGCGCGGGCCAGGGTTTCACGATGTCCATGAGACGGAACAGGAGAAACCCGAGGATGATCGTCAGGGGGACGAAGGGCACTCCGATCAGCATGATCCACATCCCTACGACCTCGTCGACGACGATCAGACCTGGATCCTTCCGTCCCAGATCGCGGGCGACGAGCGTCGACGCAAGAGCCCCCACCAGGAAAAGCGCCGTACAGGCGGCGAGCTGCACCCAGACCGGGAGCGAGGCGAGCGGCCAGAAAAGCAGCAACCCGGCAACCGAGCCCGCGGTCCCCGGGGCCACGGGCGAGTACCCGGACCCGAAACCGGTGGCGAGCAGTCGCGCACTGGTTCGGAGAACGGCAGGCATGCAATCTCAGCGATGGATAACGCGGGTGCGGAGCAGCCGATCGTGCAGCGCCCGGCGGGCGGGATCCAGGGCCATCGGGACCAGACCGAGTCCTGCCAGAACGGTCCCCGCGGCCCCGGCAATGGCCCTGAGCGAGGCTCGGACGTAGCTTGGTGGACGGCCCCGGGCGTCCACCACGCGCAGGCCCGCGATCATCTTCCCCGGTGTCTGGCCTGTCGTCCCCGTGAAGTAGCCGGCATAGAAGACCCCGAGGAGGGCAAGGTAGGACACCAGCCAGGGCCAGCTCACCAGCAGCGACGTCACATCCACACGGGCGGCCCGACCGGCGAAGTAGACGACGAGCGATCCGAGCACGGCCAGTATTCCAGCATCCACAAGCGCCGCCTGGGCGCGCTCGCTGATTCGTGCAGGGCGCTCAAGCGGGGTCGCCTCGGCCAGGGGCGGGTCCAGGGTGAGCGGCTGTTCCCAGTCCTCGCGCGCCCCGACCAGGTCCTCGTCGAGGTCCGGGGCTTCGACCGTCATCTCGATCATCCTGCGGGACGTTTCCGCCTCCCCGGCGGCGACATCGGAAAAGGGCTCGGCAGCTCTGAGGGGCAGCTCCGCCAGCTCTTCTTCGCTGAGCGGGGCCGATTCGAAGTCGCGCTCCGCCACCCGATCCTCCACGTCGGCAGACCGAGATGACGACCGGGCCTCGAGCTCCTCGGACGACGGGGCGGCGTGGGGCCGGGCGGCCTCTGGAGCCCGTGGCTCCGCCAGGGCGGAGGGCTTCTTCGCGGTCTCCGCCGCCGGCTCGGTCTCGCTCGAGGCGACCACCTCGGGTTGCTCGAAGAGCGGCAAGCTGGACTGCTTGCGCTTCTTCTTTCTCTTGCTGACGCGCTCCTGCACCTCGTCGCGCCACGTGCGCTCCTTCTTCGGCATGCCAGGAAGGTCCTGAAGCCGCTTGACCTTGTCCCGGGGTGGCGGTGTCACTGTGCGGGGCTTCGGAGCGAGGGCGCCCTCGACCGGCGGCGCCACCAGCGCGCCGCAACCGGAGCAGCGCTCCGCCAGGGCGGGCAGGGCCTCACTGCAGGACGGACATTTCATCGCGGCGTTCCCTCCATGCCCACGTCACCCGTCCCCGACCGGCGGCCGAGCCAGTCGCGCCATGAGGACGTCCCAGCGAGCGGACAGCGCACCCCCGGCCAGCATGAAGCCGACGACCCACAGGCCGACGATCGTGCGGCGGGACCACGCCCCGCTCAGGGGGCGCTTATTGGTCTCCTCGTGTCGCATCAGCATCAAAGGATCGATTGGACAGGGCTCGCGGGTATTATCCGGGAGCGGGGGCCCCGGTTCAAGCGTCCTCGCGCCGGGCAGGAAGAAGTCCGTAGCCCTTCATCTTTCGATACAGGTTCGAGCGTTCCACGCCGAGCGCCTCAGCGGTCCGGCTCATGTTGCCCCCGCACTCGCGGTATCGGCGCCGGATGAACTGCCGCTCGAACTCTTCGCGGGCCACGGACAGCCGAGGTGCATCGCCTGAGACGAAGGCGGCGTCGACGGCGGAGGCCACTTCGTCCTGCTGCGTTTCGAGCAGCGATGCCGGCAGGTGAGCAGCCTCGATCTGGTCGCCGGGGGTCATGATGACGAGCCGCTCGATGATGTTGCGCAGCTCTCGAACGTTGCCCGGCCAGTGGAGGCGGGACAGGACCGAGAGCGCCTCGCTGGTGATCGACCTCGTCCGCCGCCCGTGCTCGGCGGACAGCACCTCGATGAAGTGGCGGGCGAGAAGAGGGATGTCGTCCCGACGCTCCCGCAGCGGCGGGACCACGAATGGAATGACGTTGAGCCGGAAGTAGAGGTCGTCGCGGAACGAGCCTCGCTTGATCTCTTCCTGAAGGTCCTTGTTGGTGGCAGCGATCACGCGCACGTCCACAGTGACCGAGCCCGCACCGCCCACCGGCTCGATGCGCTGCTCCTGAAGAGCCCGGAGGACCTTGGCCTGAGTCTTCAGGCTCATGTCCGCGATCTCGTCGAGGAAGAGGGTTCCCCCGTCGGCGAGCTCGAACTTCCCCTTCCGCGCCGTGAGGGCCCCGGTGAAGGCGCCCTTCGCATGGCCGAAGAGCTCGCTCTCGATGAGCTCCTCGGGGATGGCCGCGCAGTTGACCTCGACGAACGGACCCTGAGCCCGGCCGCTCTGGGCATGGATGGCGCGCGCCACCAGCTCCTTGCCCGTGCCGTTCTCTCCGAAGATGAGGGCCCGACCGTTGCTGGGCGCGGCCTGGGCAATCTCCGCGCGCAGGACCTCGAGGGCCGGGCTGGCCCCCACCATGACGTACTTCTGGTCGAGCTGACGCTTCAGGGTTCGGACCTCGGCCTCGAGCCGCCTCTGGGACAGCGCGTTGCGGACGACGAGGAGCGTCTTCTCGAGCGAGAGGGGCTTCTCCACGAAGTCGCGCGCCCCCAGCCGGACAGCCTTGACCGCGGTCTCGATCGTGCCGTGCCCGGAGATCATCACCACCGGGAGCTGGGGATCGGCCTCGTGCAAGCGGGCGAGCGTCTCGAGGCCATCGGCGCCCGGGAGCCAAACGTCGAGCAGCACCAGGTCGAAACGCCTGGCGGCGGCCGCGGTCAGCCCATCCTCCCCCGAGGCCGCCGTTGCCACCCGGTAGCCCTCGTCACCGAGGATCGCCTCGAGCGAGGTCCGAACCCCCGCTTCGTCGTCGACGACGAGAATCGACTCGCTCATGCCGGAAGCTCCACGACGAATCGCGCTCCTCGCGGCTCGTTGTCTTCGGCCCGGATCGTGCCGAGATGCTCCTGCACGATGCGGCTGACGATGGCGAGGCCCAGCCCGCTCCCCCGCTTCTTCGTGGAGAAGTGCGGCACGAAGAGCTGGTCGTGGTCGGCGGCGGCGATCCCCGGGCCGTCATCGGCGACGATGAGACGAGCCCTCCCTTCCCCCCTGTCGAGCTCGGTGGCCACCAGGATGTGTCCTCTCTCGTCCATGGCAGCGATCGAGTTGTCCACGAGATTGATGAGCACCCGCTTCATCTGGTCGGGGTCCAGCCGCAGCTCGGGCAGGTCTGCCGCCTCGCGCCGATCGATGACGATGCGGGGGAAGAGCCCTTCATAGAGGGAGAGCGCCTGATCGATGACGTCGTGAAGCGACGTGAGCTGCAGGTTGGCCGCGGGCAGCCTGGCGAACTGGGCGAACTCGTCCACCAGGTTCTTGAGGGCCTCGACCTCGTCGACGATGGCCCGCGAGGACTCGGTGAGGACCTTCTCGAAGTCGGGATCGGACTTGAGCCACGCCTTGCGGATGCGCTGGGCGGAGAGCTGAATCGGGGTGAGCGGGTTCTTGATCTCGTGGGCGAGCTTGCGTGCCACCTCACCCCATGCCGCCACTTTCTGGGCCTTCATGAGCGGGGTGAGATCGTCGAGGACCAGAAGCGCCCCGGGCGCCGAGCCGAGGGAGCCGGGCAGGCTCACGACCGTCACGGCAAGGTGCCGGTCGCGGTCGCCCGTCGGCATCAGGACCTCGCGCTCCTGCCGAGCCACGCGGCCCGAGAGCAACCGCAGCACGAGGCTGCGGATCTCGTCGCCGCCGGCGCCCTTCAGGACCCGATCCACCGGCAGGCCCATCACCCCGCTCTCGAGGTCGAGCAGGCGCAGCGCCGCGGCGTTGACCGCGCTGACGGTGCCCCCCTCGTCGACCACGAGGACGCCCGTCCCCACTGTCTCGAGAACGGTCTCCGTGAGCCGGCGGCGCTCCTCCAGCTCCTGGTTCTTGCGCAGCAGTCCGGCGCGCCCGAACTCGACCTCCTCCTCGCTCCGGGCCAGCCGCTCCGACATTTTGTTGAAGGAGGTGATGAGAGCCCGAAGCTCCTCGCTGCCGGACGGGAAATCCACCCGAACCCCGCGCTGGCCGGCAGCGATCCGCTCGGCCCCTTCGGCCACGAGTCGGAGAGGTGTCGTGATGCGGCGGGCGAGGTAGAGGGCGAGCCACACGGCACCGAACAGGGTCAGGAGGACCGGGAACAGGTAGAGCGAGCGATAGAAGGCGAGGATGGGCTCCCTGTTGCTCTGCGTTTCTCGGAACTTCGCGTAGTGATCCCTGACTTCCCCGGCGGCCCGGGCCACCTCGGGAGGAATGAAGCTCGACACGACCACGGCACCGGCCGAGCGCCCGTCCGCTCCCCGCACGGGGACGGCGACAAGGGCGAGCTCGCCCGCTCCGAACGAGACGATCGCGTCCGCATCCCGACCCCCGAGGGCGGCCTCGGCCAACGCCTCGGCCGAGGCGGAGTCCCAGGACACCGCCGGAGGCAGACGCGGGTCCATGACGGCGACGATCTCGCCGTCCGGCGAGAACACGTTCACGATGTCGATCTCGAGCTCGCGGGCCCGGGCGCCCACCGCGCGCCGCAGCCGGCCCAGCTGCCCCGCCCCGAGGAGCCCGCGAGCCCTGACCTCCTCGGCGAGAGCCCGGGCGTGGACCCGGCCGCGGTCGGTGGCGGAGCGCCGCAGCGAAGTCTCGAGGACCTGGGACGAGGCGAGAATCCGCTCCACATCCACGTTGAACCAGCGATCGACGGTCTGGCGGATGATGTCGCTGCCGACCACGAGCAGGAGCACGGAGGGCGCCACCGCCATCAGCAGGAAGACCAGCAGGAGCTGCACCCGCAGCCGGGCGCCGAAGACACCTCGCCGCCACTCCATGACCATCCGGACGAGGTTTCGGCCCAGGACGAAGACGAGAACGAAGAGGAGCGAGAAGTTGAGGACGGTCAGGCCGAACAGGAACGCCGAGGAGGCATAGCCGGGATCGAAGTCGCTGCTCTTGCGAAGAAAGACCTCTGCGACGAAGAAGACGAGCAGCAACCCCACGGTGATCGCCACCATGAGCCGCGCGTTGTTCTGGATGCGTTGCCGAGGCACCAGGGGAAGTGTAGCTCTGGAGCCACACATGCGACAACGTGCTGATTGGCGCGGAGATAGGGTGAGGCGGCGTCCCCCGAGCGCTCAGTCCCGCGACTCGAGCAGGCCCTTGAGCGTGGCCATGAACTGGTCGACGTCCTTGAAGTCGCGGTAGACGGAGGCGAAGCGGACGAAGGCGACCTTGTCGAGGTCGCGAAGCCGCTCCATCAGGAACTCGCCGATCTGGTCGGCGGCCACTTCACGATCGGGGCTCTCGTGCGTCATGGACTCGACCTGATCCACGATCGCCTCGAGGCTCTTCACCGAAACCGGGCGTTTTTCGCAAGCCTTGAAGAGCCCGGACATGATCTTCTCCCGGTCGAAGCGCTCGCGACGTCCGTCCTTCTTCACGACGAGGTGGGGGATCTTGTCGATCCGTTCGTAGGAGGTGAAGCGCTTGGAGCAGCTCAAGCACTCGCGGCGGCGGCGGATGACCTCCCCCTCTTTGCTCTCGCGCGAATCGACGACCTTGTCGTCGATGTGGGAGCAGAATGGACATTTCACTGCTGCACCTCCTGGTAGGGTTCTGAAGAGCCTTCGCCAGTCACCTCCGCGACCCGGCGCAGGCTGAGCCCCTCGCGACCCAGCAGGGCGAGACCCAGCACGAGGACCGGCAGGCTCGACAGCGCGTGGGCTGTGATCGCCGCCGCGGTAGCTGTTTCTCGAGGGACGCCGTAGACCTCGTGAAGAGCCAGCACGTAGAAGGCATGGAACCCGCCCACCATGCCCGGCGTGGGGAGGGACACTCCCACGACGAGAAAGGCGATGAGCAGGAAGGTTGTGGAGAACGGGAGCTCGATTGAGAAAGCAGAGTTGTTGAGCTGGAAGCCCACGGCGAGGAGGATCCAGAGGGCGAATGATTGAGCGAGGATGATTGCGAGGTGCGAGCCAGGGGCCCGAAGAACCCCGAGACCCTCGGTGAAGGCCCGCACGGCCTGCCCGAGAGGGGCGGCCAGCCAGCGCGGGGCCCGGGCGAGGAGCTTCTCGAGAAGGCCAAGGACCGGCTCGGGGCGGGCGTGCAGCGCGAGAAGCAGCCCGAGGATCAGGAGGGCCCCGATGGCGGTCACTGCACCCGCCGCCTTGATGGCGTCCATCCGAGGACCCGCCACCTGCATCGGAGGAGCGGGCAGCACGAAGAGGTAGACGCCAAAGAGCGCAAGCACCGTGATGAGGTCGACCAGGCGCTCCAGGACCACCGTGGCAAAACCCGCGGAGAGCGAGATGGGGTGGCGCCGGGAGACGAGCCAGGGCCGCACGATCTCCTGGGCACGTGGGATGAGAAACCCCGAGGCGAAGCCGACGTACGTAGCGGATACGAGGTCCTTGAAGGGGACTCGCCCGAGGGGGGCCAGAAGGAAACCCCAGCGCCAGGCCCTCACCAGGTAAGCGGCCACGGTCATGAGGACGACACCGCCAAGGGGGGCCAGACGGGCCTCCCGGAGGGCGCGCCCGAAGTCCGCCCAGTTCATCCCGCGGAAGACGAAGCCGAGGAGGAGGATGGCGAGAAAAGCGCCGACCAGGAGCCGGCCACGCTGCCCCTTCACCGCCACCTCGACTCGGTCACAACTTCTTTCCCTTCAAATACTTGATAGCGGATTCGGACTCTACTACAGTGCCGGGCCGAGCGTCAAACAGCGTCCGTTGTGGGCCGTTTCGACCCTGCAGTGTTCCGAACCCGGCCCGCACCGGATGCGTTTCCCGATCAGTGGCAGGAGTTCGCCGGTCGGAGACAGCGAAGAAGAACCCTTGAGCACGACCGAGGATCTCCTCCCGCGGTGCCGGAATGGGGATGAGGCCGCCTGGCGCGAGCTGGTCAGCCTTTACACCCGGAAGGTCTTCGGCCTCGCGTACCGGTTCACCGGCCGCGCGGACGAGGCCGAGGATTTGACCCAGGAGATATTCATCAAGGTGTACAGGACGCTCGATCGATACCGAGAGGCCGACGGAGCCTTCCCGGGGTGGCTGATGACCGTGCCCCGCAACCACGCCATCGACAACTACCGGCGGCGGAAGCAGGACCTGCTGCGGCGGGCCGAGGACCCCCGGATCCTCGAGAACGCCCCTGCCCGCGGAGAGCACCCGATCGAGGGCCTCGAGCGGAAGGAGCGCGCGCGCCTGGTGCACCGGGGACTGCGGGCGCTGCCATCGGACCTGCGTCTGCCGCTCATTCTCTGTGACCTGCAGGGACTGCCCTACGACGAGATCGCCGAGAGCCTGCAGCTGCCCCTCGGAACCGTCAAGAGCCGGATCAACCGTGCCCGCCTGGAGCTGGCCAAGCGTCTCAGGGGACGCCGGGTCGAGCTCGTGGGGAGCTCCTAGGAGGTCGACGGCCATGGACTGCCCACGGAGTCAGGAGCTGTTCTCCGATCACCGGGAGGGGGCCCTGCACGACATCCTCCGGGTCGAGCTCGAAGCTCATTTGTCCACGTGTGAGGAGTGCCGGTCCCTCCAGGGGACCGTGGCGGAGGTCATTCAGGCATTGGCCGCCTACCCGGCTCTCGAAGCGCCGCTGGGGCTGGTCGACCGGGTGATCGCGGCCACCCGGAGAGCGCCGCGGCCGCAGCCCGCCCAAAGCGCCGTGATCGTTCGCCCCGCACTGGTGATCCCGGCGTGAATGCAGGCGGCCGCGGCCGGGTTCGCGCTGATCGCCCTCGGCGTGCTCCTGATGGTCGCCGGCCCGGAGAGCTCGACCCGGGCGGCCACCCTCCTCGTGGACCGTACGGTGAACGCCGGCAGCGAGCTCATCGACCGGAAGGATTGGATGGTCGAAGACGTGCGCATTCTCGGCGTGGTCCTGACCACCGCTTTCGAGGGACGCCTCGAGCGGGTGGAAGACTACCGCCGCCTCCTCGAGCAGCGCCGCAACCAAGGGCAGGTGGATTCCAAAAGGGGGAGTGGCAACCGCCCTCTCCCCGTCCGCATCGCCACCCAGACACGTTTCCGAACCGGAGAAGGCGCCGGCTCGTAGGAAGTCGGTGAAGGAGATGAAACGATGAGCAGCCAGCCGCCCGAACCCGAGAGCCCGGCCCCCGGGGCCCCGCCGGCGTTGCCGCCAGGACCCGTACAGGCCGGTCCCTACGTCCAGCTTCCGAAGAGCCCGGGACTGGCCGCGTTCTTGTCGTTTCTCCCCGGCCTGGGGCAGGTCTACAACGGGCAGATCGCCCGCGCCTTAGTGTTCTTCTTCGGCTGGGTGGGCAGCATCTACTTGACCGCGAGCGGTCACGAGTTCCCTTTCGCCTTTGTGATTCCCTTCGTCTTCCTGTTCAACATCATCGATGCCTGGAAGGGCGCGACCGCGATCAACCAGCGCTTCCTCGGTGGCAAGGAAGAGAAGGCGACCGAGGACACCGTCGAGTCGCCGCTCTGGGGCGGCTCGCTCGTGGCCATCGGCGTCCTCGTGCTTCTGAGCAACATGGGTTGGCTCGACCTCGATCGGCTGGCCCAGTGGTGGCCGCTTCTCTTGATCGCCGTGGGCGGATACTTCATCTACGGTTCGATCCAGAAGAAGAAGGCGGAGGACGCAACCGATGAGCCGCCCAGCATTCAGCCCTGAGGGGCTCACCCTGGGGATCAGTCTGGTGGCCATGGGCGTCCTGTGGACGCTCTCCAACCTGGGGCAGGTCGATCTCCTCTACACCCTCCGCACCTGGTGGCCCGTGACACTCGTCCTCTGGGGTGGGCTCGAGCTGGTGGACCTCGCCATCCGCCGGGCGGCGTCACGGGAGCCTTGATGTGAGCGCAAGAAAGATCGGCTTCCTGATCCTGATCCTGGTCTTCGGCGCAGTCGTCGAAACCGCCTGGAGTGTTCGGGAGAACCGCTTCTATTTCGGACCGGAAGGCCTCCGGATTCTCGGCGGCCGCTTCTACGGGCCCTCCTTCACGTTCGAGGAGTCCACCGAGCGAGCGGTCTCCGGCGATCAGGAGCTCGAGATCGAAGTTCGGAACTCTTTCGGGAACGTCCGGATTCTCCCTGGCGAAGGCGCCTCGGTACGGGTCGATCTTCGCAAGGTGGTCTTCCGGCCCACCGAGGAGAAGGCACGGGCCTTTGCGGAGCGAGTCGAGCTGCGATTCGAGGAGGAAGACGGGCGTGTCCGCATCAGCACGAACCGCAACGACGTCCCCGGCCGGGACAAGGTGGGATTCGAGACCCATCTCGATGTGCACGTCCCGGCGACGGCGAAGGCCGTTGTGGGCAACGATCACGGGTCCGTCGAGGTCAGCGGCATCGCCCGGGCCGAGATCAAGGCGTCGTACGGCGACGTGCACGTGGAGAGAATCGAGGGACCTGTCTCTATCGAGGCGCGCCACGGCGACGTACACGCCACGGAGCTCGGCGCCGAGCTGTCTCTCGAGTCCCGCCACGGTGACGTGGAGGTGGTGGGCGTCACGGGCCATTCGACCCTGGACGTGCAGCACGGGGCGCTCACCGTCCGGCGCTCCGCCACCTTCGAGGCGAAGGCGTTCCACGGCGCTTTCGCGGCTGAGTCGGTGGGGGGAGATCTCACCCTCGAGGCGCGCCACGCCGGAGCCGTGATCGCGGACGTGGCCGGGAGCGTCGACGTTCAGACCAGCTATGAGAGTGTGCGTCTCGAGCGGATCGGAGGAAACGTGACGGCCCGGGTGGAGCACGGCTCCGTGAGGGCCGAGGGGGTGAAGGGCGCGCTCACCGCGGAAACGACCCATGACGGCGTGTGGCTCGACGGCGTCTCGGGGCGCGTGGAGGTCGCAGTGCGAGGTGGCGGAGTGGAGGCCCGAGAGCTGAAAGGCGGCGCCCACGTGCGTTCTCGAGGCGACGTGTCGATCGACGGCTTCGGCGGAACGATCGACGTGGAGACCGAGAGCGGCGACATCCTCTTGAAACCCGGGCGCCCGATAACGGAGCCCGTGACAGCCTCGGCCAGGAAGGGTGCGGTGCGCCTGGAGGTCCCTGCCGGCAGCCGCTTCGCCCTGGAAGCCGAGTCCCGCCACGGCGAGCTGGTCCTGGACGTCCCGGAGCTCGAGAGCTCGTCCGGGAACGGACGCATCACCGGCACCATGGGCGGAGGTGGCGCCACGGTACTGCTCACCGCCGACGAAGACGTGACGGTGGCGCCCGGCGGGTCCGCTCTGCCAGCCGAAAGGCCCTAGCCAGAAGCACGGCTCGAATGCGGCGTGCGTTTCGCCCTTGCCTCGCCATCGCTCCTTCCTGTAAACTTCCGGCCCTCCGACAGACTGCCACCCTCCAGTGGCCGCCGGACGGACCCGCAAGAGCACGACCTGAGTACGATGAAGATCGATATCACAGCACCTCCTCTTCTCGGGACGGCGTTCTCCGCCCTGAAGCTGTTCAAGCGCGGCAAGGTCCGTGACGTGTACGACCTCGGAGACCGGCTCCTCATCGTGGCGACGGACCGGCTGAGCGCCTTCGACGTCGTGCTGCCCACCGGGATCCCGGGCAAGGGCATCATCCTCACTCAGGTCTCGCTCTTCTGGTTCGATCTCCTCCGAGACCTGGTGCCGAACCACGTCATCACGGCCAACGTGGAGGAATACGGGGCGGATCTGCTGCCCTACCGCGCCGAGCTCGAAGGCCGCTCGATGATCGTGATGAAGACCGAGGTCCTGCCCGTCGAGTGCGTGGTGCGGGGATATCTGGCCGGCTCGGGCTGGAAGGACTACCAGGCCACCGGCTCCGTGTGCGGCATCCCTCTGCCGGCAGGGCTTCAGCAGTCGGCGCGGCTCGAGCCACCGATCTTCACTCCTGCGACCAAGGCGGAGACGGGGCACGACGAGAACATCCCGTTCGAGACGATAACGGAGACCGTCGGGCCCGAGCGCGCCGAGGAGGCGCGACGGATCAGCCTGGAGATCTACGCGCGGGCGTGCTCGCACGCCGAGGCGCGGGGCCTCATCCTCGCCGACACCAAGTTCGAGTTCGGGCTCCACGAGGGCCGCCTCATCTGGATCGACGAAGCACTGACCCCGGACTCCTCACGGTTCTGGCCCGGGGATGAGTACGAGCCGGGGCGGCCGCAGCGAGCGTTCGACAAGCAGTACGTGAGGGACTACCTCGAGACCCTCGACTGGAACAAGCAGCCGCCGGGACCCGAGCTGCCTCCCGAGGTCGTGGAGCGCACGGGCGAGAAGTACGTGGACGCATTCGAGCGCCTTCGGGGGAAGGCGCGCTAGGTATTCGACAAGGGCTGCACTGGTTCCGGCCGGCCGACCCGGCGGGAGCGCCAGCAGAGCAGGCGCCGTCGTCGCCGTGAAGCAGCAGCTGGACGCGTTGATCGTCGAGATGGTCGACAAGGGAATCCGCTTCCCCGACGCAAAACGGGAGTTCGAAAAACGTTTCATTGCCAGGGTCGTCCAGCGCCACCGGGGCAATCTCTCCCGGGCCGCGCAGGACCTCAGGATCCACCGCAACACCCTCGGCCGAAAAATAGAGGAGTACAAGATCTCCCAGATCACTCGGCGAGTCGATCGAGGCCATCGCTTCCCGTAAGTGGTTGTCGAACAACGACAACGACGTCTCTCGGGACGATGTGCGTCCCTCGTTGGCAGTCTGCTTGACAGACTGCCAGTCTCCCGTATATCCTAAACTTGGCAGTCGACACCGTTGACTGCCAAGGCGCTCGTCGGCCACTTCGACTGCCGGCGACGCCAGGACTCAAGACGTTTGGTGATTCGGTTGAGCAGAACACCGCAGAAAGGAGACAGCGCACGATGGCGAAAGTTCGTCCGCTTCACGACAGATTGCTGGTGAGGCGCATCGAGGAAGCCGAGACGGTCAAGGGCGGGATCATCATCCCGGACACCGCGAAGGAGAAGCCCCAGGAGGGCGAGGTCATCGCAGTGGGCAAGGGCAAGACCCTCGACAACGGCACGAAGATCGAGCTCGATGTGAAAGCCGGCGACAAGATCCTCTTTGGGAAGTACTCCGGCACCGACATCAAGATTGATGGCGAGGAGTTCATGATCCTGCGAGAGGACGAGGTTCTGGCCGTAATGGGCTAGCTGGGAGCGTAACGCCCCAGCCACACTTCACAAAGAAACAGGAGAACGCAGGAAGCATGGCGAAGCAGATTACGTACGGAAACGATTCGCGCCAGGAGTTGCTCCGGGGTGTGAACCGGCTGGCCGACGCGGTCAAGGTGACCCTCGGCCCCAAGGGACGCAACGTCGTCCTCGACAAGAAGTTCGGCTCCCCGGTCATCACCAAAGACGGCGTCACCGTCGCCAAGGAGATCGACCTCAAGGAGCCCCTGGAGAACATGGGCGCACAGATGGTCCGCGAGGTCGCCTCGAAGACCTCCGACGTCGCGGGTGACGGCACAACCACCGCCACCGTGCTCGCCCAGGCCATCTACCGCGAGGGCAGCAGGAACGTCACCGCGGGCGCCAACCCGATGGACCTCAAGCGCGGCATCGAAAAGGCCGTGATCGCGGTGGTCGAGAGCATCAAGAAGCTCTCCAAGCCCGTCAAGGGCAAGGAGATCGCCCAGGTCGGCACCATCTCCGCCAACAGCGACGAGACCATCGGTTCGATCATCGCCGAGGCCATGGAGAAGGTCGGCAAGGACGGCGTCATCACGGTCGAGGAGGCGAAGACGCTCGAGACCTCCCTCGATGTCGTCGAGGGCATGCAGTTCGACCGCGGGTACCTCTCGCCCTACCTCGTGACCGACCCCGAGCGGATGGAGGCGGTGCTCGAGGATCCGCTGGTCCTCATCCACGAGAAGAAAGTCTCGAGCATGAAGGACCTGCTTCCGGTGCTCGAGCAGATCGCGAAGCTGGGCAGGCCGCTGCTCATCATCGCCGAGGACGTCGAGGGCGAGGCCCTGGCGACCCTCGTCGTGAACAAGCTCCGTGGAACCCTGCATGTGGCAGCGGTGAAGGCGCCGGGCTACGGTGACCGCCGCAAGGCCATGCTCGAGGACATCGCGATTCTCACCGGTGGCAAGGCCATCACCGAAGACCTCGGGATCAAGCTCGAGAACCTCAAGATCGACGATCTCGGCAGCGCGAAGAAGATCACCATCGACAAGGACAACACCACGATCGTCGAAGGCGCCGGCACGACCAAGACCATCGAAGGCCGGGTGAAGCAGCTCCGCACCCAGGTCGAGGAGACGACCTCGGACTACGACCGCGAGAAGCTGCAGGAGCGGCTGGCGAAGCTCGTGGGCGGGGTCGCGGTCATCAAGGTCGGGGCAGCCACCGAGACCGAGATGAAGGAGAAGAAGGCGCGGGTCGAGGACGCGATGCACGCGACCAAGGCCGCGGTCGAGGAGGGGATCGTCCCCGGCGGCGGGGTCGCTCTTCTTCGCGCCCAGAAGGCCATCGACGACCTGCCGCTCGAGGGCGACGAGGGCGTGGGTGCCACCATCGTCCGTCGTGCCCTCGAGGAGCCGCTTCGTCAGATCGCTCAGAATGCCGGCCTCGAAGGCGCCGTCGTCGTGGCCAAGGTTCGCGAGCAGACAGGCGAAGACGGCTTCAACGCCCAGAACGAGACGTACGAGAACCTGATCTCCGCCGGTGTCATCGACCCGACGAAGGTGGTTCGTACCGCTCTTCAGAACGCGTCGTCGATCGCCTCGCTCCTGCTCACCACGGAAGCCCTCGTCTCCGAGCTGCCGGAGGAGAAGTCCGAGCCTGCGGGCGGAGGCGGCGGAATGCCGCCCGGCGGCATGGGCGGCATGGGCGGCTTCTAGACATCACATCATCGAACCGGAGGGCAGCCCCCGGAAGCTCGAAGAGGGACGGCTCCGGCCGTCCCTCTTCGTTTTTGGTTAGAGCGTGAAGTTGACGCGGACCACGATCCAGACACGGACCGGGACACCGTTCTTGGTCCCGGGCTCGTACCGTCTCGTCCTCACCTGGC
>CAUZDW010000043.1:0-33060 GCA_963578825.1 Vicinamibacteria bacterium
CCCCCCGAAGCCAGGGCCGCGCCGTGCTAGGCTCGAAACATGGACGTGGCCACGCTCTCGGAGTTTCTGCCCGCTCTGGCGCTGGCGATCGCGCTGGCCGCGGCCGCGGGCCTCCGGGCCTGGCTGCCACTCCTGCTCGCCGGCGGGTTCGCCCGGCTGGGAGTCCTCGATCTGGGCAACTCGTTCGCGTTCCTGAGCTCGGACAAGGCTCTCCTGCTGTTCGGGGTGGCCACGATCATCGAGATCGTGGGCGACAAGGTGCCGGCGGTGGACCACGCTCTCGACGTGATCGGCACCCCGCTCAGGCCTGCGGCAGGAGCCCTGCTCGCCGCATCGGTTCTCGGCACGGTCTCGGATCCCCTGACAGCGCTGGCCCTGGGCACCGCCGTGGGAGCGCCGTCGGCCCTGATCCCCCACGCCGCCAAGTCCGCTCTCCGGACGGTCTCGACGACACTCACCGGCGGGCTCGCCAACCCCTTCCTGAGCATCCTCGAGGACGCGATCGCACTTCTCACCTTCGTCCTCGCCGTCTTGGTGCCCGTCCTCGTCGTCCTTCTGCTGGCCGTCACTCTCTTTATCGCGCTGCGCTTGCTGCGGCGCCGCGCCCGCTCCGCTGAGGTACTCGCATGATCCGACGTGCCCTCGTCAGCGCACTCGTCCTGGCCTCGCTTGCCCTGTCGGGATCGGCCCCGGTCAAGGCCCAGGATCCCGCCCCGCAGATCAAGCCCTTCACCCTCGAGGTCGCGGTGGACGTCGTGTCGGTCACCGCCGTCGTCTTCGACAAGAAGGGCAACTTCATCCGCGACCTGGGCACAGACGACATCAAGCTCTACGAGGACGGCGTCCTGCAGAGCGTGGACTACTTCCGTGAGGCCTCGAGCGACGAGGGAGAGCGCGTGCCGCTCTCGATAGTGCTTGCCCTCGACACGAGCGGAAGCATGAACAGGAGCATGCGCTTCCTGCAGGAGGCGGTGCTCAACTTCGTCTACAAGCTCGAAGAGGTGGACACCGCCATGGTCGTCAGCTTCAACGAGAGCGTGAAGGGGAGCGCCGAGTTCACCGGCGACATCGATCGGCTCGAGCGGTTCGTGGACGGCCTCCAGGCCTGGGGCGGGACGAGCCTCTACGACGCGCTCCACTACGCGCTGAACCGCATCCGGGACGCGCCGGGACGCAAGGCCGTCATCGTGTTCAGCGACGGGGCCGACACGACCTCGAGCATGCGGGATAGAGAGGTCGTCGACTACGCGAGTGCGGTGGAGGCCACGGTCTACTGCATCGGCTTCAAGGGCTCCGGACCCGGCGGCAGCGCCAGCGGATTCCTGAAGAAGATCGCAAAGGAGACGGGCGGCCAGTTCTTCTCGCCGGGCAACGTGAGCGATCTGATCAAGGTGTTCAACGCCATCTCCGACGAGCTCAAGAACCACTACCTCCTGGCTTACACGCCGAAGCGGGAGGCGGACGGCAGCTGGCGCGAGATCAAGCTCGAGGTGACGCGCCCCGACACGAAGGTTCGCGTCCGCAAGGGCTACTTCCACATCGAGCGACGCGGGTCCTCGGGATGACGGGGCGGGGCCCGACGCAAAGGCCCCGGGGCACGACGTCCCGCGCGGCTCGAGTCGCGCGGTGAGCTCTCCCGATCCGGGCGACCCTGGGGACACGCCCGGACCGGCCACGTCGACCCTCTCCAAGGCGGAGCTGGAGGAGCTGAGGCGAGCCCGGGCACTGCTCGAGGGAGGCGGCCTGGTCGTCCGCGTGGCCGAAGCCCTCGGGAGGCCGCTGGAGGCCGGGCTCGAGCGGCTCCCCGCCCGGGCCCGGGAGGCCATCCAGGGCGCCACGCAGGCCGCGCTCGAACGAGGCTTGCAGGTCGCCACGGGGACTCTGGCAGAGGAACCCCGCAGCTCCTCCGAGCGGCTCCACAAGGCGGCTGCCGCGGCCACCGGGGCGGTGGGAGGGTTCTTCGGGCTGGCCGGGCTGAGCGTCGAGCTGCCGGTCACCACCATCGTGATGCTCCGCTCCATCGCGGACATCGCGCGCAGCGAGGGGCAGGATCTCCTCCGGCCGGAGACCCGCTTCGCCTGCCTGGAGGTGTTCGCCCTGGGAGGAGCCGGAGGCGAAGGGGCGACCGAGACCGGCTACTACGCGGTTCGAGCAGCACTCTCACAGGCCTTGAGCGAGGCGGCACGCCATGTCGCCCAGCACGGCCTCACGCGTGAGGGAGCGCCGGCGCTGGTGCGGGCGGTCGCGGCAGTGGCGGCGCGGTTCGGGGTCGTGGTCGAGCAGAAGGTGGCGCTGGCATCGGTGCCGTTCCTCGGAGCCGTGACGGCGTCCGTCATCAACACCCTGTTCATCTCCCATTTCCAGAAGCGGGCAAGAGGGCATTTCGTGGTCCGGCGGCTCGAAGCCCGCCACGGGTACGAGGCGGTTCGGGCGGCCTATCAATCGGTGGGCCCGGAACCGGAGGCAGCGGGGTAGAATCGCCGGGAACGCCGAAACAGCCATGTCCGAGATCGCCATCCAGACCGCCGGGGGAACGAAAGAGCGATTCCCGATCTCTCGATCTCGAGTCAGCATCGGACGCTCAAGGGAAAGCGACATCTTCCTTCCCGATCAGTGGCTCTCCCGGAACCATGCCGAGATCGAAGAGCGCAAGGACGGCTTCTACGTCACGGACCTGCGCAGCAAGAACGGGACACTGCTGAATGGCGAGCCGCTCAACGAGTGGAGGCGGCTGCGGCCGGGCGACGTCATCACCCTCGGCGAGCACACCCTGACCTTCTGCCCGGACGCCAGCGAGGCAGCGGACGCCGACGAGCCGGATCCGGAGGGGACACGGGTCTTCTCCGTCCGCGAGCTCAGCGACATCAGCACGCGACCGGCGGTGGACCCCGTGGATCTGCAACGGCAAAACCGCGTCCTCGCCATCCTCAGCAAGGCAGCCTCGGAGCTCGTCGTCCACCGGCCGCTGGGGGAGCTATTCGACCTCGTGCTCGATCTGCTCCTCGAGGCGGTGGCGGCGGAGCGCGGCGCGATCCTTTTGCTCGAGGGTGACCCGCCGCTGCCACTGATCAAGGCGTCGACGAGCCGCCTCGGGGAGCCCCTCACCCACGTGAGCCGGTCGATCGCACGGCGCGCGATCGAGGACAGAGTCTCCATCCTGATCCCGAACGTGCTCGACGACGTGCGCTTCCAGGGCGAGGACTCGATCCTCGCTGCAGGCATCCGGACGGCCATGGTCGCCCCGCTCTGGTTCACCGCCGCCGGCGAAGGCACGGACTCGGTCATCGGCCTCGTCTACGTGGACTCGCTGCAGCACTCGCACCCGTTCGGCGAGGACGATCTGCGGGTCCTCACCGCCCTCGCCAACGTGGCCGCGGCCAAGATCGAGAACGTGAGGCTCCTGGAAGAGAGCCTGGAAAAGCGCCGCATGGAAGAGGACATGCGGATGGCGGCGGAGATCCAGACGGGGCTCCTGCCACGGGGCGCCCCGGACATACCGGGCTACGAGCTCAACGGAATCAACCAGCCCTGCCGAACGGTGGGTGGCGACTATTACGACTTCGCCACCGAGGGCGGGTCAGTCTTCATCGCGCTCGGGGACGTCTCGGGCAAGGGAACGGGAGCGGCGCTGCTGATGACGGTGCTGAGAGCGGCCGTACGCGGGCACTGGATGGAGGACTCGCTGGCGGATGCCGTCGCCCGCATCAATCGGACGGTCTGCCAGAACGTCCCCTCCAACAAGTTCGTGACCTTCTTCGTTGCCAGGCTGGATCCCGCCTCTGGACGAGTCACCTACGTGAACGCCGGCCACAACCCGCCCCTCCTGGTCCGCAAGGACGGTGAGGTCGAGCTTCTCACCGAGGGGGGCATCGTCCTCGGGCTCTTCGAGGGACTCTCCTACGATGCCGGCAGCGTCGAGATGCGCCCGGGGGACACCCTGCTCGTCTACTCGGACGGCGTGACCGAAACCTGGAGCCCCGAGGGGGAGGAGTTCGGGGAAGACAAGCTGACAGCCCTGGTCGTGGAACGGCGCGATCTGGATGCCCAGGCACTGCAGGACGCGATCTTTCGGGAGATCGAAAGCTTCGAGGCGGGAGCCGGGGCCACGGACGACCGGACCCTGGTCGTGCTCCGTCGCCTGGAGGCGATCTGATGGCGCGACGGCCCGCTCGCCCGCCAACATCCGCGCTGGCGCTGCTGCAGCACGAGGTGAACCAGCTCTTCCAGCGGCTCACGTTGCTGGACCGCTCGGAGCACCTGCCGGGCGGCGAATGGTGCCCGCCGGTGGACATCTACGAGACCCGAGGTTGCCTCGTCGTCGTCATGGAGGTCCCGGGTCTCTCGCCGGACTCGCTCAAGGTCGCCTTCCGTGACCACAGCCTGGTCATTGGGGGAAGGCGTCGGACACCCCGGCCAGGAGCCGGAGTGTCCTTCCAGTGTCTCGAGCGGCCCGACGGACGCTTCCAGCGCGTGCTCCCCCTCGACATGCCGATCGACGTCGCCGGCGCTCGAGCCAGACTCGAGCGAGGCCTCCTGAGCGTGACCCTGCCCCGGCTGCGAGAGCGGCGGGGGCGCGAGACCGTCATCTCCATCGACAGAGAGCCCGACGAATGAACGAAGAGCGCAAGGACGAAGAGCCGCCGACGATCCCCGAGGTGCTGCCGGTGCTGCCCCTGCGGGACATAGTGATCTTCCCCTTCATGATCGTGCCCCTCTACGTGAGTCGGGAGCGCTCGATCAAGGCCGTGGACCAGGCCCTCGCCGAGAACCGGATGATTCTCCTGGCGGCACAGAAGAGCCAGGACGAGGACGAGCCGGGGCCCGACGACATCTACGGGATCGGGACGGCCGCCCTGATCATGCGCATGCTCAAGCTGCCGGACGGGCGGATTCGCGTGCTCGTGCAGGGCCTGTCCCGAGCCCGCACGATCTCGTACCTGGATGATCCGGAGCTGGATCATCTGCAAGCTCGCATCGAGACCGTCGCGGAGCCGGAGACCGGCGAAGCGGACTCCCTAGAGGTCGAGGCGCTGATGCGCAACGTCAAGGCCGCGCTGGACCGGTCACAGAACCTGGGCAAGCCCATCTCCCCCGAGGTCGTGGTCATCGCGAACAACATGGAGGAGTCGGGGAGGCTGGCCGATCTCACCGCCTCGAACCTCGACCTCAAGGTCGAAGGTGCCCAGGCCATCCTCGAAGCCCTCGACCCGGAGGAGAGGCTGCGCCGTGTGCATGAGCTCATGACCAAGGAGCTCGAGGTCCTCACCATGCAGCAGGAGATCTCCTCCCAGGCCAAGGGAGAGATGGACCGCACCCAGCGGGAGTACTTCCTGCGTCAGCAGCTCAAGGCGATCCAGACCGAGCTCGGCGAGGGCAACGAGCTCACGGAGGAGATTGCCCAGCTCGCGGAGAAGGCCCAGAAGGCGAAGATGCCAAAGCCGGTCATGGAGGAGGTGGAGCGCCAGCTGAAGAAGCTCGAGCGAATGCACCCCGACGCGGCGGAGACGGCCACGCTCCGGAACTGGCTCGACTGGATGGTCACCCTTCCGTGGAACAAGTCGACGAAGGACAACCTGGACCTCAAGGAGGCCCAGAGGATCCTGGACGAGGACCACTACGGGCTCGAGAAGATCAAGGAGCGGATCATCGAGTATCTGGCGGTGCGCTCACTCAAGGACAAGATGAAGGGGCCGCTTCTGTGCTTTGTGGGACCGCCGGGTGTGGGAAAGACGAGCCTCGGCCGCTCGATCGCCCGGGCCCTGGGCCGCAAGTTCATTCGCCTCTCGCTGGGTGGCGTCAAGGACGAGGCGGAGATCCGCGGTCACAGGCGCACGTACGTCGGCTCCCTGCCCGGGCGGATCATCCAGGGAATCCATCAGGTCGGAGCCAACAACCCCATCTTCATGATGGACGAGGTCGACAAGGTGGGAGCGGACTTCCGCGGCGACCCGAGCTCTGCGCTTCTGGAGGTGCTCGACCCCGAGCAGAACAACGCCTTCCGCGACCACTACCTCGGAGTGCCGTTCGATCTTTCCAAGGTCATGTTCCTCACGACCGCCAACCTCACCGACACGATCCAGCCGGCATTCCTCGACCGCATGGAGGTGATTCGGCTGCCCGGATACACCGAGGAGGAGAAGCTCGAGATCGCAAAGCGCCATCTCGTGCCCAAGCAGCTCGAGGAGCACGGGCTCACCGAAGAGAACCTCAGCTTCTCCGACAAGAGCCTGCGGGCGCTCATCAACTCGTACACCCGGGAGGCAGGGCTGCGGAACCTCGAGCGCGAGGTCGCCGCGATCGCCCGGAAAGTCGCGCGGCGCGTGGCCGAGGGTGAGACCGGGAAGGTCCGGGTCGGACCGGCCTCGCTGTCGAAGTACGTCGGCGCCCCGAAGATCCTGCCCGAGGAGCGGCTCAAGAAAGACGCGGTAGGGGTCGCGACCGGTCTCGCCTGGACGGCCACCGGGGGGGACGTCCTCTTCATCGAGGCCATGACGATGAAGGGCAAGGGGCGCCTCTCCCTGACGGGCCAGCTCGGCGACGTCATGAAGGAGTCCGCCCAGGCAGCGCTCTCGTACGCCCGGAGCCGAGCGAAGCAATGGGGCATCCGCGACGAGTTCTTCGTCACCCACGACCTGCACGTGCACGTCCCGGAGGGCGCCATTCCCAAGGACGGTCCGTCCGCCGGCATCACGATGGCCACGGCCCTTATCTCCGCATTCACCGGACGTGCGGTGCGCTGCTCGTTGGCGATGACCGGCGAGATCACGCTGCGCGGCCACGTGCTGCCGATCGGAGGGCTGAAGGAGAAGATCCTCGCGGCGCGCCGAGCCGGGATCGAGGCCATCGTCTGCCCGCGCCTCAACAAGAAAGAGCTGGACGAGGTGCCGGCCCTGCTCCGGCGCGGGATCACGTTCCACCTCGTGGATGACGTGGATGAGGTGCTGAGGCTGGCTCTCGCCCCGCTACCGCCGTCGAAGGCCTCGGGCAAGTCCAAGCCACGCCCCTACCGGGCCAGGCCTCGCCGCCAGGTGAACGTCTAGATCCGGCGGCATCCACATGACGGTCCGGTCTGCCTTCCCCGTCTTCATCGTCGTGCTCGTGGAGACCCTCGGGTGCGGCGGCTCGAGAGACTCGGACGCCTCTTCGCTCAGCGGCCCATCCGAACCTGAAGCGCCGGCGGTCTGCACCGTCGGCTCGGGCCCCTTCCCACGCCCCCTCGAGCTTCCCAACCCCGGGCCGAACGGGGTCTTCGATCCGAATCTGGCCCGGGACCCGGAGACCGGGCGGTTGTGGATGGCGTACTCCGGGGTGACTGGCCCGGCAGGCAGCGGCCTCGTCAGCACGCACCTGGCGTACAGCCACGACGACGGCACCACGTGGTGTCACGCCGGGGTGGTCAATCAGGCGAGAGACGTTCCACGCGAGAAGCAGCCCGCACGGGTGGCGGGATCGAACGGGCACTGGAATCACGAGGTCGCCTCCGTCGGGGCGGGCTACCTCGGGTGCATCGAATACCAGGTGGACCTGGGAGCGGGTCGGCTCCGAGACGACGATGGCGACGGCCCGGATCCCCTCTTCGGCTTCCCGAAGAACGAGGACCCGGGTGTCTTCCAGACCGGCGCGTGCACCTACGACGAAAGGAGTCCGCTCGGCCTGATCGCGGGCGACACCTATCTCAGCGGAGTCCAGTTCCGGCTGATCGCGACCGGGGAGTCGCTCTAGGAGCTCGTGACAGCACCCCGGAGCTTGAAAGTTCCCATGGACCCGGATAAGCTGGCGTATTGCGCATCCCCCAGTGAAACGTGGAGAGAGCGGACCCGCACATGAACATCCTGATCATCGGCGACGTCGTGGGTAGTCCGGGGCGCGGAATCCTGAAGAAGGCGCTGCCCGTCGTCTTCGAGAAGTACGACATCGACTACTGCATCGCCAATGCCGAGAACGCTGCCGGTGGCTTCGGGGTCACGAAGGACGTCTGCGACGAGCTCCTGGATGCAGGCGTCGACTGCCTGACCTCGGGGAATCACATCTGGGACAAGAAAGAGATCGTGGGCATCATCGATCTCATCCCCCAGCTTCTGCGCCCCCTGAACTATCCCCGGGATCAGCCCGGCCGCGGGGACCACATCGGCAAGGGCAAACGCTCCGGCGTGCCCGTCGCGACCCTCAATCTCAGCTGCCGCGTCTTCATGAACGGGTCCATCGACGACCCGTTCGCCCTGGGCAGCGAGGCCCTCGACCGGCTCCGCGAGGAGGCCCGGATCGTGATCGTGGACGTTCACGGCGAGGCCTCGTCGGAGAAGACGGCGCTCGGGCACCACTTCGACGGGCGGGCGGCGGCGGTGGTCGGCACCCACACCCACGTGCCCACGTGCGATCACCGGATCCTCGCCGGCGGGACCGCATACTGCACCGACATCGGCATGACCGGCCCCTACGACTCGGTGATCGGGGTGGAGAAAGACGCGGTCGTTCGCCAGTTTCTCACCGGGATGCGGACGCGCTTCGAGACCGCCAGGGGCGATCCCCGGTTCGCGGCGGTGGTGGTGGACGCCGACCCGGAGACCGGCGGCGCACGCTCGATCGACCGGATGCTCCTCACGGCAGACGATCTGAAGAGCCTCTGAGCTCTGCCCGCCCACGTGCCCTGTGGACGGCCACGCGGCCCCGCCCTCCCCGGTGGCTCGTGGAAATATCCTCTCCCCGGGAAGACGGGGAACGCGTCTCGCGCTATCCTCCGGGTGGCTCCAGGTAAGGAATGAGCGAAGCCGGCTTCCGCGTTCTCGTGGCCGAAGACGAGGCCACGTTCGGGCTCACAGTCGCCCGAGCGCTCAAGAACCTCAACCACGAGGTGAAGGTCTGCCCTACGGGCAAGGCCACGTTGAAGTCCCTCGACTCCGCGGAATGGGACGTGCTGCTCCTCGACCTGAAGCTGCCCGATGCCGAGGGTGTGGACATCCTGACCAAGGTCCGCAAGGAGCATCCGGACCTGCAGACGATCATCGTCACGGGGTTCGCGAACGTTCAATCCGCCATCGAGACGATGCGCCTCGGCGCCTTCGACTACCTGACCAAGCCCCCGAACTTCGAAGAGCTGGGCATGCGGGTGGAGAAGGCCGGGGAGAAGACGCTGCTCGAGCGCGAGAACCGCCGCTTGCGCTTCCAGGTCCAGCGCAACCTCTCGTCCGACATCCTCACGCGCTCGCCGGTGCTTCAGAAGGTCCTGAAGACCATCGAGATAGTTGCCGCGGCCAGAACGCCGGTGCTCATCGAGGGCGAGAGCGGCGTGGGCAAGGAGCTGGTGGCGCAGCACGTGCACAGGCTCTCCCCCCGAGCGAACAAGGGTTTCGTGGATCTCAACTGCGCGGCCGTGCCCTCGAGCCTCCTCGAGAGCGAGCTGTTCGGCTTCGAGCGAGGGGCGTTCACCGGGGCCGGGAATGAGAAGCCGGGGCTGGTGGAGGTGGCGGACGGCGGGACCCTCTTCCTCGATGAGGTCGGTGAGATGGTCCCGGAGATCCAGTCGAAGTTCCTGCGGGTTCTCGACTCGGGGACGTTCTACCGCGTGGGAGCGACCCGGAAGCGGCGCGCCGACTTCCGCCTCGTCTGCGCCACGAACAAGGACCTCACGGAGGAGGTGGCGGCAGGGCGGTTCCGAAAGGACCTCTTCTACCGCATCAACGGCATCAAGGTGGTGATCCCACCGCTGCGGGAGAGACCCGAGGACATTCCTCTGCTCGTGGACCACTTTGCCCGGCTTCTCCCCAATCAGAAGAACTTCTCCCCCGCCGCCCTGGCGGCGCTTCAGGAGCACGACTGGCCGGGGAACGTGCGCGAGCTCCACTTCGCGGTGGAGCGAGCGGGGCTCCTCGCGGAGGGCGAGAACATCGATCTTCACGACCTGCCCCCGGAGATCGTGGAAAGAACCGGGCGGACGACCGGGACCGGCACACCTGCGCCACCCGCCGACGCCAGGGCGGAGAGAGACGAAGCCGCGTCCGGCTCGCCTCACCTGATCGGTGACGGGCCGGACGGCGCCCGCGTTCGCGCCGCTCTCGAGAAGGCCAAGTGGCGGCGCGAGCAAGCGGCCGAGATCCTCGGCGTGTCTCCGAGAACGCTGTACCGCTGGATCAAGAAGCTGGGGTTGTAGCCCCCGGGTCGGAGTGACTCGCGGTCGCGGCCGTCGGCCCGACGCGAAGGGAGAGTGAGAGAACCATTGTCAAGACGCCGCTTTGGTTCCAGATGTTTGCGCTGATCTCGGCCCTGGCTGGGTGATCAACCGGTCGCAGACGGCTCGCTCGGCGGCGGCCCGCGCGAGAGCCGGGACCAGCGCTCCCAGCTACCGGCTCCGGTACGCGTGGCAGGTCGACCGGGGCGGGGGAAACCGCCGCGACTATGACGTGACGCTCATCGTCCTAGACGTGAACGAGAAGGGCGAGGGGAGGACCAGATCGCCCTCGGCGTGCGCCTGGAGTACGAGCCGGAGGGCAAGAGGCTCGTCATCGAGAACTTCGGCTCCGAACCGGTCCGGCTGAACAACGTGCGCCGGCGGTAGCCTCGACAACGCCCAGAGGAGCGATCAGGTAGAAGGGAATTGTGAGCCTAGCGTGAGGGCTCCTGCAGACGGACCTGGGCCTCGCGTGTTTCGCCACTTCGCCAGAGGGTCAGCGTGACGGTGTCGCCGGGGCGGTAGCCACCCAGGCGCCCGAGGAGATCCCCCACCGTGCTCACCTCCTTGCCGTCGATCCGCTGGATGACATCTCCGGGCGCGATGCGGCCGCGCCGGTCGATCCGGGCGCCCTCGAGTCCGGCCTCGGCGGCGCCGGTGCCTTTCGCGACGCCGCGGATGAGCACGCCTTCGATCCCAAGGCGGCGCGTTACCGTCGAGCTCAGCCGCTCGTCGAGGTTCACACCGAGCACGGGCCGGATCACCCTGCCATGGAGAATCAGCTCGGGAACGATCCGACTCACGGTGTCGACGGGGACCGCGAAGCCGATGCCCGCGCTGGCCCCCGAGGGACTGTAGATCGCCGTATTGACACCGATCAGCCGGCCGGCGCTGTCGAGGAGGGGCCCACCGGAGTTCCCGGGGTTGATGGCGGCATCGGTCTGCACCACGTCGAAGATCGTGGTCCCGCTCGCGGTCTGGATCGAGCGACCCAGCGCGCTCACGATCCCGGTGGTCAGGGTGTAGTCGAGACCGAAGGGGTTCCCGATGGCGTTCACCTTCTGGCCCACACGCAGATCGCGGCTGGTGCCGATGCGGATGGGCACCAGCTTCTCCCGTGGCGCGTTGATCCGAAGAACGGCCAGGTCCTGGTCGCGAGCAACGCCAACGACTGTGGCGTCGAACTCGTCGTCGCCCAGCGTCACCTGGGCGGAGCCACGCCCTCCTGCGATGCCCTGGACGACGTGGAGGTTCGTGACCACGTGCCCCTGCCGGTCCCAGAGGAAGCCCGACCCGGTTCCCTGCGGAACCTCGAAGACATTGCGGGAGAAGTAGTCGACGCGCTGGACCCTCGTCGTGATGAAGGCGACGGACGGAGCGGCCTGTTCGAACAGGTCGATCGTGTGGCGCTCGTCGTCGTCGAGAAAAGGGGGGGCGGCAGGCGCCTGGGTGGAGCCGGGAGACGGGCCGGCGGGCAGCGCGTCGCCGGGTCCGCCGGAAGAGATGACCTTCTGGATGGCGGTCGGGACGAGGAGTCCGAGCGTGACCCCGGCGAAAAGGCTGCCAAGAAACAGGGTGCGGGCTCGACGCATGTTCGTTTCCTCCAAGCTCCCACCACCATCATAGCGCCCGCGGGTGCTCGTGCTGGCCCGGAGGGGTGCGACGCTCCTGCTAGAATGCCGTCGCGCATGCAACAGAAAGGACTGGACTTCGGCGGCTCGGCGGAGCCACGGCCCCCACGCCGGCAGGCTCTCACCGTTTCCGAGCTCACCCGCCGTCTCCAGGGCCTCCTCGAGACGGAGTTCGCGGACGTGTGGGTCGAGGGCGAGGTCTCCAACCTCAAGCGGGCGGCGTCGGGACACATGTACTTCTCCCTCAAGGACGCCGGGGCACAGATCCGAGCCGTGGTGTGGAAGACCGACGCTCGGCGCCTCCTCTTCAAGCCCAGGGATGGCATGCAGGTCCTAGCCCGCGGCTCGCTCCGTGTCTACCCTCCCCATGGCGAATATCAGGTCTCGGTCCAGGTGCTCGAGCCTCTGGGCAAGGGGTCGCTGGCACAGGCGTTCGAGGAGCTCAAGGAGAGGCTCGAGAAGGAAGGGCTGTTCGCCCCGGGACGCAGGCGCCCCCTCCCGCTTCTCCCTCGGCGCATTGCCGTCGTGACCTCGCCGACCGGCGCTGTGATCCGCGACATCCTGCGGGTGCTCCACCGACGCCACCCCACCCTGGAGGTTCTCGTGTACCCCGTGCGCGTGCAGGGCGAGGGAGCAGCCGGCGAGATTGCTCGTGCCATTTCCGCGTTGAACCACCTGGGTGGCCTGGACGTCGTGATCCTGGCCCGCGGCGGGGGGACCCTGGAGGATCTCTGGGCTTTCAACGAAGAGAGCGTGGCACGGGCCATCGCCGCATCCCGTATCCCGACGCTCTCGGCGGTGGGTCACGAGACCGACGTCACGATCGCCGACTTCGTGGCTGATGTGCGCGCCCCGACCCCCTCTGCCGCCGCCGAGCTCGTCGTCCAGCCCAGGGAGGAGCTCCAGGCCCGGGTGAACGCCGCGGGCAACCGCCTCGGCTCGGCGCTGCGGTTGAGGCTCACGCGGACACGGGCCCGGGTCGAGGCCGCGGCCGCCCACCGGGTGTTCGCCGCGGAGCAGGGACGCCTCCACGTCCGGGCCCAGAGAGTGGATGAGCTTGTGCGCAGAGGCGAGCGCGCCCTCGTGCGCCGGCTGGAGACCAGCCGTGAGCGGGCCGGGCGAAAGCGTGAGCGCCTGGAGGTCCTCCGGTGGGACCGGCAGCTCGCCGCCCGGCGCGAGCGCGTCGCCCGAAGGGTGGAGCGCCTGCACGGGCTCCTGCGCGGCCGGGTGGATCAGCGACGGGCGAGGCTGGCCGGGATGGCGGGACGTCTCGAGGGGCTTTCGCCGCTCGCGGTGCTCGGCAGGGGCTACGCTCTTGTCTGGGACGAAGCGACGGGCGTGCTCCTGCGGGACGCCGGCGAGACCGAGCTGGGGCACAAGCTCCGCGTCCGGTTGCACAAGGGCACCGTGCGCGCCACCGTCGAGTCGAAGGAGCGCGAGTGAAGAAAACCGATGAACCTACCTTCGAGCAGGCCCTCGAGGCCCTCGAAACGCTGGTCGAGCGCCTCGAAAAGGGCGAGCTCGCCCTCGAGGAGTCGCTGAAGTTGTACGAGGAGGGCATTCGGCTCTCCCGGCTGTGCCATGGCAAGCTGGAGGAGGCAGAGGGCAAGATCGAGATGCTCCTGAAGGACGCCAGGGGCGAGCCGGCACTCGACCCGAAGGGAAACCCCAGGACGAAGACGCTCACGCCACCCGATGATCACGACGCGTAGCGGAGGGACAGCGCGGTGAGGACGAAGGCGCTCACGACGCTCGAAGAGCTGCGCCGGGCGGTGGAGCCGGCACTCGACGCCGCCCTGCCACCGGACGCGGCTTGGCCGGCCACGATCCATCGGGCGGTGCGCTACAGCCTGTTCGCCGGCGGGAAGCGCATCCGGCCCGTTCTCAGCCTGGCCGCCGGCGAGGCCGCGGGCGGACCCCGGGACGAGGTGCTGCCCCTGGCGTGCGCGGTCGAGATGATCCACACGTACAGCCTGATTCACGACGACCTGCCGGCCATGGACGACGACGACCTGCGCCGGGGCAAGCCCACCTCCCACAAGGTCTTCGGCGAGGGCATCGCCATCCTCGCCGGCGACGCGCTCCTGACCCGGGCCTTCCACCTTCTCTCCGAAATGCCCCCCGAATGGGACGAGACGCGGCTCCGCCGGCGGGTGCGGGCCCTGGCCCTGCTGGGCGAGGCCTGCGGCACCACGGGGCTGATCGGCGGTCAGGTGGAGGATCTGGAGTCGGAGGGTCAGACCATCGATGCGGCCGCCCTCGAGTGCCTCCACCGGGCCAAGACCGGCGCCCTGCTCTCGGCCTGCGTCCGCGGCGGGGCGATCCTCGGCGGTGCCAGCGAGACCGATCTCGCCAGCCTCACCCGATACGCGGCGGCCATCGGGCTGGCGTTCCAGGTCGTGGACGATGTCCTCGACGCGACGGAGGACGCCGACACGCTCGGCAAGACCGCGGGCAAGGACCGGACGACGGGCAAGGCGACATATGTCAGCCTTCACGGCCTCGACCGGGCCCGGGAGATGGCCGCCTCGCTGGGGAACGAGGCGCTCGACGCGCTGGCTCCCCTGGGCTCGCGAGGCCAGCGACTGGCGGAGATCGCACGGCTGATCGTGGACCGTGACTCGTGAGGCGGCGTCGATGACTCGGCTCGACGTGTGGCTTGCCGAGAACGGCCTGGCCGAGTCTCGCGAGAAGGCGCAGGCCCTGGTCGTTGCCGGGCGCGTGCGCGTGAACGGCCGGAGGGCGGCCAAGCCCGGCACGCGAGTGAAGGAGAGCGCCGCGGTCGAGGTGGAGACGGGCCCGGCTCACGTGAGCCGGGGTGGTGTCAAGCTGTCCTTTGCCCTCGATGCCTTCGGTGTGGTCGCCCGGGATCGCATCGCCGTGGACGTGGGAGCCTCCACCGGGGGGTTTACCGAAACGCTGCTCGCTCGGGGAGCAACGCGGGTCTACGCGGTGGACGTCGGCCGGGGCCAGATCCACGAGCGGCTGCGAACCGACCCCCGTGTGGTGGTGCGCGACCGGACGAATGCGCGAAACCTGTCCCCGGAGCACGTTCCCGAACGCTGCGGCATCGCCTCCATGGACGTGGCGTTCATCTCCGCGCGAAAGATCCTGCCCGCGCTCCGCTCGGTCCTGGCACCCGACGCCGACGTCGTCGTGCTGGTGAAGCCGCAGTTCGAGGTAGGCCGCCTCCAGGTCGGCCGTGGAGGGATCGTTCGGGACCCGGAGCTTCACCTGCAGGCCATGAGGGACGTGGCCGCGGCGGCGCAGCAGGAGGGATATGCGGTTCGCGGGGCGTGCGCCTCGCCCATCACGGGCGGTGAGGGCAACCGGGAGTTCTTCCTGCACCTCGTCCCGAGTGGCGCGGGTCTCGATGACAATGAGGACGACGAGCTCGAGAGTCTCCTCAGAAAGGCGGTGACCCCATGAACACCATCGGCGTCCTGGCCCGGGCGGATCTCGAGGAAGCCGGCCCGGTCATCAGGGAGCTCGTGGGCTGGCTGCGGGACCGTGACCGCCGCGCGTGCCTCGACGAGGCCACCGCAGCCCTCGGCGGCCCCGAGGTCGGGAGCGGGTGCCTGATCGCTTCGGGGAAGGACATGGTGGCGCTGGCGGACGCGCTGGTGGTCCTGGGCGGAGACGGCACCTTGCTCGCCGCCAGCCGCCTGCTCGAGCGAGCGATCCCGGTCCTGGGGGTCAACTTCGGCAGCCTCGGATTCCTCACGGAGATTACGCTGCCCGAGCTCTATCCGACCCTGGAGGGGGTCCTCCAGGGTCAGTTCGAGCACGAGGATCGGCGGCTGCTCCGCGCCATCGTTCGACGCAAGGGCCGAGACGACGTGACGGTCGACGTCCTGAACGACGTGGTCATCACGAAGGCCGGTCCGTCGCGGATCATCGAGCTCGACGTCATCGTGGACGGTCGTTTCGTCTCGTCCTTCCGGGCAGACGGCATCATCGTCTCGTCTCCCACGGGCTCCACCGCCTACAACCTCGCCGCCGGAGGACCCATCCTGCGGCCCACGCTTCCGGCGATGGTCGTGACGCCGATCTCCCCTCACATGTTGAGCCACCGTCCGCTCGTGGTGGGCGACGACGCCAGGGTGGAGATCCGGCTGCGGGCCGCCCGGGGCGTGGAGGTCTACACCGCCCTCGACGGGCAGGAGACTTTCGCGCTGGGCGAGGGCGACGGGGCCATTGTGACAGGCAGCCCGATGCATCTCAATCTGGTCTCCGCCCGTGGCCGGGACTACTTCGAGGTCCTCCGCACCAAGCTCCGGTGGGGCGAATCGAATGTGCCACCGCGGGATTGATGCTGGCTGGCTACCGAAGCCGGATGACGTCCTCCGGCTCACCGGGCGGGACCAGGGCCACGCGGGTGATCTCGATCTCCCCGAACACTAGCGCTATTCGGATGTCGCCTCCGCCGGACTCGGGGTACGCGTAGGGCACACGCAGGCGGAAGGCGCGCCCCACCCGGTGCTCGGTCCACCGCCCGGATGTCCAGAAGGTCGTCTCCCCGACCCCGAGTGTTCCGGGGCCTCGTCCGTCGATCCGCAGCTCGAGACGTCTGAGGCGCGCCGCCTGGCGGACGCGGAAGAAGAGCGCGTCGTCCACGGACCGCAGCTCGAGGCGCTCGGCCTCGACCCGGGCCTCGACCCGGGCCCCGCCCTCGAGCAACACGTCGCCGAGAGTCGCGTCCGCACCGGTGACCGTCAAGCCGTCAGCGGAGAAGGAGATGAGGGAGCCGCTGGGGCCGCCGAGGACCAGCGGATGCTCACGCACGACCAGATGCCGGTTCTCGACGGCAGGGATCGCCGGTCGCACCACGCGCTCGCGGAGCTGAAACACGATGGGACTCCGGGTCACGTCCCAGGTCTCCCCGCCGTTGAGCCGATCCCATCGTCCGTCGTAGGCGAACGCTCCGAGCGCCTACACCGACACGGACAGGGCAGCGATCACCACACCCGCCAGGCGAAGCAGGGCCAGCCCTTCGGGCAGGAGAAGCAGGAGCGGAGGCCAGGCCGGGGCCAGGCCCCGGGGTCCCCAGAAGGGACCTGTGTGCTCGTCTCCCGCGACGACGACGAAGGCGATGTGGGCGAGGGCCGCCGCCGCGCCGGCCAGGGGCAGCCACCGGGCCCGGGGCTCCTGGTCCCATTGCCGGCCACGGGCCGGGCGCAGGACGCCGACGAGGCCCGCCAGGGCCACGAGCAGGACCGGTGCAAACACGAACGCCCCACGGGCAGGCGAAAACAGCAGCGCCAGCCCGCCGCCGCCCGAGCCCACCTCGGGTGAAGAGCCCAGGGCGACGGCGGTCAGCGCCACGAGCACCGAGGGCACGAGCCAGACGAGAAGACGCAGGGCGGCTCGTCGCCATCGGATGAGGGTGATCGTGGCCAAGACCACGGCCAGCGCGCTCGTCGACGGGTCGAGGGCCACTGCCAGGGCCAGCGGGAGCAGGCCCCGGGCGGCCGGTGCCGGATCGTCCTCGGCCTCGGCCCGGCTGAGCAGCAGGAGCGCGACGGCGACCGCGGCAGCGGCGGGCACCTCGGCCGACCAGGACTGGGACGCGGCGGCCAGGCTCGTGCCGAGGGCCAGCAGCAGACCGGCGACACGGGCCTCGGCGAGCGTCCAGCGTCGGGCCACCGCGGCGAATAGAGCCCCCGCGGCGACACCGGCGCACAGAGCCGAGCCGACCTTTCCCACCAACGCCCGGCCCACGGGGTCCAGCTCCAGCATGAGTCCGACGACGCCGAGCGCCGCTTTCAAGAGGGCGCCGGCAAGGCCCGACAGCTGTGGCTCACCCAGAGGACGCCCGTTGGCGAGGAGCAGCACCGTGGCGAGAGCGGCCACGACGACGGTCTCCGCCGGTCCCGGTCCGGGCAGCCCGCGCCATGGCTCCTGTGGGTTGTCGTACGTCCGAACGCCCAATCAGCTGCCCCGGCGGCGGCGCTGGTACCGGTCGACCGCACGATTGTGCTCGACGAGAGTCTCGCTGAACTTGTGCGTCCCGTCGTTGCGGCTGACGAAGTAGAGCTCCCGTGTCTCCACCGGGTCCAGCACCGCCTGGATGGCCTCCCGGCCGGGCGAGCCGATGGGTCCAGGAGGCAGACCAGCGTGCCTGTACGTGTTGTACGGGGAGTCCATCTCCAGGTCCCGCCGCCGGATGTTGCCGTCCCAGCGCCCGTCCCGCTTGAGAGCGTAGATGATCGTCGGGTCGGTCTGCAGGAGCATCCGCTTCTCCAGTCGATTCAGGAAGACCGCCGCGATCCGCGGGCGCTCCACCGTGGCGGCCGTTTCGAGCTCCACGAGCGAGGCGAGGATGACGACCTGGCGGACGGTGAGCTCCTTCGCCACGATGCGCTGCTGCTCGGGGCCGATGACCTCCCGAAAGCGCTGGACCATGCGCCGCGCGAGGGCGGCCGCCGGATCAGCGGTGAGCGGGATCTCATACGTGTCGGGAAACAGATAGCCCTCGAGGTCGGCGGCCTCGGGGTCCAGGTCGCGGATGAGCCGCGGATCCCGGGCCAGCTCCAGGAAGCCCGCCGGGGCGATCCCCTGGGCCGCCAGGAGGGCGGCGGCCTCCTTCAATGTGCGCCCCTCGGGGATGGTGATCTCGTTCCGGACCACGTCTCCCCGGGCGAGCAGAGTGAGGATTCCCTCCAGCGAGAGGGGGCCTTCGAGGGCATACTCGCCGGCTTTCAGCTGGCCTCCAAGCTCCCGGGAGCGGACGAGGAAGCGGAAGACGACCGGGTGGCGCACGAGGCCCTCCGCAGCCAGCTTGCGGCCGATGGCTTCGGCGCTGGCTCCGGGGGGCACGACGAGCTTCACCACGGGCGCACCCGCCGCGAGCTTGAGGCCCTCGGTCTCGTGCTTCCACGCGACCCAGGACCCGGCGGCGACGAGGGCGGCCGCCAGCAGGAGGAGCCGGCGCCGGCGCCCCCCCCGGGTGGCGGGCGACCCACTGGTCTTCGTCACGGCGTCACGCCCCCTCCCCCCGGGCGTGGGCCTCCGACCGGCGGGCGTCGATGTATCCCTGAAGGATCAAGATGGCGGCCGCCCGGTCGATGCGGGCCTTGCGGTCCCGGCGGCGGACTCCCGCCGCCGCGAGGAGCTCGGCGGCGGCAACCGTGGTAAACCGCTCGTCCCAGGTCACGACCGGGACTTTCAAGAACCGCTCCAGCGCCTGGACGAAGACCATCACCTTCTCCCCCTGCGGGCCCAGGCTGCCGTCGAGGCGCCACGGGATCCCGACGACAACCTCGCCGGCGCCGTGCTCGCGCACGAGGGCGGCCACCGCTTTGACGTCCTTGCGAGGCCCGACCCTCTCCAGGGTGGTCAGCCCCGAGGCCAGCGTGGCGGTCTCGTCGGAGAGCGCCACCCCGATGCGGACGTCCCCCACGTCGAGGCCCAGATACCGCACGCCGGGCAGTATAGCCGCTCCCGCCGGGACCACCTTGACACCCTCCGGGAGCCTCTGAGATGCTGCCGGCTCGATCGTCAGGACAGGAGCCAACCGCCATGGCCGAGGCCAAGTACCGGATCCTGAAGGAGCTGGGCGCCGGGGGCATGGGCTGGGTGAACAAAGGGCTTCTGATCGGCCAGGCTGGCTTTCAGCGCCCCATCGTCATCAAGCAGCTCAAGACGCCGGAGCCCGAGCACCTTCGGCTGTTCGTGGAGGAGGCCCGCCGTTACGCGCTCCTGGATCACGCGAACATCGGCCGCATCTTCGACTTCGAGAGGGTCCGCGGCGAGCTGTGCATCATCCTAGAGTACATCGACGGGTGGACCTTGGTCGAGTACCTCGAGCGGCACCGGGCGCTCGGGTACCTCCCGGACGTCGACCTCTCGGTCTTCATCGCCAGCCGCGTGTGCCGTGACCTGCAATACGTGTTCGAACGGGCGCGCATCGTGCATCGCGACATCAGCCCAAGCAACATCATGATGACCTCCGAAGGCACCGTGAAGCTCATCGACTTCGGGATCGCCGCCAGGAGCGGAGCGCGGGAGAGCTACCTGGCGGGCAAGCCCGCCTACATGGCGCCGGAGATGGTCGAGGAGCGCCGTGCGGACCACAAGAGCGACATCTTCTCCCTCGGCACCGTGCTCTACGAGGTGCTCACCGGCGAGCGGCTCTTTCCCGGCGACACCGCCAGCGTCGCCCTCGAGCGCGTGGTGTCAGGGCCGATCCCCTCCTCCCGCGCAACCAACGATGCCGTGCCCGAGGCGGTGGACGAGATCCTCGCCCGGGCGCTGAGACGGGAGCCCACGGAGCGGTTCGACACTGCCGCGGCCATGGGTGAGGCCTGCGAGCACTTCCTGTACGACAAGGGCTACGGACCCACGAACCTCACCCTCAAACACTACCTCGGCTCCCTGTTCGGACTGCGCACGGGAGACACCCCGGGCGCCCCCCGCCACGAGCCGACGCTCATCCCGATGGGAGACGAGATGGGAACGGTCCCGGTGCTGCCTGAGGAGTCCACACTCACGGCGCCGCCGCTCACCCGCGTCGCCTCGCAGGGACGGACGCCGCGTCCCGATGCGGCCCGGACGCAAAGGCTGCTCTCGGAGGACGAGGGCGAGCCCTGAGCGGCGGACGCGGACCGCTCAGCGCAGGATCTTGAGCCCCTCGACGACCGAAGCCAGGATCGCCAGGAACGAAACGACCAGGCACCCGAGAGCCACGAGCAGGTGATTCCCGTGCTCCGGCTTCAACGGATCCAGCCACTTCGCCACGAGGTAGCCACCGCCGAGCCCCCCGAGGTGAGCCCAGTTGTCGACCCCGGGCATGATGAACCCGAGTATCAGCAGAAAGAGGGCCAGGCTCTTCGCCTGCTGCGTGACCTGGCTGCTGCCACTGCGGCGGCCATAGTAGAGCAGCGCGCCGAGCAGGCCGAGGATGGGAGCCGACGCTCCCACCGTGAAGCCCGCCCCCCGGAGGAACGACGGCAGAAACGGAAGGGCCCCGGCGGCGCTGGAGGCGACGAAGCCAGTCACGCCGGAGACCGTGTAGATGATCACCGCCCGACCAGCGCCGTACAGATGGGCCGTCGGGAGCGCCAGGTTCCGCACCCAGTACATGTTGAACAGGATGTGCAGGACGCCGCCGTGCAGCCATGCGGCGCTCAGGACGGTCCACCAGCGGCCGAACCCGAAGACCGGAACGGCCCCGCTCGCGCCGAACATGAACAGGCTCTCGATGCTCGGCGAGAGGAACGACAGCATCCCCCCGGAGCGAACCCCTTCGAGGTCGACGGCGAGGCTCGCGAGATAGAGGGCCCCACACACCCACATGACCAGCTGGGCGAAGGCCGCGTCGTCCCGCGCGCCGCGCAGCAGGTGACCTAACCCCCACATGCCGGGGTTGCGCCGGCCGCAGTTGAGGCACTGCTCGTCCTTCACGCCCACGAGCTGGCCGCACGAGGGACACAGAGTCGAGGAAGGGCGGGCCATGAGAACAAGCATTCTAGCCCGAAGAGGGCGGTCGTCCTTTCGAGTCCGCGGCTCGCACTCAGCTACAATGAAGCCATCGGCTTGAAAAAGCTCGCACTTTCGTCGGCGCTCCCTCCTCCCGCCCTCGTACGGCCGGGCTCGCACTGGCGTCCCCGCTCCGAGGGCCCCGCAGCGACGTGAAGACTGCACTTTCCATCCTCTTGCTCGTGCTCGGCACCGCAGCCGTGGTGGCGCAGGACCCGCCCGCGGCCGTCACGTCGGACGAAGAGCGGCTCCGTCAGGTCCAGGAGAGACGGGCCGCCCTCGAGCAGGAGCTCAAGCGTCTGCGGGGAGAGGAGAAGAGCCTGCTCGGCGAGGTCGAGCAGCTGGAGGTGGAGCTGCGATTGCGCACCGAGGAGCTGCGAGAGACCCGCCTCACGCTGCGTCGCACACAGGCGGAGCTCGATGCCGCCGTGGAGAGCGTGCGGGAGCTCGACGCCCGCCTGGCTGCCGCCCGGCCCGCGCTGGCGGCCCACGCCCGGGCACTCTACAAGCTCGGTGAGCTGAGCTACATGAGGCTGCTGCTTTCGGTGGACCGCCCCTCGGATTTCTTCCGTGGCTACCGCTTCGTCACGACACTCGCCCGTCGAGACCGGGAGCGGGTCGCGACCTTTCGCGTCGACCTGGCCACGCTCAACGACGAAAAGGCGGAGCTCGAGAGACGCACCGCCGAGTCGATCGCGCTCCGAGAGCGTCTGGCGGCCGGCCGACGCCGTCTCGACGCCCAGCGGAAACGGAAGACGGATCTGCTGACGTCGATCGTCCAGCAAAAGGAGACCCACGCCGCCTACGTGGCGGAGCTGGCGGAAGCCGAGCTGCGGCTGGGCCAGCTCCTGGACGGCCTGGGCGAGGGTGCGGTCGCCATCCCGGTGGCGGCGTTCAAGGGCAGCCTTCCCTGGCCGGTGCCGGGGCCGGTTCGCTCCGGCTTCGGCCGTCGCAAGCACCGGCGCTTCAACACCTACACCGCCCACAACGGGATCGAGATCGCCTCGCCCGTGGATGTGGAGGTGCGGGCGGTTCACGAGGGGACAGTGGTGTTCGCCGAGCGCTTCCGGGGGTACGGCCTCATGGTGGTGATCGACCATGGCGGCAAGCACCACTCGCTCTACGCGCACCTGGCCGAGCTCTCGGTGACGGTGGGACAGGCCGTCGCCGGCGGCGCCGTGGTGGGCCTCTCCGGCCAGGGAGGCCTGGAGAGCCCAGGAGTCTACTTCGAGATGCGCCATCGAGGACGTCCGGAGGACCCCCTCGACTGGCTGGGACGCCCCTGATATCCTCGATTCATGAGTCCCCGCGCCCGTCTTCTCGTCGCCCTCGCGTCCACCGGCCTCATCAGCTACGTCGTGGTGGGATCGCTCCTCACGCGGGTTCTCGGAGACACGAGCTACGGGCAGCTGTCCATCTTCAACGAGGTCATCCGCCTGGTCCTGGATCAATACGTCGAGCCCGTCAACGTCGAGAGGGCGATGGCCGGCGCGAGGCTCGGCATGACCGACGCCCTCGACGGGGACAGCGCGTACCTCGACGCGGAGCAGTTCGCTCGATACCAGAAGCCGGAGGACGGGCAGGACGCGGACGTGGGCCTGGTCCTGACCCGGCGCTTCGGCTTCCTGATGGTCGTCGCGGCCCGACCGGGATCGCCGGCGGCGGAAGCGGGGCTGCGCACCGGCGACCTGGTCAAGTCCATCGACGGCCGGCATACTCGGCCGGTGCCCGCCGTGATCGGGCAGCAGCGCCTCCGTGGAGCCCCGGGCTCGAGCGTCGCACTGACCATCCTCCGGGCCGGCACGGACCCTTTCGACGTGTCCATCACTCGGGAGCGCATCGTGCCCGCGGCCCCCGAGGGCCGCATGCTCGACGAGGCCACGGGATACGTGAGGGTCTCCGACGTCGACGGCGACACGGGTGACGCGCTACGGACGCAGCTCGACGTGCTGAAGAGGGACGGGGCGACCCGGATGATCCTCGACCTGCGCGACGCCGCATGGGGAGACCCCGCCGACGGCACGGCGGTGGCGGAACTGTTCATGAACGGGGGCCTGGTGGCAAAGCGGGTGGGCCGCCGGGTCGAGGAGGCTCTCCTCAAGGCCGATCCCGCCGGTTCGGCCTGGGACGGGCCACTCGTGGTCCTGATCGGCTCGGGCACCTCGGGCCCGGGCGAGATCGTTGCCGCGGCGCTGGCCGACACGGCCGAGACGCCCCTGGTGGGCGAGCACACGTTCGGGCGGGCGGCGAGCTCGAGCCTCGTTCCCCTGCCCGAAGGCGGCCTGGTGCTCACCGTGGCCAAGTACATGTCCCCGTCCGGCATCTCGATCCACGGGACCGGCCTCGAGCCGTCCGTGCCGGTGGCCCCAGCAGATCCGCTGGACGGCACGGCGGATGCGGAGGCGCCCGAAGCGGAGCACCCCGACCGGATCCTCGAAAAGGCCATCGAGGTCCTGAGCGAGCAGACGGAGCACAAGGCCGCGGCCTAGCGCCTAGTTTTTCGTCCCCCCTGGCCGGATCAGCTTCCTCAGGTCCTTGCCCGCAGTGAACTTGGGCAGTCGTCGGGCCGAGATCCGCATGGGCTCGTGGGTCCGCGGGTTGTGACCGGAGCGCGCCCGGTGACGACCCACGTGGAAGACGCCGAAACCCACGAGCTTCACCCTGTCGCCCTTGCGGAGCGTCCGCCCGATCACGTCGAGGGTCCCGTCGAGCACCCGCAGCACGTCGGCCTTGGTGAGGCCGGTGTCCCGCGCCACGCGCGCAACGAGCTCCGCCTTATTCACGGCGCGGAGCTCTCCGGGTCCAGGATCGTGAAATCTTCCCTCTGCACCACGACCTTCCCGCTGATGTTGTCGGTGACCTTGAGCTGCACGACGTAGGATCCCGGCCCGTAGGTTGCCATGAAGACAGGGCCCACGGCGTCAGCCATCACGGGGGTGTTGATCGGCACCTTGGGAGCCTGGGCGACCGGGGTCCGCCCGTTCTTCAGGATGCTGAAAGCCACGGTGGAATCCGCCTTCTGGTTGGACGGGTCCACGCCCAGGTCGTAGATCAGGTAGAAGAAGACCACGCTGTCGCTCTTCTCCAGCTCACGGCTCTTGTGAGGGATGAGCTGGGTCTGCCCGAGCCGGTACGCCGCGTAGGGATGCTCCGGGTCCGGCTCAGCGTTTCCGGGAACCTCCTCGATGTCGCGGACGAAGAGGATCGAGGCGACCGACGGGAGCTTCGTCGTGCCACCGTCCGGGGTCATCTCGACCGCGAAGTAGTCCGGCACCTCGATCTCCTCGGTGACCAGGGCACCCGGGGGAGTCTCTTCCTCCCCGATGACGGCTGCGACCTTGAGCGTGTATTTCCCAGGAGCGAGGGAGGTGCCGTACGCGGCCACGAAGGAGCCGTCCGGCTGCACGTCGGCTCGGACCAGCTGCTCCGTCCACGACACCTCGACTCCCTCCTCGTCGAGCGCCGAGGTGGCCACGACGACGACGGCGACCTTCTGGCCGTCGCGGGTCTCGACGGGCAGGTTCGACGCCGTCCCGTGAAGGACGCCGATGACACCCGTCATATCGTCCGGCACGCGCATGAAACGGGTGTCGACGGTGATCTCGAAGTCCTGCCGAGGAGCATTGAGGAGCGCCCGTGCGGGCGAGTCCTTGGGAAGCTGATCCTCGACGGAGACGAGACGCCCGTCCTCGCCGGTCTTGTACGTGAGCAGGGGCTGGACGATCTTGTCCGCGGCCCTCTGGTCGAGAACGGCTCGAATCCCGGCCTGGTTTCGGCACTTGCCGTCGAAGGCGATCCTGGCCTCACCACCCTCGAAGGTCGGCCCCCCCTCCTTGCTGCGATAGATCCAGACCTCGGGGACGCGAGAGAGGACGCTGACGCTGCCGACCATGACCTCGGAGTCGTCGGGCTCGCCGAAGAGTATGAGAGTCCGGCCACAGTCGGTCTGGGACCCCTTGCGGCCGGGCACCCGGAAGTCGTGATCCGCTTTCTCCCGGAGGGCTTCGTACTCGAGCTGGTATTCGTTCTCGGGCGTCGTCAGGTCCAGGTCGCGCCTGGCCCAGAAGATGAGGCGGAACTGGTCGCGATCGGCGTCGCTCTCCAGATCCTTGAAAATCTTCTCCTCGTCCGGGACCATGATGGGACGGACTTCGTCGAGCCACTTCTTGTCGTCCTTGTCGAGGGCGACGGCGAGGCCGGGCCCGGAAGCGAGCAGGGTGAGCAGCGCAACGAGGGCACTCGGGCGGATGAGCATGGGACAGGATCTCCTTTCTTGTCGAAAACGGCTCATTCTATGCGGGGAGGGACGTCCCCACAACGGGCCGTTTCGAGAAAGAATGGAGAGTCGCCCTCAGGGCCGCTCGAGCTCGATCGTGATTTCGGTCGGGGTCCGCCCGCCGACCTCGACCTCCCGGTCTTCGGTCCGATAGCCCGGGCGAACCACCTCGATCCGGTGCTGGCCTGGCGTGAGGGCCAGGGTCGCCGCCTCCCGACCCGTCCCCCGGAACTCGCCATCGACATAGACCGAGGCGTCGACCGGACTGACCCGGAGCCGCAGCTCCTGGGCGGCAGCCTCCTCCTCGCGCTCCGCCCCGGGCGTCTCTCCGAAAGAGAGCGACGAGCGACGAGCCTCCCGGGCCGGAAACCCACCTGTCAGATCCTGGAAGGTCTCGCCGGTGCCCTCCTCCAGCTCGTAGTCGAGCTTGAGGGTGGCACCCGAGCCCACGTAGAACCGCACTCGGTGGGTCTTGTATCCCGTCAGCTTCAGGGAGAGCTCGTGTCGCCCCGGTGCCAGGTGAAGGCGCTGGAACAGCCCGTCGAAATCGTCGACGACGCCTGCGTAGTAGCCGTCGACGTAGACGCGCGCCTCGCTCGGATCGACGAGCACGCGGATCGACCCGCGATCGGCATCGGCGTAGGAGTAGACGGCGCCGGGGCCCACGGGGCCATATCCTCCCCCGCCGTAGCCGTAGCCGTAGCCGTAGCCATAGCCGTAGGAGCGGTACGGCCACCAATAGCTCCAGTAGGCCGGCGCGTAGCCACCCCAGCCCCAGCCGGGGTAGCCAGGGTAGATGGGATGGCTCGGGTAGCGGCCACCGTAGCGTGAGCCCGTGCCGGTGCCGGCCCGGGGGTGCCGGCGCTCTGCAGTGGTCAAGCTCCGTGAGGGAGCGCGGGAGAACGCCGCCCAGCCGCCGCTGCCTCGGCGGCTGGGGCTCGCTCCCGACGATCGAGCCGAGGGGGCGGATCGAGCCGAGGAAGCCGAGCGGGCGCTCGTCCCCGAGGAGCCACCGCCGGAGCGCGGGACCGCACGGTCCTGCTGGCTGAGTGCTCCGGTCGCGAGAAAGGTGCACCCGGCAGCCAAGAGCAGTGTGTGCCGTCCGTTCATGACGCCCTCCCGTTCCCCTGGTCCATCCGCGAGCTTTGACATGCAAGGCCTGTGCCGCGGCCCCGCATTCTCAAAGATCCCTCAACTCACTGAAGGCATTGAGTTTTCTGCTCTCACCAGGAAGCCGTTCCCGACGCAATCGTCCGTGAACCTGGACACCTGGTGCCCAAATCCGCTACGACGGGTGCACTCGATCGCTGCCCAACTGGCAGCGTCCCGTCCTTCCAGGGGCCTTATACTGCCCCAGCGTGTCCACCGCGTCCAGACCGCGCCTGCTCGTTTCGTGCGGCGAGCTCTCCGGCGATCTCTACGCGGGAGAGCTGGTGCGCCATCTCCGCAAGCGCGTGTCTGACGTCGAGGTGTTCGGCATCGCTGGCGAGCGCCTCGAGGCCCAGGGCGTCCACCTGCAGGCTCACGTGCGGGATCTGGCCGTCGTGGGCCTCTTCGAGGTGCTGCGGCACCTGCGGCGGTTGCGCCGGGTGTTTCGTGGTCTGCTCCAGGAGGTGGATCGGGCGCGGCCCTCGCTGGCCCTTCTGGTCGACTACGCCGGGTTCAACCTGCGACTGGCACGAGCGCTGAAGGCGCGCGGCGTGTCCGTCGTCTACTACGTCTCGCCCCAGATCTGGGCGTGGCGGCGCGGCAGGCTGCGGACGATACGGGAGACGGTGTCGCACATGATGGTGATCTTCCCGTTCGAGGAGGCTGTCTATCGGGAAGCGGGTGTCCCGGTGACGTTCGTGGGTCACCCCCTCGTCGATCTGGTGCAGCGGGCGAACGACCCGGCCGCATTTCTCATTGGGGCAGGCCTCGATCCGTCGCGCCCGCTGATCGCTCTTCTGCCCGGAAGCCGCCCGCAGGAGGTGCGACACAATATCGGTCCTCTTGCCGGTGCCGTCCGCCTCCTCGCGGCGCGACGGCCCGAGTTGCAGTTCGCCCTGGCCGTCGCTGCCGGGCTGGACCGGGGCATCTTTGCGGCCGCTCTGGCAGGACTCCCGGTGACACTGACAGAGAAGACGCACGCGCTGATGAGCGCCGCCACTCTGGGGCTCGTGGCTTCGGGCACTGCCACGGTGGAAGCGGCGCTTCTCGAGATGCCAATGGTCGTCGTCTACCGGCTGTCTCGCCTCACCTACACACTCGGGCGGCCGTTCGTGCGCGTGCCTCACTACGCCATGGCGAACCTGATCGTCGGGCGCCGCGTCGTCGAGGAGCTGATCCAGACCGATTTCACGCCCGAGACCGTTGCTACGAGCGCTCTGGCCCTGCTCGACGATCCCGAGGCTCGAGCGGCCTTGCGTTCCGAGCTGGCGGGCATCCGCCACCGACTCGGCTCGTCCGGGGCGTCAGATCGGGCCGCCGCTCTGGTGGCCGATCTCTTTCAGGGATAGAAAAATATTGACTTGAAAAGCAGTTATATGAAATCGTGTCAGGTGAATTCTAGCTAGAGGATCGTGATGCGGAATACTACACTCGTTGCGGTCGTGGTCGCAGGAGCCCTGCTCGGCGGCTGTCACACGATTACGGAGGAGCTGCCCACGCAGCCCACCGACACCCAGGCACCGGCCTCCGGCGTTCTCACGGTCGCGATCCCGGCCCTGACCGTGACGGGCGCGCCTGCCCCCACGCCGACCCCGGGAACGCCTCCGCCTCCCGCCCCGAACCCGCCTCCTGCCCCTCCCGCGCCCGAGCCACCCCCCCCGGGAGACACGGGAGAGTGTGGCCGACCCTATCCGCCCGACATCCAGAAGGTGAAGGCGAAGATCCATCTCACGGGCGCCAACAAGTGGACCCTCGACTCCACAGCCCTCGTCGCCGGCGCCGAGTATTGCCGCGAGATCGGCTTCACCGACGGGCGGTCCCGCTGCCCCGTTCGCCCGGAGGGCCACCCGGAGAGAGAGGCGTGCGAGGCCTATGCGGTCGGACGCGCACGGGACACCGGGCGAACAGGGCCGACCTGGGAACGCGACGGCGAGCTCTGTGACGGTGTCGCCTGCAAAAATCACCCGAGCAACCAGCATCTGCTCTGGGCCTACAAGGCGGGGGAGTACGCGGCTTGCGCCAAGAACGAGGTCTGTGGCTCTGTCAAGGTCAAGTGACGTCGGGAGCGGCTTGACGATCCACGGGGCCTGTGTGAGCCTGAGCAGGTGAGGTCGGCGAGCGGTCCTGTTGGTGTTGCTGGCTGTTGGCGCTGTGGGCTGGGGTTGTGGCAAGCTGCCCGACAGCTCGGGGCCGGACCCGATCCCGGAGAATCCGCGCCCCGGCGCACCGGCTCCGGCCCCACCGGTGGGAGGGGCGAATCCCCAACCCACGCCTACGCCGATCCTGGGCAGCCCCTCGTCGGCGCCCACACCGGACCCAGCGGACGACGACGATTCTTCGGAGGACCCCACACCCGACCCCTCGCAGCCTCCTCCGGGGAGCAGCGGCTGCGGCTCACCTACACCACCCGAGATCGCGAGGGTGAACGTCAAGGTGCGCCTGCGGGGTCCGAGCGCCTGGACCCTTCGCGTTTGCAGCGGGAGCCTGCGAGGCCATTCAAGAGGAGCTGCCCACACAGTCGGAGTCGCCGGAGGAGGTGGCCGGCGTGCCGCTGATCCCCGTCCCGCCGACACCCTCCCCGGTGCCCGCCGAAGCCACGCCGCTGCCGGCCGAGGGAGACGACGACGAGGCGAGCGAAGGGGGCCGGGCCGGCCAGGACACCTCCGGGTCCTGCAACGATCCGTGCCGCCGCAGATCAGTCGGGTGAACGTGAAGGTTCTTTCCACCCGACCCTCCCGCGTCGTTCTGGACGCCACGCCGCTGGTCGGTCCGAACGGCGTCTACTGCGCACAGATCGGCTACACCGACGGCCGCTCGTTCTGCGCCGTACGGCCGCCAGGCCACCCGGAGCGCGCGGCGTGCGAGGCCCTCCGGGTGGGCTTCGCCTCAGACACCGGCCGGGTCGGACCCACATGGTCGGCCGGGGGGCAGGGGTGCAGAGGAGAGATGGGCGGCACGTCCTGTGAGAATCACCCTGACAATCAGTACCTCGTCTTCGCCTACGGCTCGGGTCGGGTGCGGGCCTGCGTCGCCGGGGCATGTGCGGGCAGATCGTGCTTCCTTGACGATGACGAGCCTGACCCGACTCCGCCCCCGGGGGCTTTATCCGCTGTCCGATCGGGGCTAGAATCCGGCGCACTGCTTCGAGCGTTCCCCCAGGGAGGGGTCGATGGCCAAGCGCATCCTTGTGGTAGACGACGACGAGAACATCCTGAGCCTCGAGCGCACGATCCTCGAGCAGAAGGGGTTCATCGTCACCACGGCGACCGGTGGGACCGAGGCCCTGAAGCTCCTGGGTGAGGAGGACTTCGGCCTCGTTCTCCTGGACGTGATGATGCCGGAGATCGACGGGTTCACCGTCTGCCGTCGTATCAAGGAGGAGCCCCGGACCAAGGAGATCCCGGTCATCTTCCTGACCGCCAAGGGCGGCGGCGAGGCCCTGGCGGAAGGCTTCGAGTCCGGCGCCATCATGTACCTCAACAAGCCCTTCACAGCGAACAAGCTCCTCACCATCGTCAACACCATTCTGGAGCCGCCAGCGACTCGCTGAGCGCCCGGCGGCTGGGGCTGTGAGGGGCTACAGGCTCTCGAAGCGGGTGAGGTCCTGGAACTGGCGGTAGCGCTCTTCGATCTCCGGGCGGGTGAGGGTCAGGAGGCGGTCGAGGCTGAAGGCCTCGCAGCAGAACGAGGCGAGGGCGCTGCCCATGACGATGGCCCGACGGAGGGCGGCGTCTCCCTGCTCCGAGGTGCTCGCCAGGTAGCCGAGGAAACCACCGGCGAACGTGTCGCCGGCGCCAGTGGGGTCGAACACGTTCTCCAGGGGAAACGCCGGGGCGGCGAAGGTGCCCTCCCCGGTGAATATCATGACACCATGCTCGCCCTTCTTGACGACGAGGGTCCGGGGGCCCATCTCGCGGACCGCGCGGGCGGCCTTGACGAGGTTCCACTCACCGGACAGCTCCCGGGTCTCGGCGTCGTTGATCAGAAGGACGTGGACGTTTCGCAGGGTTTCACGGAGCTCCTTCGGCTTGCCGTCGATCCAGAAGTTCATGGTGTCGCAGGCCACCAGCTTCGGATTCTCGACCTGGCCCAGGACCTGGCTCTGCAGAACGGGGTCGATGTTGCCCAGGAAGACGGTCTCCGAGCTGCGGTACGAGTCGGGGATCTTGGGCTTGAACTGCTCGAAGACATTGAGGTCCGTGCGAATGGTGTCGCGCGAGTTCAAGTCCAGCGAGTACTTGCCCTGCCAGTGAAACGTCTCACCGGCCGTCCGCTCGAGCCCTTCGAGGTCGATCGTCCTGTTCCGGAACGCCGCGAGCTGCTCGTCACCAAAGTCGTCGCCGACGACGGCGACGAGGTTGACGGGGCTGAAGAACGACGCGGCCACGGAGAAGAACGAGGCGCTTCCTCCGAGCACGCGCTCCGCCGTCCCGAAGGGCGTTTCCACGGTGTCATAGGCGACGCTGCCGACCACGAGAATGGACATTCGTTCTTCTACTCCTGCTTCATGTACCGACCGATGATCGGTGCCAGATCCCGCTTGACGCCCGCCGGGACCAGGTCTTCAGGGGTGACGAGAGCGCCCTCGAGGGCGCTCTCGCACTGGCAGTCACGGGGCACGGGAAGACGGCGGAGCGCCTCGCGCAACACGGCCCGGGCCGTTCCGGCGTTCTTGCCCAGGTTTGCGATGATCTGCTCGGCGGTGACCGAATCGTGATCGGGATGCCAGCAGTCGTAGTCGGTGACCATGGCCAACGTGGCGTAACAGATCTCCGCCTCCCGGGCGAGCCGGGCCTCCTGCAAGTTGGTCATCCCGATGATGTCCATGCCCCACGAGCGGTAAAGCTCCGACTCGGCTCGGGTCGAGAACTGCGGGCCCTCGATGCACACGTAGGTGCCCCCCTCGTGGTGCGTCGCTCCGGCCTCCGCGCAGGCCTCGGCCATCACGCTGGAGAGGTTCGAGCAGAAGGGATGGGCAAAAGCCATGTGGGCCACGAGGCCGCAACCAAAAAACGTGGACTGGCGCTTCTGGGTGCGATCGACGAGCTGGTCGGGGATCACCATGTGGAGCGGCTCGTACTTTTCCTTGAGAGAGCCCACCGCCGCGACGGACAGGATCCACTGAACACCGATCTGTTTCATTGCGTAGATGTTCGCCCGGTAGTTCAGCTCGTGGGGCAGGATGCGGTGGCCGCGGCCATGGCGGGGCAGGAAAGCCACGCTCTGAGCCTCCAGGGTGCCCAGGATGAGGTCGTCGGAGGGGGAGCCGAAAGGAGTGTCCGCCTTCAGCTCCCTGACATCGGTCAGTCCCTCCATCTCGTACAGGCCGCTACCGCCGATGATGCCGACATCCGCGCGCGCTCTCATTGCCTCACCTCGAACAAGGGCGCCATCGTACGGTTCCCGTCACCCCCGGCGCAAACCAGGGGGCCGCTTGCCACGGAGGGAGACGACGGCTAGGCTCTCGCGAACCTGGCTCGCCGTGGGGCAACACAGACACCTCGCTTCCTTTCTTCTCGCGATCGCGTCGATTCTCGCGACCCTCGCGCTGCTCGAGGTCGTGTTCCGGGTGCTCCCTTCCGCACAGACGAGCGGGCCCTGCTGGCGACGACCCGCGCGGCTCCGCCGTCGCCAGGGAGCACTGTCCGGATGGGGCAGATCCTCCGGCCGAGTCTCGACCGGCGGATCGTGTTCGAGCTCATACCCGACCTGTCCGTAACCTTCCTGGGCAGTCCCCTCGTCACCGACGAATGGGGTTTCCGCATGGGTCACTCAAGACACCATTGATCGGGTTCGCTGGCAAGGCCGAGGCAGACGCAAGTCAGATTCTTGTGAACCTCGCAAATCGAGTTGAGAAGATCGAAGAGAAGCTCGAAAAGGAGAACTGATAATGGCCTCCTTTAACGTTCGGCAGAAGCAGGAATGAGCGTTCTGCCCGCCGCGAGCGAGGACACAGTTGCGGAGGAAGGAAGTGACGAATAAAGGGGTTCATGTTGGGGGTGGTGATAGGTGTCGTGCTGTCGGGAGGAGCGATGTACGCCTCCAGTGATATCGACGTTAGCAAGGTCACCGGGTCATTTGATGTGGAAGGGTATGCCTACACGGACAGCGGAGACGAGATCTATGTGACTGGAAGTGTTGATTTCGCATGCAAGGGCGGGTGGGTAGACACCGATGGATACGGGAGACTCCGTCGTTGCAGTGGGGACATCAATTGACCCTTGGGAGGGCTGAGCTGAAGGAAGGGGTTGTCCCGTAGCCTGTTGAAAATCGATTTGTAGCGGCGACTCCTTGGCCGTCCTGAGAGAAACTCGGGTCTTCCAAGAATCAAGAGCCCCTCAGTGGGGCAAGTAGTCGCC
>CAUZDW010000044.1:0-31920 GCA_963578825.1 Vicinamibacteria bacterium
CAGCCAACACTGTGTGCTACCGTCGGGCATCTGAAAGCTCCTGTGTTTGTGGGGTCCGGCCTTTATCCAAAGCCATTCTCCACCCAGGGGCTTTCTTTTTGGGTCCTACCGACAAATTATTCGGGCTGGGCCCCGGCCGGCTTCTCCGTCCGCTCCACCTTGACCTTGCTGACCCGGTTGCGCTCCACGTCGACGACCGTCAACCGCCAGTCGCCCATGGTCACGACCTCGCCACCCTTGGGCACCGAGCCCAGGCGGTCGAGCATGAAGCCCGCCACGGTCTCGAACTCCGTCGACTCGGGAAGCGGAACCTCGTAGTCTTCACGGAGCTCGGAGGCCGCGACCGTCCCCTCGACGATGAGCGATCCGTCGCGCAGCCGCTCGACAGACCGCTCCTCCCAGTCGTACTCGTCGCGGATCTCACCCACGATCTCCTCGAGGATGTCTTCGAGGGTCACCAGCCCGCTCACCGAGCCGTGCTCGTCGATCACCACCGCCATGTGGGTGCGCCTTTTCTGCAGCTCCTTCAGGAGCGCTCCCACCTTCTTCGTCTCGGGCACGAAGTGGACAGGATGCAGGAGCCGGCGGATGAGGATGGGCTCGCCCCGCTCGAGAACCCGAAGCACGTCCTTGACGTACACCAGGCCGCTGATGCTGTCGATGGAGTTCTCGTAGACGGGGATCCGCGAGAAACCGCTCTCCACGATGAGGCGCCCCACCTCCGCGGCTGGGGTGTCCGCATCGAGACCGAAGATCTTGGGCCGCGAGACCATCACCTTCCGTACCGGGGTGTCCGTCAGGTCGAAGACCCCGTGGATGATCTCCATCTCCGTCTGGCTGAGCACGCCCTGCTGGCGCCCCTTCCTGGCGAGGTGCTTGATCTCCTCCTCCGAGACGAAGGAGCGGGGCCCTCTCCAGCGGACGCCGAACACCCGGAGCACGAACCGCGTCGAGGCCGTGAGGAAGACCACCATCCAACGGGAGGCACGGGCCATGAGTCGCAACGGGCCGGACACGATGAGGGCAAACGTCTCGGTGTAGCGCAGCGCCAGAGCCTTTGGGACGAGCTCTCCGATCACCAGCCCCACGTACACGATGAAGACCCCGACGAGCACGCTCGCCAGGAGCGCCGCCGGAACCCACCGCGACAGCGCGAACCCGGAGAGCTCGGGCGCAATGTAGCGCGTGGCGAGAACGCCGCCGAGGATGCCGGCCAGGGTTCCCATCACCGTGACCCCGATCTGCACGGTGGCCAGGAACTGGTCCATCTGATCCTGCAGCCCCTTCACCCGGTTCGCTGCGCGGCTGCCCTCCTCTATGAGGGCCTCGATGCGGCTCCGGCGGGCGGTGATGATCGCGATCTCGCTCCCGGAGAAGAAACCGTTCCCCAGGAGGAGGAACAGGATGGAGACCACGATGAAGACGGGCTCCGACATGGGCCCGCAATGGTAGCAGACGGGCGCGGGGAGCGACCTTGCGGGTGCTCGGCGCCTCTGGTAGCGTGGCTGGTCGCCCACCTGCCGCAGGCGGGTACGGCGTCGTGGAGGGAGCCTTTGGCCAACGCCGAGATCTTCGACGTGACGGTGATCGGGAGCGGACCGGGCGGCTACGTCGCCGCCATCCGTGCCGCCCAGCTGGGCCTGAAGGCGGCGGTCGTCGAGCGCGACCCCGCCGGGACCGGGGGCACATGCCTGCAGAGGGGCTGCATCCCCACCAAGGCGCTCCTGCACACCGCCGATCTCCTCGAGGACATGCAGCGGGCCAGGGAGTTCGGGATCCGGGCCGAGGGCGTCGAGCTCGATTTCGAGAAGGCGATGTCGCGGAAGGACCGCATCGTCAAGCGGCTCAGCAAGGGCATCGAGAGCTACCTCTTCAAGAAGAACAAGATCACCCTCTTCAAGGGGCACGGCCGGCTGGACGGGCCAAAGACGGTCGTCGTGGACAGCGAGTCCGGCGAGACGAGCGTCCAGACGAAGAACGTGATCCTCGCCACCGGCTCGAAGCCCAGGGCCCTTCCGGGGATGACACCCGACGGCAAGGCCATCCTGACCTCGGACGACATCCTGCAGATCAAGGAGCTCCCGAAGAGCCTCATCGTGATCGGTGCGGGCGCGGTGGGGATGGAGTTCGCGTCGATGTTTGCCCGCTTCGGGACCACCGTGATCGTCATCGAGATGCTCCCCCGGATCCTGCCCCTCGACGACGAGGAGATCTCGGCGGAGGCCCACAAGGTCCTCGAGAGGCAGATGACCATCCACATCGGGGCGAAGACCGAGGCCGTGTTCAAGACGGCGGGCGGTGTCGAGGTGGGCTTCCAGACCGCGGATGGCGAGGCCCACACCGCAAGCGCCGATTGTCTGCTCCTCGCGGTAGGCCGCGGGCCGGTCACCGACGGGCTCAACCTCGAGTCCACCGGGGTCAAGATGGACCGCGGTCACGTGATGGTCGATGAGACCATGGCCACGGCGGAGGCGGGGATCTACGCCATTGGCGACCTGGTGGCCCTGCCGGACCGGCCCCACCCCCAGCTGGCCCACGTGGCCTCGGCGGAAGGCATCGGTGTCGTCGAGAGGCTGGCGGGCAAGTCCACCGAGCTGCTGAACTACGACCGCGTCCCCTCCGCCACCTATTGCCGGCCGGAGACCGCCGGAGTGGGCCTGACCGAGGCCGAGGCGAAGAAGCGCGGCTACGACGTCCGCGTCGGCCGCTTCAACTTCGGCAACCTGGCCAAGCCCCGCATCATCGGCCACCCCGAGGGTCTCGTGAAGGTGGTCTCGGAAGCCAAGTACGACGAGGTCCTGGGCATCCACGTCGTCGGACCCCACGCCACCGATCTCATCTCCGAGGCCTGCATCGCGCTCCGTCTCGAGGCCACGACCGAAGAGATCTTCCGAACCGTGCACCCGCACCCGACACTACCCGAGGCGATGATGCAGGCGGCGGAGGCCGTCTACGGACACGCGATCGACGCGTGAGGCGCGTTTACCCGGTGAGGTAGAGCATGGCCGACGTCATCATGCCCCAGATGGGGGAATCGATCGCCGAGGGCACCGTCACCAAGTGGCTGAAGGCCGTGGGCGACACGATCGAGCGCGACGAGCCGCTCTTCGAGATCTCGACGGACAAGGTCGACGCCGAGATCCCGTCCCCCGCCGCCGGCGTGTTGCGTGAGATCCGCGTCCCCCCGGGGACCACCGTCGAAGTCAACACCGTGGTGGCGCTCATCGAGGAGGCCGGCAGCGCCTCCACGAGCGCCGAACCCGCGGCAGCCGACGCCGTCCCGGCCCAGGCGGAAACCAGGGCGGCGGCCCCCGCCGAGCCGCCCGCTCCCGTCCAGCAACCCCTTCCCGTCGAACTCGCGCGCCCGGTCCCGGCCCCCGAGCCCCCGTCCTCGCCGAGATCCCTCCCGCCGGCTAGCTATCAGATCGAGGACAACCGACCCCGAGCGGTCCCCCGGCGCTCCCCGGAGCCCCCCAGGGAGATGACGGCGGAGGAGTTGCGCCAGTCCCGTTCCTCCCCGGTCGTGCGCAAGATCGCCGCCGAGCACAACGTCGACATCAGCAGCGTCGCCGGAACCGGGATCGGCGGGCGAGTGACCAAGCAGGACATCCTCGAGCACATCGACCGCCAGGCCTCCCCGCCAGCCACTTCGAGCCCCCCACCCCCTCCAGCGACCGCTCCACTCCCGCCGGCGGCGGGTGCGTCCCCGCCGCTTCAAGGCGGGCGTGTCGAGCTCGTCCCGATGTCGCCGATCCGCAAGAAGACCGCCGAGCACATGATCCTCTCGAAGCGGACCTCGGCGCACGTCTCGACAGTCTTCGAGATCGACATGACACGTGTCGACGAGCTCCGAAAGAAGCACCGCCAGTCCTGGGAGCAGACGAGCGGCGTGCGCCTCACCTACCTGCCCTTCGTTCTCAAGGCCGTGGTCGACGCTCTCAAGAGCTTCCCCATCCTGAACGCCCGTGTGGACGGGGACAACATCGCCTACCACAAGGACATCAACCTCGGCGTGGCCGTGGCCCTCGACTGGGGCCTCATCGTCCCCGTCATCCACCGAGCCGACGAGAAGAACCTCCTGGGCCTCGCCCGTGCGGTGAACGACATCGCCGACCGGGCCCGGGCCAAGAAGCTCCGTGTCGACGAGGTCCAGGGCGGGACCTTCACCCTCACCAACCCGGGCGTCTTCGGAAGCCTCTTCGGCACCCCGATCATCAACCAGCCCCAGGTGGCCATCCTCGGCACCGGCGCCATCGAAAAGCGTCCCGTCGTCCGCGACGACGCCATCGCCATCCGAACCATGGCCTACTTCGCCCTCACCTTCGACCACCGCATCGTCGACGGCTCCGACGCCGACCGCTTCATGGCCCAGATCAAGAAGAGCCTCCAGGAGTTCGACGACGCGGCCTTATAATTCCTCGCCCGCAGCGTCGGAATCCGGGCGAGGAATCCGTTGTTGCACGACGTGCCCTTGGCGAAGAACACAGTCATTCCGAGCCCGCCCACTCGGAGGCTCGGGCGAGGAATCTGTCTATAGCCGATACCGACAGATTCTTCGGGCCCGCCCAACGAATGGAAGCCCTCTGAATGACGGTCCTTTGCTCCGGCGGCCAGCCACAGCCCACGGGCCTTACCACGACCGTGTCTTCAGCAGCCCCCCGCCCACAGACGGTCCTTCTCGCCCAACGAACGGGCCTTTTGAGCCAATGAACGGTCCCTTTCGCCACATGAACGGTCGCTGTGGCCTCCGCGTCCCCTTGGCCGCGTCCGTGCAGGCCCCGCGCCGCGCCCGAGCCGAGTGATGCGTCCCCTGGCCGTCCAACGCCTCGGCCGCATCCGCTACGCCGATGGGCTGGACCTCCAGGCGAGCCTCGTCACCGAGCGCAAATCGGCCTCGATCCCCGACACCCTGCTCCTCCTCGAGCACGACCCCGTCTTCACCCTGGGCCGCAATGCCCAGCCCCAGAACCTCCGCCTCTCCGAAGAAACCCTGCGTCAGAAAGGCTTCGATGTCTTCGAAATCGGTCGCGGCGGCGACGTCACCTTCCACGGCCCCGGCCAGGTCGTGGGCTACCCGATCATCGACCTCTCTCCCGACCGCCGCGACGTCCACCGCTACGTCCGCGACCTCGAGGACGTCATGATCCGGACCTGCGCCGACTTCGACGTGCAGGCCAGCCAGGTCCCAGGCCTGACCGGCGCGTGGGTGGGCGAAGACAAGATCGGCGCCATCGGCGTCCGGATCTCCCGCTGGGTCACCTCCCACGGCTTCGCCCTCAACGTCTCGACCGACCTCGCAGGGTTCGACCTCATCGTCCCCTGCGGCATCCAGGACAAGGGCGTCACGAGCCTCGAGAAGTTCCTCGGCCGAACCATCCCACTCGACGACGTGATGGACAGCTTCGCTCGTCACTTTGCCGCGGTGTTCGATCGCCAACTGCCGCCTGAGGATGCTCCGCGAGAGAAAGGATAGGAAGCTCCATACTCCAGAGTCGCCACGCCGCCATTGCACTCTTGACCGCTCTGCTCATGAGTGGTGTCGCCCCGGCCACCGCCGAGACCACCCGGGCGAGAGATCTCGGCATTCCGTTCGAGGGCACTCCTGGCCCGTTGAACGCGATCACTGACGTCGCGGGTGTCGAAGTCGGCCACGTCCCCTGATCAAGGGTGACGGCGCCCTGGAGGTGGGCTCCGGGCCCGTTCGGACGAGCATCACCGCGATCCACCCCCTCGGCAAGGATTCCACCGATCCTGTCTTCGCCGGCTGGTTCACCCTCAACGCGGCCGGCGAAATGACAGGCACGACGTGGCTGGAAGAGCGCGGCCTGCTCGATGGACCCATAGCGATCACGAACACACACAGCGTTGGCGTCGTGCGCGACGCCTCCGTCGCCTGGATGGTGGAGCACCGTTGGCCAGCCGGGTGGTACGCCCCGGTCGTCGCCGAAACCTATGACGGCCGCCTGAACGACATGAATGGGTTTCACGTGACGTGGGAGCATGCCCTGGACGCAATGGCCAAGGCCAGGGGCGGCCCGGTCGTCGAAGGTGCCGTCGGCGGTGGCACCGGCATGGTTTGCAATGGATTCAAAGGCGCATCGGCACCGCGTCACGAACCTTCGAAGCGCTGGATGGCCAGTTCACGGTGGGCCCCTGGTCCAATGCAACTACAACTCGACGGGCAACGGTCTTCGACTGCGCGGCAAGGCGATGAGCGACATCTTGCCAGTGGGTCAGCGCTGCTCTACGGATCGCTCGATCGAGCGACACAACGGCTACCCGTATTGCGATGGGACCATCAGTGAACGCGCGCCGGAAGAGCCCTCTCGTGATGGCTCGATCATCGTTGTCGTTGCCACGGACGCCCCGCTGCTGCCGCATCAGCTTCGGCGCCTGGCCAAACGCCCATCGCTCGGGCTCGGCCGTCTTGGCGCCACCAGAGAAGATGGCTCCGGAGATATCTTCATCGCCTTCTCCACCGCGAATCCAGGCCTCATCAGCGAGAAGGAGAAGAGCCAGATCACCATGTACCCCAACAACAAGCTGTCAATTGCGTTTTCTGCAACCATTCAGGCAACTGAAGAAGCCGTCGTGAACGCCATGGTGGCTGCCGAGACGGTCATCGGAATCAATGGCTTCAGGGTCAGCGAGCTGCCGGAAGATCAGGTACGAAAGATCTCCACGGGTACGGAGTGAGCCGACAGGTTCGACTCAGTGGTTGGCCCGGCTCGCGCCGCGCCGGTATCGCGCCATCACCCCCTTTCCGTAGGCCTGCTCCGCCATCAACGCGTTGTGTGTCCGGCACATGAGGCAGAGCACTTCGGGGCTGTGCTCGCCGCCGCGACTAAATGGCCTCCGGTGGTGGAACTCGAGGTCGTGACGCTTGGCGCACCGTCTCCCCGGCTTGTCTTCGTAAGTGCACCGGCCTCCGTCACGCGCCTCCACGGCCCTCCTCACGGGCGCCGAGATGTAGCGCGACTTCGGCGTGGTGTCCGTCTCAGCGAGGCTCTTCCGGGGGGCCTTGGTCTTGCCGAAGCGTCTCGCCTCGAGGCGTTCGAGCGTCTCGGCGACGGCCTCGCGGTCGGCCTCGACGGCCAGCACGTGCCGCACCAGGCACCGGTTCAGGACACGAATCGCTCGCGAGGGTCCGAGAGAGCTCATCCCCCGGCGCGACTCGATGCCGGCGCTTCGGGCCTCTTCCGCCAGCAGCCCCTTCACGTCGCCGGCCGTCAGCCGGACCATCAGCGCGTCGAACGAGCGCTCGCAGCTTTCGCGCACCTCGGGCTCGTCGCCCTTCTCCGGTGACGCCAGTTCCCCAACCCAGTCGTCGGGGGTCGCCTCCCGGTGGGGGGCGAGTTGCCCGGCGACGCGTCTCAGTGTCGCGGCGAGGGCCTTCATCGGGCCTTTTGCCCCCGGTGAAGGCACGCGACGCCCCCGGTCAGGAGCTGCCAACGGACGTCGTCGAATCCCGCCTTCGTCATCTGTGCACCGAACTCCTCGGGCGTCGGGAAGCCGACCACCGAGGCCTGAAGGTAGGAGTAGGCGGACCGGTCGCCGCTGAGGAGGCCACCGATCCGGGGCAGGATCTGTGTGAGGTAGAGCCGGTACACGCTGCCCAGCGCTCCCGCCGGTAGCGAGAACTCCAGAACCACGAAACGGCCGCCGGGACGCAAGACGCGAAGGATCTCGCGGAGCGCGGCGAGAGGATCCCCGACGTTGCGGATGCCGAACGCGACGAAAGCGCCGTCGAACGTCGCCTCCTTGGCCGGCAGCTGCTCGCCGTCACCTCCGACGAGACGTGCGCGGCGATCGAGGCCCTGCCGCCCGAGCTTTGCCGCACCTCGAGTGAGCATGGCGTGGGAGAGATCGACGCCCAGGCCCGAGCTCAGCGGGTCGCGCCCCAGCGCCTCCACCAGCAGGTCGGCGGTGCCCGTGCACAGATCCAAGACCCGCGCGGCCGGCTCGAGCTCGAGGTAGTCCACTGCACGGCGCCGCCAGCGCACGTCCGTCCCCGCGGACAGGAGGCGATTCACAAGATCGTAGCGGGAAGCGATCCGGTCGAACATCGAGCGCACCGCGGCCTTCTCGGGCGCTCCGGGTGTGGGCGTCGCGGGGCTGGTCGCCACAGGAAGGGATCCGTCCACCGGGCTCGCATTCTACTTCACCCAGCCCACGTCGCGGCGGGGCGGGGGGTCATTGCCAGGGTGCCCAGACCAATCCGCTGATATCACGACACGTGTTCAGCGTCTCCACTCGACAAATCCTGTCAACGGACGTCACAAAACGCCCGCGATCGGAACCGCTGGGCGTGAGAGGGCGTTCTACCCAGTGAGAGGTCATCCGGCCGGAGACTCACGACCCGGGTGACGAAGGAGGGGAATCATGAGGATCCGCCAACACTTCGGACCCGCCGTCCTGGCTGCGATCGGACTCCTGCTGCCCGGTACGCTGGCGGTTGCCGCAGACGATGCGACGATTCGCGAGGCCGTCGTGTCACGCCTCCAGAAAGACCATCCGGAACAGACGGCCGACGTCTCCGTCGACGTTCAGGATGGCCAAGTCACCCTGACCGGAACGGCGGCGACACTGCCCATCAAGCGCCGCGCGGAGAAGCTGGCGCGCAAGGACGCCAAGCTCATCCACAACGAGCTGCGCGTCAAGCTCGGCGAGCCGGTCGAGGATGCCGACATCACCAAGGGCGTCAGACGAGCCATCCTTGGCTACTCTCTCTACAGGATCTTCGATTACGTGGAGTTCTCCGTGAACGACGGAGCGGTTCTGCTCCAGGGGTCGGTGGTCGCGCCATGGAAGAAGACCTCGATCGAGAGTCGCGTGGCACAGGTGGCTGGCGTCCGCGGGATTCAGAACGACATCACCGTCCAGTCACTGTCGTTCTTCGACTCCAACCTGCGGGCCACGCTCGCTCGACGGATCTACGGCGACACTCGCTTCTTCCAGTACGCGCATTGGGCGCATCCGCCGATCCGGATCCTCGTCGACAAGGGGAACATCACCCTTGCCGGCTGGGTGCAAAGCCCCGTCGATAAGGCGGTGATCGGGAACATCGCCCGCAGTACCCTTTCGTTCGACGTGGACAATCAGCTCCAGGTCGAGAGTGATGTGCCGAAAGAGGACCGCAAGGAGGAGTCGAAGAAGTCGTAAGCCCGAGCGGACGCGCCGGGGTCGCTGCGAACGACCCCGGCGCACGTCGGGTCTACGAGACGTTGCCCTCCTGGCTCAGGCGAGCCAGGTCGCGGCGAGGGTGAAGGCAAAGTAGACGCCACTCACCCAACCGTTGATGTTGAACGCGAACATCACTCGGCTCAGATCGTCCGGACGGACCAGCGTGTGCTCCCAGGCCAGGAGCAGGGCCACAGCGGCGACGCCCACGAGATAGACGGGGTGGACCGGCGTCAGCCAATAGAGCGAAGCCAGGAGCAACGCCGCCAGCACGTGCATGCCCCGGGCCACCCTGAGGGCAGTAGCCACACCCACTCGCGCTGGAATCGAGTGGAGATCCTCTCCCTGGTCGAAGGCCACGTCCTGGCAGGCGTAAATGGTGTCGAACCCAGCCACCCAGAAAAGGACCGCGAGACCGAGGACGATCGGTACGGCGTCGAGCTGTCCGCGCACCGCGAGCCAGGCTCCCACCGGCGCCACCGCCAGGGCCAGCCCCAGCACCAGGTGCGAGCCGGCGGTGATCCGCTTCGTATAGGAGTAGCCGAGGACGATGGCCAGCGCGACCGGCGAGAGGGCGAGGCAGAGCGGGTTCAGCATCCCGGCCGCAAGGACGAAGACCGCCGTGGAGACGAGGATGAAGGCCCACACCTCCCGGCGCGAGAGGACCCCCCGGGGTAGCTCCCGGCCCGCGGTCCGCGGATTCTTTGCGTCCAGCTCGTGATCGACGAGGCGATTGAAGCCCATCGCCGCGCTCCGGGCCGCCACCATGGCGACGATTATCCAGAGCACCTGCGCCGCAGTGATCCCCGACAGTCGCGCGGCCAGGGCGGTCGAGGTCAGAGCAAACGGCAGCGCGAAGGCAGAGTGGGAGAAGCGGATCATGCGGCCGTAGGTGGCGGCCCGATCGAGGACTCCGCTCATCCGATGTCCACTCGTCGCAGGCTCGCCTCACCCGACAGGAGGTGGGCGTAGGGATCCGAGGGGGGCAAGTCCGCGGCCGCGAACGCCAGCGCGGCCCGCTTCCCAGGAGCGAGCGTCCCGAGATCGTCGAAGCCAAGGGCCTCCGCCCCGCCCGCGGTGGCCATCCGGACGAGGGCGCCAGCGTCGAGGTCCGGGAACTGCTGCGCGAGCAGCACGGCGTCGTCCAGGACGTCGAGCGTCTCGGCGCTGGCCAGGCTGTCGGTGCCGAGGCAAAGACGCACCCCGGCGGCCAGGAGTGCAGGGACGTCGGCCATGCCAACGCCGATGTTCCGGTTGCTCCTCGGACACAGAGCCACGGCCGCCCCGCTCTGCGAGAGGCGCTGGCGATCGGCGGTGTCCAGCTGCACAGCGTGAGCGGCGACGAGGCTCGGGCGCAGGAGCCCGAGACTCTCGGCGTACTCGACCGGACTGGTGCCTGGAGGACGGAATGCCACGTGCCCGTGGCCTCGCCGCACGAGGAACTCCGCCCACGGCCCTCCCCCGTCGGCGAGGAAGCGGGTCTCTTCGGGTGACTCGGCGAGGTGCAGGGACGCGGCGTGACCGCGCTTCGCAAGAGCAGCGAAGAGCTCAGAAGACACCGAGTGTGGCGCGTGGGCCGCGAGGCGGATCTCCACACCCGGCCGCGGTCGACCCGCCGCGGCCGCGAGTTCCTCGTCTGCCCAGGACAGCGTGGCCTCCGCACGGGCGGGGTCCCAGGCCAGGAGCTCCAGAAAGACGACCGCACGCAGATCGGACGCACCCAGCAGGTCGAGATGCCCCAGAGTGTTCGAGACATCGCCCACGGCCACCGTCCCTCGCTCCTCCAGCGAGCGGATTGCGTCGGCGCAGGCCTCGCGGGCCCCGTCGCCGGAGCGGGCGCGGGCGGCGATGACCGCCTCCACCCAGGGGACGAAGCCCTGAGCGAAGGGCGTCTGTCCACCGAGGTGCGAGAGCTCGAGATGGCAATGCGCATTCACAAGGCCGGGGAGGAGCACCCCCGGGCCGAGGTCGCGGAGCGGACCGTCGGGTGCGCCGGAATCGCCGTCTCGTCCCACCCACACCACGCGACCGTCTTCAACTGCGACGCGGCCGTCGCGCAGCGGTGGGCCGTCAATCGGAAGCACCCAGGAGGCGCCCAGGGTCAATCTCGCCATCGGCCCACTATACTGGAGGCCTTGGCCCGCCCGCCCCGAACCCGCGCCTTCACGCTGGCCGTCCTCGCGACCACCGCACTCGTCGCCGGCTGCGGTCGAGTCGGGAGCGAGGCCGAGCCCTCCCGATCGGTCATCCTGATCGTCCTCGACGCCGCCTCGGTGCGCCACTTCGGAGCCTACGGATATGGCGAAGGCGCCACGCCCGAGATCGATCGCCTGGCCGCAACGAGCGATGTCTTTCTCAACGCCTACTCGCCCGCCCCCTACACGCGGGCGGCCATGGTCTCGCTCTGGACGTCGCGCGAGCCCGGGGCCAAGGGTGCGCTCGAGGCCCCCAGGCTCGCCGAGCGGCTCTCCGCGCACGGCATCCACACGGCCGGCTTCGTCGGGAACCCGAACGCGGGGCCGGCGTACTCCTTCGATCGAGGCTTCGCCGAATTCCACGAAGCCTATGCGGACGGGGCCCAGGCCGAGTTGTTCCGTCCTCTCCTTCGGCAGTTTTTGAGCGAGAGCGGGAGCCGTCGCTTCTTCGCCTACGTGCACTACCGCGAGCCCCATTTCCCGTACGAGCCGCCGGCGCCCTTTGCCGAGCGGTTCCCCCTCGAGAAGCTCCCGCGTCGAGCGGCCACCGACAAGCACTTCCTCGACTCAGTGTGCGGCCGCACGGGTGGTCCGACGTCTCAGGACCGGCGGGACCTGGCCCGCCTCTACGATGCCAACCTGGCCTACGTGGACGCCGAGGTCGGCTGGCTGTGGCGGCAGGTCGTGGAGACCGGTCTCGCCGAGACCACCGCCATCGCGATCACCTCGGATCACGGCGAGGCGCTCTGCGAGCACGGATTCGTCGGCCACAACCTCCAGGTCTATGACGAGAGCGTGCACGTGCCCCTGATCGTTCGACGTCCGGGAGGCTCCCGGTCGCGTCGTCACGAGGCACTCGTCAGCCTCCTCGATGTCGCCCCGACCATCATGGGTCTTCTCGGCCTGGACGATGAGACCGGCTTCGAGGGCCGCGACATCCTCGCCGAGAGGCGGGGCAACGCTCGAACGACTGTGGTCTTCTCCCGCTCGGCCGGCGAGCTGCCGGCCTTCGCGCTGCGCGATGACGACTATGCCTTCATCTACCACCCGTTCTTGGACAGGGCCGAGCTCTTCGACCGGCGCCGAGACCCTCACGAGCTCCACGACATCGCCGAGGCCCATCCGGAGCTGGTCCAGCGCTACCGCTCCGAGGTCACGGCGCGGGCGGATCGGCTGAGCGTCCTCGTCGTCCCACCGGCGTCGAAGCCGACACCCGAGCTTCTCGAGCAGCTCGAGGCGCTGGGCTACGTCGAGTAGGCGGGCCCGCTACAGCTCCCCGCGCTTCATCTCCTCGAGGAGGAAGTCGGTCGAGCGCACGGCCAGGGCCATGATGGTCAGCGTGGGGTTCTGGCACCCACCGGACGTGAACCCGGCGGCGTCCATGACGAAAAGCTTGTCGACGTCCCAGGTCTGCTGGAACTGGGTCAGGACCGATTTCTTCGGATCCGCGCCCATCCGGGCGATCCCCATCTCATGGATGCCGTAGCCCGGGATACGGCCTTTGCGCACGTATGGCCGGATGTTGCGCGCGCCGCCCGCGTCCAGCATCTCCGCCGCGGAGGCGGCCATGTCGGGGAGCATCTTCGCGGCGTTGTCACCCCAGGTCATGGAGATCTTCAGGACTGGGATACCGAACGTGTCGGCCACGCTCTTGTCGATCTCGACGAAGTTCTCGAACTGGGGCAGGCACTCGCCAAAGGAGCCAAAGCCCATGGTGGTGACGGGATCCTGGATTCGCTTCTTCAGCGTCTGTCCCTCGAGACACTCCATCACGAGGAAGGGCTGCCCCTCGTGCTCGCCGATGTCGTAGATGGTGCAGATGTGGGGGTGATTCAGCGCAGAAGCCGCCTGGGCCTCGCGCTCGAAACGCTCACGGGCGGTCGAGTGACCGAAGAACTTTTCAGGCAGGAACTTCAGCGCCACCGGGCGGTGGAGGCGGGTGTCCTCGGCCTTCTAGACAACCCCCATCCCCCCCCGCCGAGCTTTTCGGTGACGCGATAGTGCGAGACGGTCTGGCCGATCATGGCCTGCCTCCGTAATCGCAGGGATGCGGGCCCTCAGGTCAGGCTGACCGGAGGGATTGTAACGCCCCCGGGAGCGAGGGGAGTGTTCGGCGAAGCGGTTCTCCGTGCTGGTGGCGCTAACGTTTCAGCAGCCCAACTCCGTCCGGACGGAGTTGGAGGTCTCGATGATTAGTAAGGATTCCTTGTTTTCTGGTATCCTTGTTAGATGATCGCCAAAAAGACCTCGAAGAACCAGATCACGCTTCCCAAGAGGATCGTCGAGCTCTTTCCGAAGTGCGATTACTTCGCCGTCAGCGCCGAAGATGGTCGGATCGTGCTCCGTCCGGTGGACGAGGACGCCCTGGGGAAAGTCCAACGTAAGCTCGAAGAGCTTGGGATTCGCGAGAGTGACGTCGACGAAGCAATCGAGTGGGCCCGTGAGCGGGCCCGGTGAGGGTCGTTCTCGACACCGGGGTCGTCGTTTCGGCCCTGCTGTTCCCCAGCGGCCGCCTGCCCTGGCTGCACGAGAGCTGGCTGGGGGGCACCATCAACCCGATCGTTTCTCGCATCACGGTCGACGAGCTGATCCGGGTGCTTGCCTATCCAAATTTCGCACTGACCCGCGACGAGATCGACTCGGTCCTCGCGGCGTACCTCCCCTTCACCGAGTCGGTCACGAAGCGCAGGAAGAGCGCCGCGGCGCTCCCCATCTGTGACGATCCCGCCGACCAAGAGTTCCTGCGCCTGGCCCTCGATGGTCATGCCAAGGCGCTGCTGACCGGCGACGACGATCTTCTCCGCATGCGCGGCCAGACGCCCTTCGACATCGTAACCCCAGCTGAGCTCAAAGAACGGCTGCGGTAGCCGGAGGGTCTCGTTCTCAGCCGCCACGCGCGAGTCACCCGCGGGACGCAGTAGGATCAGCGCATGGCGGTCGTCCTACCCCTCGTCGTCCTCATCGCAGCGACGGTCGGGTTGGCCCTGCTCGTCGAGCCCTTCATCTCCTGGTACTACCACTGGGCCTGGTGGTCCTACATCTTTGCTGTCGACGGGCTCAACCGGCGTCTCGCCGGTCGCTCCCTGCTGCGTGACGAGCCGCGCCGCTTCCTTTACCTCGTCATGGTGTCTGTGGCTCTGTGGACGTTCTTCGAAGCGCAGAACCTTCGTCTCGGCAACTGGTATTACGTCATGGACCACCCGTTGCGGCTCGTGCGCTGGACGGGCGGTGTCCTGGCCTTCGCGACCGTCCTCCCCGCGCTCTTCGAGACGGAGGCCCTGCTGCGCAACCTCGGGATCCTGCGAACCCTGCGCGTTGCGCCACTTCTGTGGAGCCCCGCGAAGACGCGCGTCAGCGTCGTCCTCGGGCTCGCCTGCTTCGCACTGCCGCTCTTCTGGCCGATGGTCTTCTTCCCGCTGACGTGGGGCAGCTTCATCTTCCTGCTCGAGCCCTGGAACCGCGGCCGCGCTTCCGCCAGGCGGCTCCGACCCTGCGCTGGCTTCTCGCGGGCCTGGTGTGTGGAGCCCTGTGGGAGACCTGGAACTTCTGGGCCCGCGTCAAGTGGATCTACACGGTGCCGGGCTTCGAGTCGCTGAAGGTCTTCGAGATGCCCCTTGCCGGCTTCCTCGGCTTTCCACCCTTTGCCCTCGAGTGCGTCGCGGTCGTGGCCTTCCTCGACACCCTGGGCTCCCGCCTGAAACACCGCTCGCGGCGGGTACGGCGGGGTGTTCTCGCGGCGGCAACCGGCCTTGCCGTGGCCGGAACGCTCGTCGTCTTCGCCGCGGCGGACGACACGACCGTGGACTCCCACTATGTTCCCGTCGAGCACCTCCGCGTCCTTCCGGCGGCAGACAGACGCGCCCTCGCCGAGGCAGGGCTCGAGAGCCCGGAGCGGCTGGTGCGAGCGCTGAGTGCCGAGGCGACCCTTGCTGAATGGTCGGCACGCACCGGGCTATCCGTGACTGCCTTGCGGAGGCATCGCGGCCGCGTGAGGCTGGTCCTCCACCGGGGCCTCGGAGACGACTGGGCTCGGGAGCTCGAGAGCCTCGGCATCGAGACGCGCGAGGACCTGGCCGGCTGGCGGCCGGACACACTGGCAGGGGCGCTCCGAGCGTCCGCCGCGCAAGCCCCCCACCCCTTCCTGGAACGGCGCGCCCGGGTCTGGCTCGAAAGGCTCCCGGTGCGCGAATGAAACCCAAGCGTTTCGCTGATCTCGGCCCTCTCGGACGTGTCTGTCGTCTCGGCCTGTCGACGCGAGGGAACACCAGCCTCGAGCCGGACGACGTCCTCGAGGCGTTCCGTCGGGGCATTCGTTACTTCAACTGGTGCTGTCATCCCGACGGGCTGAGCGCTGCCGTCCGGCAGCTCGAGCCCGAGAAGCGGCCTGAGATGATCCTTGCGCTCCAACTCTACGCCCGGGACGGCGAGGGCGCACGCCGGGAGCTCGACGGCTACCTTCGGGAGCTCGGCACGGGCTACGTCGACGTCGTCACCCATTATTACGTGGAGCACGAGGACGAGTGGGCCGAAATCCAGTCTCCAGGCGGTGCGGCCGAGGCGCTGCGCGACGCGCGCTCCGAAGGAGCCGTGCGGGTTGTGGGCGTCACCACACACCACCGAACCCTCGGGGCCCAGCTGGCCCGCGAGGGCCAGATTGATCTTCTGATGATCCGCTACAACGCGGCTCATCGTGGCGCCGAGACGGATGTCTTCCCGGTGACCGACGAGCTCGGGGTGCCCGTCGTCGTTTACACAGGGGTTCGCTGGGGAGCGCTTTTGAAGCCGACTCCTGACGACCCGGTGGGATTCAGACCGCCCAGCGCGCCGGACTGCTACCGCTTCGCTCTCTGCCACCCGTCGGTGAGCGTTGCGATCATGGCCCCGAACGGACGCGGGAGCTGGAGGAGGATCTGTCGATCCTCGACGACTGGCGCGGCCTTGGAGACGATGAGTACGCCGCGCTCTGCGAGCACGGGGATCGCGTCCGTCATCACGCCGGGAGCTTTCCGTGAAGAGCGGAGAACAACGGAAGGGGTCTGGTCTTGCATTCTTGCATCGTGAACCCCAGTATCGCCACGACGCAACAACGCAAGACCAGACCCCGTGCGCTGGGGCTCATAATCACTGCTTCATGACTTGGTTCTTCAAATCGCTTTGGCTGGTGGCGGCTGCTGCCATCCTGGTCGCCTGCGGGCCGCCGCCCGAATCGGCCTCCGACGTGCATTCAGCGATGGGCGTACTCGCGGGAGAGGTGACTGCCGACGAGGCGCTAGTTCAGGTGCGGCTGACTAGGACAGAGAGCCCAGTCGACGGGGACGTGCCGGGGGCGCCCGGTGTCGTAGAGTTCACCCTTGAGAAAGCCGAGGCTGATTCTACCGAGCCGCCGGCGATTCAGGCCGCGGAGGCCGCCCCGGAGCACGATTTCATCGCGCGCACCGCCTTTGTCGGCCTGGCACCGGGAACGGCGTATGTCTGCACGACGCGAATTGGCGCCACGACGGATTCGCTTCCGGACGGACCGACCGCACGTTTCAAGACCTTGCCGGGAGCCGACTCGGCGGTGCCCACTCGGTTCGTGGTCGTGACGGGGATGAACTACGCCAAGTTTCATGGTGATGACCACATCGACCGAGCCACACATCTGGTACAGAACAACACCCGGCTGCCCGACCCTTATTCCGGACCCGACAAGCACCTGGGCTACCCCGCACTCGCGTCGATCCTGAAGCTGAAGCCGGATTTCCTGGTGGGCACGGGCGACAACGTCTACTACGACACTCCCAGAGAGCCGCGAGCGACGACGATCTCGGAGCTCCGCCAGAAATGGCACGAGCAGTTCGTGCAGCCGCGCTATGGCGAGTTGTTCGCGGAAACACCCACGTACTGGATGATCGACGACCACGACTACCACGTCGACGACTGCGACAACTCCGGCGACTATGCGCCCTCTCCCGAGCTCGGAAAGAGCATCATGCTCGAGCAGCTGCCGTACTCCGAGATGGGCGATCCCGATGCCCTCACGTACCGCACACACCGGATCTCACGAGACCTGCAGATCTGGTTGCCCGAGGGCAGGATCTACCGCAGCCCGAACGCGACGCCAGACGGGCCCGACAAGACGATCTGTGGCAAAGAGCAAAAGGCCTGGCTGAAGAGAACCCTCAGAGAGAGTGACGCCACGTACAAGCTGCTCATCTCCGCCACGCCGATGATCGGTCCGGACGACCTGCGCAAGACCGACAACCACACCAACATCGGCGGTTTTCGAGCAGAGCGTGACGAGTTCTTTGCCTGGCTCGACGAGACCGGCATCGCCAACGAGGGGTTCTATATCATCTGCGGAGACCGGCACTGGCAGTACCACTCCATAGATCCCAGCGGCATCGAGGAGTTCTCCTCCGGCGCCCTCGTCGACGTAAACTCCCGGCTGGGCCGAAAGCCGGGGGACCCCAGGTCGACGGATCCGGAGGGCTCGATCGAACAGCCCTACTCCCAGCATCCCCGCTCAGGAGGCTTTCTGGAGGTCGAGGTCTCTCCGGGAACCGACGACGCCCGCGCGCGGCTCGACCTCACCTGGCGAGATGAGCACGGCGAGGTTCTGTACAGCGCCAGGAAGTAAGTCCACCTCGGCGGACGAGGAGGAGTGGAGGGTGCTAGGGATGGCTGACTTGCCCGCGGCCGAATTGATCTCCGACGGCAACGACTGCTCCGTCTTTGAAGTCGACCTCGAGGACCTTCTCACTCTCGACCGCTCGGCCGTTCTCGTCGGTCAGCTCGGCGATGATCTCATGAGTCTTCGCGTCGATCGCTTGTCCGGTCGATGGCCAGCCCACCGTGCCATCGATGCTGAAGGTCACCCAGCCCGGCTGGCCTCGCAACTTGACGCTGTCAGTCAGATTCGGCGGCATGACGGTGGCATCGAACATGTGCATCGTCGAGTTGAATCCGTCCGAAACCCAGATTTGACGTTCGTCCGGCGTCATCCCGATCCCATGGCTTGGGCAACCATGACGCAGTGGCTTGCCGCGCGCCACACCCGTGACCTCCACGCGATGCAGCTTCTATCCGGTCTTCAAGTCACCAATCTCGAATCCCAGTAGTCCGTTGACGTTGACGAACACCAGCGAGCGGTCGCCGTTGACGGTAAAAGGTCGAATCGATCCACCGAACGGACCGATCGTCCGCGACACTTCGTGTGTCTTCGCGTCGGTCACGGTCAACAACGGGCTGCTCAAGCCGGCCAGGTACGCCTCCATGCCGTCGACGGCGTACACCGTGTTGTGCGCTCTACTGTCGGGCACGATCTCGGTGATGATCGAACCGTCATGGGCGTCGAGGACGTACCAGCGATCTTCCTCGAAGGATGGCTGATAGATGGTCGACCCATCCGGCGAGATCGACATCCGATCGCAACCCAGCGAAAACTCACGTTGCCACAAGACCTCATCCGTCAAGAGATCCAGGCAGATCAAATGTCGCTTGGTGCTCACATAGAATCGGTGCGTCTCTGCATTCGCACAGACACCCTTGACGTTGATCGGCTTGCCTCGTTCGTCGACACCGTGGCCGTCGAGCGAGATTCGGCGAACGAACTTGTGGTCGTCGTCGATATCGAAGACGAGGATTCCGTGGCCTCCGTACTCCAGGTAGTCGCGTATGCCCGGCGAGGCAACGTACAGCAAACGCTGGACACTCTCGTTGGCTCGAGGTGTTGTTCTGGTCTGGGCCTGAGCCGCGTCACGTACCGTGGAAGCTGTCGCAAGCAAGCCCGTCAGCGTGAGGGCGAGAACACAGAAGGGTCTATAGGAACGGTTCATTGGACGATCCCCTGGGCTGCCGTGGAGCGGCACACTGCCGAATGTCCTGCATGCTATCCGGCGTTCACTGCCTCTACAACGCAACGGAAGGGGTCCCCGCAGGACCAGATTTCCTAGCCGGCCAGGGACGTCGCTGCGGCGTGGGCCCCGGGGAGGGTCGGCGTCTCGTGACTCCAGCAGTACGGGTCGCCGACGATCTCGTACTGCATCGTCCGGCGCTTCGGGGTGAAGCCGGCGTCCTGGATGGCCCGGGCCATCTCGGCCTCGGTCAGGCGGAAGTGCGCGCCGGCGGCCGACACGACGTTCTCCTCGATCATCAGGCTTCCGAAGTCGTTGGCGCCGAAGCGGAGCGACAGCTGGCCGATCTTGGAGCCCTGGGTCACCCAGGAGGCCTGGACGTTCGGAAAGTTGTCGAGGACGATCCGCGCCACCGCCAGGGTGCGGAGGTACTGGAAGGACGTGAGCTCGTCTCCGGCGAGGGCGGTGTTCTCGGGCTGAAAGGTCCAGCCGATGAAGGCCGTGAAACCGCCGGTGCGGTCCTGGAGGTCACGGAGGTGGAGAAGATGGTCGATCCGCTCCTCCAGGGTCTCCACGTGCCCGAACATCATGGTAGCGGTGGTCTTCATGCCGAGGCCGTGGGCGGCCTCCATCACCTCGAGCCAGTCCGCGGTCGAGCCTTTGGCGATGCCAATGATCTGGCGGACTCGGTCCGAGAGGACCTCGGCTCCCCCGCCGGGAATCGAGTCGAGTCCGGCGTCGACGAGCCGCCGAAGTGTCTCTTCGATGCTCAAGTGGGAGGTGCGAGCGATGTGGTGCACCTCCGCCGGGGAGAGACCGTGGACCCAGATCGGGAAGCTCGCCTTCATCCACTTGAAGAGCTCCTCGTAGTACTCGATCCCGAGGTCGGGGTGCAGGCCCCCCTGCAGGAGGATCTGTCGGCCCCCGAGCGCCATCGTCTCCTCGATCTTCTCGGTGAGCTGGGTCTTGTCGAGGACGTACCCTTCCTTCGAGGGCAGATCACGGTAGAAAGCACAAAAGGCGCACTGGGCGGTGCAGACGTTCGTGTAGTTGATGTTGCGATCGATGATGTAGGTGACCACGGACTCGGGGTGCAGGCGCCAGCGCACGGCGTCGGCCAGCATGCCGAGCTCGAGGAAGTCGCCCTCACGCAGGAGGTCCACCGCCTCTTCGGGAGACACCCGTCCGCCCTCCTCGACCCTCTTCCTGACGACCTCAGTGATCTGCATGGAAGCTCAGCTCCGGGAGACTGGGGGTGAGGTCCAGGGCGTGGGCCCGGCGATAGAACTCGCGCAGCCCGGCGATCTCGTCACCCTCCAGCCGATAGACGACGTTCGTGCGCAGGTAGTCCGCGTAGGCAGCGGCGCGCTCGGCGTCGCCGGCGGCGTGACGCAGGGCGATCTTCGGGAGCGCATCGCACCCCGCCAGCAGCGCCGCCTGCAACCGCTCGACACCCCTCGGCGTGACGACGCCCCGAGGTCCCGCCCAGAAGGCGTACACGAAGGGCAGGCCGGTGAGCCGGGTCCACTCTTCGCCCACGTCGAGCCGCGGGACGTGGGTTCTCTGGTCCAGCGCCGGATCGCCGATGAGCAGTGCGGCGTCGGCGGTCGCGAGCATGTCTTCGAGCCCCGGGGCCATGGGGACGTATTCCGGGTCCCGGCCGAGCCGCTCGCTGAAAAGGATCTTGAGGAGCGCCACGCTCGTGCGGCTCGAGGTGTCAAGAGCCACCCGGCGGACATCCTCGAGGGGACGCGAATGGTACAGGAGCACCGAGCGGACGGGGCCCCGGCTCCCGACGGCGATGCCGGGCACGATGGCGTACTCGCCGAAGGCGTACTCGATCGAAGGGATCATGCCGAGGTCCAGCTCCCCTGCGTGGAGACGCTCGGCGACACGGGAGGGCACGTCCTGCTGGAGACGAAGACCGGGCTCCTGCTCGAGCCCGTGGATGAGCGGCTGGGCGTTCAGGTACGACACCGCTCCCAGGCGCAGCGGCGCCGCTGGCGCCCCTTTCGAGGCCGAGCGGAGCGGCACCGAAGCCGTGGCGGTCACCACTCCTTCACCACGTTGAAGACGGTGTCCCGCTCCACCGGGCGCCGCCCCGCCTCGCGGATGAGACGCACCAGTTCCTGCACGGTCATCACCTGGGGGGTGGAGGCTCCCGCGTCGTGAGCGATCTTTTCCTCCGTCACCGTGCCGTCCATGTCGTCGGCACCGAACGAGAGACCCACCTGGGCCAGGCGGGGCGTGATCATGATCCAGTAGGACTTGATGTGGGGGACGTTGTCCAGGAGCAGCCGCGCCACGGCGATGGCCTTCAGGTCCTCGAAGCCCGTGGTCTCCGGCAGCTTCATGGCGGGCGCCTCCCAGGGCTGGAAAGCCAGCGGGATGAACGTCACGAACCCGCCGGTCTCGTCCTGGAGCTCACGGAGCCGCACCAGGTGGTCGACCCGGTCCTCGACCGACTCGACGTGGCCGTAGAGCATGGTGGCGTTCGAGGGGATAGCGAGCTGGTGGGCCTTTCGCATCACGTCGAGCCACTCCTCGGCGTCCGCCTTGCCTTTGATGATCTTGTTCCGGGTCTCGGCGGCGAAGATCTCCGCACCGCCGCCCGGCATCGAGTCCAGACCCGCCTCCTTGAGCTCGGTCAGGACCTGCTCGCAGGACATCCGGTAGAGCTTCTGAAAGAAGAAGATCTCGACTGCGGTGAAGGCCTTGATGTGGATGTCCGGCCGGATCCGCTTGATGCCCTTCATCATGTCGATGAAGTACGACCACGGCAGATCGGGGTGCAGCCCGCCGACGATGTGGACCTCGCGGACCTGCTTCGGCAGCCCGGAGACGTTCTTGAAGACGTCCTCCAGCGCCATGGTGTAGGCCCGCTCTTCCCCGCTCTTCGCGGCGAAGGCGCAGAAGTCGCAGGTGGCAACGCACACGTTGGTGTGATTGACGTGGGCGTTCCAGACGAAGTACCCGGCGTCGCCGTGCCGCGCCTCCCGGGCGTGGTTGGCCAGCCAGCCGAGGCCCAGGAGGTCGTGTGTGCGGTAGAGCGCCAGGCCGTCCTCGTACGAGAGCCGGGTGCCTGCCAGGACCTTCTCGCGGATGGGTTCGAGAGCCGTGTCGTGAAATCGCGCGACGCTGAGAACTGTAGCCACTCGTCTCCTCGGGGGCCGCGCCGCGCGAGTCCCTTCGTCGGCAGAGCAGGCGCGCGCTACGGCAGGTTTCGGCTAGACTAGCACCGGCCTCGGGAGCAGGCAACGCGCCCCGGCCAGCTCTACGAGCCTTGACCATCGAACGCTCGACGCTATACTTGAATCGGTACAAGCCCTTTGGCATGAAGCGACTGACGGCGCTCGCCGCCCTTCTCCTGCTGCTCGTCCTTCCCACCCAGAGCCCTCGCTGGCTCGACACGGCACCGGCCCCACCGAGCGAGCTGAGCGTCTTCCACGGGAGCTTCGGCCGGAACGACAGCCTCGCGAAGGTCCTCGGGGGACATCTGTCTCCAGCGGGAGTCCACCACCTGGCCGAGGCCGCACGGCCCGTGTACGACCTGGCCCGTGTGTCCGTGGGGCGACCCTTCGCCCTGGCGCTGGGGCCCGACGGTCTGCTCCGGGCCTTCACCTACGGGATCGACGAGCTGCAGACGCTGCGCGTGATCCGCGAGGGCGACGCCCTCGAGGCCGAGGTGCTCACCCGCACCTACGACACCCGTGTCGAGGTGGTCGAGGGCGAGATCGAGTCCAGCCTCTTCGCTACCATCGCCGCCATCGGAGAGCACGACCAGCTGGCTTTCGACCTGTCCGAGATCTTCGCGTGGGACATCGATTTCAACACCGAGATCCAGACGGGCGACGCCTTCCGGGTCGCCGTGGAGAAGCTCTCTCTCGACGACCGCTTCGTTCGCTACGGGCGGATACTGGCGGCGGTCTTCGCCCGGGGCGAGCGGACGCTCTACGCGGTGCGATACGACGGGGCCCAGGGGGTGGGCTACTACGACCCGGACGGCACACCTCTCAAGAAGGCGTTCCTTCGTTCTCCGCTTCGCTTCACGCGGATCTCGTCGCGTTTCACCAACAGGCGGCTCCACCCCGTCCTGAAGGTCCGGCGCGCTCACCCGGCCATCGACTACGCCGCGCCCACGGGGACACGGGTCTCGGCGTCGGCCAACGGTGTCGTGACCCTCGCGGGAACGTGGGGCGGGCTGGGCCGGGCCGTTCGCCTGCGCCATGCAAACGGCTACCAGACGATATACGGGCACCTCTCCCGCATCTACGTGAAGCGCGGACAGCGAGTGACCCAGGGCCAGCGAATCGGCGCCGTGGGCAGCACGGGGCTCGCGACGGGACCGCACCTCGACTATCGGATGAAGCTGAACAACCGCTACGTCGACCCGCTGAAGGTTCAGCTTTCCCCCGCCGAGCCGATTCCCGAGGACGAGCTGCCGTCCTTCGGTGCAGCGCGGACCCGCCACCTGGCGCTGCTGCAGCCGCCGCCCGAGGTGTCTCGCGTCGCCTCGGCCGCCGACTGACCGGGCGACCAGCGGTGCGGACGCTGGAGACACCCCGTCATCTGAGCGCGTCTACCATGGGATGGCGCGAAGGACCTCCCGATACGGCCATCGGGAGATTCTTCGTCGCTCGTCCAGGGTGAGCTCCTCAGAATGACCAATACAGGCGTACACTGGGCTCATGGGTCGTTGGGTGCTCGTTGGTCTCGTGCTCGCGGCGGCAGTGGCGCGGGCCGAGGTCGTGGTTCGCATCGCGGAGGAGCGAGTCGACGTCACCGCGACCGCCGCCCCCCTTGCCGACATTCTGGACGGTCTCGCCAGGCAGACCGGCATGGAGATCGTCTACGACGGCAACCCGCCGCTGCAGAAGGTGACCGTCGACCTCAAGGGCCGCTCCGCCGCGGAGGCGGTGCAGGGAATCCTCGAAGGCCAGAGTCTGAACTATGCCCTGGTGGCCCATCCGACGGGACTCCACGTACAGACCCTGATCCTGGCCGGCACGGCGGGCAAGGGCACCAGCGCCCGCGGCTCCTCGCGCAGCCCGGCTCCGCTGTCTCGTCGCCCCCCTCTGCCGCCGGGAGCGAGCCCGGGGATGATGGACCCCGGCCTCGACGACCTGGAGGACGAGGATCTCTACGACGATTCCGACCTCATGGACGAAGAGCTGCTCGAGGATGAGCCGCCGCTGGACGAAGAAGAGCCCCTCGCCCCGGCGGCCGCCCCGCCCCCGCCAGGCTCGGGAGCGCTGCCCTTCCCGGGCGGCCAGCCTCGGATCTATCCCGCTTCGCCGTTCACCCCGCAGCCGTCGTTCGGCCCCCCGCCTGGCCCTTCCGGGCAGGACGATCCGCAGCCCCAGGCGACGCCCTACTAGCGGGGAACGGGCGGGGGTGGCGGCAGCCCGCCCGGGATCGTGCGTGCACCGCCCGGGGTGGTGGGTGCACCACTCGAGCTCCCGGGCACACCCGGCGCTCCAGGCACGCCGCGGGGGCGGCTCGGACGGCCGACGTCCCGAGGCTGGCCGGGGAGGAACAACCACTCGTTGTACTTGGTCCGTCCGTTGAAGACCCGGAGGCTCTCGTCCTTGCTCGTGCTGGCCACGCCCTGGATCCCGCCGAGGGTGCCCGCCGGCTGAGAGAAAGCGGACTGTCGAGCGGGCGTGGGCGTCGGGGTCGGGCGAATCGACGTGCGGCTCGAGGAGGTGCCCGGCGTCCCGGGGCCCCGGATGGGGTTGATGGACTCACCCTGCCGGATGAAGCGCCACTTCCCGCCCTTCGTCATCGGGTCCTTGTACTCGTGCCGCAGGAACTTCCCCTTGACGAGGACTTCCAACGACGGCGGGAGCGCGTTGCCGTTGCGCTGCTGATATCGCTGGATGGCGTCGGCAATCTCGCCCCCGTGGGCGATGAGCTCCAGCTCCCGATCGTTCTTGATGACGTAGCGCCACGACGGCATGGCCGCAGCCATCATGATCATCATGATGGTGATCCCGGCCAGGAGCGCCACCAGCGTGTAGCCGGCCTCCCGTCTCGGGGCGCTCATCGCGTGGCCCGCTCGTAGCGCTCGAGGACCCTCTTCACGTACTCGCGGGTCTCCTTGAACGGGGGGATCCCGCCGTGACGGGCCACCGCCCCTTCGCCGGTGTTGTACGCCGCCAGGGCACGGGAGATGTCCCCCCCGTACAGGGTCAGGAGAGACCCGAGGTGGCGCACGCCGCCATCCAGGTTCTGGGCAGGATCGAGCGCGTCCGTCACGCCCAGCGAGGTGGCGGTGCCGGGCATGAGCTGCATGAGCCCCTGCGCGCCCTTCGACGAAACCGCCTTCGGGCGGAATGCCGACTCGACGCCCATGACGGCGAGCACCAGCTCCGGGTCCAGCCCATGCTTGCGCGCCGTCGCGATCGCCAGGGACCGGAGGTCGGTCCCGATCGGTCCGACCACCTCCTCCACGATCTCGTCGGGGACGAAGCCGCGAACGGTCTCCGGCGGGACGCCGATCTCTCCCCCGTCCTCGAGCACCAGGACCAGCAGGCCGTCCTCGACGCGATGGCCCTCGAGCTTGAGCGTGAGGCCGTTGAAGAGAAGCGCGATCTCGGCGAAGGCCTGGGGGCCAGCAGCCAGGAATGCCAGGGCGATGAGGACACGAGAGATCATTCGATTCTTCAGTTCACCTCCACATCGATCGAATCGCTCACCTGGTTGGAGGTCTCGGCTGTAACGGTCACGTCGGCGCTTCCGTTCGACGACGTGCGCAGCGTGTCGAAGACCTGCCCGTTGGTGTCCGTGAAGGTCTGGGCCCCTGCGCTGTCCAGCGTCTCCCGGCCCGTCCCTCCGTCGAGGCGGAAGATGACGGGGACGTTTGCGATGGGATTCCCGTCCACGTCGAAGACGTTGGCCGTGATCCCGGAAGAGATCGACCTCGTGATCCTCGCCGGGTTGGCGGTCACGGTGACGAGGGCGGGTCGCGCGCTGCCGATCTCGACGTCGACCGTGGCGGTCTGGTCGCCGGTCACACCCGTGACCGTGGCGGTCCCCGAGCGGCTGTCGGCCACGAGGTTCACACGGGCCACTCCGTCCTTCGTCTCCCCCTGGGCCTCGATGCTCCCGAGGGTCGTGAGAAATAGCACGACGGTCCCATTGGCGTCCGGAGTGCCCGCCGGGTCGATGACCACGGCGGAGACCACCGAGACTCCCCCGTTGGCCACGATGAACGGCGGGTTCGCGATCACGGTGAGGGTGGAGCCCGGCGCGGCGACCATGGGGGCATCGCCGCAGGTGACGTTGGTCATCACGAGGAGTGCCAGGAGCGCGCCCTTCGACTTCGACATCGTCCTTCTCCTCAATGTGTGGGTCACTCCGCCACCACGATTCGGTCGGCCCCCCGGGGGGGGGCGGGAAGGCACCGGCCGGGCCCACTCCCGGTGGGGGCGGGAAACCGCCCGGCGGCGGCTTCGGGCGCAGCGACTGGGGCGAGACCACGGGGGCGGGTGCGGACGTCGGTGTGCGGGCAGCGGGTGCGGAGCCGGACTGCGACGCAGGTGCAGGCGGGACCGTCTCGGGCTCGGGGCCGAAGAGCCCCGGCGAGGCTCCCGCGACCCGCGGCACGGCCTGCGTGCCGACGGGCATGGGCACGAGGTCGCTCTCGGTCACCTTGGGGGCCCGCACGATGCGGGGGGTGAGGGAGATGAGCACCTCGTTCTCCTCCACGCGTTTCTGGTTGTTTCCGAAGAGGCTTCCGATGATGGGAACGCTGCTCAGCCCGAGAGCTCCGGTCACCGAAGTCGCCTCGCTCCCCTGGATCAGGCCACCGATGAGACCCGTCTCGCCGTCTCGCAGTCGGATGACGTTGGTCACGTTGCGAGTGAGGAAGGTGGGGACGACCAGGGCGTTCTCCCCGCTGCTCACCGCCCGGTCGTCTCCGAGGATGCTGAACTCGGCCAGGACCTCGAGTGTGATGTCGCCGCTGGCAATGATCTCGGGCGTGATTTCGAGGTTCACGCCGACGTTGCGGTACTGGAATCTGGTGGCGGGAGCAAAGGTGTTGAGTCCGCCCCCCCCGGCCGCAGCGAAGGTGGTGACCGGGACCGGCACCTCGGTGCCGACCCTGAGCACGGCCTTCTTCCCCTCGGCGGCCCGCAGGCGGGGCGCGGAGAGGATGCGCACGGTCGAATCCGTCTGCAGGAAGCGGACGAAGACGGTGGAAGGGAGGCTCACCACCCAGTCGGCCCTGCTGAGGGAGGAAAGGAGCGTGGCGCGCACGTTCGTGAAGCCGTCGACCACCTCGCCTTCGGCACCTATTGGAGACAGGGTCGTCCCGACCGCATAGTTGGAGAGGTCGATGCCCCACTGCCTGAGGTTGTTCCTGTTGACCTCCAGGATCTTCACCTCGACGACCACCTCGCCGCGCGCCTTGTCGTTGAGGTCGATGATCCGCTCGGCCATGGCCAGCTGATCGAGGGTGCCCACAGCGGTGATCGCCCTGAGGCTCGGGTTGCCAACGACGGTCGCCAGCTTCGCCAGCGTCTTGATCAGGTTGACGGTGTCGTTGATCTCCGCGTTCTGCAGGTAGAAGGTCTGCAGGGCTAACTCGTTGTAGGCTACCCGCTTCTGCCGCGACTCCGGCACGATGATCAGGGTGTTCTGATCGATGACCTTGTAGAAGAGCCTGTTGATGAAGGTGAGCTGCTCCAGGGCGTCCTCGAACGTGACCCCCTGAGGTTCACCGAAGTCTTCTTGTCGCGGAACCCCTCGTCGAACAGGATATTGACTCCCGCGATCCTCCCCAGGCTGTCGAAGATCTTCTCCAGGCTCGCGTCCTGGAACCTGAGCGTGATCGGGACGGGGCTCCGGGGCGACAGAACGGGCACGGGGAGCCGGATCGCCTCCGCCCGGGCCTTCATCTCGTCGTACTGGTCGCGCTGCTGATTCTCCTGCTCGCGCTCCAGGATCTGCTCCCAGACTCGGACCAGATCGTCCGCGATCGACCGGTTGGAAGGATCGTAGTTGCTGGCGATCTGGAGCGATTGGGCCGCCCTGTCCAGGTCCTTGGCCACGAGGTGCTTTCTCGCCTCGTCATGGTGGAAGCCGCTGGCGTTGACCCGCGCCGTCTCGAGGGCGATCTTGTAGCCGATGTTCTTCGGGTCCTTGTCGACCGCCCTGGTGTAGCGTGCGACCGCCAGGTCCCAGTCCCCCGCAGCGGCTGCGTCCGATCCCTGCCTGTATGCCCACTTCGCCGCGCAGCCGCCCCCGAAGAGGGCAGCGATCAGGACCACGGCGATCAGCCGGACCCTGCAGAGTCGCCTCGTCGTCTCCCTCATCTCGGTGGTCACCACTCGCTGTAGGGCGTGCCGGTGAGAGACAGCATCTCGGAGGCACTGTGCACGTCGTAAACACCAGGGGGCTCCCCCGGGCGATCGGGATCCGGATCCGAAAAGACCTCGAGCCAGTCGGGAGCCCGGGTGATCGGGTCCTCGGGGAGCTTTCGGAGATAGGAGTCCTCGACCAGGGACTCCAGTGTCGAGGGGTACTGTCCCTTGTCGATGTAGTACTGATCGATCATGTCTCGGAGCTGAAAGAGGTTCTCCTTGAGTACGGCCTCACGGGCCTGGATGATGGCGATCCGGTAGTTCGGCAGCGCAATGGCGGCCAGAATGGCGACGATTCCCACCACCGTGATCAGCTCGATCAGGGTGAAGCCGCTCTGGCCCCGCCTACCAGGTATTGTATGCCGTCCCATCAAGTCCCCTAGCAGTGCTGGTCGAATATACATCCCAGACGTTGTCGCCGCACCACGAGGTGCTGTCGGGCTCGTCCTGGTAGCACCTCTTGCCCCACTCCTCGTCCGGGACCATGGGGTCCACCGGGATCCGCCGGAGGAACTTCAGCTTGTGGTCGAGGGCCCCCACCCGGTTGACGCCCTCGACGAGGGTTTCCAGGTCCTCGGGGTAGCCCTCGCTGCCGAGCTGGACGTCGGTGCCTCCGATGAGGCCTTGATCGACCGCCCCCTTGTACTGATCGATCGCCCGGCGCATGGTGCGCAGCGCCCGGCGAAGCTCGATCTCGTCGTTCCTTCGCTGGGCGACGCGCCCCAGGGGAAGGATCGCCGAAGCCAGGATGAGCAGGATCACCGCCGTTGCCAGCAGCTCCAGGTACGTCACGCCACGCTGGCCGCTAGCGCGCAACCGAACCCCTCCGAAGCACCGCTGGAAGCCGCATGAAAGCGCTCATCTCCACCAGCAGAGTGCCTTCGCCATCGGCGTCCCCGCGAAGCGAGATCCCGTCCACCGTGAGGAACCGTGGGGAGCTCTCCACCTCCTGCAGGAAGCCGACAAGCTGCTCGTACGAGCCGTCGAGAGGCAGCGTCACCGCCACGCGCTCGAGTGCGACGTCGTCGACCTCCTTCCGGCTGAAGCTGCGCCGCCCCGGCGTGAGGCCGGGAGCTCGGGCCATCGCCTCGATCTCCTCGAGGGTCGGAAGCAGGTCGAGCTCCTCCGGACCCACCACGCTGTCGTAGAACACCTGGAGATCCTTCGCGTTGGCGTCCATGGCCGCGGAGCGCTCGCGAACGCTAGCCGCGTCGGCCCGCTCCGTCTCGACCGCCTCTCGAGCCGCCTCCACCCGCGCCGTGGCGTTGCGCAGGCGCATGGTGCGGGGCAGGGTCCACGCGGCCAGGGCGATCAGGTTGACCGCGAGGAGCCCGAGGAACACCGGCAGGAGACGGCGTCGCCAGAAGGGACGATCCGAGGTCACTGGCTCTCTCCCGAGGCGGCCGGCTCCGGATCCGGCGCGAAGCTCGCCACGTCCACGTACTTGAGCCCCGATCGCTCGGCGAGCTCCCGCGCCACCTCCTCCTCCGATACGGAGGAGAGGCCCCCTGCGGCGTCGTCGTGCACGGCCTGGGCATCGCTCACGGGGTCACCTCTGGACGGCTGAGATCGCCTGGAACATGGGCAGATAGAAGGCCAGGAGCATCCCCGCAACGATGATCGCCATGAGCACCAGGAGCACGGGCTCCACGAGCGACAGCACCGCGGCCATCCGCGTGTCGAGATCTTCGTCGTAGAAGTCGGCGATGGCGGTGAGCATGTCCCCGAGGGCACCGGTCTGCTCGCCCACCTTCACCATCTCCAGGGGCAGCGATTCCAGCATCCGGGTGGACTCGAGCGCGGCGGTGAGGCTCGCCCCCTCCCTGATCCGCTCGCTCGCGCCGCCGAGCGCCTGGGACATCGCCTGGTTGCCGACGGAATTCGCCGCGACCTCGATGGCGTTCAGCAAAGGCAGCCCGCCCGCCAGCAGGGTGGACAGCGTCCGCATCAGCTGCGAGGTCGCGTACATCCGCATCAGGCCCCCGAAGTAAGGCACCCGGAGAAGGATCCTGTCGAGGACGACCGGCGCGCCCTCTCTTCGAAGCCAGTACCAGAACCCGGAGGCGCCTATTCCCACCGCCAGGAGGATCCACTCGATGTTGGCTCGGGACCAGCTCGCCACCACCATGAGCATCCGCGTGGGAAGAGGCAGCTCCGCTCCGAGGCCCACGAAGAAGCTCTCGAACTGGGGAATGACGTAGACGAGCATGATCGCCACCATGATTCCCATCACGGTGAGGAGCACGATCGGGTAGATTGCGGCCGAGATCGCCTTCTTCTTGAGGGACTGGTTGAGCCGCAGATGCTGGGAAAAGCGCCGCAGCACCGCGTCCAGATTGCCCGAGCGTTCCCCGGCCACGAGGCTCGCGGCGAAGATCGGCGGATAGAGATCTCCCTCTTCCCGGAACGCGTCGGAGAGCGACACGCCCGACTTCACCTTCTCGCGAACGGTCAACAGCGACTGGCGGAACACGCGATCCCGTTGGCGCTCGAGCATCACGTCCAACGACTGCAACAGTGGCAGACCCGCCTTCAGCAGCGCGGCGAGCTCCTGCCCGAAGATGAGCAGGAGTCCGGGATTCACACGGCGAGGCTTGAGCCGCAGGAGGGAGGCTCCGAAGCCCCGGCGGATCGCCAGCAGGTAGAAGCCCTGCTGTTCGAGATCGACACGTAGAGAGCGCTCGTCGGAGGCGCTGAAGGTGCGCTCGACGACCTCTCCCGAAGGCGTGCCGACCCTGCAGACGTACTCCATGCTCGCGATACACTTCGACTGTACCAGCCGAACCCTTAAGGTTCAAGTCCTGAGGGACTTAGCTCGAGCCAGACCGCCTCGCCCACCGCAGCAGCGCAGGGCTTGACCGACATCGGTGCAGCCGTGCTCCTGGCCGCCACGCCAAAGCCGTTCATGGGCGAGCTGACCATGCCAACCTGCTCAAGGCTTGCAGGGGCAGAGCTCGGTTCCCCTGCTCGCGGGGCAACAAGAACAAACGACCAATCTGGATTCGTCTTTGACGAGCGGCGCGCTCGTCGTCGGCAAAGGCTACTGCGCGATGATCCGCGTCAGATAGCGCCCCGACCGGCCCACGGCTGCGCTCGTCCCCGCGCCCCCGTTGGACCCGGGGCCACGGGTCATCGGCCCGGCGCCGCCCGCGCCGCCCGTGCCCCCAGCGACAGACACGGCTCCCTGCCCCAGGACGATCTGGGTGGCTCGGAGTGAAACCGTCCCTCCCGCACCGCCCCCTGCAGGACGATCGCACGCATCAGTCGGGCCACGGTGCATCGCGCGACGACGATCCCCTCACGATGCAGTTGGCGCCAGACCTTGCGCGCGCCGTAGACGTC
>CAUZDW010000045.1:0-31320 GCA_963578825.1 Vicinamibacteria bacterium
CACAGGGGTGTCTTCCTGGGATTCCGCGGCCGGTAGATGCGACAGGCGCTCTCCACGTCCCGCCCGAGGCCGGGGGGAGAGACACCGGCAGCCCACGCAGGCGGACCATCCGCCTACGCGGGCCGAGTCTGGATCGGTGGGGTGCCCGGCGGGGTCCGAAGGCTGGGGCCGGCCGGCCCTCCTCAGCCCTGTGATGAGCGGTGCGCTCGTTGAACGTTCGTCTGCCCTATCCCATCCCGTCGATGGCGAGGCCGAAGTCGTTTCAGAGCTAGAACTTCCCGCAAATCAGAGCGGCATCCCGATGACTTACGCTCTTCCCGTCAAAGACGCAGATGAAGGCGAGCCAGCTTACAAACAGTACATCGTCGTTGCAGTTGGAGCTCAAAACCACCCAGGTGAGTTAGTTGCCCTGACACTCCCGTGAGCACAAACATATCGAGGGGACCTAAGTTGACCGCCTGTTAACACGAAAGCTCGGGTTCATCAGGGTATTCCTAGGTAATATCAATCAAGTCAGCGAATCCTAAATTCAACAAGGAGTGGAGGACTTCCGGCATCACTAAACCACGTGGTCGATTCCCTAACCATGTCCACCGCCAAAAGATAGCGCCCGGGGATGTCAGGTGTTTTCACCTTCATGGCCACATCAATCTCTTCCCCTGATAAAACGGCTCGAGGAAGCGCAGTACGTTCACCATCAAGGAGTACCATGGTTCCGCGCTGATCAAGCCAGTGATAGCTAAGAAAATCAGGGCTGTCATCAGACATACTAGACCAACGACGCCAGCTCTCATTCTTTAGACGAATTCGAGCCGTCAAATTCTGCTTCGTCTGTGTCTCTCGAGGACCGTCGTAGCTCAAGTAACGAACGTCGTACGGTCCTCGAATTTCTTGTGTCCAAGATATTCCTTCCATCGGCATAGATGGCGTAACCCTACGAGACAACGCTTGCTCTTTTTCTATCCGCTCGTCCCTCTCACCTCGATAGGCGTATATGACAAGATGTTTCGCCAGTAAATCAAGATTTCTCTCACGTAGGAGATCGTCGACTTCCACATAGAGCTCATAGGTAAGTCTACCGAACCGTTCTCGGCTTTGAGATTCGTGCTCAGGATTCGGCGGATAACTCTCAAGCCCAGCAACCGTTCCTTGAATTTCAAGACCGTATCCGTCAAAGAAATGCTCAAAATCTTCAACTGAATAACGGTGCTCGATGGGCTCTTCCCGTTCATCACCACCAAGGCTGCTACAGTTCGTTGTAGTTTGGGGTTCCCCAGTGGCATACGCTAAGTGTGCGCGGATTTTGTCCATATCGTGTACGAGCCAATCGAAGTCAAGCTCTTTATCCCAGCTTCCCTTCCAATCTCCCCGAGGTTCGATAAGTAGAAATCTCTGAGAGGATTGCCCAAGCCGCTCTAGCAACAACTTCGGTCTCGTAACATGGTGAAATGAATCGAACATTAACACTAGGTCTGCAGGTCTTTCCGGTTGAAAATGTTCGATATTTTCTACCTCGAATGACACGTTCGGTAAACCAAGACTCTGAACATGGGATCGAGCACGATCAATTCCTGATTGACTATGATCAACTCCTTCGAAACTTACCTGGGGAAACCGTCGTGCGAGTTCACAGGTAATCTCCCCAGTACCGCATCCCAAATCTAGGATACGGTGTGCATCACGAACGAATGGAGCAGTAAGATCAGCGAAACGACGGATGGTAATGTTGCCTGGATACGAAAAACGAAACGGATCGACTCGCTGTTTGTTAAATAGTGAGTCGTGATAAATCCTGTCTCGCTCAGGAGACCAGCGTTGCCAGAGTACGCGGATGTACCGAAACCCACGTCGTAAATGTCTCAGTGGCATATATGAAACGCCCTAGTAACCGATGGGATAAGTCTCTCGTCTTACATCACCAGCAGCAATCATCGTGCCGGTTTCAAGATCACGATATGTCACAGTCGGAGCACACGCTTTCCAATTCCAAAGCCCCCACGATCGGACATCGTGTCCCATCTCACGTAACCTTTCAGCAGTCTCAAGTTGTTGATTTAATTGGTCGGGGCGCGGAGATTTGAACTCCGGACCTCTTGGTCCCGAAGTAGAGTTTACCAAGAAGAAAGGCCTTACGGGAGTGAGGGTCTGCGTGAAGAAGCCAGCTGCGAGAAGCGCGGCCCCCACAGCCCCCCAGATCTTCCGCTGGGTCTGGTAAGGAAGGCATGGCGAGCCGCCAACCGGGGGACTTGCCGCTGGAGGAATGATGACCGCCACCGAACCGCCCGTCACTCCCATCCGCCGGGTTGTCCTGGCCAGCTTCATCGGCACCACCATTGAGTGGTACGATTATTTCATCTACGGCACCGCCGCCGCGCTGGTGTTCAACAAACTGTTCTTCCCCACGCTCGACCTCTTCACCGGCACCATCGCTGCTTTCGGCACTTTCGCCGTCGGCTTTTTCGCGCGGCCGATTGGCGGCCTCGTCTTTGGTCATTACGGCGACAAACTCGGCCGCAAGAACATGCTCGTCACCACGCTGGTGATGATGGGCATCGCGACCTTTCTCATCGGCATCCTGCCCACCCACGCGCAAATCGGCGTGGCCGCGCCGGTGCTGCTGGTGGTGCTGCGTTTCATCCAGGGCTTCGGCGTGGGCGGCGAATGGGGCGGCGCGGTGTTGATGGCCGTCGAGCACGGCCACAAAGGCCGCCGCGGAGTTTTCGGCAGTTGCGCGCAAGCCGGCGTCCCGATTGGGCTGCTGCTCGCCACGGGAGTTTTCACGCTGCTCAATTCCCAACTCACCGACGCCCAATTCCTCGCGTGGGGCTGGCGCATCCCGTTTCTCATTGGCATTCTGCTGCTCGCCGTTGGCCTCTACATTCGCCTTGCGATTCTTGAGAGTCCGCTTTTTACAAAACTGCAGGAGCAGGAACCCGAGCGCCCCGCGCCCATCCGCGAAGTGCTCACGAATTATCGGCGCAACGTCCTCATCGCCATGGGCGCGCGCTTCGCCGAGAATGCCTCCTTTTATATTTTCACCGTGTTTATTTACGTCTACGCCAAGGACCATCTGGAGCTCGAACGCCAAATAATTCTCAACGCCATCCTCATCGCCTCCGCCGCGCAATTCATCGCCGTGCCCTGTTTTGGCGCACTGTCCGACCGCGTGGGCCGACGGCCAGTTTACATTTTTGGCGCCACCTTCACCGCCCTTTTCGCCATGCCGTTTTTTCTGTTGGTGAATACCAAATCGCCCGCCCTGATCACCCTTGCCCTCGTTCTCGCCATCGCCATCGGCCACGCCGCCATGTACGGCCCGCAAGCGGCGTTCTTGTCCGAGCTGTTCGGCACGCGCGTTCGTTACAGTGGCGTATCGCTCGGCTACCAACTCGCCTCCCCCTTCGCCGGTGGCCTCGCCCCCATCATCGCCGCGCTGCTCTTGAAATGGTCCGACGGCAACCCATGGCCCGTCGCCGTTTACCTCGCCGTCACTGCCGGCATCACCCTCATCGCCATCCGAGCCGCCAAGGAAACGGTGAACGCCGACTTGGCGGCCGAGGACAACTAAAAGCTATCGAGGAAATCTTTTTGGACTCGCTGGAGGGACGAGCTTGCGAGTGCTGGTTTTCATTCAACTTTCAACAAAACATTCGGCGGGAATGGTTTTCGGCTCATCAACATTCGGCTGAAATTCCATCTGTCCACAAATGTCGTTTTCCAAATCGATGCCGGGGGCGGTTTCGATGAGTTCGAGGCCGTGGTCGCCGAGGCGAAAGACAGCGCGCTCCGTGACGAACACAACCTCCTGCCCGCGCGCGCGTGCGCTGGGGCCGTGGAAGGCGACTTGCGGGATGGTCTTCACAAATTTGCAGTGGCGGCCTTCGGTTTGAATTTGCAGTTGGCCGCCGTTGACGCCGACCTCCAAGCCGCCGGCACGAAAGGGGCAACAGAAAACAACCTTGCCGGCGTTCTGCGCAATGTTGACGAAACCGCCGACGCCGGCGAAGCGGTCGCCGAGCGCGCTGATGTTCACGCTGCCCTCGGCATCGATAGTCACCGCCCCGAGCACGGCGACGTCGAGGCCGCCACCGTCATAAAAATCAAACTGCGCGGGCTGGTCGATAATGGCCTCGGGATGCGCGCTGCAGCCAAAGCTCAAACCGCCCGCGGGCATGCCGCCGATGGGGCCGCTCTCGAGCGTGAGGGTGAACTCGTCCAGCCGCCCCTCCTCGGCGGCCACGGGCACCACGCCCTCGGGCATGCCGATGCCGAGGTTCACAATACTGCCCGGCGCAATCTCGCGCAACACGCGGCGGGCGATTATTTTGCGCTCGGAAAACGGCATCGGCTCCGGTGCAACACTGCGGCCCGCCTCGACGTAACTCGCGTTGAACGGCTCGGCAAAAGTCTGGTCGTGCTCACCGGGCTCGGCGACAACAATGGCATCAATCAACATTCCCGGCACGCGCACGGCGTGGGGTGCGGCGGGTTGGTCGGAAATATTTTCAACCTGCGCAAGTACGAGGCCGCCGTGATTGCGCGCCGCCTGCGCAATGGGCAGCACCTCGCCGACGAGCCCTTCGCGTTCCATGGTGAGATTGCCGGCGCGGTCGGCGCGCGTGGCGCGGATGAGTCCAACGTCGATGGGGAAGGCGCGGAAACGCAGCCAGTCTTCGCCATCGAGTTGCACGCGCTCAACCAGCGGCTCGGTGGTCTTTTTGTTTAAACGTCCGCCGCCATTCGCGGGGTCGATGAAAGTGTTGAGGCCAACCTTTGTAAAAACTCCCGGCCGATGCGCGGCGATTTCACGGAAGAGTTGGCAGATGACGCCCTGCGGAAAACAGTACGCCTCAATGTCGCCCACGAGCGCGAGCTGGCCGAGTCGCGGCGCGAGATTCCAATGGCCGCCGATGACTCGCTTGAGCAGGCCAGCGTGCGCGAGGTGGTTGAGCCCGCGCGAGCCGCCATCGCCCTGCCCCGCCGCGTAAACGAGCGTGAGACCGTTGGGCGAGTTGTCTTTTTTAAACCGCTCTTCCAGCGCCGCCGTGAGCGCCTCAGGATGGCCCGCGCCAACGAGCCCACTGCAGGCAACGGTGGTGCCATCGGGAATGCGCGCGACCGCCTCGGCGGCACTCAGGATTTGCAGTACGGGCCTCATCCGCGCCAGCCGCCGTTGACCTCGATTGTTTGGCCGGTGACATACGACGCCAGCGGCGAGCACAGGAACAGCACCACGCCGGCCACCTCGTCGGGTGTGCCAAAGCGGTCGAGCGGAATCTGCCGCAGCATGTCCGCGCGCACCTTGTCGGGGATGCTCGCGGCCATGGGCGTCTCGGCGACGCCAGGCGCGACGGCGTTGGCGCGGATGTTGCGCCGGCCGCACTCGCGGGAGAGCACGCGCATCATCGCCATCACGCCGGCCTTCGCGGAAGCATAGTTGGCCTGTCCAAAAAACCCGACAATCCCCGCGATGCTGCCGAGGCTGACAATGGCACCGCCATCGCGCATCACCTCGAGGCCGTATTTGCTCGCGTAGAAAACGCCGTCGAGATTCACGTCCATCACCGCGCGCCATTCCTCGCGGCTCATCTTGGCGAGAGTGCGGTCGCGAATGATACCGGCGTTGTTGATGAGAAAATCGATGCCGCCCCAGTCGGTTTTTAAATCCCCCATCATCGCCTGCACCGCATCGGCATCGCTGACATCACAGGCAACTGCCCGCGCGCTGTCGGGGCGGACGGCATTCAGTTCATCGGCAACGGCCCCGGCATCAGCGGCGGTCGTTTCCAAGCCGGGATGATTTATCGCCACGCGACACCCGGCGGAATGCAGCGCCCGCGCCGTGGCCGCGCCAAGGCCCTGCGAGGCACCGGTGATTAGTGCGTCCTTGCCTGATAGGTCGATGGCAACACTCATGGGAAGGTTGTTAATTTAATTGGTCGGGGCGCGGAGATTTGAACTCCGGACCTCTTGGTCCCGAACCAAGCGCGCTACCAGGCTGCGCTACGCCCCGACCGGGGAACCAGATTTATACCATGCGCGGTTGAGGCCTCCAAGACAGGCCCGATCAGCGTTCGTGTTCGACCGCTGGACTCACGGCTCTGAGATCCGGCAGGTTCTCGTCGAGCTCTCTCCAGATACGATAGTTCGTGGCGTCCGTCTGGAGAGGCGTGACCGAGATGTGACCAAGAAAGAGCGCATTGTGGTCGGTGAGCGGCGGCACCCGCACCGCCGCGCGCCGTTCCGTCTGACGCGGCGTAGAATCCTCCTCCAGTCCCCTGCTCCGTGGCTCCAGAACGGTCACCCGAGGCTCCTTCCTGGGCTCTCCTTCGGGCACATTCACGTTCAGGTAGGTTCGCTCGGCAAGCCTCTTCTCGAGAACATAGCGAGCGAGGCTCACTGCGTAGCGCGCCGCGTACGTGAACTTCGGTCCCCTTCTCAGCAGGTTCCAGCTGCCCGACCTTCCGACGGCGAGAGAGAAGGCGATGGCCGGCACACCGGCGAACGCACCCTCACGAGCCCCGGCCACCGTTCCGGAGCGGTAGACATCGTCCCCCAGGTTGGGTCCGAGGTTGATGCCCGATACGACGAGGTCGGGCTGCCTTGGAAGCAGTCCCTCCATTGCGATAGCGAGATGTACGCAGTCTGCGGGCGTGCCGTTCACCCTGTAGACCCTTTCCTTTTCTTCGACTGGCGTTGGAAAAGGCCTCTCCTCGAGATTGAGTGAATGCGCCACGTCCGCCCGTGTGTCCTCGTCCGCCTCACCGGGACCAGTCTGCCGTTCGACTCCTTCGTCGTCGTACTTCCGGTTACTTTTCGCCCCGGCGTGTGATTTCGCGCTTCGCTCGACGTCGGGCGCCATCACGTAAACCTCGCCAACCTCCAACATTGCTTCGGCGAGCGCCTCGATCCCTGGGGCGTCGAAGCCGTCGTCGTTCGTTACGAGGATGAGTGGCTTTTCTTCCATGGACTCACAACAAAACCCCGGGGGTTCCTCCCGGGGCCGATTGCAGAGCGAATGAATGGTCGGGATGGCCGGATTTGAACCGGCGACCACCTGCACCCCAAGCAGGTGCGCTACCAGGCTGCGCTACATCCCGACTGGTCAGTTGACCCTTTTAGCATCCCTGTCCAGAAGGGTCAAGATTTCGCGGAGCTGGTCTTTCACCTCGAACAGGACGGCGCGCGTTTTGTCTTTGGCTTCGTCGTTTGCCGCTGCCTGATCGGCTATCGACCCCGGTGTCGCACCCTGCCCACTGGCTTCGGCTTCGAGCTTCTTCTTCGCACCGGCAATCGTGAAGCCCTCGTCGTAGAGCAGTTGCTTGATGCGCAGGACCGTCTCGATGTCCTTGCGCCGATAGATGCGCTGACCGGAGCTGTTCTTGGCCGGCGCCAGGGCCGGGAACTCCGACTCCCAGTATCGCAAGACGTACGGCTGGGTGTCGGTGATCTCGCAGACCTCACCGATCTTGAAGAACAGCTTGTTGGGGATCGCCTTATCCATCGCGAGCGCTAGCTTATTCGCTCAAGGCCGGCGTGAACAGCTTGGAAGGGCGAAAAACGACGGCGCTTCGAGGTTTGATCAGCATCTCCTCCCCAGTTTGAGGGTTGCGCCCGCGGCGCTCCTTCTTCTGGCGGACCAGGAACGTCCCGAAGCCTGTGATCTGGACCTTGTCGCCCTCACCGAGGTGGCGCTTGATGCTCTCGAAGATGATCTCGACCAGGCGAGCCGCCTCCCGATTCGAGATGCCACCGTGCCTCTCGTAGACGATCCGAGCGATATCGGCCTTTGTCATGGCCCCGAGCTATCTCCGGTGAGTCTCAAAATATCCTACCAGCAAAAGCACTTACGCCCCTTCTGCGAAAGGAGTATATGAGAACACCCGAACGGTGTCAAGGGACCGGGGCCCGTCCTCCCGGGAGGCGAAGGTCCACCGAAAATCAGTGTTTCCTGTGGCGAATCTTGAGCTTGAGGGGTGTCCCGGCGAACCCGAATGCCTCACGGATCCGGTTCTCCAGGTACCTTCGATAGGAGAAATGCAGTCCCACCGGCTGGTTGAGGGACAACGCAAAAGTGGGTGGAGCGGTGCCGATCTGGCTCGCGAAGAGAATCTTGACCGTTCGGCTCCCCTTGTCGGGTTTCGGGGTGTGGGCCTGGGTCGCCCGGGCCAGCAGCCGGTTGAGCTCTCCGGTGGTCACACGGATGCGGCGCTGCTCCTCGACCCTGTCGACGGTCTCGAGAAGGCTGTCGAGGCCGCGGCCGCTGGTCGCCGAAACGAAAACGACCGGGGCCCAGGGGGCGAACTTCAAGTCGTCACGGATCTCCTGCTCGAAGCCGTTCTTCGTGAGGCCGCCCCCCCGGGCCGTGTCCCACTTGTTGACAGCCAGGACCAGGCCGCGACCCGCCTCCACGACCCGTCCGGCGATCGTCGCGTCCATGGGCCGAAGACCCGACTCGGCATCCAGGACCATGATGGCCACGTCGGCACGGTCGATCGCCTTCCGCGCCTGCACGACGCTCACGTGATCGACGTTCTCTTTCAGCAGGCGGACGCGACGAATCCCCGCGGTGTCGACGAGGAGATAACGTCGCCCGCCCCGCTCGAACGAACTGTCCACGGCGTCCCGCGTCGTCCCGGGCACCTCGGAGACCACGGCTCTCTCGGAACCAAGGAACTTGTTGAGCAGAGAAGACTTGCCGACGTTCGGGCGACCCACCAGCGCCAGCCGCAAGGCGCGCGTCTCCTCCTCCTCGAGCTCGGTCCGAGGCAGCCCCTCGAGCGCCGCGTCGAGAAGGTCGCCGATTCCCTGGCCGTGCTCGGCCGAGATGACGTGGAGCGTTTCGAAGCCCAGCCGCGTGAACTCGCTCGGCTCGACGCCCCGACCCTCGACCTTGTTCACGACCAGGAGCACTCGCTTGCCCTGCCGCCGGAGCTGGCGCGCGATCTCCTCGTCGTCCGGAAGGAGACCCGCGCGTCCGTCGACCATGAACAGCACGACATCTGCCTCCTGGATCGCACGCTCGGCCTGCTCGACGGCAGGTCCGAGGAGCGGATCGGTGGTGCCCAGGAGCAGACCGCCCGTGTCGATCAGCTCGAAGCTGGCGCCCTGCCACGACACCTGCTCGTAGTTGCGGTCTCGAGTCGAACCCGGCCGCCCGTCCGTGATGGCCTTGCGGCGCCCGCAGATCCGATTGAAGAGGGTCGACTTCCCGACGTTGGGGCGACCGGCGAGGACAATGCGCGGGAGAGGGATCATCACGGTCGCAGTTTGACAGCGCAAACGGGCAAAGCCTATACTAGCTGGTAGTTAGGAGGAGGTCCATCCCCATGATCAAGGTGGACATCATCAACGAAGTCGCGCGGGCCGCGGACATCACGAAGGTCAAGGCCGAGCTGGCCGTCGAGGCCGTCCTCGAGGCGATGAAGGACTCGTTGATGAAGGGTCACCGGATCGAGCTGCGAGGCTTCGGCGTTTTCCAGGTGAAGCCGAGAAAGCGCGGCATCGGCCGCAATCCGCGGACGGGCAAGGAAGTGAAGATCCCGCCTGGGAGGACGATCCGCTTCAAGCCGGGCAAGGACCTCCAGAACCTCGCGCTCTAGCGAGGGCGCTCCCCCGACACTTGGCCTCCCCCACGCTCCCCGGTGGTCCCGAGGGACCGGGCTGTCCTGACTCGATCACCTCCCGAGACGTGCCCGTGTGGGTCTACAGGCCGGCGCCGCCGCAGAGTGCTTGGCGGCGGTGGGGGTGGAACCTGGCCCTCTTCCTGCTGACGGCGGCCTCCGTGTTCCTCGTCGGCGCGTCGACCTCTTCGCCTGTCTTCGATCCTTCGAGCGGGCTGCGCCTCATGTTCGGACTGCTGTCCATCCTCACCGCCCACGAGATGGGGCACTACCTCGCGGCCCGCTACTATCGGGTGGACGCCTCGCTTCCCTACTTCATCCCGTTCCCCAGCCTGGTCGGCACACTGGGTGCGTTCATCCGAATCCGCGGCCCCATCCCACATCGCCGAGCTCTCTTCGACATCGGCGTGGCCGGTCCCCTGGCGGGTTTCGTCGTCTGTCTGCCCGTGTTGTGGCTCGGTCTTCGGGAGGCGACGCTCGTCAGCCTGGACCCGGAGCTCGGAGGCATCTACCTGGGTGAGCCCCTGCTCTTCCAGTGGTTCGCCGGAATGATGCACGGGGCCGTGCCCGACGGGATGACGCTCACCCTGGGGCCCCTGGGCCTGGCGGGCTGGTTCGGTCTCTTCGTGACGGCGCTCAACCTGATTCCTGTGGGCCAGCTCGACGGGGGTCACGTGACCTACGGCCTGCTGCTCCACCGGGCGCACAGGATCTCCCGGATCGCCTGGTGGATCTGCGTGGCCCTGATCTACTTCGGGCCGAACTGGATCCTCTGGGCCGTGCTTCTCCGGTTCCTCGGCCGACGCCACCCGCCCACGCTGAACGATCAGCTTCCCGTCGGACGGGGTCGGGAGCTGGTGGGTGCTCTGTCTCTCGTCGTGTTCTTGATTTGCTTCGTGCCGAATCCGATCGTCTTCTCGTGGTCCGACTTCTTCGAGGCGGTCGGCCTGGCGGCCTACCTGCCCAGCTAACCAGACCGCGCTTCCCGCGTCTCTCACATGACGCTCAGCGGGTCCACGTCCACCACGACGCCGGGCCACCGCTGCGATCCGTGACGCTCGATCATGGCCTCCCGCACCGCTTCGCGCATGCTGGGACGGTGCCCCTTCAGGAGAATCTGGAAGCGGTGCTCGTTCTTGAGCCGGGCAAGAGGAGCGTGGGCGGGGCCGAGGACACGAAACCGGTTCCCGGCCGACTGCCGTAGCCGCCGCGCCAGGCGGTCCGCCTCGTTCGCTCCCGACCCTGCCCGGGCCGCACGGATCACCACGTTCAGGAGGGCCACGGTGGGCGGGTAGGCCAGCGTGCGCCGGAACTCCATCTCCCGCTCGAAGAAGCCGGCGTAGTCCTGGGCGCAGGCGAAGCCCAGGGCGTAGTGGTCCGGGAGGTGGCTTTGCAGGAGGACCTCGCCGGGCACGTCACCCCGGCCGGCCCGACCCGCGACCTGGGTGAGGAGCTGGAACGTTCGCTCCGCCGAGCGGAAATCCGGCATTCCCAGACCGACGTCGGCATCCACCACCCCCACCAGCGTCACCCGGGGGAAGTCGTGGCCCTTGGCGATCATCTGGGTGCCGACCAGGATGTCGATCTCGCCGGCTTCGAACCGGGCGAGCACGTCCGCCAACACCCCCCTGCGGCTGGCCCGGTCCCGATCGAGACGCTCCACCCGCGCGGCGGGGAGCGCCGCCTGGACCGCCTCCAGGACTTTCTCGGTTCCGAAGCCCGTTAGGCGGAGGTAGGCGCCATGGCAGCTGGTGCAGCTTGCCGGTGCCCGGCTGTCGTGGCCGCAGTAGTGACACAGGGCGCGGCTCCCGCCGCGGTGCAGCGTGAGAGACACCGAGCAGTTGGGACACATGGCCTGCTCGCCGCACTCGCGGCACAGGAGGCTCGTCGCGTAGCCACGGCGATTCAAGAGGAGCAGTGCCTGCTCCCGGCGCTCGAGGCGCGCGGCAAGGGCCTCGCGCATGGCGGGCCCGAGGATGGGATCGCCCCCGGCCTTGATCATCTCCCGCCGGTCCACGACCTCGACCCGCGGGAGCCGGCGCGTCCCGATGCGACGGGGCATGTCCAGCCCCACGTACTTGCCCTTGAGAGCATTGGAGTGGGACTCGACGGACGGTGTGGCCGAGCCGAGGAGCACGGGGCACCCCTCGAGGCGAGCGCGCATCACCGCCATGTCCCGGCCGTGGTACCGCGGGCTCTCGTCCTGCTTGTAGGCCCCGTCGTGCTCCTCGTCCACCACGATGACCCCCAGGTCGGGCACGGGAGCGAAGACTGCCGAGCGCGTTCCCACGGCGATCCGGGCCTCGCCCTCCCGGATCCTCCACCACTGATCGTGGCGCTCGCCCGCCGAAAGCTCGCTGTGGAGGACGGACACGGTGGAGCCGAAGCGGGCGCTGGCGGCGCGGACGAGAAGAGGCGTGAGGGCGATCTCGGGGACGAGGACGAGGACGCCCCGGTTCTGCTCCAGGGCCGCCTCGATGGCTCGGAAGTAGACCTCCGTCTTACCGCTGCCGGTGACCCCACGAAGAAGGAACGGGCCGCCCTTGCCCGAGCGAACGGCCTCGAGGATGGGCTCGAGCACCTTCTGCTGATCCTCCGTGGGATCCACCGCCGTCGCCCCCGGCACCGGAAGACCCGCGGGGGCTCGGATGTCCCGCTCCTGCTCGATTCGGACAACGCCCTTCTCCGCCAGGCGAGCCAACGCCCCGCGCACCGAGGGGCGCTCGCGCGCCAGCTCGTTCACCCGGGCACGCCCGCCGGCCGCCCGGAGACCATCGAGGGCCTCCGCCTGGGCGCTGCCACGCGCCGTCACGTCGCTCTCGACGAGCACGGCGACCTGGCGTTCCCGAAAGCCGGGGGTGTCGATGGACTGCTCGACCTCCACCACGCCGGCGCGCCGGAGCCGAGCCACCCGCGCCTGCGGGTCGCTTCCGAGGCGACGGGCGAGGGTCGACAGGCGGAGCGGCTTCTCGCCCAGGGCCTGCACGATGGGATCCTCCGGGCTCGCGTCCGGGCGAACCAGCCTCACGACGGAGCGACTCGCCCGAACGCCTGCCGGGGGCAGGACCAGGCGAAAGCACTCGCCGGGTGGAGCCAGGTAGTACTCGGCCATCCACGTCGCCAGGTCGAGGAGTGGCTGAGGGACGAGCGGGGCCTCGTCCAGAACCGCCGCAACGTCCCGCACCTTGACGGGCCCCCCGGGGGTCTCCGCCGGCCCGATCGCGACGCCGATCACACGACGCCCTCCGAACGGGACCATCACACGACAGCCTGGCTGGGGGAGCGGGACGTCGTTCGGCAACCGGTACGTGAACGGAGCCTGGAAGGGCAGCGGCACGGCCACCGAAACAAAGCCCTTTCCCATAGCCGACTACTCTAGCTGGCCTGCGTGCGCCCTCGGGTCCTGACGGCGGGGTCAGGTCTTGCATCGTGCATCGGTTGGTCCTGCGGCCGGACGCACGACACAAGACCTGACCCCATGACCCCGTAGGCGGGGGGGGCTACTCGGGCACGGGTCGGCCGAGCAGATCGAGGACGACCTTCATGTCCTCCCAGAGGTCCTTCTTGGCCCGAGGGTTTCGAAGGAGGTATGCCGGATGGTAGGTGGGCATGACGGTGATGCCCTCCCACTCGCCGAGGTTGCCCCGCAGACGGGTGATGGGGGTAGCGGTCTTGAGCAGCCAGTGAGCGCTGAACTTCCCGAGCCCCACGAGGACGCGGGGGCGGATCGCCCGAATCTGTGCCTCGAGGAAGGGTTGGCACTCCAGGATCTCGTCCGCTTCGGGATTGCGATTCTTGGGCGGCCGGCAATTGTGAACCACGCAACCGGACGTCACGAAGTTGTGGGTATCCTCCACGTCGATGCAGAAGAAGGTCTTGCAATGGCCGTTGAAGTCCATCTCTTCGACCACCACCTCGTCGTACATCGTCTTCGGCGTTCCGGAGTCGTAGAGTTCGGGATCGAACGGAACGCGATCCCTCACCCGGGGGTGGAGCTTGTAACGCAGGGTCGGAGGGGTGTATGGGGCGACGACCGCAGACAGGTGCACTGACATCTCTGAACCGAAGTGGATGCGACCCGGGCTGGAATCACGGCGATAACCCTCGACGCCCAGCTCGTCCCGGAGTCCCTGAATGAGTGTTGCGATGCCACTCTCGCTGAAGCCGTGAGCGGCGATCTCCGACAACCCAACCGACTCCGACTTTTGTTTGGTGTAGCCATCGTCGAGAAACCAGATGGCCGTGCAGCGCGGGGTGAGCTTGATGTCCCGTGGCACACGCTTCTTCCCCCCTCGGGGATAAAAGCGCTCTCGGACGACATGGAGGGCCCGCGATGCCCGCGTTCGGCAGAACACGGTGGGGTATCTCCTTCCGCCTTTCCTTGCCGTCACCGCTCCGTGCTCGATCGTTGGGCCCAACTCGGTCAACGCGGTCGCCTTCAGTCGAACGTACTCTTCCTGGCGAGCGGAGTGCGTCATCTGGATGTGGGCATTCCGCTTTGGAATGCACCCGTCTCCGAGCAGGGTGCCGGCAACGACCTCCTCGGCCACCGTGCTGAGCCCCTGCCCCACGGCCACCTGGTCATCCGGGCGCAGGTCCTCGGCGTTGACCCAGCCGCGGGCCGTGAGAACCGGATGGTCACCCGTCAGCCACGTCCAGTTGCGCCCTCCGCCCTGCTTCTGGGACGTCGCATGAGCCAGCCTGAAGACACGCCGGCCCGCCAACGGAGAGGTGTGCCACCCGACGACGCGCTTCGCGACGAGCGTGCCGTCGTCGGCGACGCTCATCACCTTCCCGGAGTAACGGCCCCGAACGAGTCGTCCGATTCGCTCCCACGAACCGTCCTCCAGGCGTACCAGGGCGTTGTATCTCAAGCACTTGATGACGTTCCCGATGAAAACGTCCGAGCGTTTCATCTTGAGGCCCTTCTCGATGATGTCGGTCAAGAGCTGACCCGCGCGGCCCACGAACGCCAGCCCCTGTTCGTCCTCGTCTGCCCCCGGGGCCTCGCCCACGAACATGAGCTCGGCTTGTGGATCGCCCTGTCCGAAGACGATGTTCTTCCTCCCACCGGCGAGACGGCACCGCTGGCAGTCCCCCAGGTGCTCCCGGATCGCTTCGAGCGCCGCGGCCGGATCCGCAGGCGACGGGGAGCTCGACGCCGATTGTGCGACGGACGGTCCGCCCTCATCCTTCCCAGGGCGACGGACCCCGATCCCGCTCAGCGAGGCCAGGAAACGCGCGTGCTCTGCGACGTCGGCGCGGACGTCGTCGTCGCCGCTCACCGGCGACCGGCGCCTGTCTCGACCCGCTGCCCGACCCGGGAACCCGACCGGAGGGCGACGATCTCGTCGCAGATGCGGTCGGCCAGCTCCCGTTTGCTGGTTCGGGGGAGCTCGGTGGGCTCGCCCTGCGACCTCACGAGAATCGCCTGGTTGGTCTCGCCCCCGAAGCCATCGGCCACTTCGTTGGCGACGATCAGATCGAGCCCCTTGGCCTCGAGCTTCGCACGCGCCCGGGCGACCAGGTCCCCGGTCTCCGCAGCGAAGCCCACGAGGACTCGACTCCCCTTCTTCTTCCCCAGGCCGGCCAGGATGTCCTCGGTCCGGACCAGGCCGAGCTCCAGCGGTTCTTCGCCCTTCTTGAGCTTGGTCGCGGCGACTTCGGCGGGGCGGTAGTCGGCGACGGCGGCAGCCCCGACGACGACCGTGGCTCGAACGTAATGCTCGTCCACCGCCCGGGCCATCTGCGCGGCCGAGCGCACGGCCACGAGCTCCACGTCCCTCGGCGCGGGCAGGCTCGTCGGCCCCGACACCAGGACGACCTCGGCACCCCGGTCCCGGGCGGCCTCCGCCAGCCGGTAGCCCATGGTGCCGGTCGACCGGTTGGAGAGGAAGCGGACAGGGTCGATGTCCTCCACCGTGGGACCGGCGGTGATGAGCAGGGTCTCGCCTGAGAGGTCACTCCGCCGCCCGAGAGCCGCCATGGCCGCCTCGACGATGTCGCTGACCTCCGCCAGTCGACCTCGGCCCAGCCATCCACAGGCGAGATAGCCGTCACCGGGCTCCACGATGCCCACGCCCCGTGAGCGCAGGGTCTCGAGGTTCTCGCGCACCGCCGGGTGATCGAACATGTTGATGTTCATGGCCGGCGCCACCACCGTGGCCGCCAGGGTCGCGGTGTAGAGCGTGCTGAGGGCGTCGTCGGCGATCCCCCGGGCGAACTTGCCGATGATGTTCGCGGTCGCCGGGGCCACCAGCAGAAGGTCGGCCGCATCGGCCAGGCTGACGTGCTGGATGTCGCTGTTCGAGCCGAGTGCCCACTGGTCGTGGAAAACGGGGTGCTGCGAGAGCGCTTCGAAGGTCATCGGACCCACGAAGCGCGTGGCGGCGGAGGTCATGACCACGCGCACGTCGACGTCCCGCCGCTGCAGCTCCCTCACGACCTCGCAGGCCTTGTAGGCCGCGATGCACCCGGTGACACCCAGCACCACCACCGGCATGGCGCGCCTCCCCTACTCCTCCCCGGCAGGCGTCTCTTCGCCGGGGAGCTTGTCCGTCACCTCCCAGGAGACCGTCCCGGCAATGGTCTCTTCGATGGCCACGTGCGTTGGCTTGCGACTCTCGCTGTCGACCCGGGGCTTCGCCCCGCTCTGCAGCTGCTTGGCCCGCTGCGCGGCCACGGTGATGAAGCGGAACTTGGACTCGACGTCTCGGGGCAAATACATCTGGCTCATGCGGTTTCTTTCTCCTTTGCCGACTCGAACATCTCCTCGATGGCACGGGCGCGCTCGGCCACGTGGCTCACGCGGCACCGCCCAGCCCTCACGATGGACTTGAGCGCCTCGACCGAGGCGTCCAGGTCGTCGTTCACGATTGCGAAATCATAGTGCGTGGACGCCTTGATCTCCTGCCCGGCTGCCGCAAGGCGGCGCTTGACGGTGCTCTCGTCGTCTTCGCCGCGCCCCCGCAGCCGACGTTCGAGCACCTCGTAGGACGGGGGCAGGATGAAGACCGTCACCGCTTCGGGCATCCTCTCCCTGACCTGGGCCGCGCCCTGGACGTCCACGTCCAGGAGCAGGTCGACCCCGTCCTCGTGGGCCCGTTTCTCTTCCTCGAGGCCGGTGCCGTAGAGGTTGCCATGGACCTCCGCCCACTCGAGGAGCTTCCCGTCGTCCCGGAGGCGCTCGAAGGCCGCCCGGTCGACGAAGTAGTACTCGACCCCCTCGCGCTCGTGCCCGCGCGGGGCGCGAGTCGTGTGCGAGACCGAAAAGCGCAGCCCCGGCATCTCACCGAGCAAGCGATGAACCACCGTGGTCTTCCCCGCTCCGGAGGGGGCGGACACCACGATCACGCTGGGTCTCCGCTCACTCAACGTTCTGCACCTGCTCGCGCAGTCTCTCGATCTCGGCCTTGAGTCCGACCACCGTCTGCACCTGGGTCGCCTCGGCCACCTTGCTCCCGATGGTGTTGGCCTCGCGCATGAGCTCCTGCGCCAGGAAGTCGAGGCGCTTGCCGCTGGGTCCGTCCTTGCCCCCGAGGAGCTCTCGCGCCATGGTCGTGTGGCTCCTCAGCCGCTGGATCTCCTCCGCGACGTCGTGTCGCTCGACGGAGCGAACGACCTCCTGAAAGAGGCGGTCCCCCTCCAGCCCCAGCTCGTCCACCAGGCCCCGCACCCGCTCCATGAGGGCACCCTGCCGAGCCTCCAACGTCTCCGCTGCGCGCCGCTCGATTTCGTCCGCGGCCCGCTCGATGGCCTGGAGCGCTCGCTCGAGCTCCGCCTGAAGCCGCTCTCCCTCGGCCCGCCGCATGGTGTCCAGGCCCTGGAGGGCCTCGCTCACCAGGCCGAGGAGCGTCCGAGAGGCCTCCCCGGGGATGGTCGCCTGGGTCTCCGTCCGTTCCAGGGCGCCCGGGAAGCGCACGAGGTCCGACACCGCGACGTTTCCCTCGAGCCCGAACTCGTTCTGCATGTCCCGAAGGGCCCGGACGAGCGATGCAATCAGCGGCCTCGACGGGACGACCGCCTCCGTCTCCGTCCCGTTCAGGCTCGCGTGGACGGACAGCTCGATGCGCCCGCGGCGCACGGTCTTTCCTACCGCCTCCTTGATCTCGCCCTCGAGGGGCTGCAGCCGACGGGGCACGTGCACGGTCACGTCGAGGTAACGATGGTTCAGGCTGCGCGCGGTCACGGCCGCACGGACGGCCTCGGTCTCGAGCCCCGCCGAGCCATAGCCGGTCATCGAGCGGATCACGCGCTCTGCTCCTGGGCGGTGAACTGCAGCTCGTGGAGGCGGCTGTAGATTCCTCCCTCACGTCGGAGGAGCTCCTCGTGGCAGCCCACCTCGCCCACCTCCCCGCCCTCGAGCACCACGATACGATCGGCGTCGCGCACGGTGGTCAGCCGATGGGCGATCACCAGGGTGGTCCGCCCCCTCATCAGGTTGGCGAGGGCCGATTGAACCAGCCGCTCCGATTCGGCGTCCAGCGCCGACGTCGCTTCGTCGAGGATCAGGATGGGTGGGTTCTTGAGGATGGCGCGGGCGATGGCGAGGCGCTGCCTCTGTCCGCCGGAGAGCCGGCCGCCCCGCTCGCCAATCACCGTGTCGTACCGGCGGCCGAGGTCGAGGATGAAGTCGTGAGCGAACGCCGCGCGGGCCGCCGACTCCACCCGGGCCTCGTCCACGTCGTCCAGGCCATAGGCGATGTTCGCGCGTACGGTGTCGTTGAAGAGCACGGTCTCCTGCGTGACGAGGCCGATCTGCCGGCGAAGGCTGCCGAGAGTGGCCTGGCGCACGTCGATTCCGTCGATCAGGACGGTGCCGTCCGTCACGTCGTAGAAGCGCGGGAGGAGGTTCACGAGGGTCGTCTTGCCGGCGCCGCTGGTGCCAACGATGGCCACGACCTCGCCCGGGCGCGCCGCGAAGCTCACGTTGCGCAGGACCTCTCTGTGCCCGTCCGCATAGCGGAACCCGACGCCGCGGTATTCGATCTCACCCTTCATTCGCGGCAGCGGCACGGCATTCTTCGCCTCCAGGACCTCGTCGCGCCGATCCAGTACCTCGAAGACCCGGGAACCCGCGGCCAGGGCCGCCTGCAGGGTCGCGTTCACGCGGGAGAGGCGCTTGATCGGGGTGTACATCGCGAAGAGGGCCGTGAGAAACGCCACGAACGCTCCGGTGGTCAGGTGCCCGCTCCGGATCGCGCTGCTGCCGTAGACGAGTGCCCCCACCATCGCGATCCCGCTCACGCCCTCCATGAGAGGGGGGAGGATCGCCGTCGTCCGGGTGATCCGCATGTTCACGCTGAGGAGGCGGGCAGAGGCCCTGCGGAAGCGCCCGATCTCGAACTTCTCCATGCGGAAGGCCTTCACGACGCGGAAGCCGGAGATCGTCTCCTGGAGAATCTCCGAGATGTCGCGCCACCGGCGAAGTGATGTCTCGTTCGAGGCCCGAAGACGCCGACCGAACCGGACCAGGGGGTGAAGCGCCAGCGGCATGCCCACCAGCGACAGCATCGCCAGCCGCCAGTCCATGTAGAAGAGCACCGTGAGGAGGCCGAGGATGGTCAGCCCCTCCTTGAGGAGATCGCCTGCCAGCTCCGACACCGCCGCCTGGATCTTCTCCACGTCTGTCGTGATGTGGCTCATCAAGGTCCCGGTGCTGCTGCGGCCGAGGAAGGCGAAGGACTGCCCCAGGACGTGCTGGTAGAGCGCGTTTCGAAGATCCGTGACCGCGTGCTGCCCGGCATCGGCCACGAGGGTCGTGGAGAAATAGGACGAAAGACCCTTGACGGCGTAGAGGACCACGATGGCCAGGGACAGCTGCCCGACGTTCACCCCGGCAATCAGCGCCTCGTCGAAAATCGGCTTGATCAGGTAGACGAGACCCGCCCCGGCGGCCGCGTAGGCGGCGGTGGCCAACCAGGAGACGACGAGCCGGCCGCGGTACGGTCGCGTGTACGAGAAGAGCCGACGGAAGAGGACCGCTTCCAGGCGCACGCTCTCCCTGGCCGAGCGCAGCGTGTGCGACCACCGTCGCCGGCGCGACTTCCGGCCAGCGCGACGCATCACGCCGGCGGGAAGGGGATGCAGGGGTGTGGCGATCGCCTCATCTCCTTGGCCGACAGCCGTTTAGCTGGCAGCTTCAAACGACAAGTATACCGGCCGAGTCGCTCAGCCGGCAAGCCGGAGGCCCCTGGCGCTCCCGGACCCGACTAGTCCGTGAAACGGTACTTGATGAGGTTCCAGAGAGCCGGGAAGCCGTCGCGCCAGGTGATCTTCTTCCCCTCGCTGTAATCGCGCCCCTCGTAGGTGATGGGGACCTCGTAGACCCGGGCCCCGCGCTTGAAGAGCTTGGCGGTGATCTCCGGCTCGATCCCGAAACGGTTGCTCTTGAGCTTCATGTCCTTCAGAAGCTCGGCGCGCACGGCCTTGAAGCACGTCTCCATGTCCGTCATCGTCGTGTTGTAGAGCACGTTCGTGACGAGGTTGAGGAAGAGGTTGGCGAGGTAGTGGGTGAAGAGAAAGCACCTGTGGCGGCCGATGAACCGGCTTCCGAACACCGCGTCGGCCTTGCCCTTCTTGATCAGGTCGATGAGGTCCGGGTACTCCTCGGGGCTGTACTCGAGGTCCGCGTCCTGCACGACGATCACGTCGCCCGAGGCGGCGTCGATCCCGCGGCGCACCGCCGCCCCCTTCCCCTGGTTCCGCTCCTGGGTGAGGACTCGGAAGCCCCGTTTCTTCGCGAGCTCCTCGAGGAGCTCGCGGCTTCCGTCGGTGGAGGCGTCGTCCACCGCGATGAGCTCGATCCGGAGAGGGACGGAGAGGACCCGATCCACGATCTCCTCCACCGTCGCCTTCTCGTTGTAGACGGGCATGACCACGCTCAGAAGCGGGTCGTCGAGAGGGGTGCGGCGGGGCTGGATGCGGTGGCCGCCACTCATCGGCGGCCGATTCCCTCGTAGTGAAAGCCCATGGCCCTCACCGCCTGCGGATTGTAGATGTTCCGACCGTCGAACACGGCGGGCCGGCGCATGCGGGCCTTCAGCTTCTCGAAGTCGGGCTCCCGAAACTCGTTCCACTCGGTGACGACGATGAGGGCGTCCGCCCCCTGCACGGCCTCCTGGGCCCTTTCGCAGAACGTGATTCGGTCGCCGAAGACTCTCCGGGCCCCATCCTCAGCCTTGGGATCGTAGGCCCGCACCGTGGCCCCGCCAGCCAGAAGCCGCTCGATGATGGCGATGGCCGGCGCCTCCCGCATGTCGTCGGTCTTGGGCTTGAAGGCGAGCCCCCAGACCGCCACCACCTTGTCCTCCAACCCTCCCAGGTAGGCCGCCACCCGGGGGACGAGACCCGATTTCTGGGACTCGTTGGTGCTGTCCACCGCCTCGATGACGTTCATGGGGACACCCGCCTCGTCTCCCATCCGGATCAGGGCCTTCACGTCCTTGGGGAAGCAGGATCCGCCGTATCCGACGCCCGGGAAGAGGAAAGACGCTCCGAGCCGACTGTCGGAGCCGATCCCCATACGCACGCTGCGCACGTCGGCCCCCACCTGGTCGCAGTAGTTCGCGATCTCGTTCATGAACGAGATGCGGCTTGCCAGCATGGCGTTGGCGGCGTACTTCGTCAGCTCCGCGGAGGCGGGGTCCATGACGATGATGGGCTTGCCGGTGAGGACGAAGGGCTGGTAGAGGCGCCGCATCACCGCTTCGACCTCGGCGTCGTTGGTCCCAATGACCACGCGGTCGGGCTTGAAGAAGTCGTCGACCGCGGTGCCCTCCTTGAGGAACTCCGGGTTCGAGACGACGGCCACGCGATGTTGTGTGAGGCCCTTGACAACGTCGCGCACCCGGGCCGCGGTCCCTACTGGCACGGTGGACTTGATGACGATGATCTTGTCGCCGTTCATCGCCTTGCCGATTCCGGCGGCGACTTCGAGCACGTGCCTGAGGTCGGCCGAGCCGTCCTCGTTCTGGGGAGTGCCCACCGCGATGAAGAGCACCAGGCTGCTGCGCACCGTCTCCTCGAGATCGCTGGTGAACTGAAGGCGCTCCTCGGTCACGTTCCTGAGGACGATCTCCTCCAGCCCGGGCTCGTAGATCGGGACCTCTCCGCTCCGCAGGCGTTCGACCTTCGCCTTGTCGCTGTCCACGCAGCGGACGGAGTTGCCCGTCTCCGCCAGGCACGCGCCAACCACCAGCCCGACGTAGCCCGTCCCGATGACCCCGATGTCCAACCCCCGCCCTCCTTCGTGCGTGCTACGGAAGCGCTGAGCGTAGCACAATGCCAGACTCGTGAGTCCTGCTATCATTCAGCGTCTCATGAACTTCGGCCTCGACCTGCGGCCTTCTCTGAGCCGTCCCACCGGCGTGGGAACCTACGTCCTCGGCCTCCTCGATCGACTTCCCCGGCTCGCTCCGGAGGACACGTTCCACTACTTCTCGGCCTCGTTTCGCCAGCGGTATCCCCGGCGGGACTGGCCCTCCAACGTGCGGCTGGTGGACCGCAGGCTCCCCGTCCACGGGTTGAACCTCGCGTGGAACCGCCTGGGGTGGCCGCCCCTGGACAGGCTGGTGGGCGCTCCTCTCGACCTCGTACACTCGCCCCATCCGCTCCTCATCCCGGCCCGCAAGGCCCGCAGGATCGTCACCGTCCCGGATCTGTTCTTTCTGAAGCACCCCGAGATGACGGCCGCGGAGATCCGCCGCGACTACGTCGACCTCGTCCGTGACCACGCAAAGAGAGCGGACGGCATCATCTGCATCTCGGAGTACACCGCGGCAGAGACGCGACGGCTGCTCGACGTGCCTCCCGAGAAGATCGCGGTGACGCCCCTTGGCGTGGACCCGATCTTCCGAGCGACTCCGAGCCCCTCCCAGGTGGACGCGACGCTCAGCCGCCTGCGCCTTCCCCGGGGCGGCATCCTCTATCTCGGCAGCGACGAGAAGCGGAAGAACCTCGTGTCGCTCGTCATGACGTACCTCAACCTCGCCGCGCACCGCCCGGACGTCCCGCCCCTGGTCCTGGTGGGCCCGGGCTCAAACTGGGCCCAGGGAGGGCACCGGATCGGTCCCCAGATCCGCGCCACGGGCTACCTCCCCCGGGAGGACATCCGGGCCGTCATGGCGGCCTCCGCCATGCTCGTGCTTCCTTCGCTGGAGGAGGGCTTCGGCCTGCCGGTGGTCGAGGCCATGGCCGCCGGCTTGCCCGTGGTGTGCTCTCGGGGGTCCGCACTCGAGGAGGTGGCGGGCGATGCCGCCACGCTGGTCGACCCGTCCGATCCCGGCGCCCTCGGCCAGGCGATCGAACACCTGCTGGACGATCCGGACGAGGCGGAGAGCCATCGGCAGAAGGGCCGGGCGCGCAGCCGGCGCTTCGACTGGCAGGACACGGCCGAGCGCACCATCGCGTTCTATCGGACCATCCTTGGACGGTAGCCCGCTCGTCGTCGGGATCGACGGCCGGGAGCTCCAGGGACGGCCGACGGGCACCGGCCGCTATCTTCGGAACCTCCTGCGCCGCTGGAGAGCGACGGGCGACACCCTCGTCGTCTACTTCAGCGGGCCACCGCCCGAAGAGCCGGCCCTCGACCACCCGAACCTCGTGTGCCGGTCCATAGGCGACGGCCGGGAGCGAGGCCTCGTCTGGCAACAGGGGCTGTTGCCCGCTGCGGCTCGGGCGGACCGTCTCGATGTCTTCTTCTCCCCTGCCTACTCGTGCCCGCTGGCGCTCTCCGTTCCCCGGGTGACGGCCGTGCACGATCTGTCTTTCTTCTCCCACGCGCAGGACTTCACGCTCCGAGACGCGTTTCGCCGACGGCTGCTCACGACCCTGGGCGTCGGCGTCTCCCGAGGAGTCCTGGCGTGCTCCGAGTTCACTCGACGGGAGCTCAGGACGCGGTTCCCCGCGGCGGCCCATCGCGTGAGCCACATCCCCCTGGGGCCCGACGACGATCTGCCTCCGTCGCCCTCCCGCGAGGAGGCACGCCGGCGGCTCGGGGTCTCGGGACCCTACCTGATCACCGTGGGCGCCATCCTCAACCGGCGCTGCCTGCCCGAGCTGCTTCGAGCCGTGGCCCGCCTCTCCCGACGACACCCCGGGGTGGTTCTCGACGTGGTCGGCGAAAACCGAACACACCCTGTCCTGGACTTGCCCGGTCTGCTGGCCTCCCTCGGGCTCACCGAACACGTCCGCCTGTCCGGATTCGTCGAAGAGGCCGGCCTGGCCGACCGCTACGCCGCCGCCGACGGAGGGGTCTTTCTCTCCGAGTACGAGGGGTTCGGCCTCCCCGCCCTGGAGGCGGCGGCGCGAGGAGTCCCCCTGGTGGTGAGCCGCGACCCGTCCCTGGGAGAGATCTTCGGAGGGGCCGCCCTGGTGGTGGCCTCCCGCGACGAGGCGGCCGTGGCCCGGGCGCTCCATCGAGTGCTGTCGGAGCCCGGCCTTCGAGAGAGCCTGGTCATCGCCGGCCATGAGCTGGCAGGACGGTACTCCTGGGACCGGACCGCCGCCCTCACCCGGGCGGTTTTCCTGAAGGCGGCTCGGGAGTGAGGGCGCCGGTGTCGGACGCTCCGGCAGTCGCCGTGGTGGTGGTCTCCTTCAACGCCCGAGAGGCTCTGGTCGCCTGTCTCGACTCCCTGGCTCGCGACGCTGGCAGCCGGCTGGAGACCGTGGTCGTCGACAACGCCAGCGACGACGGATCCGCCGCTGCCGCCGCGGAGAGGCCCGACCCGCCCCGGGTGATCGCGAACCCCGACAACGTGGGCTTTGCCCGGGCGTGCAATCAGGGGGTGCGCGCCACGACGGCGCCCCTCGCCCTCTTTCTCAATCCCGACGCGACCGTCACGAAGGGAGCCATCGGGGTGCTCGCGAGCCGCCTGGACGCCGAGCCCGACGTCGGCGCCGTCGGGCCGCTCACGCGCCAGCCGGACGGCACCGTCCAGGTGTCGACCGGGCCCGACCTCACTCTGAGCGGGGAGCGGCGCCAAAGACGCCTCGTCCTCGGGGTGCGAGACCGGACCCCCGAAGCCCTTCGCAAGGCCGCGGCCGCCCACGCCCACGAGCACGAACCCGACTGGGTCTCCGGGGCCTGCCTGATGGCCCGCCGCGAGGCCCTCGAGGCCGTGGGCGGCTTCGACGAGGCGTTCTTCCTGTACGAGGAGGACGCGGATCTTTGCCGCCGTCTCCGCGCTGCCGGGTGGCGGGTGGTCTTCACACCGACTGCCGAGGTCCGACACGAGCTCGGGCGGAGCATGGAGCAGGCACCCGAGAGGGCCCGGCACGAGTACCACCGCAGCCACCTCCTGTACTACAGGAAGCACAACGGGCTCCTCGCCCAGGGAGCGCTCCGCCTGCTGCTGCTCGGCCGCGGTCTCGCCGGGTGGGCCCGTGGCGTGGCCTCCGGCGACCGCCCGGGACGCTCCGCCGCCGGGGCCCTCGTCCGGCTGGCTCTCGGCGGCCCCTGAGCCGCGACGAAGCGACGCTCTGCCCGGCCCCGTGGTTGGGCCGGTCGGTTCCCTCATGTTATTGTCACGTGGGCATTTGTCGGAATACCGAGGCAGCAGTGAAGATCGCGATCGACGTGCGGAAGTGGCGAGATTTCGGCATCGGCACGTACGTTCGAAACCTCCTGCGCCACCTGGCCCGCTTCGACCGCGAGACGACCTACTTCTTGTTCTGCCAGCGCCAGGACGAGGCCACGCTGCGCGACATGGCCGAGAACTTCGTGCCCGTCGTGGACATCTCGGCAGGCTACGGTGTGCGCGAGCACCTCTCGATCCCGCTCAAGCTCCGCCGGCTGGGAGCCGAGCTCCTCCACTCGCCCCATTACGTGCGGCCGCTCCTGTGTACGATCCCCTCGGTGGTCACGATTCACGACTGCATCCACCTCCTGTTCCCGCAGTACCTGCCCAATCGAATGGCCTGGCGATACGCCCGCTTCATGATGGGCAGCGCGATCCGCCGGAGCGAGATCGTCTTCACGGTCTCGGAGGCCTCCCGGGCGGACATTCTCCGCTTCTACCCCTGGGCCGATCCGGACAAGGTGCACGTCGTCCCCCACGCCATCGACACGGAGCTTCTCGAGAGCCCCGGCGAGGCGGAGATGGAGCGGGTCAGGGAGCGCTACCAGCTGCGTGGGCGCTTCGTTCTGTTCGCAGGCAACGTGAAGCCCCACAAGAACCTCGAGCGGTTGATCCGTGCCTTCGCCCTCGTTCGTGAGCAGGGCGGCCACGACGACCTCCAGCTCCTGCTGAGCGGCGACGACGTGAGCCGCTACGGAGCTCTTCGACGCGCCGTGGAGAAGACCGGTCTCAGGCAGCACGTCCGCTTCTTCGGCTTCGTCCCCCCCACCACACTGGCCGCCCTCTATCGCATGGCATCCGTTTTCGCGTTTCCCTCGCTCTACGAAGGCTTCGGCCTGCCACCGCTGGAGGCCATGTCGTGCGGCACACCGGTCGTCACATCGGGGATCTCGGCGCTCCCCGAGGTGGTGGGTGACGCGGCGGTGCTGGTCGACCCCTACAGCGTCGAGGACATCGCGGCGGGGATCTCCCGGGTTCTCGACGACGACGACCTTCGCGGGCAGCTCATCGAGAGAGGGCTGGCCCGGGCCCGGGGCTTCAGCTGGGAGCGGTCCGTCCGGGACATCCACTCCGGCTACCTGAAGGCGCTCGGTCGACCCGCGCCCGCCCTCGCCGAGGCCGCGCGCTGAGAGTCGCCCTCGTTCACGACTGGCTCACCGGGATGCGCGGAGGGGAGAAGGTCCTTCTCTCTCTCGCGCGCGTGTTCCCGGACGCCCCCATCTTCACCCTCCTGCACGTCGTCGGCTCCGTCGACCCGGAACTCGAGGACCGGGACATCCGCACCTCCTTCGTCCAACACCTCCCGGACGCGGGCCGACGGTACCGGCACTACCTGCCCTTCTTCCCCATCGCTGCCGAGCGCTTCGACCTGAGCGGCTTCGACCTCGTCGTGTCCAGCTCCCACTGCGTCGCCAAGGGCATCCGCCCCCCTCGCGAAACCCTCCACCTCTGCTACTGCCACACGCCGATGAGGTACGTCTGGGACCGTTACGACGACTACTTCGGTCCGGGTCGGCTGGGCCCCCTCGAGCGCCTCGTGGTGCCCGCCGTCGCCGCGGGCCTCCGAGCCTGGGACCGAGCCTCGGCGGCTCGGGTCCACCACTTCGCCGCCAACAGTGCCTACGTCGCTGGTCGTATTCGCCGCTGCTACGGGCGAGACGCCGAGGTCATTCCACCGCCGGTCGACACCGACCACTTCACGCCCGCCGCGCCCCGCCCGGGCACGTTCGACCTGGTGGTCTCTGCCCTGGCTCCCTACAAACGACTCGAGATCGCGCTCGAGGCCTATCGGGACTCCGGATGGCCCCTCCGTATCGTCGGGACCGGTCCTGAGGAAGCCCGGCTCCGTGCCCTGGCGCCCGGGGAGGTCACGTTCCTGGGTCGAGTGAGCGACGCCGAGCTCCTCGAGCTCTACCGGGACTGCCGGGCCGTCGTCATGCCAGGCATCGAGGACTTTGGAATCGCCCCCCTCGAGGCCATGGCGTGCGGCCGTCCCGCCGTGGTCTTCGGCGAAGGGGGAGGCATCGAGAGCGTCGAGCCCGGCCGCACCGGAGTCGTGTTCTCCGAGCCAACCCCCGCCTCGTTGCGGGCGGCCGTCGCTACCCTCTCCTCGGCCCGCTTTGATAGACTGGCGCTCCGGGCCCGGGCCGAAGCACTCGATCGAAACGTTTTCGAGTCCCGCATCCGCGCTTTCGTGGAGCGCGCCCAGGCCGCTGTGGTTCCTGAATGCTGAGATTCCAGACCCGAGTGATGATGTTCAGCTTCATCACCGTCGATCTCCTGGTCACGGCCATGGCCTGGATTCTGGCCTACGTCCTGAGGTTCCATGTCGGGGTCGTGCAGGTGTTCCTTCCCGTCACGAAGGGTGTGCCCGACGCTTCGCGTTACCTGCTCCTCCTTCCCCTCATGGCCGTCGTCTGGCCGGCGGTCCTGTACTTTCACGGTCTCTATCGGATCAAGCGCGGCCGAAGCCTCATCGACGAGTTCTTCGCCATCCTCTTCAGCGTCCTCATCGGCTCTGGCCTGACCCTCGCGGCCACCCTGTACGTGCGCGTCTACTACCGCTACCAGCCGGACGTCGCTCCGCTGTGGGAGTACAGCCAGGCCGTGTTCGGCATCTTCGCGATCCTGGACGTGCTCTTCCTCAACCTCGGCCGCTGGGCGCTCCGGGCCTGGCTCCAGCGCCAGTGGGCCGCCGGATACAACGTGACCCGCGTGGTGGTGGCCGGCACCGGAGAGCTCGGACGCACCGTGGCCGACGCGCTGGCGGCCCACCGGGAGCTGGGCTACCGGGTCGTCGGGTTCCTGGGAGAGACCACCGAGGCACAGGGGCACGGCGGGCTCCCGGTGGTGGGCACGCTGGACGGGGCCCGGGAGGCCCTCGATCAGCACGACGTCGACCAGCTCTACGTCGCGCTCCCCCTGGAGGACCATGCTCGGATCGTGCCCCTCGTCCAGCGCCTGAGCAACGAGTGCGTCGACATCAAGGTCGTCCCCGATGTCGTGCAGTACGCCACGATCAAGGCCTCCCTCGAGGATCTGGACGGGATTCCCATCATCAACGTCAACGAGGTGCCGCTCCAGGGCTGGAACAGCATGACCAAGCGGCTGATGGACGTGGCCGCCTCGGGCCTGCTCCTCGTCGCCCTCACACTCGTGCCCGTCTTTCCCTTCATCGCCCTGCTCATCAAGCTCTACGGGGGCCCGGGTCCGGTGTTCCTGAGGCAGGAGCGCATGACCCTCGACGGAAAGACGTTCCAGATTTTCAAGTTCCGCACCATGATCGACGGGGCAGAGAAAGAAACGGGGCCGATCTTCGCCACGTCGGACGACCTCCGCCGCACCCCGGTCGGGGTGTGGTTTCGACGCTTCAACCTCGACGAGCTGCCTCAGCTGATCAACGTTCTCCTGGGGGACATGAGTCTCGTGGGTCCCCGGCCCGAGAGGCCCCCCTTCGTGGCCCAGTTCCGCCAGCGGATTCCCGAGTACATGCGCCGCCATCGGGTCAAGAGCGGCATCACGGGCTGGGCCCAGGTGAACGGCTGGCGCGGCAACACCTCGATCGAGAAGAGGATCGAGCACGACATCTACTACATCGAAAACTGGTCGCTCCTGCTCGACGTCAAGATCCTCATCCTGACGCTCTTCCGCGGCTTCGGGCAGAAGCATGCCTACTGAGTCGAAGCCCAGGGCACTGGTCACCGGCGCCGCCGGGTTCATCGGCTCGCATCTCTCCGAGTCTCTCCTGGGCCGAGGGTTCTCCGTTCTCGGGATGGACAATCTCGTCACAGGAGACGAGACCAACCTCGACCACCTGGGCGCGGACGACTTCGCGTTGGTCAAGCACAACATCACCGAGCACATCGAGGTCGAGGGGGCCCTGGACTACATCTTCCACTTCGCCAGCCCCGCCTCCCCCATCGACTACCTCAAGCTTCCGATCCAGACCCTCAAGGTGGGGAGCCTGGGCACCCACAACTGCCTGGGGCTGGCCAAGGCCAAGAAGGCCCGCCTCCTCCTCGCCTCCACGTCCGAGGTCTACGGGGATCCCATGGTTCACCCCCAGCGAGAGGACTACTGGGGCAACGTAAACCCCGTTGGCCCCCGAGGGGTGTACGACGAGGCCAAGCGCTTCTCGGAGGCCATGGTCATGGCCTATCATCGCGTGCACGGCGTCGAGACCCGCATCATCCGCATCTTCAACACCTACGGTCCGCGCATGCGTGTCAACGACGGCCGGGCCATTCCGGCCTTCATGAGTCAGGCCCTCCGAGGGGAAGACGTCACCGTCTTCGGCGACGGCAGCCAGACCCGCAGTCACTGCTTCGTCTCGGACCTGGTCGACGGCATCGTGCGCCTCATGCTGTCGGACGCGGTGGATCCGGTGAACATCGGAAACCCGGAGGAGATGTCGATCCGGGCCCTCGCCGAGAAGATCATCGCGCTGACCGGTTCGTCGTCCCGAATCATCGAAAAGCCGCTCCCGGTCGATGACCCGAAGGTCCGCCAGCCCGACATCACCCGGGCCCGGACCCTGCTCGACTGGGAGCCTCGGGTCCCCCTGGACGCAGGGCTCGCTCCGACCCTCGACTACTTCCGCCACAAGCTCGGGCTCACGGTGGAGCCCACGACCTCCTAGGACTTCCCCTTCTGCGGGTGCTCGCTCGCCATGTACACGTACTGCGCGGTGGAGACGATCAGGAGCACCAGGGTCGCGCCGTAGAGCCAGCGGATCGCAGGCCAACAGTCCCCGGCGGCGTTTGTGGCGAGAGCGGCTCCTCCGGCGATCATGTTGAGGGCGCTCGAGACCTTCCCGAGGCGAGACGGGTAGAAGACTCTCGGCCCCATGGCCAGGTTCACGGCCAGCACCCCCACCACCAGCATCGTGTCGCGAAAGAGAAGGGTGATGGTCAGCCAGATCGGTATGGGGCAGCTCAACACCGAGCTCCAGGTCATGACTGCGAAGGTGGAGCCGACCATGATCTTGTCGGCAATGGGATCGAGGGTGGCGCCCAGCCTGGTGACCTGGTGCCCGTGGCGGGCGATGTAGCCGTCCAGGACGTCGGTCAGGCCGGCCACCACGAAGACCACGAGCGCCCAGGTGAATTGAGCGGAGAGCGCCAGCAGCACCAGCACGGGCACGAACGCCATCCGGAGCATCGTGAGCTGGTTGGCAACGGTGAAGACGGGCTCGGCCATGGCTCTCCGGGAGCGCCTCCGGCCACGGCCCGGAAAAGCAAAGGGCCCGCCGCCGGAGCGACGAGCCCGATTGTAGCCTGCGGCGTCCGGCCTACTGAAGCTTCTTCTGGCGCTTGACGATGTTCTTCACCAGCTCGACACACGCCTCCTCCTGGGCCTCGCCCAGGGCGCTGGCCCGGTACTCGCTGGAACCCATGCTGAAGCCGCCGCCGACGCCGCTTGCGCCGCCGCCGACACTGACGCCTCCGCCCTTCTTGGAGTCTCCCTTGCCCTTGGCGGCGATCAGGATCTCTCCGGTCTCCGCGTCGATCACCCGGGCATTGAGCTGGACCTCGCTCTTGGACTTCGTGAGCCCGAAGCGCCCAAAGGGGCCCTTGATGATCCCGCCGGCCGAGTACTTCTTGTCCGACGTGTTGAACTTGGTGATCGAGCCCGCAATGATGAAGCGCACGCCAAGTATCCTGCCCATCTTCGCCTGGGTGTGCGGGTCCGCCCGATCACTGGCCTGGAAGTCCTGCTCCGCCAGCACGGTGTCGATCCTCTTGCGCTCGATGACGCGGAAGTCCGACTCGTTGATCAACTCGTCCACAAGCATGTCCGCCACACCCTTGCCGATGTCGTAGTTTCCCCAGACCCCGCTCCACCAGTTGTTGACCGCGCTGTAGTCGAAGTCCATCACCGCCACCATTGGCCGCTCCGACTGGGCCGACGCCGAGGCAACGATCCCCAGAAGCGCCACGGCCCCGAACATGCCCGTCAGACCCCTCATCCTCATGCACCCTCCTCGACGTTTCTGAACCGCTCCGGGTTCTCCGGAGTGCTCGTTAGTTGATTCCGGCCATCATGGCTGGAGCCTCTTGCGCCCGATAGTACTGCTGTTCGTACTCCACCGGTGGCACATCTCCGATCGACGTGAGCAG
>CAUZDW010000046.1:0-30117 GCA_963578825.1 Vicinamibacteria bacterium
CCTTCGGGTCACCCTTCGCAAGAACCTTCGTGATCGCTGCCGTCAGAGACGTCTTGCCGTGATCCACGTGACCAATCGTCCCGATGTTCACGTGCGGCTTCGACCTGTCGAACTTCTCCTTCGCCATGACTCTTACCTGCCTCGTGCTCGATGTTTTGTGGTTCTGACGCTCACGCCCTCACCTTGCCCGTGACCCGCGCCACGATCTCCTCCGAAACGTTCCTGGGAACCTCGGCGTACTTCTCGAAGTGCATCGAGTAGGTCGCCCGGCCCTGGGTTCGTGAACGCAGGTCGGTGGAATAGCCGAACATGCTCGAGAGCGGCACCATAGCCGTAATGATCTGCGAACCGCCTCGGGCGATCTGGCCCTCCATGTGGCCGCGTCGGCTGGACAGATCGCCGGTCACGGCACCCGTGTAGTCGTCGGGTGTCACGACCTCGACCCGCATGATGGGCTCGAGGAGGACAGGCGACGCCTTCCTGGCCGCCAGCTGGAAGGCCATCGATCCGGCGATCTTGAACGCTATCTCCGACGAGTCGACGTCGTGGAAGGTGCCGTCGTAGAGCTGGACCCTGACGTCCACCATGGGATAGCCGGCCAGGATGCCCCGCTCCAGCGCCTCTCGGATGCCCTCCTCGACGGGCTTGATGTACTCCTTCGGGATGGCCCCGCCCTTGATCTTGTTCTCGAAGACGTAGCCTTCGCCGGGAGCCGGCTCGATGTCGATCTTGGCGTGCCCGTACTGGCCGCGACCGCCCGTCTGCTTGACGTAGCGGCCGTCGCCCCGGGCCTCCTTGCGGATCGTCTCCTTGTAGGCCACCTGGGGCTTGCCCACGTTGGCCTCGACCCCGAACTCCCGCTTCAACCGATCCACGATGATCTCGAGGTGGAGCTCGCCCATCCCGGAGATCTTGGTCTGGCCGGTGTCCTGGTCGGTCTCGACGCGGAAGGTGGGATCCTCCTGCATGAGCTTGGCCAGGCCGGCCCCGAGCTTCTCTTGGTCGCTCTTCGTCTTCGGCTCGACGGCAAGGGCGATGACCGGAGCGGGAAAGTCGATCGACTCGAGAACCACAGGGTCCTTCGGGTCGCAGATCGTGTCGCCGGTGGTGACGTTCTTCAGCCCCACCGCCGCCGCGATGTCGCCGGACCAGACCTCCTTGATCTCCTCACGCTTGTTCGCGTGCATCTTGAGGAGGCGACCGATCCGCTCCCGCTGGCCCTTGGCCGTGTTCAGCACGGTGTCGCCGGTCTTCATCGCGCCGGAGTACACACGGATGAACGCCAGCTGGCCCACGAAGGGGTCCGTCATGATCTTGAAGACCAGGGCGCTGAACGGCGCGTCGTCATTCGCCGGCCGCGCCACCAGGTCCCCGGTCTGGGGATCGTTCGCTATGGTGTCCGGGATGTCGAGCGGCGAGGGCAGGTAGTCCACAACCGCGTCGAGCAACGGCTGCACGCCCTTGTTCTTGAAGGCGGAGCCGCAGACCACCGGGAAGAGCGTCATCTTCAGGGTGGCGATGCGGATGGCGCTCTTGATCTCTTCCACGGTGGGCGTCTCGCCTGCGACGTACTTCTCGAAGAGCGTGTCGTCGCCAGCCTCGTGGGCCGCCTCCGCAACCTTTTCGATCATCTTCTCGCGTTGGCTCTCGGCCTCGGCGAGGTACTTCTCGGGCACATCGATGAGCTCGTACTTGGCCCCGAGGGTCTCGTCGAGGTATTGGTACGCCTTCATCCCGACGAGGTCGATGACCCCTTCGTGACCCTGCTCGGAGCCGAGCGGAAGCTGGATCGGGACCGCCGCGTGGGCGTTCAGCCGCGCGTGCATCGTCTCCACCGCGTGGAGAAAATCCGCGCCGGTCCTGTCCATCTTGTTGATGAAGGCGATGCGGGGCACACGATAGCGATCGGCCTGGCGCCACACGGCCTCCGACTGGGGCTGAACTCCGGCCACCGCGTCGAACACAGCCACCGCTCCGTCGAGGACTCGAAGCGAGCGCTCCACCTCGGCCGTGAAATCCACGTGGCCCGGCGTGTCGATGATGTTGATCCGATGATCCCGCCAGAAGCAGGTCGTGGCCGCGCAGGTGATGGTGATCCCGCGCTCCTGCTCCTGTGCCATCCAGTCCATGGTGGCGGTGCCGTCATGGACTTCGCCGATCTTGTAGTTGACCCCGGTGTAGTACAGGATCCTCTCGGTCGTGGTCGTCTTGCCCGCGTCGATGTGCGCAGCTATCCCGATGTTTCGGGTCAACTCGAGGGGGACTTGCCTGGCCACGGGCCTGCTCTACTCCTCGATTACCAGCGGTAGTGGGCGAAGGCCTTGTTGGCCTCGGCCATCTTGTGGGTGTCTTCGCGCTTCTTGACCGCTCCGCCCCGAAGGTTGGAAGCGTCCATCAGCTCCTGCGCCAGCTTCTGCACCATCCCTCGCTCGGGACGCTTGCGGGCGAAGCCGATGAGCCAGCGCAGCGCCAGCGAGGTGCGGCGGCCGACGTTGACCTCCACGGGCACCTGGTAGTTCGAGCCCCCGACGCGGCGGCTCTTGACCTCCAGGGCCGGCTTGACGTTGTCCACGGCCTGCTTGAAGACTTTCAGAGGATCGTCCTGTGTCTTCTGCTGCACGACGCCAAGAGCCTCGTACATGATCCGCTGGGAGGTAGACCGCTTCCCCCCGTACATCATGCTGTTGATGAACTTCGTCACCAGCGTGCTGTTGTACATCGGATCCGGCTGCAGCTCTTTACGCGCGATCGATCCACGACGCGGCATATGCCCTTACTCCCAAAAAAGACAACAGACGGCGCCTTCGTGGGCCGACTTCCGGCCGGCCCGAGCGGCGTCCGTCTGAGGCCCAACGACCGCCCCGCCTCGAGGATCCTGGCCCGACCTCGCTGCGTGGAGAGGGCCCGATCTCCTCGACCGTGTCTTTCCAGCGACCCCGCTGGATATCTCTTCTCGACTTCCTCCCCCGGTCGCCTCATGGCTCCCGGGCTTCACAGGAAAACTTCCGGCGTCCTAGGCCTTCGGACGCTTCGCTCCGTACTTGCTCCGCCCGCGCTTGCGCCCATCGACGCCGACTGCGTCGAGCGTGCCACGAATGATGTGATACCGGACGCCCGGCAGGTCCTTCACACGGCCGCCCCGGATGAGCACCATCGAGTGCTCCTGCAGGTTGTGCCCCACGCCCGGGATGTAGGCCGTCACCTCGATGCCGTTGGTGAGCCGGACCCGTGCGACCTTGCGGAGCGCCGAGTTCGGCTTCTTGGGCGTCGATGTGAAGACTCGCACGCAGACCCCCCGCTTCTGCGGGGAGCCCTGCAGAGCAGGGCTGTCGGTCTTCGAGCGCAGTCGACTGCGACCGATACGGACAAGTTGGCTGACCGTGGGCACTTCTCCTCCGATGGAACTTCTTGAACACCTGGGGGAGGCGCCGTAACAGGGCGCCTCAAGCCTGGTAGAGCAACCCTCCAATTCTACCTAGAAGTTCCGCCATGTCAAGGCGTAAGGAGATCTGGGGGAGCTCGGGGCATGGCGACGCCCGGCTTTCATGAGGCCTCTGGACCCTTGCACGGCCTCCTAGTAGGGGATGGCCAGGATGGCCTCCATCAGCTGGGGATCGCTCGGCAGCTGCTCCACGGCCGGAAGCCGGGTCACGAGCTTCCGCCAGCGAGGGTCCGCGGCAAAAGCCTGGGCGAAGAGCGGGCGGGCGCTGTCCAGTTTCCCGCCGGTGGCCAGGGCGACGGCGTACCAGAAGGTCATCTCGGCGTTCCGCGGCTCCAGGCGGCGTGCAGCCCCGTACTCGCGCTCGGCGCAGGGCCAGCTCTGTGCGGCCAGACAATCGTCTCCGGCGGTCATGTGGGTGTAGGCGCGCTGGATCCGGACGAGGCGCCGAAGCTCCTGAAGGGGCTCGGGATGGTCCTCCACCCGGAGGTCGAAGATCCGGTCCGCCCAGGGCGCTCCGCTGGCCTCGCCCTTCACGACCACCAGCGCCGCCGACTGGCGGCCGCGGATGTCGCCTCCCTCCTCTTCGGCCGCGTCCAGGGTAGCCAGGAGGCGGTCCGCCAGGTCGCCCTTGGCGTTCGTGAAGGCCCGCGCCATGGCCGGCCAGACCGTCGCCCGATCCATCATGAGGTTGGCCTGGACCGCGAAGCTCGACCCGATCCGGCCCCCGGCCTCGGGTATGCACATCGTTCCGGTGTGGGTGGCGAGCCCACCCCTGGCATCGACCATCCCGACCTGGCGCACCTCGCGCTGGGTGTCGGCGGCGAGGAGGGCGGCCAGGGCCTCGGGAGCCGACTTGCCGGCCCGCATGAGCTCGAGGCCCAGCGGGCCGTAGGACTGATCGACGAAGGACTGGGTGGCCACGGCGCCCACCCCGGCCTCCGCCCACGGGACCATCGAGCCGACGGAGAACCAGTGACTCTGGACGGCGACGCCCATGTCGCCTGTCTGGGAGTCCCGGGCGACGATCGAGTACGTGGCGACAGGGCGGACCGGGGAGGCGGCGCCGGAGAGGAGGAGCGTCAGGGCGAGGGTGGTCATGGGTTTCTCCTCAATGGAAGTCTTCGACGAGCACGAGCTGGGATTGCGGCCCGTGGGTCTCCTCGAAGCATCCCTTCCGCCGCCTCAGCGAGCTCGACCTCTTCGAGCCGTCCGGCGAGACTCACTGCCCGGCTCGAATGCGGCGGACGGCCTCCTCGGCCTCGGGCCAGGACTCGCGCTTGATCTCCCGCTCGAGAGCGGGCAGGGCCGAGGAGGCGTCGGGGCCGATGGCTCCCAGGGCCTTCACCGCAGCCTGTCGGACGCTCCGATCCCGGTCCCGGAGGGCCGCCGTCAACGCGGGAACCGCCTCTCGAGCGGACGGACCCATGTTCTCCAGGGCCATGGCACACGTCGCCCGAAGCTCGGGGTCGGCACCCTCGAGGGCCGCAGCAAGGGCGGGAACGGCCGCCTGGCCCCGGGCTCCCATGCCCCAGAGTGTGGTGGCGGCGAGAGACCGCGCGGCCGGCGTTCCAGCGCGGAGCACCGCAGCCAGGGCCGGAGTCGCGGGGCCTCCCATGGTGATCAGCTCGAGGCGGGCGGCGCCGCTTTTCTGGGGATCCCCGCTCAGCAGATCAGCGACCAGGGCCGCGGGATCCGGTGGGCCCGCTTCTCGTCCACATGCGGCGAGGACTAAGCAGAGCGCAGCCACCGAAAGCAGGGACAACCGCCGCGGGAGGGGGCGCAGCACGGTTCCGCCCTAGCGCTTCACACCCTCACGGACGTGCTCGGGCTCGACGAGGTAGTCGGCAGCGTACTCGCCGTCGAGGCCCTCGTCGCCCACCCGCTCTATGACCTCCTCGGAGATGCGAATCCGCCGGTAGAACTCCATCCCGGTGCCCGCGGGGATGAGCCGGCCCATGATGACGTTTTCCTTCAGCCCGCGGAGGTGGTCCACCTTGCCGCTGATGGCGGCTTCGGTCAGGACACGTGTCGTCTCCTGGAAGCTCGCGGCCGAGATGAACGAATCGGTGGAGAGGGAGGCCTTGGTGATCCCGAGCAGGAGCGGGTGACCGGAGGCGGTCGCTTTCTTCGCGCTGGTCAGGCGGGCGTTCTCGCGCATGAAGCGGAACCGGTCCACGATCTCGTCGATGAGGAACGGGCTGTCACCCACCTGCTCGACCTTCACCCACCTCATCATCTGCCGGACGATCACCTCGATGTGCTTGTCGTTGATGTTCACGCCCTGGAGGCGGTACACCTCCTGGATCTCGTCGACCAGGTAGCGTTGGAGCTCCTTCTCGCCGCGAACGCGGAGGATGTCGTGGGGATCGATGGGACCGTCCATCAGCGGCTCCCCGGCTCGGACTCGCTCGCCTTCCTGGACGTTGATGTGGGCGCCGCGAGGCAGCTGGTACTCGCGGGCTTCGCTGTCTTCACCGGTCACGAAGATCTTACGGTACTGCTTCTGCACGTCGCCGTACTTGACGCTTCCGTCGATCTCCGTGATGACGGCGGGCTCCTTGGGACGCCGCGCCTCGAACAGCTCTACGACGCGGGGCAGACCGCCGGTGATGTCCTTCGTCTTCGCGGTCTCGCGTGGGATCTTCGCCAGCACGTCCCCGGCGGCGACCTTGGCCAAATCGTCCACCATCAAGTGGGCGCCGGAGGGCAGCAGATACTTGCGGATGATCTTGCCCTTCTCATCCCGGATCTCCACTCGCGGCTGCTTCTTCTCGTCGGGAGACTCGATGATGACGAGTGCGGACATGCCCGTGTTCTCGTCCACCTGCTCGTGCACCGTGTGCCCCTCGACGACGTCCTTGAACGTCACCTTGCCGTGCTCCTCGGTCATGATCGTGAACGAGTAGGGATCCCACTCGACTAGGAGCTGGCCCTGCTTCACATCAGATCCGTCCGCGACCTTGAGGCGGGCGCCGTAGACGACGGCGTGGCGCTCGCGCTCGCGGCCCTTCTGGTCCTGGATGATGAGGGCGCCGGAGCGGTTCATCACGACGAGGTCGCCCTTCTTGTCCCGGACCGTGGTGAGGTTGTGGAACTTCGCCGTACCGGCGTGCTTCGACTCGAGGGTGGTCTGCTGTGTCGCGTGGCTGGCAGTGCCGCCGATGTGGAAGGTCCGCATGGTGAGCTGGGTCCCGGGCTCGCCGATCGACTGTGCGGCGATGACTCCCACCGCGAGGCCCATCTCCACGAGCCGGCCGGTGGCCAGGTCTCGCCCATAGCACAGCGCGCAGACACCACGGTCGGACTCGCAGGTGAGCACGGAGCGGATCCGAACCTTGTCGATGCCAGCGGCCTGGATCTCGTTGGCCGTCTCCTCGCCGATCTCCTCATTGGCCTTCACGAGCATGCCGCCCTCGATCGGGTCCTTGACGTTCTCGAGACTGACGCGGCCGATGATGCGGTCGCGCAGCGGCTCGATCACCTCACCGGATTCGATGATGGGCCGGATGTCGATCCCCGCGACGGTGCCGCAGTCGTGCTCGGAGATGATCACGTCCTGACTCACGTCCACGAGGCGTCGGGTGAGGTAGCCGGAGTCGGCGGTCTTGAGTGCGGTGTCGGCCAGGCCCTTGCGCGCACCGTGGGTCGAGGTGAAGTACTGGAGAACGGTGAGGCCCTCCCGGAAGTTCGAGGTGATCGGGTTCTCGATGATCTCTCCGGACGGCTTGGCCATGAGACCGCGCATGCCCGCGAGCTGGCGGATCTGCTGCTTGGAGCCCCGGGCGCCGGAGTCGGCCATGATGTAGATCGGGTTGAACTGCCCGCCCCTCTTGTCCGTCTCCTCCATCTCCGTGAACATCGCGTCGGCGACCTTCTCCGTCACCGCGGACCAGATCGAGATGACCTTGTTGTAGCGCTCGCCGTTTGTGATCGCCCCGTCGAGATACTGCCTCTCGACCTCGATCACGCCCTTCTGGGCGCCCTTGACCAGCTTGCCCTTGACCTCGGGAATGATGAGGTCGTCGATGCCGATGGAAATCCCGGCCTTCGTGGCATACAGGAAGCCCAGGTCCTTGATGGTGTCGAGCATCTGGACGGTGTTCTTCTGGTCCAGGCGCAGGTAGCAGTACTGGACGAGCTGCTGCAGGCCCTTCTTCCGGAGCACACCGTTTATGAACGGGGTCTCCTTGGGAAGCGCATCGTTGAAGATCACCCGCCCGACCGTGGTGCTGATCACCTGTCGGTCCAACTTCTGCGGCTCGGTGTGCATCACGTCCTGGTCGTCGAAGACGGTGGTCAGGTCGATGAGCTCACCGGTGTGGAGCAGCCGGATGCGCGTGAGGGTCTCGACCTCGCCGTGGTGGAGAGCGATCAGAACGTCCTCGGGACAGGCGAAGGCTTTGCCCTCTCCCTTGCTGCCTTTCTTCTCCTTCGTGAGGTAGAAGCAGCCCAGGACGATGTCCTGGCTGGGAACGGTGATCGGCTGTCCGTTCGCGGGGGAGAGGATGTTGTTCGAGGACAGCATAAGGACGGTGGCCTCGATCTGCGCCTCCGGCGACAGCGGCACGTGCACCGCCATCTGGTCCCCGTCGAAGTCGGCGTTGAAGGCGGTACACACGAGGGGATGGATCTTGATCGCCTTGCCCTCGACGAGGGTGGGCTCGAACGCCTGGATCCCCAGGCGATGGAGGGTCGGCGCGCGGTTCAGCAGCACCGGATGCTCCTTGATGACCTCCTCCAGGAAATCCCAGACCTCGGGTCGCTGCTGCTCCACCATCTCCTTGGCGGCCTTGATGGTGGTGACGAGGCCCTCGTTCTCGAGCTTGTTATAGATGAAGGGCTTGAAGAGCTCCAGGGCCATCTTTTTGGGCAGGCCACACTGGTGCAGGCGCAGCTCGGGCCCGACGACGATGACGGAGCGCCCCGAGTAGTCGACGCGCTTGCCGAGCAGATTCTGACGGAAGCGACCCTGCTTCCCCTTGAGGGTGTCCGAGAGCGACTTGAGCGGCCGGTTGTTGGCTCCACGCAGGACCCGACCCCGACGCCCGTTGTCGAACAGCGCGTCCACGGCCTCCTGCAGCATCCGCTTCTCGTTTCGGACGATCACGTCGGGGGCACGGAGCTCGATGAGCTTCTTCAGACGGTTGTTGCGGTTGATCACGCGCCGATAAAGGTCGTTGAGGTCGGAAGTGGCAAAGCGACCGCCGTCGAGGGGCACGAGAGGCCGAAGCTCCGGCGGAATCACCGGCGTCGCATCGAGGATCATCCACTCGGGCTTGTTACCGCTCTTCCGGAAGGCCTCGACCACCTTGAGCCGCTTGGCGAACTTCACCTTCTTCTGGACCGATGTCTCCGTCTTCATCTTCTCGCGCAGGTCGAGGGCTTCCTCCTCGACGTCGACGCGCTTGAGGAGCTCCTTGATGGCCTCCGCACCCATCGCGCACCGCAGCCGGGGGTGCTTGTCCCGCAGCTGACGATAGCGCTCGTCGGAGAGGAGCTCGTGGTGCTTGACCTCGGGGCAGTCGCCCACATCGATGACCACGTACGACTCGAAGTACAGGATCCGCTCGAGGTCACGCAACGAGATGTCGAGGATGTGCCCGATCCGGCTCGGGAGACCCTTGAAGAACCACACGTGGCTCACCGGGCATGCCAGCTCGATGTGACCCATGCGCTCGCGGCGAACCTTGGACTGGGTGACCTCGACCCCGCACTTGTCGCAGATCACACCGCGGTGCTTCATGCGCTTGTACTTGCCGCAGAGGCACTCCCAGTCGGTGATCGGTCCGAAGATCTTCGCGCAGAAAAGCCCGTCGCGCTCCGGCTTGAAGGTCCGATAGTTGATCGTCTCCGGCTTTGTGACCTCGCCGTGCGACCAGGACCGGATTTTCTCCGGGCTCGCCAGCCGAATGCGGATCGCGTCGAAGTCGAGCATAGACCGGCCCGGCTCCAGGTTCGGTCTCATCGGAATCATCACGCTCATTGCTTACCTCAGTGCTTCGTCTTGATCAGCTCGACGTCGAGACACAGGCTCTGCAGCTCCCGGATCAGCACGTTGAAGCTCTCGGGGATGCCCGGGTTGTAGGTGGTGTCGCCCTTGACGATGGCCTCGTAGATCTTTGCGCGGCCGTAGACGTCGTCCGACTTGGCAGTGAGCAGCTCCTGGAGAATGTGCGCGGCACCATAGGCCTCCAGGGCCCACACTTCCATCTCTCCGAATCGCTGCCCGCCAAACTGTGCCTTGCCACCCAGCGGCTGCTGGGTAATGAGCGAGTACGGACCGATCGAGCGCGCGTGGATCTTGTCATCGACCAGATGCGAGAGCTTGAGCATGTAGATGTACCCAACGGTGACGCTCTGCTCGAACGGCTCTCCGGTCATTCCGTCGACCAGGGTGATCTTCCCGCTCACGAGACTGTTCGGCCGGAGGGGGTTGCGCTCCTCCTCCCGGATATTGGCCTTGGCCAGCAGCTCCTTGATCTCGGCCTCGCTTGCTCCGTCGAACACCGGGGTCGCCACGTGAAGCCCCAGCACTTGTGTCGCCCAGCCCAGATGGGTCTCGAGGATCTGACCCACATTCATGCGCGAGGGCACGCCGAGCGGGTTGAGCACAATCTCGACCGGCGTCCCGTCGGGGAGATACGGCATGTCCTCCTCGGGCAGGATTCGCGCGATGACACCCTTGTTCCCGTGACGTCCGGCCATCTTGTCGCCGACCGAGAGCTTTCGCTTCATCGCGACGAACACCTTGACCAGCTTGATGACGCCCGGCGGCAGCTCGTCGCCACGCTTGAGCCGGCTCTCCTTCTCCACGAACAGGGTCCGGAGCACCTCGATCTGCCGCTCCGTCTTGTCGACGAGGTCGTTGAGCTCTTCCTCGACGTTCTCGCCCCGATCGGCCTTGACTCGCACCCGAAGGATCTCCGAGTGCCTGAGCCGGCGCAGGACGTCCAGCGTGAGGGCCTGACCACTCTTGACGACCATCTCGCCTCGGATGTTCTCCAGGTCGGCGGTCGCCTGCTTGCCGTCGAGAAGGCCCTCGATGCGCTTGTCGCGCTCCTCCTGAAGGATGCGGATCTCGTCCTTCAGGTTCTTCTCCATCATGAAGAGCTCGGCGTCCTCGATCTGCCGCGCCCGCTCGTCCTTCTCCACTCCCTTACGGGAGAAGATCTTCACGTCGACGACGATCCCCTCTATGCCGGGAGGGCAGTAGAGCGACGCGTCCCGGACATCGCCGGCCTTCTCTCCGAAGATGGCTCGGAGGAGCTTCTCCTCGGGGGTCAGCTGGGTTTCGCCCTTGGGTGTCACCTTGCCGACGAGGATGTCACCCGGCCTCACGCTGGCGCCGATCCGGATGATGCCGCTCTCGTCGAGGTTCGCCAGAAGGCCCTCGGACACGTTGGGGATGTCCCTGGTGACCTCCTCGGGGCCCAGCTTCGTGTCGCGACCTTCGATCTCGAACTCCTCGATGTGGATCGAGGTGTACATGTCGTCGCGGACGAGCTTCTCGCTGACCAGAATCGCGTCCTCGAAGTTGTACCCGCGCCACGGCATGAACGCGACGAGCACGTTGCGCCCGAGGGCCAGCTCACCCATGTCCGTGCACGGGCCGTCGGCGAGGATCTGTCCCTTGGCGACGTGGTCGCCGCTCCTGACGATCGGCCTCTGGTTGATGCACGTGTTCTGATTCGAGCACTTGAACTTCGTCAGGTTGTAGATGTCGGCCCCGATCTCCTTGCCCTTGTCAGGTCCTTCCTGGGCCTCGACGCGCACGATGATGCGACGCGAGTCGACCGAGTCCACTATCCCCGCCCGACGGCAGACCTCCGCGGCCCCCGAGTCCTTGACCGTGATGTGCTCCATCCCGGTGCCCACGAAGGGCGCCTCCGAGTGCAGAAGCGGCACCGCCTGCCGCTGCATGTTGGAGCCCATGAGCGCCCGGTTGGCGTCGTCGTGCTCGAGGAAGGGAATGAGCGACGCCGCCACCGAGACGAGCTGCTTCGGAGAGACGTCGACGTACTCGACCTCTTCGCGGCGGGCCAGAACCGAGTCGCCCATCTTGCGCGATGACACCCGGTCGTCGACCAGGTGGCCCTGCTCGTCGAGGACGGCGTTGGCCTGGGCGATCGTGTACTTGTCCTCCTCCCAGGCGGAGAGGTAGAAGCAGTAGGGCTCGACCACCGAGGGCTTCTTGTGGCGAGCCCGAAGGGCTTCGTTCTCCCGATCGGCCTCGGCGCGCTCGACGATGTCGCCCACCTTGTAGGAGCCGTCCCCGCTCTCCAGGACCTGGCAATAGTCGAGGACCTGTCCGTCCTTGACCTTGCGGTAGGGGCTCTCGATGAACCCGAACTCGTTGATCCGGGCGAAGCACGAGAGGCTCGAGATCAGACCGATGTTCGGCCCTTCCGGCGTCTCGATCGGGCAGATGCGACCGTAGTGGGTCGGGTGCACGTCGCGCACCTCGAAGCCCGCGCGCTCCCGGCTGAGCCCGCCCGGGCCAAGTGCGGACAGCCGCCGCTTGTGGGTGATCTCCGAGAGGGGATTCGTCTGGTCCATGAACTGGCTGAGCTGACTTGAGCCGAAGAACTCGCGGATCGAAGCCATGACGGGCTTCGCGTTGATGAGGTCGTGGGGCATGGCCGTGGCCATCTCCTGGTAGACACTCATCTTCTCCTTGATGGCCCGCTCCATCCGCACGAGCCCGATGCGGAACTGGTTTTCGAGCAGCTCGCCCACGCTTCGCACGCGTCGGTTTCCAAGATGGTCGATGTCGTCCACGTTGTTGGGATTTCGCCGCAGCTTCAAGAGGAAGGCGATGACGGCCTCGATATCGTCCAGGCGGAGGATCTTCTCCGTGAGGGGCGTCGAGAGCCCCAGCTTGGTGTTGAGCTTCAGTCGGCCCACCCGGGAGAAGTCGTACTTCTGCGGGCTCAGGAACATTCCTTCGAAGAGGTTGCGAGACGAATCCAGGGTGGGCGGGTCGCCTGGCCGCATGCGGCGGTATATCTCGATCAACGCTTCCTCGGTTGTCTTGATCGTGTCCTTCTTGGTGGTCGCGGACATCATCGGCCCGATCTCATCCAGGTCGACGAAGAAGACCTCGAGTGAGTCGATCTGGCTGCCTTCGGCAAGGATCACCGACAGCACTCGGGGCGAGAGGGGCTCGTTGCTCTCCAGGACCACTTCCCCGGTGCGCGGATCGACGATGTCTGGGATCGTGCAGGCACCCTCGAGGTCGGCCTCGGTGATCTCGACCTCCTGGATGTCGAGGCGCTGGATCTCCTTCAGCTGGCCCGTGCTCACCTTCTTGCCGGCGCGGACGATCTCCTCTTTCTTTCCGCCCGCGTCCTTGGGGCCGAGGATCGCCTTGGACAGCTTGCGGCCGAGGAGGGAGTCCGAGACCTTCAGGTACAGCCGTCCCTCGCGAGCGGTGATCCGGTCCCAGGTGTAGAACTCCTTGAGGATCTCGGAATCGTTCTTCATTCCCATTGCCCGCAGGAACACGGAGGCGAGGAACTTGCGCTTCCGATCGATCCGGACGTGGAGAAGGTTCTTCGCGTCGTACTCGAACTCCACCCAGCTTCCGCGGTACGGGATGATCTGGGCCGCGAAGAGCCCCTTCTCCGGCTGGGAGAAGAAGACCCCCGGAGAGCGGTGGAGCTGGCTCACGATGACCCGCTCCGTCCCGTTGATGATGAAGGTGCCGTTCTCCGTCATCAGGGGGATGTCGCCGAAGTAGACCTCCTGCTCCTTGATGTCACGGATGCTCTTGGCCCCCGTCTCCGGATCCTTGTCCCAGACCACGAGCCGGATCGTGACCTTGAGCGGAACCGCGAAGGTCATGCCCCGCTCCTGGCATTCGTCCACGTCGTACTTGAGCTTGAGACCCACCGGCTCGTCGCAGGTGTCGCAGATCACGGGCCTGTTCTCGTTCATGTGCCCGCACTTCGGGCAATGGATCTCCCGGTCGCCGCGGGGGTCGGTGATGATCGTCGTCGCGCAGAAGGTGCAGGGGCGTCCGAGCTTGTCGAGGCCGACGAGCCGGCCGCACTTGCACTCCCAGTTGCCGATCGCATAGTCGACGAACTCGAGCGAGCAGTTCTCTCGAAGGTCGGTGATCGGGAAGACGCTCTTGAAAACCGACTGGAGCCCCGCGTCCTCACGCTCCTGGGGAAGCACCCGCATCTGCAGGAAACACTCGTACGACTTGTTCTGGATCTCGATCAAGTTCGGGATCGGGATCGACGTGTGGATCTTTGCGAAATCGATCCGCTCGCGATAGACGTTCTTTGTCGCCGTGTGCATTCAGCTGCCCTTCAGTTCGCGGCTGCGCGCCGCGATGATTTCCTGGCTCGTCCCCGGTCGGACGCCTTCATTGATTCCACTCGCGCGGGTCTTCCCGCCTTGCCCCCGTCCAGAGCCGGTCATTCCGGCCTCGACGGGAAAGCCTCGGGTAGACACACTCCTCCCCCGAGGCTGACGACATCGTTTCTCTGGGCCGTAGACCACCCGTTCTCGCGTCCGCGCAAGAACGGCTACTTGATCTCGGCCTGGGCCCCGACCTCTTCGAACTTCTTCTTCATCGCCTCGGCTGCCTCCTTGGAGAGTTCCTCCTTGACGACCTTGGGAGCGCCGTCGACGAGGTCCTTGGCCTCCTTGAGGCCGAGACTCGTGAGCTCGCGCACGACCTTGATCACGTTGATCTTCTTGTCGCCCACGGCGGTGAGGTGAACCGCGAACTCGGTCTGCTCCTCGGCCGCCGCGGCGGCCGGCGCGCCCGCCGCCGCCATCATCATCGGGGCCGCCGCCGCCGCAGAGACGCCCCACTTGTCCTCGAGCACCTTGACCAGCTCGGCCGCCTGAAGGACGGTGAGTTCGCTCAAATCGCTCGCGATTGCCTGAATGTCAGCCATCTGTTCCTTCTTCCTCTCTCGTCTTTACCTGTGCAAATCCTGGATTCGATGAGAACGGCTATTCCTTCTCGATCTCGATCTCGATCTTGTCCTGGCGGGCCTGCATCACCTGCGCGAGCTGGGTCCCCGGCGTCCCGAGCAGCCGGACCAACCTAGTCGCGGGCTCCTGAATCAGGCCCAGCAGACTCGACCGCAACTCGGGCAGGGACGGTATGAGGCTCAGCGCCTTGACGCCCTCGGCGTCCAGCAGCTGCTCGCCGGCAACGATACCCGCCTTGAACTCGAGCGCCGGGTTGTCCATTGAGAAGGCCACCAGCGCCTTCGCCAGGGTCACCGGGTCTTCCCCGGTGTAGGCGATGCCGGTGGTTCCCTTGAACTCCGAGTTCAGCTTCTCGATTGCCGTCCCCTTCGCTGCCCGGAGCGCCAGGCGGTTCTTCACCACCCGGTACCTCGAGCCCGCGGCCGTGACCTGGCGCCGAAACTCCGTGACGGCAGGCACGCTCAGCCCACTGAAATCCACGAGGACAGCATGGGGCGCGGCCTCGAACTCCTTGTGGAGCTCGGCGACCAGACTTTCCTTCTCGGTGCGATTCATTAATCTAACTCCGCTCGTCCATCGCACGAGCTACGGTTGGCGATGGACTCGCGAACGTACGCGCGTCCTCGCTCCGGAATCGTTATCAAGCCCCTCCGCGCCAGGAGTAAATCCCGTCGCGTTGAATGGAATCCTCCACTCCGGGCGCGCTGTGTCCTCTTCTTCATCTAAGCGTGGCCGCCGACGCTGCCGAGATCCACGCGGACTCCGGGACCCATGGTGGACGACAGGGCGATGGACTTGACATATCGACCCTTGACCACGGCCGGGCGAGCCTTGATCACGCTGTCGATGACGCTCCGGGCGTTCTCCACCAGCTTCTCGGAACCGAACGACACCTTGCCGATCGGCGCATGAATGATGGCGGTGCGGTCCACACGGAACTCGACCTTGCCCGCTTTGATCTCCTTCACGGCCTTCCCGACGTCGAAGGTCACCGTTCCCGTCTTCGGGTTCGGCATGAGCCCGCGAGGGCCGAGGATCTTTCCGAGCCGCCCTACGGACTTCATCATCTCGGGCGTGGCCACGACCGCGTCAAACTCCAGCCAGCCCTCCTGGATCTTCTTGACGACGTCGTCACCCCCGACGATGTCGGCTCCGGCCTCCTCGGCCTCCTTCGCCTTCTCGCCCGCGGCGATCACCAGGACTCGACGGCTCTTGCCTCCACGGCCGTGGGGAAGGATCACCGTCCCACGGACCATCTGGTCGGCATGCTTGGGATCGACGCCCAGGCGCAGCGCCACCTCGACCGTCTCGTCGAAGTTGGCGAAGGCGTTCCTGGTGACGACGTCGATGGCCTCCGTGAGCGGATACGTCAGCTTGTCTCCAACCGCCTCTTGCGCCTTGCGGAATTTCTTTCCGACTCGACCCATCTCACTCCTTTCGCGTCGGGGTCTGACCCGACGCTCCCACCGACTGCGCCCCGCCTTCGGGGACTCTCGGGCCGCCGGAGCCGGTGGTGAGGCTCCGAGCCCGACGGTATACGACGACTAGCCGGCGATATCCACGCCCATGCTGCGTGCGGTCCCCTTCACCGTATTGACCGCACCCTGCAGGTCGTTCGCAGTCAAGTCGGGCATCTTCAGCTTCGCGATGGCTTCGACCTGCTTCATCGTGATGGTCCCGACCTTGTTGCGGTTCGGCTCACCGCTGCCCTTGGCGATCCCCGCCTCGCGCTTGATCAGCACCGGAACCGGGGGCGTCTTGGTAATGAAGGTGTACGAGCGATCCGCGTAGACCGTGATCACCACGGGGATGATGAGCCCGCCCTCCTTCGCAGTCTTGGCGTTGAAGGCCTTGCAGAAGTCCATGATGGCGACCCCTGCCTGGCCGAGGGCGGGGCCCACCGGGGGGGCAGGCGTGGCCTTGCCCGCGGGAATCTGCAGCTTGATCTGTCCGACGACCTTCTTCATGAAGTCTTATCTCCTGCTCCGGCCTTCTTCGTCGTCACGAGGCTCAAAGCTTCTCCACCTGGAGGAAGTCGAGCTCGACCGGCGTCGACCGGCCGAAAATGGTCACCATCACCTTGAGGGTGTTGCGCTCGAGGTTGACCTCCTCGACTACGCCCTGGAAGCTCGAGAAGGGCCCATCGATGATGCGCACGCCCTCGCCGCGATCGAAGGTGTATTTGGGCTTCGGCTTCTCGATCGACTCCTTGACCTGGTCGAAGATCTGATCCGCCTCCTCCTGGGAGAGCGGAACCGGCCGCGATCCGGAGCCGACGAAGCCCGTGACCTTCGGCGTGTTCTTGACGAGGTGCCAGGTGGTGTCGGGGATCTTCTTGCCGTCGGGGCCTTCCTCGGTTTCGATCTGGACCAGGATGTAGCCAGGGAAGAATCGCGTGGCGGTCTGGACCTTCCTGCCGCCCTTCATCTCCACGACTTCCTCGGTCGGGATCTCGATGCGCCCGATCTGCTCCTCGAGACCGTAGGCTCGCGCCCGCTGCGCGAGGCTCTCCGAGACCTTCTTCTCGAAGCCCGAGTAGGTGTGGACGATGTACCACTGCTTGGACGTCGCCGTCTCCACCACCTCGGCTACCTCTTGAGAACCAGGGAGAGGACCCGTGAGAAGACCAGGTCCAGACCCCAGAGATAGAAACCAAAGAAGATCGCGGTCGCGATCACGACCAGCGTCGTGGACTGGACCTCCTGGCGCGAGGGCCAGGTGACCTTCTTGAGCTCAGTGCGCGCCTCGTTGATAAAGGCACGGCCCTCGGCAAACTTCCGCGGCACCCATCCGATCACGCCGGGCATACTGCCTCCGATTCGCTTGTCCAAGTCAGCCACGGCCATCGAAGTCGACTCTCCCGGGCCTCACGGGCCCGCTCGGTGAAGGCCCCCTGCCGCCGTCGCGGGCAGCTGGCAGGCCAGGAGGGGATCGAACCCCCAACCCCCGGTTTTGGAGACCGGTGCTCTACCAATTGAGCTACTGGCCTGTATCCTATTTCGTTTCCTTGTGTGCTGTGTGCTTGCGGCAAAAGCGGCAGTATTTGCTCTTCTCCAACCGCTCGGTGGTCTTCCTCTTGTTCTTCGTGGTGTGGTAGTTCCGCCGTTTGCACTCCGGACACTGGAGGATGATGTTGTCACGCATTGGATTTGCGTCCTTGTATTACTCGAGTATCTCGGTGACGGTGCCGGCGCCGACGGTTCGACCGCCTTCGCGGATCGCGAAGCGAAGGCCCTGCTCCATCGCGATGTTCGTGATCAGGTCGATGTCCATCTGGGTGTTGTCACCCGGCATCACCATCTCCACACCTTCGGGCAGCGTGGCCACTCCCGTCACGTCCGTCGTCCGGAAGTAGAACTGCGGCCGGTAGCCCGTGAAGAAAGGAGTGTGCCGACCACCCTCCTCCTTCGTCAGGATGTAGACCTCGCCCTTGAACTTCGTGTGCGGCGTGATCGAGCCCGGCTTCGCCAGGACCATCCCACGCTCCACGTCCTTGCGCTCCGTGCCTCGAAGAAGAATCCCGACGTTGTCGCCGGCAACTCCCTCGTCCAGGAGCTTCTTGAACATCTCGACGCCCGTCACGACCTTCTTCTGGGATTCGGAACGGAGACCAACAATCTCGATCTCCTCCCCGACCTTCACCTTCCCACGCTCCACACGGCCCGTCGCAACAGTCCCACGGCCCGAGATCGTGAAGATGTCCTCGATCGGCATCAGGAAAGGCTTCTCCACCTCCCGCTCAGGAAGCGGAATGTACGAGTCCACCTGCTCCATCAGCTCCAGGATCGGCTTGGCAGAGTCGTCGTCTCCAGAGCCCTCCAGGGCCTTCAGAGCCGAGCCCCGAACCACCGGGATGTCGTCCCCGGGAAACTTGTACTCCTTCAGAAGGTCACGAACCTCCAGCTCCACCAGGTCCAGAAGCTCCGGATCGTCCACCATGTCCACCTTGTTCAGGAAGACCACGATCGCGGGAACCCCAACCTGACGCGCCAGAAGAATGTGCTCACGAGTCTGCGGCATCGGCCCGTCCGCAGCAGAGACCACCAGAACCGCCCCGTCCATCTGAGCCGCACCCGTGATCATGTTCTTGATGTAGTCCGCGTGCCCAGGGCAGTCCACGTGCGCGTAGTGGCGCTTCGGTGTCGCGTACTCCACGTGAGCCGCGTTGATCGTCACACCACGCTGCCGCTCCTCAGGTGCGTTGTCGATCGAGTCGAACGGTCGAACCTGGACCTTCGGGTCACCCTTCGCAAGAACCTTCGTGATCGCTGCCGTCAGAGACGTCTTGCCGTGATCCACGTGACCAATCGTCCCGATGTTCACGTGCGGCTTCGACCTGTCGAACTTCTCCTTCGCCATCCTGTGTTTCCTCTAAGCTAGTCGTTCGCGAGTACGCCGTCGCAGTGATGCGCCTGCTTCCTGAAGTCTGGAGCCCACGACCAGATTCGAACTGGTGACCTCGTCCTTACCAAGGACGCGCTCTACCGACTGAGCTACGTGGGCGTCGTCTCAACAACCCGTCAATCGGCTCACGCATCGTTGGCAGCCTCTCACCTCTCGCCGCACGGCTCGACTCCTCACCGCACCGAACTGGAGCGGGCGACGGGGATCGAACCCGCGACATCCAGCTTGGAAGGCTGGAGCTCTACCAGCTGAGCTACGCCCGCCTCGCTCCCCGCTCCCGGCGCCTTTCGCTCGCCCCGGGAGCTTCGAACGTCTGGTGGGGAGGGAAGGATTCGAACCTTCGAAGGCCCTGGGCCGTCAGATTTACAGTCTGATGCGTTTGACCGCTTCGCTACCTCCCCGCCGGCTGTCACATCTGTAAACTCGACGCCCTGATCTTGCACCTCGCGCAGGTCCACGGCGGCGGCTGGAGCTGGCGGAGGGAATTGAACCCCCGACCCGCTGATTACAAATCAGCCGCTCTACCGCTGAGCTACGCCAGCGACAAACGGCAAGTTTAGCAAACGGACATTTTGGATGCAAGCAGGATGCCTGAAAGCCACCGTCCCTCAGCGACGTCGCCGGCGCCCACGACGCCTTCCGGGGGTCGATGCCTGGTTCTTTTCCGGCTTGCCGGAGGGAGAGGACGACTCAGCCGGAGCCGCCTTCGTGTCCCCCTGCGGTGCCGAGCCCTGAGAGGAACGGCCCCCCTCGCCGGACCTGGAGCCAGCTGGAGGCTTGCGTCGTCGCCGGCGGCAGAGGCCCTGGCGCCCAGGCGGCTCCCTGGAGCCGGCCTCCCTTCTCTTCTCTTCACCTGTGTCCTTGCCCCGGGACGCGGCTTCGGCTGGTGGCTGTCGAGGGCCGCTCTCGCGACGGCGCAGGGGAGGCCGCCGCCCGCGGCCCCGAGAGGCCACCGGCTTGAGGATCTCCGGCCCCTGTCCCCAGGCCACCTCTTCGCCGTGAATGTCGACGCATGCCATGGGAGCGGGCTCCGGCGAGGGCTCGTCGTCCACCGGCACTCCGCCCTCCACCGCCAGGAGTGCCGGAGGGCGGGGGGCAGCGCCCGGGTCGGGCTCCGTGTCGTCCTCGCCCGGCCCAACGACCTGAGCCACGGGAGCGGGGCGGAGGGGTATCGGGCGGACCAGGCTGGGAACCGCGCCCCGCTGGCGAACCACCTCGTAGAGTGCGATGCCGGCGGCCACCGACACGTTCAGCGACGTGACGTGACCGAAGTGCGGGATCGACACCAGAAGATCGCAATGCTCGCGCACGAGCCGGCGGATTCCCCGTCCCTCTCCGCCGAGCACCAGGCACACCGGACGCTTCAGGTCCACGGCGTCCCAGCGTTCGGTGCCTGCGGCGTCGAAGCCGACGACCCACACGCCTCGTTCCTTGAGGGTCTCGAGAGCCTGCACGAGGTTTCCCACGCGAGCCACCTGCACGTGCTCCAAAGCCCCTGCGGAGGTACGGCCCACGGTCTCGGAGAGCCCGGCACTGTGCCGCTCGGGCACCAGGGCGCCGTCGGCCCCCGCCGCCTCGACCGACCGCAGGATGGCACCCAGGTTGCGCGGATCTTCGACGCCGTCCAGAGCGACGAGGAGTGCCGGATCGCGGGCGATCTCGAGGAGCTCGTCGAGGGACAGAAGAGGCTTGGCCGAAACCACGGCGATCAGACCCTGATGGGGTACAGAGCCGGCCATGCGATCGAGAGCCTCTCGCATCTCGAAGCGCAGGGGGATCCCGAGGCGGGCTGCACGGCGAATGGCGTCGGAGAGGCGCCGGTTCCGGAGGCCCTTCACCACGAGGAGCCGATCGAAATGCCGGGTCCCTGCGTTCAGGGCCTCGATCACCGGGTTGATTCCGCAGATGAGGTTCATTCGTCGCCGAGGACGAGCGCGGTCGCGAGGGCCGCGATCCCCTCTCCACGCCCGAGCGCTCCGAGATGGTCGGTGCTCTTGGCCTTGACCGACACCGCACTCGGCTCCACCTCGAGAGTCGCTGCCAGCGCGGAGCGCATCGGCTCGAGGTGGGGCAGGAGAACCGGCTCCTGTGCGATCAGCGTCACGTCGACGTTCCCCACGTGATAGCCGGCTTCACGCACGAGCCGCGAGGTCTCCTCGAGGAACACGCGGCTCGGGACGCCACGCCAACGCTGGTCGCGACTGGGGAAATGACGACCCATGTCGCCCTCTCCGACGGCACCAAGAAGAGCGTCGCACACGGCGTGGATCACGCAGTCGCCGTCCGAGTGGCCCTCGAGGCCGCGTTCGTGGGGCACCTCGATCCCGCCCAGATGAAGAGAGCGCCCGGCCACGAGGCGGTGCACGTCGAACCCATGGCCGATTCGCACACTGCTCACGCCCGAACGGCTCCGGGAACGACGCCCTCGGCCCACGCGAGATCCTCGGGCGTCGTGATCTTGCGATTCTGCGCTGAGCCGGGCACCACGCGCACCGGAGCGCCGATCCGCTCGACCGCCATGGCCTCGTCGGTCAGGGTCACGTTGTCGCGAAAGGCCGCCTCGTAGGCGGAGACCAGCAGGTCGAAGCGGAAGCCCTGGGGCGTCTGGGCAGCCCCGAGCTCTTCCCTATCGAGCGTCTCGACCACGCAGCCGTCGCGCAGGCGCTTGACGGTGTCCACCAGCCCAAGCACCGGGAGAGCCGCTCCCGCTTGCTCTGCTACGCGGGCCACCTCTTCGATCAATCGCACGTCGACGAGCGGGCGCGCCGCGTCGTGCACCAGGACCACACCCTCGAACGCCTCGGGGGCCTGCTTGAGGCCCTCCAGAACCGAGTCCTGGCGCCTGGGCCCGCCGGGCACGACTGCAACCTTCTTCTTTAATGAGCTCAGGATGCCGCGAGCGGTCCCCACCTGGTCCTCGGACACCACCGCAACCAGCCGCTCCACCGAGGGGGCCTCGTCGAACGCGAGGGCCGCGCGGAGAAGGAGTGGTTGACCGCCCAGGTCCAAGAACGCCTTGGGACGATCGGCTCCCATGCGCTCTCCGCGCCCGGCCGCAACAAGAATGGCAAGTGCAGGCATGATGCTCGCTCAGACTACCCGTGGCCCGAAGGGGGGTCAAACCCGGAGATCTGAACAGCTTGGCTGCTCTCCGTGTCGAGACTCAGACGCTCCGCGGTGCGCCGCGCGCCGGCTATGCCGGTCCGCACATCGTCGCGTGCGTTGCCGAGCTGAACGAGGGCACGAGACATCCGTCCCTCCACCGTCTCGTCCATGCGACGAAGGTTCTCGACCAACCGGGCGATCTGGGTCCCGAGCTCCCGGTCGTCCGCCGCGGCTCCCCCGAGCCGAACAGCGAACCGGTAGATCACGAGGACGAAAGAAAGGGCCAGCGAGTACGGGACGACGAGGACGCCGCTGCGCCACCCCTCCGCGTGGGTCTCGGGCACGGCCGAATGAACCGCGTCGGGCACGGCCAGTATGCCGAGAGACAGGGTGCGCTCGGGATCGAGGTACTTCTCCATGTCCCGAATCCGCGTGCGAACGTCCCGGGCGATCTGGTCGAGGAGACGGCGTCTTTCGACGCTGTCGTCGGTCGTCTCCAGTCGCTCGAGCGCTCCTGCGCTGGTCCACTTGCTGTCGATGGGGAGCAGGCGCCCGTCGGGCAGCCGTAGCGCGTACTCGACGACGCGGCCACCAAAGGCAGCGTTCGTCTCCAGGAGGTCAGGCGGGAGCTGCCCCAGGGCGCGGGCGAGAATGCTCTCCCCCGCCGCCCCGCGGCTCGCCGAGCCGGCGACGACGGTCTCGAGGCGACGCAGGCTGTCGGCTGCGCGGTCCAGCTGTCGCGCCCGCCCTTGCTCGATCGCTTTCATTTCCACCAGCTCCCGCTGAGCGCTCGCCATGCGCCCCTGGAGACCCTGGGCCATGTCGGCAAGCCCATGCAGGGAGTCCTCGCGTCCCTGTTGGATGTCCCGTCGGAGCTGCTCCTGCACCTGGCCGAGGCGAGCCAGCTCCACGTTCAGCCGTTCCAGGTGTCTCTCCAGCCCTTCGGGCGCGGGCGGAGCGGGTCCCGGTCTGCCCCGGGCGAGCAGGAGCGCCACGCCGGACGCCGCGAGGGCGACCAGGGACACAACGAGGGCGATGCCGAGCTCCAGGAGCATTCCGAAGGGCAGTCTCGCACGCCCGGGCGACCTGACGGGTCCGTTCGCCGATCTGCCAGGCGAGGTCGGCCGCCGTTTCTTTCAGGGCGACTCGCTTCCCCGGGCCGTGTGAGGGCAAATCTCCCTGAAGGGGCACTGCCCGCACGCCATCCACGTGGGCAGCGGCGGAAACTCCCGCCGGCGGACCGCATTGGCAGCCTCCCGGATGCGGTCCTCCGCGCGCGACACATCTTCGAGGGTCGGCCGGCGGCCCGCGGCCAGCCCGGACTCCAGGAACCGGAGTTCCACCCGGTCGGGCAGGCGTCCGGTCGTGCGCAGATGGGCGAGCGCGTAGATGTCGAGCTGAAGGCTCTCGTTCGCTCTTTTCTGTGCGGCCTTGGGATCGCTGACCTGACCCGTCTTGAAGTCGAGGATCGTGACGCGCCCGGCTTCTTCGATCACCAGGTCGTAGCGCCCCTGGATCCGGTTGCGCTCGACGTCGAAGGAAAACTCCTGCTCCACTGCGGTGGGTGACCACGGGTCCTCGGCCTCCTGATGAAAGAAGCGGCGGAGCATTTCTTCGCCGACCCGGAGTCGCCTCTCCTCGTGGTCCCGGGACAGGAATCCCTCCGATGCCCAGGAAACATGGAAGGCGGCGACCAGGTCATCCTCCGAGAACCCACGCCCCGCGAGGCGCGCTTCGAACATCCGCCGCACAGCTTCGTGCACGGCATGGCCGTACACCACAGTGTGGTGCGCCAGGAGCGGAACACGGAGGACGTGGACGTAGCGGTACTTGAGAGGACACGTCTCGTAGTCGTCGATCCGCGAGTGCGAGAGACGGAGGATCTCGTCGTCGGGAATGGGGCCGTCGGAGACGGCCCGAGGTTCGGGGGCAGACTGATGGCGAGCCAGGACCTCGAGCGCCCGGCTCTTCTGGGGGACAGGGGCCGGGTGGGGCATGTCGAGCGCCTCCACCACGAAACGCGAGACCTTGCGCGCGCGAGCCGTGCCGTAGTCGGCGGCCGATGTCAGCACCAGCTCTTCCATCGCCCGGGTCATTGCCACATAGAAGAGGCGGCGCTCCTCGTGAAGCTGGCTGCTGCCCACATCGACCTCCGCTCGGACGAGAGCTTCGGGCAGAGAGACGTTCTCTCCCCGGCGTTGGAGCGGAAACTTCGACTCGGCACACCCGACGAGAAAGACGATGGGGAACTCGAGGCCCTTGGCCTTGTGAACGGTGAGGATGTGGACAGCGTCGTCGTCGCGGTCGGCTTCGGCCACTGCCGGATCGTCCCCGGCGTCACGGAGGAGCTCGAGGTGAGCGACGAAGGCCGGAACACGATCGTGCTCGGCCACGTCGCCGTACCCTTTCACCGCCTCGAAGAACCGCGCGATGTTCCGGACCTTGCCCTCCGCCTCGGCCGAGGCCTCTTTCGAGAGGCGTCCGAGGAGACCCGATCCCTGCAGGTAGCCGTACAGCACCTCACCGGTGCGGCGGCGCGGAACCTCCGCCGCCGATCGCTCCACGTCGGCAAGGAGGCGGGCGGCAGCCTCGCGCGTCACGCCGGAGACGCCCTTCAGGTCGTCGTTCTCCGGAAGCCCGCGCAGGACCTCGAGGAGCGGGCGCGTCTTGCGCCGGGCGTAGTGGTTGAGGCGGAGCAGCTCCATCTCCGGCATCCGGTAGACCTGGGAGGCAGCCAGATAGAAGAGCGACACCGAATCCTCGGGGTTGGCCAGGACCTTGAGAAAGGACACCAGGAGGCGAACCTCTTCCCGGGCGTAGAGGCCGCGGCTGCCACTGAAACGGTGGGTAATGCCCTTTACGTTGAGGGCCCGGAGGAAGGGATCGGCATCGTCGTTGCTGCGCACGAGGATCGCCACGTCACGGGGCCGGGCCCCGGCCTGAATCCGTTCGCCGATCAGGCCCGCGACGCCGTCTGCCTCGGCGGAAACGGTGTCGAAATGGCGGTGTCGGACCGGGGCGCCGTCTTCCCGGGCGGATCGCAGCCGCTTGTCTATCCCGGCGATCGCTTCCAGCCGGTACGGGTTGTTGAAAGAGACGAGCCGTGTCGCGGCGTCCAGGATGGGCTGGGTCGAGCGATAGTTCTCGGTGAGCACGACCTCACGACACCCCGGGTAGAGACGCCGGTAGGCGAGGAGGTTGGCGGAGGCGGCGCCGCGCCAGCGGTAGATCGCCTGGTCGTCGTCTCCGACCACGGTGAGGCTCGTCGACTTTCCTGCCAGCAGCTTCAGCATCTCGAGCTGGGCGTGGTTGGTGTCCTGGAACTCGTCCACCAGTATCCAACGGTAGCGGTCGCGCAGCCGGGCCAGCACCGCCGGGCGCTCACGGAGGAGGTGCAGGGTGCGGTGGATCTGATCGCCGAAGTCCACGAGCCCTGCCTCGCCGAGAAGCCGCTGGTGGGCGGCGTAGAAGGCCGCCAGCTCCATGTGCCGCTCCGCTTCGTCCCTTCCCTCTTCGGTCGTCGCCGCTTCGAGCTGGCCCTCGGCCCACGCCAGGTAGGTCTCCGGAGAGACGTCCTCGTCCTTGGCGCGGCTGACGAGCGTGGCCAGGGCGCGCAGGTGCTTCGTGGGATCCCCGAGCGGCCGGAACCGCGTGAGCGGCAGCTCGAAGAGTCGTTCGCGAAGGAAGATGATCTGCTCGGGCTGAGAGAGCACGCGAAACTCCGGGTTCAGTCCCGTCTCGAGGGCCGACTCCCGCAGCACGCGATCACCGAAGGCATGGAAGGTGGACACGTGGGTCTCGGCGTAGCCGTAGGGGATGAGCTGGTCGACCCGCTCCGTCATCTCGGCCGCCGCCTTCTCGGTGAAGGTGAGTGCGAGGATCTCCTCGGGCCTGGCGATCTTGGTGGCGATCAGGTGGGCGATCCGGCGCGTGAGGACTGTGGTCTTCCCCGTGCCCGCCCCGGCGATGATGAGAAGCGGCCCCTCACCGTACGCCACCGCCTCGCGCTGGGCCGCGTTCAACCCGTCGAGGATGGGACTTTCGGGTGTGACGATCGCTTCCACACGGAGAGTCTGACACGCTGCCCTGCCCCACGAGGTCAGCCGGCTGGTCCGATCTGGCTACTGGCTCACCGGGCGGTGGCGAGGGCGACGGCGAGGTCGTCGATCGCAGCCGAAGACTCGCGCCAGAGGTCGACGTGATTGTTGACCAGGACGGCGAAGGCGAGATGCTCCCCACGCTCAGTCGAGACGTAGCCCGCCAGCGCGCTCACGGCCTGCAGCCCGCCGCTCTTCGCGACCACACGGCCCTCGGCCGGGGTGCCTCGCATCCGCTCTTCGAGGGTGCCATCCCGTCCGGCCACGGCCAGCGACTGGCGGAAGGCCTCACGGTCGGCGTGACGATCCATCGCCACGAGGAGCGAGGCGAGGCCTCGCGGCGTCACGATGTTCGTGTGTGAGAGCCCTGAGCCGTCCTTGATCCCGAAGCCTGCTTGCGAGACACCCAGGCGCTCGAGGAACGCCCCGACCGCCTCGTGTCCTCCGCTCGCGGTTCCCTGCCCGAGGACACGGAGCCCGACGAGCCGAAGGAGCAGCTCCGCATGGAGGTTCTGGCTCTCCTTGTTGACCTCCGCGATCAAGCGCGCCATCGGCGCGCCGTCGTGGGCGGCAAGGACCCGGGTGTGGTGCGGCAGCGCTTCGGACGACGTCGAAACACCGTCCAGTGTCACGATGCCCCTGGCGGCCAGGATCCGCTCGAAGACGGCGGCGGCGAACAGCGCCGGGTCCTCGACCGCCACCTCCCCCTCCCACTCTCCGCCCGGGGGAAGGAGCCCGAACACCCGCACGTCGTTCGAGCCCGGCGATCTCCGGACCGTGACGTCCTCTTCCGCTCCCACCGCACCGGTGAGGACCGATGAGCGCACGGTCACGAACCCCGTCCGGGGCACGACCTCGAGCACGGCCCTGTCGCCGGGCCGCTCTCCGGGGATGAGCTCGAGGCGAACGACGTTGTCGTTGAACGTCAAGGCCGAGACCTCGGCGCCGTACCCCCACGTCAGGTCTTCCAGCATCCAGTCGGCTCCCCGACGGTCTCCGGAGAACGCACCCTCGTGACCGATCAAACGACCTTCGATCCGCCGGACACCCGCCGCGAAGAGCTGGTCCGCCAGCGCCTCGAACGCCACGGCCCACCGCTCCTCCTCGTCGAACCGCGGGGACAGGCTGGGGTCGCCACGGCCCACGAGGTAGACATCCCCGAGGATGCGGCCCAGGGCATCGAGGCGCCCGGCAGTCTCGACGGTGGTGCGAAGCCGCGCGACGGGCCCGAACGTGTCGAGTGCGGCCGCCGTCGTGATCAGCTTGAGGGTCGACGCCGGGCGAAAGCCCTTTTCGGCGTTTCGTGCGTAGAGGATCGCGCCTGTCTTCAGGCTTCGGACCTCGATCCCCCAGGAGGCATGGCGCAGCGCGGGCCTCTCGACGATGGCATCGAGGGCCTCCGCCAGACGCCGCTTCGACGGGTCGGCACCCGCAGACACGATCGCGACAATGGAAAGAGCCGTGACGCAGCAGAGGCCGACAAGGGTGCGACGGCGCCTCATCGTGGGACTACTCCGATCGCGCTGCCGGCGTGGCGCGCTCGTTCCCCTCGCGCCGCTCGCCGCGGTGCGAGTCCCGGGGGTCTCTTCGATCTGCCGACCACCGCGGGCCCTCTGCGTCCGGCTGGGCGGTGGCCAGACCCTCCGGCCACCGGCAGAAGATCATCTTGCCGGCCGTCGTCTGCAGCACGCTTGTCACCGTCACCTCGATGGTCTTGCCGAGGGCACGCCTCCCCTGGTCGACGACGACCATCGTCCCGTCGTCGAGATAGGCGACTCCCTGGCCCGCCTCCTTGCCCTCCTTCAGGACGAAAACACGGAGGACCTCGCCGGGCAGAACCACGGGCTTGAGAGAGTTGGCGAGCTCGTTGATGTTGAGCACTGCTACCCCGCGCAGCTGTGCGACCTTGTTCAGGTTGCAGTCGTTCGTGACGATCTTGCCGCTCATGCGCCGCGCCAGCTCGATGAGCTTGAGGTCCACCTCCCGGATCTCGGGGAAATCCGTCTCTACGATCTGAACCTGCATGTGCGCCATCTTCTGGATCCGCTGGAGGATATCGAGGCCGCGCCGACCGCGGTTGCGCTTGAGCGAGTCCGAAGAGTCGGCGACCTGTTGCAGCTCGCGCAGGACGAACTGTGGGACGACTAGTGTGCCGTCCAGGAAGCCCGTCTCGCAGATGTCCGCGATGCGGCCGTCGATGATCACCGACGTGTCTAGGATCTTGTACTGGTGCAGCCGCGAAGCGTCCTTGAACGCCGCGATGATGCGGGCGGGCTCGAACCACTCGCCCCGGTGAGCGCCGATCACGACCCCCATATAGATGAGGAAGACGATCAGGAGGGAATGGATGAAATTCTCGGCGACGAGGTCGAGGCCTCCGATGACGCCAAGAACCAGCCGGGCGCCGATCAGTCCGGTGACACCCCCGACGAGGGCGCCCACCATGTCATGAGCAGAGACATGGCGCAGCCTCAGCTCGAGGCCGATGATGCTGAAGGCAAAGCCGACGCCGAGAGCGAGGCCGATGAGGGGGCGTCCGGGTACGGGATCGTAGTGCCAACCCGCCCACGCGAGCGCCAGCACCACGAAGCTGCGAAAGAGGATGAGCCACATGAAGGAGCCTTTCGGGACCGATGGGAACGGTCCCTGATCGCGGATGAAGAGATGAAGAGCCCTGAAAGCATGATGCCGAACCACCGGTCGATGCGCCATGATACTCCTGCCGCCCGCGTGAGCAAGAGCGGATAGCCGAAAGCTGTGGCCTGGTCCGCAATTACGGTGTCGCACCGAGAGCGTCGAGGCGCCCGGATAGTAAGGCGCGAGGAGGGCGCATATCCTTGATATTCAACCGACGAGCAACGCCGCCAACCGGGATGCATCGGCGCTCGAATGCAGTTGCGGACCTGGGCAAAGGACAGCGAGCAGGGCACGCGCGCTTCACTGCGTTCCGCACCGCAGCTTCATCAAACGGCGCTCTGGGCGAGGCGGCATTCCGTCCCAATCCGGACAGCATCTACCGGCTCCCGAGTCGATCGCGAGAGCCTCGGTAACCTCGAGTGGAAGTGGGACTTCGTGACTGAGCGCGAGATCCCATGGCTCCCCGAAGAACAAGCGCGGCGTGAGTGGCAGCGCCGCTCATACCCCACCGCCACCCGCGACACACCCAGCCAGGACTGAAGTCACCGATCCTCACGCTGCAGCGCTCGGCCACGAGTGGCAGCCAGCTCATTCCCGAGAACGACCGTTCATTCCCCAGGGCGACCACCTGTTCCCCAGAAGGACCGTCTGTTCCATCTCCTCTCAGTTAAAGAGGTGGCCCCGGCGTCATCCGCCTTGCACGGCCCCTGCACTGAGCAAGGCGGCCGCCGCCGACGCAGCTTCATCTGCTCCCCATGGCCGCCCTAGCGGTCGGCCTCGAGCCTGTCACGCGGGGCGCGTGAGCGGCCACTCCGCGGCACCCCGCGCGCCGGGGTTCCCGGGCGGTTCGCTCGCTCCCGTGGGTCGCTCGCCCGATAACCCCCGAGGGGTTATCCGCCGCCCGGCGCTTTCCGCCCGCAGGCACGCGCCGATGCCGGTGGCGGTGTTCGGAAAGGTCCGCGCGCGGTCACGTGCCCTGCACTCTCGCCACAGACGAAAAGCAGGGCAGGCGCCCGCGCCCGGGCTTCATCGTGTTCCGCACCGCAGCTTCACCGAGCGGCGCTCTGGACGGAACGGCATTCCGTCCACCTGCCCCGGGGCTCCTCTTGTCCCCCTGGTCATGCGGCCCCGCCACGGACACGCCCCAAGCCGTCACGCGGCCCGAGAGTCAAGCTCCCACTGCCAGACTACCCCTCATTCATGAGTCGCCCGACGATTTCCGCAGGCGCTTCAGGCCCGAGACTGCCGGCTGAGCGTATCTACCCACAAGAAACGGCGGAACAAAGAAGAGGCACGCTGGGAAGAGGAAAAACAGAACACCGTTAATAGCATCCTTCGCTGCCTGAGTGACCTCAATCGGGCGTTCCTGCCAGGTGCCAGCTGAACCGCTCCGGGTTCTCCGGAGTGCTCGTTAGTTGATTCCGGCCATCATGGCTGGAGCCTCTTGCGCCCGATAGTACTGCTGTTCGTACTCCACCG
>CAUZDW010000047.1:0-29963 GCA_963578825.1 Vicinamibacteria bacterium
ACCGTGACATGCCCATCCTCGAAAAAGCGCTGCGTGGAAACGATGTGGACCTCACCGAGAAGGTCGCGTAGGTACAATGTCAACCGTCGTCGCTACGTCATTCTCAACAGTGAGCGGGACATCCCCGGAAAAGAGGCGCCCTTCCCGCTGGCATTCTCTCTCCCGAAGCTGCTCCCACTCGGTCTGGATGTCCCGCAACTCGGCAAGGGTCGGTGGCTCGAGAGTCCCCTCGAGATCCACAAGGAGTGTCTCAAGCCTAGCTTGTGCGGCATCTGCATCTCGACCGGCACAGACGTTCATCTCGAGCTGCGAGCGCCCACCCTCGCTACAGTCCACCGGGGTCTCTGCAGACTGCCCGCCATGCGCAAGGTCGATCCCGGCGGTGGGCATCAGGAGTAGGGCAGAGAAGATGACTACCCGGGGCCAGGGTCTAGGCATCTACACTTCCCTCCTTAGGTCAATCCAACAGTTAGTGTCTTGCGAAGAATATCCTGTATTCCGAGTGTGGGATAAAGAATATTCTTCGCTCGATAACTCGGGGGATAAACGGCAGAAACACAGCGCTCGTACGGTGTCACGCTGACTACGCGCCGGATCATCGGAAGGCGCCGATTGTCCAATCTCGCGGAGAGACGGTCCCCCACCCGACTGGAGGGTCGACGAACGTCGCGAGGAGAATCACGTAGAATCCGGAGCGATCCGATGAAGAACTGCGTCGTCGCTCCCGACTCCCTCCAGGGCATCCCTCGCCAGCAGACCAACACGGGTCTGTGGAGCGGAGAGGGCTGGGGCCGCTTCCTCTCCGAATTGAAGACGCACGACGTCGATGTCCGTGAAGGGCGTGCGGATCGCTCGCTCTACCAGACCGACGGCGGAGGCGTGGCGCAGGGGAGGCCGCACGGCGTCGTGATCGCTCGTTCGGCGAAGCAGATCGCCACGATCCTTCGGGCCGCGCAGGAGCACGGCGTCCCTGTAACGACCCGCGGCGGTGGGCTCACGACGGAAGGCGAGTCGGTCGCGTTCGGTGGCCTGCTCCTCGCGATGAACGGGATGAGCCGGGTGCGGTCGATCGACAAGGAGAACCTGACGGTCCGCACCGAGGCGGGCATCTACTGGCATGCCCTGGCCGAGGTCCTGCGGCGCCAGGGCCTGGACTACCTGTCCGCTCCCCTGAACCTGACCGCGTCGGTGGGCGGCACCCTCGGGGTCGGAGGCATCGACGTCAACTCTCCGAAGTACGGTTGCAGCGCCGATCAAGCGGTCGCACTCCAGGTCGTCACCCCCACCGGTGAGATCAGGGAGTGCTCGGAGGCGGAGAACCCGGATCTGTTCGAGCGGGTCCTCCTGGGCTACGGGCAGTTCGGCGTGATCACCGAAGCGACCATGAAGATCCGCCCGTACACGCCCTGCTCGATGCACTATTTCTACTACGGCTCGCTCCGCACCGCGATCGAGGACTTGCAGCTCCTGGCGAACGAGGACGCCGCGGATTACTGTGGCATTCTCACCATGCTCGACCGCGCGGTGAATCTCCTCGTCGCCTTCGATTCGGATGAGCGCGAGCGGCAGTTCTTCTCCCGATGGCGCCGCCGCCTTCGGGGCCACGGCGAGACTGGATTCGCGGCGCGCATGGCCGCCTACTACGCCCTTCGCCCCTGGAAGGTGAAGGAGGCGCTCTATCTTCGAGAGCGCAAGACGGCGCTGATGCCGCAGTTCGAACCCTCGCACCACATTCGCAAAGGGAAGATCGTGGATCGCTCGGTCGTCTTCTCCCGCGCCGTGTGGAAGTTCTGGGGCGGGCAGCAGATGGTCATTCCCGATCTCTCGACCAACGCGGAGAAATTCGTGGAGGCCGTGGAGCGGGGAAACGTGGTCTGCCGGGAGTACTTCCCCCACTACACCCTCTACTGCGTGGGCATCAAGCTGAACGGCTGGCGTGAGCGCTATGAGCTCTCCTGCATTCCGCCCGACGCCGAAGGGATGGCGTGGGGGTGCGAGTTCGAGCCCATGATCAAGGGCGCCACCTACAGCCGCGACCACCTCCAGTCCTTCAAGAACGCCATTTACGACATCGGCGTCGACATGAACACGTCCTACTATCGGTTCGGTGGGATGATGAAGGGGTACATCCGCCGGGCGTTCGGCAACGAGCTCGTGGACAAGCACCTCGCCCTGAAGAGGAAGGCCGATCCGGCCATGATCCTGAACGCGGATGTGATCTTCTGATGAACGACTATCGCGCCTGCACGGGGTGCGGCATCTGCGTCCTCCCGTGCCCCGTGTGGCAGGAGACCCGGGACCTCTCCTTGACGCTGGCCGGCCGGGCGCTGGCGCTTCAGGGCGGCGCCACCGCCCTGGACCTCCGCGAATCCCTCGAGGCGTGCGTGACGTGCGGCGCCTGCGAGCCGGTCTGCCCCGAGGAGATCGACACCGTCGGGATGACGCTCGACCTCCGGAGATCGGTGCCGCTGGATCTGCCGGAGCTGGATCGCGGCAACGGGGAGAAGGGCTCGTTCCTTCCCGGAGACTCGCTTCGCAGACACAGGCTCCACGACGTCGTCCTCCAGCGGCTGGGCGTTTCGTCCGTGGATGGCTCGGACATCTCGGCCGGGATCGAGGCCGGCCGGACCGTGTCTCCGGATCGTCAGAGGCAGTTCCTCGATTGCCTCGTCGGCGCCGAGCTGATCGTGGACGACGGCATCCTTCACCGGCCGCTTCGGTCGTGGGGCTTCCAGGTGATCGGGCTGGGGGAGGCCTTGCTGCGCAAGAGCCCGGAGCTGCGTGCCACGGACCTCTACGTCATCGAGACCCGCGGCTACCATTCGGACTTCCAGCGGCTCGTCCGGTTCTACGACGAGCTCCGCCAGCGAGTGGGCTGCGAGATGAACCTCGATCTCCAACGCGCCGCCATCGCGACCGGCGCCGCGAGCCTACAGGGCCGCACCGGCAAGGGCGGGATCGACGCCGCCGGCCAGGCGCGGTGGATCCTGGAAGGACGCGTCGTGGAGCGGATCGTCGTGGAGTGCGTGGACGACATGGAGCCGTTCCAGGAGATCACCGATCTTCCGGTCGTGCACCTCGCGGAGGTGACGCCGTGAGGACGGTCGATGTCCTCCTCGTCGGAGCCAGTCTCTCCGCCGCGGCCTGCGCCAAGCGCCTCGTGGACGCGGGCCTCGAGACCGTTGTCCTCGAGAAGAAGAAGCTCCCCCGTCACAAGATCTGCAGCGGGATTCTCGCTCCGCGCGGGCACCGGTTCCTTCTGGAGAACTTCGGGCCCCTGCCCCGAAAGACCCTTCACGAGCCCACGTCGTGCCGGGGGGTGACCTTTCACTTCCCCAGCATGCTCTCTTTGTCGATGGACTTCGACGGCGGTCCCACGCCGCATCTCCATCGGAAGTACTCCGATCACTGGGCCATCGAGCGAAGCGGCGTGGAGGTCCACGACGAGACCAGCTTCATCTCCCTGGAGGACGAGGGAGATCACGTCGACGTCGAAGCGCTCGCGCATGGAAAGCCGGTCCGTTACCGGGCCCGCTACGTCATCGGGAACGACGGGCCGAACTCGAAGGTGATCCGCGACCTCTATCCGGACGACCCGTACCAGATTCCGTGGTTCATGGTCGGGCAGAAGTTCCACGAGATCCGCGAGTGCCCCCTGGACGACGCCTATTTCCACTTCTGGTTCAACCGGGACCTGGGCTACTACACGTGGAGCCATGCCCGGGACAACCGGCAGATCCTCGGCGTCGGCTGGGTTCCGGGGCAGAAGTTCGACGACGTTCACGCGAAGCTGCAGCGCTACGTCGAGGAGAAGCACGGCGTCCGGCTCGGCCCGCCCGAGGACCGGGAGGGCTGCCTGGAGAACTTCGGCCTCTCCCTCATCAACCGCTACGTCTTCGGAAAGGGCAACGTCCTCGTCGCCGGGCAAGCGGCCGGCTTCCTCAACATGATGGCGGAGGGCATGAGCTGCTCGCTTCATTCGGGGGCCATCGCCGGGGAAGCGGCGGTGGAGGCTATGCTGCGCAACCGTCCGGTCCAGGAGGTGTACCGCAAGATGATCGCCTCCGAGGTCCGGCGCTGCTCGGACCAGTGGAACCCGTTCAAGATCGCGTTCGGCCGGCCCCACGAGGCCGACTTCCGCGAGGCGCTCAAGGCGTTGAGGCTCCGCGACCAGGCCCGGATGAGCCTGGAGATCATGGACTTCCTCCGCCTCTACGGCCGATTCGACTGGGGCCGTCAGATCCTCGGCCAGGCCTTCCGCCGCCCGTTCCTCGGCGGCTACGACCCCGCCCGTTGGCGGTAGCGGCAGGCTGCGACGTCTACTGGCCACAGCGTCCGCGAGCCCGGGTTGCCGCCGGTGGTGTCCACGCTGGAGAGGAAATCGACGCCCGGGCCCTCGCTCGACACGAAGGCCCGGGATCGAGGGAGAATGTAGGGTAGTGCGGATTGGTCCAATTCTGGCTCGCTTGGAGCCGGGGGCGATGGTCTGCAACGGAGGGACGTCCTGATGTCTATGGCGCTGCCGGAAGGATCCTGGGCGTTGATCCTCGGGGGCTCGAGCGGGTTCGGGCTGGCCACGGCCCACGAGCTGTCGCGTCATGGCGTCAGCCTCTGCATCGTGCACCGTGATCGGCGGGGCGCCATGCGCCGGATCCAGCCGGAGTGGGACGCGATCCGGGAGCGCGGGGTCACGCTGCTCACCTTCAACGACGACGCCCTGGACTCGGAGCGGAGGAAGGGAATCCTCGACGCCTTCGAGTCGGAGCTCGGCGGGGAGTCGAGAGTCCGCGTTCTGCTTCATTCGATCGCCTTCGGCAACCTCAAGCTCATCGCACCAGAGGCCCGACCGGAGTCTGCGTCCCGAGCGGCCCTGGCCGAGGCGCTGGGCGTGGAGGAGGCGCTGCTGGCCGAGACGGTCGATCGGCTCTTCGCGGAGGGTCTCGACCAGCTTGGCGGGCTGACGACACCGCCGACGTACTCGGACGAGTCCTTCATCGAGGAAGAGGACCTCCAGCGGACCATCCACGCCATGGGGACCAGCCTGCTCGGCTGGACCCAGGAGCTGCACCGTCGTGGCCTGTTCGCTCCGGATGCACGAGTGCTCGGGCTGACCAGCGAAGGCAACGAGGTCGCCTGGAAGGGCTATGCGGCGGTGGCGGCGGCCAAGGTCGCCCTCGAGTCGATCAGCCGCGCCATCGCCGTGGAGATGGCGCCCTACGGCATCCGCTCGAACATCATCCAGGCGGGGGTGACGGACACCCCTGCACTTCGCGTCATCCCGGGCAGCGCGCACCTGAAGGCCACCGCGCGCCGCCGGAACCCGTTCCGCCGTCTGACGACACCTGAGGACGTGGCCAGGGTGATCCACCTGCTGAGCCTGCCCGAGGCGGCCTGGATCAACGGCGAGGTCATCCGGGTCGACGGTGGCGAGCACGTCTCGGGAGCCTCTTGATGGCGGTCCACCTGCATGGCATCGGCCACTTCCACCCCGAAGCCGAGATCACCAATCAGTTCCTGGAGGAGCTCGACATCGGCACCTCGGACGCCTGGATCATGGAGCGGGTGGGGATCCGCACGCGGCGCACTGTCCTGCCCCTCGACTACCTCCGCGAGACCCGGAACAGCGACCCCCGGATGGCCGTCGAGGCGTCGCTTTACAGCAACGCCGAGACGGGTCGGCACGCCGCCGAGATGGCCATCGGCCGGGCCGGCATCGACCCCCAGGACATCGGCATGGTCATCTCGGGCAGCTGCGCGCCCGACGTGGTGACCCCGGCGGAGGCCTGCACCATCGCGGAAGCCCTTGGCATCGAGGTTCCGTCGTTCGACGTCAACTCCGCGTGCACCAGCTTTCACGTGGCTCTCAACCTTCTGTCCATGATGGACCCGGACAAGGTACCCCGCTTCGTGCTCTGCGTCATGCCCGAGGCCGTCACGCGGGTCGTCGACTACAACGACCGCAGCGCGGCCGTGCTGTGGGGTGACGGCACGGCGGCGGCCGTCGTCTCGACCCGGGAGCCCGGTCGTGCTTCCATACTCGGCAACACCCTGGAGGGAAGCCCGGCGGGCCACGACAAGGTGGTCATTCCGCGGCAAGGCCATTTCCACCAGGAGGGGCGGACGGTGCAGATGTTCGCCATCAAGAAGACGGCGCGGTGCTACAAGGGGCTGCGGAAACGTTTCGAGGAAGCTGGCCGACGGCTCCACTTCGTCGGTCACCAGGCCAATCGGCTGATGCTCGACAAGGTGTGCGAGCTGTGCCAAGTGCCGCCGGAGCGGCACCACCACAACGTGGAGGACTACGGCAACACCGCCGGCGCCGGCTCGGCCAGCGTCATCAGCATGCGGTGGGACGAGTGGACCGACGACGACGACATCGCGGTGGCGGGGGTAGGGGCCGGGCTCACCTGGTCGAGCTTCCTCGTGCGCTTCGGGAGACAGCAGTGAAGTACGAGACCTTCCGCGGACGCTCGAGCTTCGACCACCAGGAGCTGCTCGCCTTCGCCCACGGGCGGCTGGTCGAGGATCCTCCCGACGCCTTCAGGGCGAAGCTGCCACTGCCGCCCATGCTCATGGTCGATCGGATCGACGAGATTCGGCGCGAGTGGAACAAGGGTCGGATCGTGGCCGAGCGCGACATCCGCCTCGACGACTGGTTCTTCCAATGCCACTTCCTCGGCGATCCCGTGCAGCCAGGCTGTCTTGGCCTGGACGGGGTGTGGCAGCTCATCGGCTTCTTCTGCGCCTGGGCCGGCGGCATGGGAACCGGACGCGCCCTGGGTTGCTCGGAGGTGGAGTTCTCCGGCCAGATCCGTCCTCGCGACGCGGTGATGCGCTACGAGATCGACATCGTCCGCTACCAGGAACTGCCGGCATCCGGCTCGGCGGTGGCGGTCGGCGATGCGACGATCGCGGTCGACGGTGACATCATCTACGACATCAAGCGGGCCAAGGTCGGCATCTTCCGGGACATCGACTATGCCGACTACCCGTGGCCGTCGAAGCTCTCCCGTGGCGGGAAGATGGGGCGATGAGTCGAGACAAGGACAGCTCAGGGTCCGGAGCCCGGGTCGCCGTGGTGACGGGCGGAGCGACGGGGATCGGCCGCGCGGTGTGCCGCGCGCTGGCGGAAAAGGGGATGCGGATCGGCGTCGTCTACAACTCGAGCGAGTCCAAGGCCCGGGCCCTGGCCGACGAGCTCGGCGACGCCTTCGTGTTGCGCGCCGACCTTGCCGACCCGGCTCAGGTCGAGGCTATAGTCAAGGAGCTTCGGGAGGTCGCGGGCCGGGTGGACATGCTGGTCAACAACGCGGGCTACAACCGCAACGCGCCGATTTTCACCATGAAGCTCGACGACTACGACGCCGTGGCCGGCCTCGGGCGCGGGACCTGGTACCTGACCAAGCTGATCCTGCGGCGATTCATGCTCCGCTCGGGGGGTCGTATCGTCAACATCTCGAGCGTCGTCGGTCACACCGGCAACGCGGGGCAGATCCCCTACACCATGGTCAAGGCCGGCCTCGACGCCATGACCCGCTCCCTCGCCCAGGAGCTGAGGGGCCGCGACATCCTGATCAACTCGGTGGCGCCGGGCTTCATCCAGACCGACATGACCGCGGAGCTGCCCGAGGAGGTCACGAGCCGGATCCTGGAGCAGATCCCCCTGGGCCGCATGGGCCGCCCCGAGGAGGTGGCCGAGGTCGTGGCCTTCCTGGCGGACAGCGGGAGCTACGTCACCGGAAGCGTCCTCCACGTCAACGGGGGCCTGTATGGCGGCTGAGGCCGGCAGCCCGATCACCGGCGCCACGCTGCTGGAGCTGCTCCCGCAGCAGGAGCCGTTTCGCTTCATTGACGAGATCCTCGAGGTCGACGAGGAGCACATCGTCGCCCGCTACACCTTTCGCCCCGAGGCCGACTTCTACCGCGGGCACTTTCCCGGCAACCCGATCACCCCGGGCGTGCTGCTCATCGAGTCGATGGCGCAGACCGGCGTCGTGGCGCTGGGCATCTACCTGGTGGCCCGGCAAAAGGGGGTCGAGGAGGCCCGCAGGGTGCTCACGGTGTTCAGCGATGTGAACGCCGAGTTCTCCGGAGTGGTCCGGCCCGGCGACACGGTGACCATCAGCGCGAGGAAGCTCTTCTTTCGGAGAATGAAGCTGAGGGCCGAAGTTGAAATGCACAAGGCCGACGGCTCCCTGGTGGCGACGGCGACAGTCGCGGGAATGGGAGTTGAGGCCGTGGCGCTGGGGGAGCAGGAAGGGTCTGGAGCATGAGCCGCCGCGTCGTCGTCACCGGAATGGGAGTCGTCGCACCCAACGCCATCGGTCTTGAGGACTTCGATGCCGCTCTGCGGGCCGGTCGGTCCGGCCTCCGGCACGTGCCCCGGCTGGCGGAGCTCAAGTTCGGCTGCACCGTCGGGGGAGTGCCGACCGGCGCCGACGAGATCGCGTCCGCCTACTTCGAGCCGGACCTTCTGATGGCGATGAACGGCAGCCATCGCTACGGCGCCATCGCTGCCGTCGACGCGTGGGTCGACGCCGGTTTCGAACGCCCGGATCCGGCGGATGACCGTGTCTACTGGGAAGCGGGCGCGGTGCTCGGCACCGGCGTGGGTGGCCTGGACACCGCGGGCGAGAAGCTGGTACCCCTGACCAACGCCGGCAGGGTGCGCCGCCTCGGCTCTACCATGGTGGAGCAAGTGATGGGCAGCGGAGTCTCGGCCCGGGTGAGCGGCCTGCTCGCTCTCGGCAACCAGGTCACGTCCAACTCCAGCGCCTGCAGCACCGGGACCGAGGCCATCGTGTGGGGCGCCACCCGGATCCGCCAGGGCCTCGCCGAGCGCATGCTGTGCGGTGGCAGCGAGGGCTCCAGCGAGTACAGCTGGGCTGGTTTCGACGCCATGCGGGTGCTGTCCCGCTGCTTCAACGACGAGCCCGAGCGGGCGTCGCGGCCCATGAGTGCCAGCGCGGCAGGCTTCGTGCCCGGTGCCGGGTCGGGAGTGCTCCACCTCGAGAGCCTCGAGAGCGCCACCGGCCGTGGGGCTCGCATCTACGCGGAGCTTCTGGGGGGCACCGTCAACTGCGGTGGCCACCGTGGCGGCGGGAGCATGACGGCGCCCAACCCGGACGGGGTGCGCCGCTGCATCCGAGCCGCCCTGGCCGATGCCGGCCTCGGCCCCGACGAGATCGACGCCATCAACGCCCATCTCACCGCGACCGGAGCAGACCCCACCGAGGTGGCCGCCTGGTCGACCGCTCTCGAGCGGACGCCCGACAAGCTCCCGCCGATCACCTCGACCAAGTCGATGATCGGGCACACCCTCGGGGCCGCGGGCGCCATCGAGTCCGTCGCCTGCATTCAGATGCTGCTCGGCGGATACGTCCACCCCTCGATCAACTGCGAGGACGTTCACCCGGAGATCGAACCGTATGCCGGGTCGATCCCTCATACACTTAGGCCGGCACCCGAGCTCACCACCATCATCAAGGCGAGCTTCGGCTTCGGGGATGTCAACGCGTGCGTCATCTATAGAAAGTGGAAGGATTAGTCCTGGCCCCGAACAACCGCAATACTCTGTCATCCCGAGCCCGCCGGCTGGGACGTGAGGCGAGGAATCCAATGCGCCGGCCAGGAGCCGGTGTCAGACTCAGGAGCAAGTCAACATGGCCGAACAGGATGTGTTCGAGAAGGTCGTCGAGATCATCAAGCCGTATTCCAAGGACAAGGAGGCACTGGCCAGCGTTGCGCTGGAGACGAGCTTCCTCAAGGACCTCAAGATCAACTCTGCGCGCCTGGTCGACGTCGTGCTCGCCTTCGAGGACACCTTCGACATCGAGGTCGCGGACGAAGACGCTGACGCAGTCGAGACCGTTGGCGACGCCGTGCGGCTGATCCAGTCCAAGCTGGCCTGAGCGCGGCCCGGGCGCCGAAGCTCAGACATGGCGGCACAGGTGGCGGCACCACCGTTCAACAGCTCCGAGGCCGGAGTCCGGCACCGGAGGGCGCTGGACGTGCAGTGCACCGTCGGACGGCTGACGGCGCCCGTTTGCGTCCCCATCGCAACGCTCATCATGCGCTTCGGTTTCCGCTGGCGCATACGCGACGTCGCTACGAGCCGTGCCCTGTACGAGCGCCTCCTGGCAGAGGATCCACGGCCGTTGCTGATTGCCGCCAACCACCTGACCATGACCGACTCGGCGCTGATCGGCTGGGCGCTAGGATCGACTTGGAGCCACGTCGTGAACTACCGAGGGCTGCCCTGGAACGTTCCGGAGCAGTCCCGGGTCGAGAGCTCATGGGTCTGGCGAGTGCTCGCGTATCTCATGAAGTGCGCTCCCGTTTCCCGGGGGGGCGAGCGGCAGCAGATCGCACGGGTGCTCGACGGTCTGCGCCACCTCATGCGCCGCGGCGAGGCGGTGCTGATGTTTCCCGAAGGAGGGCGCAGTCGCTCCGGGCGCATCGACCGACAATCCGTTGCCCACGGTGTCGGCCGGCTGATCAAGGAGCTTGGGGACTGCCGCGTGCTCTGCGTGTACCTGCGGGGTGACCAACAGCACAACTGGTCGCACGTTCCGGCGGTGGCCGACACCTTCTCCGTCGCCACGCGGCTCGTCGAGCCGCGGACCGATCTCCGGGGCATGCGAGCGTCGCGGGACCTCGCCTCCCAGCTCCTCGATCACCTCGTCGAGATGGAGCAGGCCTATCTGGAGGGCCGGTAGCCGCGTGAGCATCGGCAACGACATCGTCGACCTCGCCGACCCCGAGACCCGGCACCAGGGGCTCCACCCCCGGTTCGATGAGCGCGTGTTTGGCCCGAGTGAGCGCGCCCTTCTGGGAAGAAGCGACTCACCACACGTGCTGCGTTGGGCGCTCTGGGCGGCCAAGGAGAGCGCGTTCAAGGCCGAGAAGAGGCTCGATCCGGCGGTGGTCTTCTCACCGAAACGGTTCGTGGTGACGTTGTCCGCGCTCCCGGTCGCCGGGGGCCAGGGTGTGGCCTTGGGCCAGGTCGTGCATCGTGGCCACGTGCTCGATCTGCAGGTTCATGTCGATGGGACCCGCCTGCACGCCGTGGCCCGAGGCACTCGTGCGATGGGTGCACGGCTGCTGTGGAGGGTCGATCGGGTCGTCTCTGACGCCGGCGCCACGGCCCGCCGTCTGGCCGCCACCGCCATCGGCGCGGCGCTCGGCCTCGACCCGTCCGGCATCCGGATCGTCCGCCGGCCGCCGGTGGCCATCCACCGAGGCCGCCCCCTCGAGGTCGATGTGTCCCTGTCGCACCACGGTCGCTTCGCTGCCTTCGCCTGTGCCCTGGTCCGTTGATCCCTTGTCGGTCATCGGGGGAGTGAAAGCCGGAGCGGGGCGCCATTCTCCCTATCGCAAGGAGAAATTCGCATGCGGCTGCTCCGCGACTACGTGGACGTGGCGATGCTGCGAGACGTGGTGGAACGCCACGAGGTGAGTCAGGTTGCAGGCTTGCGCTGGATGGTGCGGCACCTGCTCGGCAACGCCGCCGGGGCCTTCAGTGTCGAGAAGTTCTACTCGGCACTCAAGTCGCAGGGGATGCGTATCTCCAAGGACACGGTCCACCAGCTGCTGGCCTACCTCGAGGACTGCTTTCTCGTGCGCACGGTGTGGCTCGAGGCCGACTCCGAACGGAAACGCATGGTCAACCCGCGCAAGGCCTACCCCGTCGATCCCGGCTTCATCGCGGTGTTTGAACGCTCGGGTCGGGCGAACACCGGCCACGCCCTGGAGACGGCCGTGCTGATCGAGCTGGAGCGGCGCGGGATGGCGGTGACCTATGTCCGAACGCCGGAGGGCCACGACGTCGACTTCCTGCCGGAGCCCCGCGGGGCGCCCCGAGTGCGGCGCGACGACACAAGGGCGGGCGGTGAGTGGCAGAATGGGGGGCGACATGGGTTCTGAAGCATGCATCATCGGCTGCGCCGTCGGCCTCGAGCTGCGGCGGAGTGGCCTCGACGTCACGGTCCTCGACAAGAACGGCGAGGTCGGGCATGGCTCCACTTCGGCGTCCTGCGCCATCGTTCGGCGTTTCTACTCGCAGCCGGGGATGACGGCCATGGCCCACGAGAGCGCCCAGATCTGGGCGGACTGGGGCGGCCACCTCGGACCGATCGACGAGGAACTGGCTGTTTTCAAGAGACCGGGCATGGCGTTCCTGTTCACCGAGATCACCGATGAGCTTCGCGAGCGATTGGCGAAGATGCAGCGGGTGGGTGTGTCGGCCCAGTTGCTGACCGCCGAAGAGCTGCACGAGCGCTTTCCCTTCCTCGACGTCGCCTCGCACCATCCCCCGAAGTCGATCGACGATCCGGCTTTCTCGAGGTGGGAGAGGGGAGCCCGATCGGGGGCGCCGTCTACGAAGAAGACGCGGGGTACGTCGTCTCACCGGGGCTCGCGACCCACAACCTGAGGCTCGCCGGCGAACGAGAGGGTGTGAGATTCCTGCTGAACCGTGAAGTTCGGTCCATCGCCGGGGGTGGCGGCGAACGGTTCGTGTTGGAGCTGTCCGATGGCTCGACGGTGGAGAGCGACGTCGTCGTGAACGTCGCCGGTCCCCACTCGGCGCGGGTCAACGCGCTGGCGGGCGTGAAGCTGCCTCTGGAGACGCGAGCGCTCGTGCGGGAGGTTCATTCGCTCGACCACCCGCTGCGAGGTACGCCGCAGGTCGAGGCGCTCCCGATCGTCGGCGACCTGGACGGGGGCGTCTATTTCCGACCCGAGGCCGGTGACAGCGCGATCATCGTCGGCAGCACCGACCCGAGCTGCGACGAGCTCGAGTGGGCCGACGATCCGGACGCGGCGCGGACGAGCATCTCGCAGCGCTACCGCGAGCGGCAGTGCCTGCGTGCAATGAAGCGCTTTCCCGAGGTCACGCTCGGACGGTCGAAGGGCATCGCGTCCTTGTACGACGTGACCGTGCAGGACTGGTACCCGATCGTCGACAAGACGGACCTGGCAGGGTACTACGTGTGCATCGGAACCAGTGGGTCTTCGTTCAAGACGGCGCCGGTTCTCGGCTCTCTCATGGCTGAGATCATCACGGCGAGCGAGCAGGGCCGCGACGTGGATGAAGAGCCGATCCAGCTCGAGCTGGCGCGCATCGGCCACACGGTGGACACGAGCTTCCTCTCGCGGAACCGCGGCAAGCTCGAGAGCAGCGACACCGTCATCGGGTAGAGCGACCGTGGATGGAGCCGTTGGGGGTCTCTGCGCCTGGAAGGTCGGCCGTGGAGCTCGGCCGCGGTCCTTGCCATACCCGTGGACGTTCTGATCTACTCACGGTTCGAAACTCATCGGAGGACAGATGCGAAAATCGGTGGCGATCGCGGCTCTAGTGACCCTCGGGATGACCCCAGCTGTCGCTGACGAGGCGCTTCGCGCCGACGTCGAGGCCGACTACGAGGCCAATCTCGAGGCACTGTTTCTGCATTTCCACGCGAATCCAGAGCTGTCAGGCCGGGAGTTCGAGACGGCGAAGCGCCTCGCCGGGGAGATCCGATCGCTGGGCTACGACGTGACCGAGGGCGTCGGCGGGACAGGGATCGTGGCCGTCATGAAGAATGGACCCGGCCCCACGGTCATGCTGCGCGCAGACATGGACGGGTTGCCGATCGAAGAGGACTCCGGTCTTCCCTACGCGTCCGCCGCTCGCCAGGTCGATATGAACGGTATCGAGCAACCGGTCATGCACGCTTGCGGTCACGATGTCCACATCACGGCAATGATCGGCACGGCCCGTCAGATGGCGTCTCGAAGGGACCAGTGGTCAGGAACGCTGGTGTTGATCGGACAGCCCGCGGAGGAGCGGATCTCGGGGGCCCGAGCCATGCTTGAAGACGGTCTGTACGAGAGATTTCCGAAGCCCGACTACGCACTCGCCTTCCACGTCTCGGCCGGTGAGCCTGCGGGCCAGGTGATGGTGGCGCTCGACATCACGGGATCGAGCTCGGACTCCGTCGACATCGTCGTGCACGGAATCGGCGCTCATGGGGCTTCGCCTCACAAGGGCGTCGATCCGGTCCTGGTCGCCTCGCAGATCGTCGTGACCCTGCAATCGGTGGTCAGCCGCAGCATCGCACCCCTGCGGCCAGGTGTCATTACAGTGGGCGCGATCCACGGCGGGAGGAAGCACAACATCATCGGCGACCGGGTCGAGATGCAGCTGACGGTACGGGCGGACGATTCGGAGACTCGCGAGATCCTGCTCGATGCCATCGACCGGGTGGCGGACGGCGTCGCCCGCTCGCTTGGCGTTCCAGAGGAACTCCTACCGGAAGTCACGCGTTCGAAGACCGAATCCACCCCGCCGACGATCAACGACCGGGAGCTCGCCCAGCGCATCAAGTCCGCCTTCGAAGAGCACCTTGGGGCGGACCGGATGTATGAGAAACCCCGGGAGGGAATGGGGGCCGAGGATTTCGCCTACTTCGTCGCCCCGGAAACCGGCGTGAGGGGTGTGTACTTCGGCGTTGGCGGGACCGCCGTGGAAGAGATGGATGACGCGCCGTCTCACCACTCGCCGCTCTTCAGGATTGAGCCCGATCCCAGCATCAAATCCGGCGTGGAGGCCATGGTGATCGGGGCCATGACTCTCATGCCTAGATAGGGATCCGCTCAGCGAGTCATGAAGGTCCATCGGACATCGGAATAGCGCCAGGCCCTCCCGGCCGGGTCGGCCAGGACGCGGCCTCTCCACCCGCCGTCGTCGCGCTCCACCCTCAGTCGGGCCCACGAATACTCCCCGCGCTCGTAGTCAAAGCTCGCTCCATCGTCGTCGTAGACGGCTGTTTCTCCACGCCGCTCACCGTAGTGCCGGACCTCGAGTGACAGCGTCTCTTCCGGACCCGGCATCCACTGCCGCTTGCCGATCATCGGGACGAGAGAGCCGTCTTTGACGAAGACGGGGATCTGCGACAGCGGCGGCTCGACCTCGATCGTCTCGCCCTCACCCGCGAGGTCTCCGCTGTAGAAGTCGAACCACTTCCCGGGAGGCAGCACCACCTGGCGCGTCCGGACTCCCGGAGCGATCGGTGCCACGAGCAGCGCGTCTCCCACCATGAACTGGTCTTTAGCTTCGACAGTCGTATCGAAGCCGAGCACGAGCGGCATGGCACGAACCACCGGAGTGCCCTCGTAGTGGTATTGGGCGAACGCCGTGTACCAGTAGGGCAGCAGGCGCATTCGAAGCTGGATCGCGGCGCGGATGTGATCCGTGAAGTCCGGGTGGCTCCAGAGCTTGGTGGTCGTCGCCCAGCCGTTGAAGAGCGCCAGTGGCGAGAAGCAGACGGCCTGTGTACGCCGCAGCATGTCCTCGCCATCGCCGCTGCGGACCTCGGGCGACCAGAGCACACCGGCAAAGGCGCTGTTTGCCACCGCCGTGACGTACTCGTCGAATGCGTAGTTGTCGTTGTAGATCACGAAGGGCAGCGCGGCCGCCCCTCCATTCGTCCCGCGGACCTGTCCGAGCGTGCGCTGGTTCATTCCGCGGTAGAGGTCGAGGATCAAACGCTGCAGTAGCAGCCCGTATGTCTGGCGGAGTTGCTCCGAGTCGTTGCCGGAAGGAAAGACAGCCGTGTCGGGCCAGAGCCACCGATCGAAGCCGTCGACCTCGTCGATCTTGAATCCGCCCAGCGAGGCCGGGTGGGGGCCCAGCACCTCCCGGCGCAGATGCTCGGAGAACACCTCGGGGCTCCCGGCATCGAGTAGTCCGGCACGATGCCTTTCCAGACGAGGTGAGAGCCCGCGTAGGGGAGAAGCCTGTCGTGGAGCGGCGCCGTGGGGGACACGTAGGGGTTGAACCAGAGGTTGGCGCGCACGTGTTTCCTCTCCAGCTCCCCGAGAAAGGCAGCGGGATCGGGGAAGCGCGCCTCGTCCCACTGGAAAGCGCACGGGTAGGCGTGGTCGTGCCACCCCGGCTCGAGGCCGATCATGTCCAGGGGGATTCCCCGCCTGCGAAACTCCGCCACCTCCGCCAGCGCGTCCTCCGCGCTGTACGCGGTCGGTGTGCGGGTCATGAACCCGAGCCCCCACATCGGTGGCAGCACCCCGCCGCCCGAGAACAGGTTGTAGCGGCGCACGGCGTCCAGAGGGGTCGGGCCGGCGAAGACGTAGACCTCGGCGCCCGCCGCGGGGACCAACACTTCGACCGAGTCCGAGCGCGGCATCGGCGACCAGCTCCGGCCACCGGTCGTTCGGTCGATCACGGGTGGCTTCTGCTTTGCGTCCAGCCGTACGCCCACGCCGACGCTGACGTCGAGGTAGCGTGCCGAATCCACGAAGACGCCGTAGCCGTCGCTCGACACGTAGAAAGGTACGGGGGCGTGCGTGCGGCCGGTGTGGCCGCCCCAGTGATCCACATGGAGACGAAAGATCGAGCCCGTCCGTCGCAGTGACTCGAAGTCCACGCCCAGGCCGTACACCTCTTCCGCGAGCGCCAGCGGAAAGCGCAGGGCGAGCTTTCCACCAAGCGCACGCGACTCGATCTCGCTTTCTTCCAGCGGGAATTGCATTGTCGGCATGGCTTCGAGACCCGCGGTACTCGGCTGAGCCCCCGCCGCACTCAAGAGCGTGAGGCCATCCGGAACGCCCAGGGTGGTCTTCCAGACCCCCGGCGCGACTTGCTCCCAGGACGGTGTGATGCGCTCCGGCCCGGCTGCGGCGCGTGGTGCAGTGGCGGCTAGGAGGAGCGCAGGGATCAGCGCGAAAAGGGCCTTGGGGGACAGGATCGGTCGACCGGTCATGAGCGGCATGGCGGAGCCATGATATGTCGGCTCCTTCGCCGGTCGCCTGCGAGGCCCTCTTTGCTCAGGCCCGGATACGTCTGAGCTTGGCGATGAGCGGGACCAGGGCGGCGACGACGGCCAGGAGGCTGATCGGCGGCAGCCCCGACGTCCAGCTTGCCGGCGCCAGCCAGCCCCTGAGACCCAGATCGGCGAGGTGGACGACCACGAGGGCCAAGCCGACGTAGCCCAGGCGCTGAGCGCGTTTCCAGCGCTTCCCACCGATCGCCCTCGGCATCATCGGGAGCGTGGTGATGGCTGGCGACATGAGGGCGAACAGCGCCACGATCCCAACGGCCATGCCGATCTCGCCCACGGCGTTCAGTCGCCCGTCGGAATCGAAGTACTTTGCGAAGTAGGCGGGATTGAGGAGAGACAGTGAGAAGAAGGCGTGCATTCCCGCCAGGAAGAAGCCCATCAGGCCACAGAACTTGACCACGACCAGGCGAATCACCGGGTCGTGGTTGTGCCACCTGATGACCCCGCCGACGAGGTAGGAGCAGGCCACGAGGATGACGGCGGCCAGCGACGTGGCCTTGTTGAGTATGAAGAGCGGAAGGTGAGACCAGGCGACGTCGCTGGCGATGTGGTAGCGCAGGACCGCGTATCCCAGCGAGAACCCGAAGATGGCGCCAAACCACTTTCCAGTGACGGGTTGCCACAGGCGCTCACGCGGCAGGCCCGAGGAGTCGTCTGTCATCGTGTCTTCCTTCGAGAGAGACCGCGGCGTCCCGAACGGGGCAGAGACTGACTCACTGCCCGCTGCTCAGCTCTCCGTCGCAGTTCGGTGACCCGTCACGGGTGAAGCTCGGCCACGCCACCTTCGAGCCCGTGGAGCGCCGCGACCTCCTCGCTCGTGAGCGCGCGGTCGAACAGCGCGAGATCGTCGTAGAGTCCGACGTAGCTGAGGCCGAGCCGCACGGATCCGGGTGAATCCCACGTGAACGGCTCGGCGATGTCCTCTCGCACGTCCGGCAGTGGGGCCCCATCGAGATAGAGGCGTGCGTGCCCCGCGTCGCTGCCGAGACCCGAGTACGTGATCACGATGTGCGTCCAGGCGTCTCGGCTGAAGGGCGGTGAATCAGAGACGATGAGGCGCTCGCCAAAAGCCGGGAACTCGTCCGGTGATCGCTCGTCGGGATTCCACGCATGGAGATCACCGAAGACCCCGAGCCGAAACTGTCGAGGGTTCTCCTTGGTGAAATCGACCCACACCGCGGCATCGTTGTAGCCGGAGTCCGTGAGCTGGATGGGGTCGCAGTAGCCCGGCTCGAGGTCGACCGAGGGGTCGAGCTTCAGCCAGAAGGAAGCGGTCCCGGACCAGTCTGCCGGGTCGTAGGCGACGTTGTCGTCGGCGGAGTAGAAGATCGCGTGCCCGTTCTTCGCCGTGAAGTCCAGCGCGCCGCCGAACCGCCCCACGCCCTCCACGAGCTGGACGTCGGGGTTGCCGATCCCCGGCCTGGCATCCTCGAGCGCGTCGTACGAGGGGGCGGTGTAGATCGCTCCGTCGCCTCGGGCGAAGTCGGCGTCTGGTCCGTTGTCGAACGAGGCATGGAAGGACAGCGCGTCCTGCAGCGACGTTCGACTGGAGGCCGCGGGAATCTCGGAGTCTCTTGAGCCTGATGGCGTCTCGGGCGATGGAGTGCAACCGACCAGAAGGCCGGCGAGGGCAGCGTTGAGAGCGAGAGAAGAGCGACCGCAAACCATGTCGAAACCTCCTTGACTGTCTCGTCGGGGACGACTACCACATCATGACACGGTCTCGCCGCTTCTGTGCGCGGTGTACCATTCGGAATCGGCTGGGCTGGCCCTTGCCGGCCCTCTTCTAGCACAGGGAGGATCGCGTGGTGAAACGCCTCAGGGTCCTGACAGTCGTGACGCTCGCATTGCTCGGTGGCGGCGCTGCCCACGCCGAAGAGGTGGATTCTCCAAAGCGGTGGGAAGCGTTCGCCCTCGACGAGCTCGGCGAGCAACGAGAGGCCACATCCCGGCCCTGGCTCGAGTTTCTGAAGGTGCCGTCCTTGAGCACCGGCCTCTACGTGCTGCCGGGGGAGGGCAGGATCGTCAGTCGCCCCACGGGCGCGACGAGGTCTACTACGTCGTCGCCGGCCGCGCCGTCCTCGAGGTCGACGGCGAGCGCCAGCCGGTCCGATCCGGCTCCGTCGTGTACGTAAAGTCCGAAGTCGATCACCGGTTCGTCGAGATCGAGGAGGATCGCGAGGTCCTCGTCTTTTTCTCCACGGCCCCGGGCGGACCGTCGGCAGACGAATGATCGGGAGGTAGCCGAATGTCCCCTGCGCTGAAGGCCCACTTCTCCGAGTACGCGTCGTTTCACGTCACGCGAGGCAACCAGGCGTGCCACTACGTCGGCATTCCCCTGATCGTCCTCACGCTGTTCACCTTCCTGACCCGGGTCGAACTGTTCGAAGTCGGCGGGCTGAATGTGACTTCTCGCCGAAGTGGTCATGCTCGCCGTGGTGGCGTACTACATGAAGCTCGACGTCTCGCTCGGGCTCCTCATGCTCGTAGTCTTCGCGGTGCTGAATGTCGCCGGACGTCCGATCCCCCTGGCGTGGGGCGCGGCCCTGTTCGTCCTGGGCTGGGCGCTCCAGTTCCTCGGACACTCGATCTACGAGAAGCGATCGCCCGCGTTCTACAAGAACCTTCTGCACCTCCTGGTGGGCCCGCTCTGGATCACCGCCAAGGCCGTCGGCCGCGCCTAGGCTTCCCTACGCCCGTGGCGCGCTCACCTCGTTCGGGATCGCCGCGGGCAAGATACCATCGTGTTCGATTCCCACCGTTGGCAGACGCTGCGGGCAATACGACCCGGGTAGGGTGAGTGTGTTCTTGGAGTTGCCATGACCGATCTGGCAGGACTCTCCCCGAAGCAGTTCCGCGACCTCCTCGTGGACGAGGGGATTCTCCGGTTCTTTCTCGTCTGGGACGAGGACACGGGGCAGGTGCGCTCGTCCCACCCCCGGCTAGAGCCCCTGGCCCGGCTGCTGGGCGACGACCGGCGGGACTTCGACCGACACGAGGGCGTCTTTGTCCAGGTGGGACCCGAGACCGGCGTCCTCCAGGGGGCGTTCATCCATCGCACCTGCCGGGGCCAGGCAGCGGGTGGCGTCCGCTTCTGGGGCTACGACACGGTCGAGGAATACCTCCGCGACGGTCTGCGCCTGGCCCGGGGCATGACACAAAAAAACGCCCTGGCCGGGCTGTGGTGGGGAGGGGGCAAGGGCGTCATGGCGACGGGCACCGGGGGATACGAAGCGGCGCCCGGCGTCCGCAGGACGATTTACCAGGAGTACGGCAGCTTCTTGACGTCGCTGGGAGGGTACTACGTCACCGCCGCGGACGTCGGCACCTCGGTCGACGACATGGCGGCGGTCTTCTCGAAGACGCGCTTCACCACCTGTATCCCGCCCGAGCTCGGAGGCAGTGGCAACCCCTCTGCACCCACCGCGTTGGGCGTCGTCCGGGGAATGGAGGCGGCGCTGCACTTCCTGGAGATGGGCGACTTGAGTGGCAAGACGGTTGCGATCCAGGGCCTCGGGCACGTGGGGGAGCCGCTTGTGGGGGTCCTCCACGTGCGGAAGGTCGGCCGGATTGTCGGCTCGGACATCAATCCAGATCGAGGGGAGGCTCTTCGAAAACGCTTCCCCGGTCTGGATCTGACCGTTCGGATCGTCGAGAGGGGAGACAACGACCTGCTGGGCGAAGAGGCGGACATCGTGTCCCCGTGCGCCACCGGCGCCATCCTCGGTCCTGCAACCATTCCACGCATTCGTGCACGGATCGTGTGCGGGGCAGCCAACAACCAGCTCGAGGACCCGGAGCGTGACGACGCCGCGCTCCAGGATGCCAGCGTCCTCTATATGCCCGACTTCCTCGTGAACCGCATGGGCATCGTCAGCTGCGCCGACGAGGCCTCCGGTTACGTTGGCGACGACCCGGCCTTCGAGCGGCACCTGGGGGACCGCTGGGACAACGGCATCTATCGCCTGTCCCTCTTTGTGCTGGAGGAGGCGAAGCGCACCGGGAGGACCCCGGCCCGGGTCGCGCTGGAGCTGGCGGAGGAGCGGTCGTTCGAGCCGCACCCGATCCAGGGCCACCGCGGCGCTCGGATCATCCGCTCCCTGGTGGAGTCCGGCTGGGCCCAGGGCTAGAGTGGCAGTGTCTTCAGTGGCGCACGTGGCTTCAGGGCCGAGATGTGCGTCGAGCGGGGCGCCGCGTACCCTTCTTCGATCCCGACCGACCGCGCCCGGCCTTCTTCCCGGGACCCCTGGCCTCTTCTCGCTCCGCGCTCTTTGCCGCCATCGACTCCACGCCCTGCCAGCCCTCGGGTGGCGTCTCGCCTTGCGCCTCGAAAAGGAATCGGGAAGGGACTGCGGCGGCACGCCGCCCGTACCTCGCCCGCTCCGACGCCCAGCTCATCGTGAGCATCGTCATGGCCCGGGTGATTCCGACGTAGGCCAGCCGCCGCTCCTCCTCGATGCCATCGTCGGCCACCGAACGCGTGTGGGGCAGGAGTCCCTCTTCCATGCCCACGAGAAACACGCTCGGGTACTCCAGGCCCTTCGCCGCGTGGAGCGTCATGAGCGTGACCGCGTTCCCGCGGGTCTCCGGCTTCTCGTTCGGCTCGTCGCCGCTGGTCAGGGCAAGCTCCTCGAGGAAGCCGTGCAGGGTGGGCTCCCGCGACCGGGTCACGTAGTTCTCTGCGAAGTTCAGAACCTCTACGACCGCCGCCCAGCGTGCCTCCCGCGTCATGGGGTCCGGGTAGAGGCGCCGAACCTCGTCGCGGTAGTTGACTGACTCGAAGAAGCGCTCGAGTCGCCTCACGAGGTCCTCGCCGGCTCGGCCGAGATCGGCCCGTTCGAGGGCGGCCGAAAGGGCACGGTAGCCCTCGACGGCCCGAGGACTCAGCCCTTTGATCTCGTCCGCCCGCTCGAACCCCTCGCTGGCCGAGATGCCGTGCTCGGTCGCGAAGGCCAGCACGCGATCGAGGCTCGCCTTGCCGACCCCGCGGGGAGGGGTGTTGATGACCCGAAGGAGCGCCGTCTCGTCCTTCGAGTGAACCGCCAGCTTGAGGAAGGCCACGACGTCGCGCACCTCCTTGCGATCGAAGAAGGACATGCCCCCGACCACGACGTAGGGAATGCCGGCCGCGCGCAGCTCGGCTTCGAAGGGACGGAACTGGACCTGCGTCCGGCACAGGACGGCGAAGTCGTCCGGTCGCGCCTCACCGCGTCGAAGCAGCTCGTGGATCTCGCTCACGACGAAGCGCGCCTCCGTCGTCTCGTCCTTCAGGCGGAGCAGCCGCACGGGATCGCCAGCGCCTCGCGCCGACTCGAGGGCCTTGTCGTGGCGCGCCCCGTTGTGGCGGATGACGTGGTTGGCCGCCTCGAGGATGGGCGCGGTCGATCGATAGTTCGTCTGCAGGCGGACGATCTTCGCCCCCTTGAAGTCGCGGTGGAACCCGAGGATCTTCTGGATGTCGGCGCCGCGCCATCCGTAGATCGACTGGTCATCGTCGCCCACGACGCAGACGTTGCGGTGCTGTCCTCCAAGCTCCCGGATGATCTCGTACTGCGGGTGGTTCGTGTCCTGGTACTCGTCCACGAGGATGAAACGGTATCGCCTGCGGTAGCGGGAGCGGACCGTTTTGTGCTCGCGGAGCAAGCGCACGGTCTCGAGGAGGAGATCGTCGAAGTCGAGCGCACGGCCTCGCTTCAGATGCTCCTGATAGCGCTCCCAGACGGAGCCGACGAGCTGGTCACGGTCGTCCTTGCCGCTCGACAGAAACGACTCGGGCGTCTCCATTCGATTCTTCGCCAGGGAGATCCGGGCCAGAACGGCCGAAGGGTGCATGGTCGTCTCGTGAACGCGCAGCTCCCTCATCACGGACTTCACCGCGCTCAGCTGATCCGAGGCGTCGCAGATCGTGAACCGCCGTGGAAGCCCCAGGGGCTCGGCGTGCTCGCGGAGTATCCGCACGCAGAACGCGTGAAAAGTCCCCACCGTGACTTTCTTTCCATCGTCTCCCGTGAGCCTGGCCACCCGCTCTTTCATCTCGGCGGCGGCCTTGTTGGTGAAGGTGACGGCGAGGATGCTCGATGGGGCGTTCCCGAGGGCGATGAGGTGGGCGATCCGGGTCGTGATGACCCGGGTCTTGCCGGTGCCCGCCCCGGCCAGGACCAGCAGCGGACCCTCGATCGTCGTCACCGCGTCGCGCTGCGCCGGGTTGAGGCTCGAGAGGAGCGCGGCCGGCGTCTGGTGCGGGCGGCGTCGCGCCGCACGGGTGGAGGGCATGGATCGTGTCAAAAAGGCGTCTTTATACCATGGATGGCCCTGCGAGATCGTGCGCCCGTGCCGAGGCAGGGTCGCCGCGAAGTAGTAGGATGCAGAGACCTGCCACACGTTCGGCTCTGTTTGTGCTCGCTCACGAAGGAGGGAGCATGCGGACCGTTGCCGTCGCGTCTGTTCTCGCCCTCGCCCTTGTAGCGAGCCCGCTCCCGGCCGCGGAGCAGGAAGCCGCAGCACACGCCACATTCCGGGCCCTCGAGCTGAAGATCATGACCGCCGTTCGGGAGAACGACGTCGGGACCCTGGACACACTCCTGTCGCCGGGTTTCGCATGGGCGATCGCGTTCGAGGGGCGGCCCCATGAGGTGATGAACCGCTCCGAGTGGCTCGCTTGGGGGCAAGCACATCAAGCTCAGCAGCTTCGACATCAGCGGCCTGGTGGCGGAGAGGTTCGGCCACATCACCCTGGTGAACTTCCGTCTGAACGCGTCCGGGAAGCTCGGCGAGTCCGCTCGGGTGGGCGGTCCCTACGTGGTCACCGACCTGTGGCAGAGGGAAGACAAGGAGTGGAAGCTCCTGCGGCGCTTCCTCAGCTACCCGGCGCCGCTGCCCACCACGCACTAGCCTTTGGCGTTGCCGGGGGCGAATAGCACGGCTACGCGATCCGCCTGCGGGTATCCTTAGCGTAGATGATTCGACGACGGCTGGGCCGCTCCGGGCTCGAGGTCAGCGCCATCGGCTTCGGCTGCATGTCCCTTGGTGAGGACCACGGAGCGAACGAGCGCCTGGTGCATGCGGCCCTCGGGCTCGGAATCAACTTCTTCGACACGGCGGATCTGTACCAGCACGGTGAGAACGAGGACACCCTGGGGCGTGCCCTCCAGGGACGCCGCGAGTCGGCCGTCGTTGCCACGAAGGTCGGGAACCAGTGGCGTGCGGACGGATCCGGCTGGGACTGGAACCCCCGCAAGTCGTATATCAAGGAGGCCGTCGCCGGCAGCCTGCGACGCCTCCGGACAGACTACATCGATCTCTACCAGCTGCATGGCGGAACGGTCGAGGACCCGATGGACGAAGCCGTCGAGGCCTTCGAGGAGCTGAAGGAGGCGGGCGACATCCGCCACTACGGCATCTCCTCGATCCGGCCCAACGTCATCGAGCGGTGGCTCGCGGACTCGGGAATGACCAGCGTCATGATGCAGTACAGCCTCCTCGATCGGAGACCCGAGGAGGTATGCCTGGAGCTCCTCCGCGCCGGCGGCGTGGGCGTCGTGGTGAGGGGCGGGCTGGCGAAGGGCCTGCTGGCGTCGAAGCCGGCAGCCGCGTACCTCGATCACGGACGGGAGGCTGTCGAGGCGGTCCAGGCGGCCCTCGCGGCTACCCTGGAGGGCGGGGTGACGCCAGCCCAGAACGCCCTTCTGTACTGCCTCGCTCACCCGGCGGTGACGACCGTGGCGTGCGGGGTGCGCACGATGGCCCAGCTGGAGGAGAACGCCGGGGCCGGGCGGCTGCCACCCCTGCCGGTCGCTGGTCTAAGCACGTTGCGAGTTGAGGTGCCGGCGTCGGTCTACGCCGCCCATCGCACGGCGGACGGCCCATGAGGCGAGCTGTGTCGCGCCGCGTGGGGACGAGCAGCTTGAATGGCGAGGACCACTGCTGGCTCCGCCGGATCCTGGCTGTCGAACTGCAGAAAACGGGCCTCGCCCGATGGATCGCCTCGGTGAATCGGTAGGACGCGGGAGGTCGCTCGATCGTGGACACATCCGAGGTGTCGTTGCAGGCCGTCGACTACGTCGTCATGGCGCTCTATATGCTGGTCCTGATCGGCATCGGGCTCTACTACCGACGGTTTGCGCAGGAGAGCCTGGAGAACTACTTCCTCGGCGGCCGCCGGTTGAAAGGCTGGGTGAGCGGCACCAGCTACGCCGTGACCTGCATGAACGCGGACGTGGCGCCCTCGTACTGCGGCATGACGGTGATCACCGGGGTCTTCGTCTGCTGGTGGTATCTGAGTCGCTTCGGGCTGGCCCTGATGATCGGAGGCCTCCTCTTCGCCGTCTTCTGGCGCCGCCTGAACCTCTTCACCTCGCCTGAGTTCTACGAGCTGCGCTTCTCCGGGGCGCCCGCCCTCACGATGCGCACCTGGACGGCGTTGCGGAGCGCGTTCATCGCGGTGGTGGCCTGGACCGGGGCGGGCCTTCTGGGCATGAGCAAGGTCACGGAGGCGGTTCTGGGCTGGTCGCGGTGGGAGACCTACGCCCTGGTCATCCCGGTCATCGTCCTCTACGTGCTGCTGTCGGGGTACATGGGCGTCATCGCGTCGGACCTCCTCCAAGCCGTCATCATAATCTTGTCTTCTCTCGTGCTGATGGGGATGGTGTGGACAGATCTGGGCGGGCCCAGCGGGTTGTACCAGGCCCTCGTGGCGCAGTTCGGCGACGGTGTGGTGAGCTGGCACCCGCCCCGCCATCACGAGTTTCTCGGGGTGCTGGGGGTCGTGGCCTGGACCCTGGGCACCGCCGTCGGCTACGGAGGCGATGCGGCGCCGATGTCCGGGGCGATGGAGGGGCAGAGGGTGCTGTCGTGTCGGAACGGCCGTGAGGCTTCCTTGATGTACGTCTGGACTCAGGTGGTGCTTTTCCTCATGCTGGCCGTTCTCACGCTGCCCGCGCTGGGGGCCATGGTGCGGTGGCCGGGGCTGCACACGGGGGCCATCGACAAGGAGCTGGCGTACGGGATGCTGCTGGCCCACTACCTGCCCGCCGGTGTGCTCGGTCTGGCCCTGGTGGCGATGTTCGCGTCGATCATGTCCACGGTCGACTCGAATCTGAACTTCGGTGCCCAGGTCTTCATCAACGACGTGTATCGGCGGCTGATCCGGCGGGACGCCAGCCTGCGGCACTTCATGGCCGTGGGTCGCATCGCCATGCTGGGGATCGTCGGTCTGGCCCTTGTGGTGGCGACGCAGGCCCGCAACGTCATCGACATCGCGGTCTTCATGCTGGGCCTGTCCTCGGCCGAGCTGACGGCCAACTGGGGCCAGTGGTGGTGGTGGCGCTTCAACGGGCCGGCCCGTCTCGCCGCGTCGCTGGGCGGACCGGTGATCTTTCTGGTGAACAAGCTGGTGGTGTTCGAGCATCTCGTCGACGCGGGCGAGGGAACCCCGTACGTGGTGGTCCTGACGTCGATCGCGCTCACTGGCGTCCTGTGGGTCGTCGTGGCTCTTGCGACCCGGCCCGAGCCGGAGGAGCGTCTGGTGGAGTTCTACCGCCGGGCCCGGCCGCTGGGGTGGTGGGGGCCGATCGCGAAGATGGCCGGTGTCGAGGCGGGTGGTCCGCGGACCATCCTCCGAGGGCTGGGTCTCGCCGCGCTGGGGACGGTGGCCGTGGGCGCCGGCGTCGTCGCCCTGTCGACGACGTACGTCGGGGCGTGGTTCGTCGCCGTGGTCTCGGTCGTCGTCGCGATGGTCGCCGGCCGGGGCTTCCAGGCTGGCTACCGTCGTTTCCTCGATGAACTGGAGAAGCTCTCGGAGGCCGATACGGGCCCACCGACGTCATCACGCTGAGGCCGGCCGGATGCGGTCCTTAGAACCTGTAGTCACTTCCCACCTCGATCAGACAACTACCACGAACTCGAAACCTGTGGACGCCTATAGGTCTCTTCGTCGGCGCGCCGTCAGGACGGGCTCCGCCGTCAGGCGCCCAGAGCCTTCCTCATCTGCTTGTTGACGAGGGCGAGGCGCTCGACATCGCCGCCTTTCACCTCGGCCGTGGTCCAGCCCGTGAAGCCGACGTCGTCGATGGCCTTGCGCACCTCCGCCCACGGCAGATCGCCTTCGCCGATGTCGACGAACTCGTCGTTCGCCCGGCTGAAGCCCTTGACGTCGAGCTTCACGGCCCGGCGCCCGAACGCGCGAAGCCAGTCGCCCGGCTGACCGTACTTCCAGTGGTTTCCGATGTCGTAGTACATCCCCACCCAGGGGCTGTTGAAGCTGTCCACGAACCGGATGAACTCGTCAGGGGTCTGCTCGGGCGGTGCGTCGTGGTCGTAGAACATCTTGTTCCAGACGTTCTCCACCAGGACCATCTGGCCCAGCGAGGCGGCCAGGGGGAGGAGCGCCTCGATCTCCTTCCGGCAGCGCGACTCGACCTCCTCGGGAGTGCCGTCGTCCGCCCGGCCAATGACAATCAGCACGCCGCTTCCGCCCGCGGCGTGGGAGACACGGAGGCAATGAGCTATGTTGGCCCGGCCCTGGGCCCTCTCTTCGGCCTTGGCGCTGGTGAGGCGCTGCTTCCAGTGGGCGTGGTCGATGGCGTTGTGGACAAAGACGCCCGTCTTCTGCACGGCGTCCCGGGCCTCTTGCGGCGTGTAGAGTCCCGCCTGATCGAGGTCCACTCCGTCGAAGCCGGCCTTGGCGGCGATCTTCAACCGGTCGGCCAGGGGCATGGGCTTGCCGTCCGCCTCCTCAGCGATCATCCCCAGCTTGACGGAGAACAGGATGCGCTTGCCTTCCGGAGGGCTCACGACGGGGGCCGCATCGCTTTCATGCGCCGAGCCCGTTCGGGCGCCAGCCGCCAAGGAGCCCGCCACCGAGGCGGTCCCGGCAGCCAGGAAGTGACGGCGATTGAGAGACGGAGTCGGGTCGTTCATCTCGTGTGCTCCTTTCGAGGCTGGCCATCTGCGTGGCTCGTGAAATGAGAGCGCCAAGCATAGCGCCATTCTCCTCGAGTGGCGACGCGACTTCGTGGCGCCCTGTGTACCAGCGGATCGGCCCGAATGCGGGCCGCAAGCCCCAAGGCCCGGATTGGGTTCTATCATGGGCCCGCATTCGACAGAGCGATCGGTTGGGCCGCGGGCTGCCCGATCGAGGAGTGCCCATGACCAAATGGATGATTCGTATCCACATGTACACCGGGCTTTTGAACTTCACGGCCCTGGTCCTGTTTGGTGTAGTGGGCATCATTGCGACGGTGCTGCCACCCCATGCCCAGCGGGCTCGGCCGACGCCGATCGTCTCGTTTGTCGACTTCGAGAGCCCCGGAGGGATGGACGATCGCCAGCTCGCCGACCACATCCAGGCCACCCTCCGGATTCCCCTCACCGGACCCGCCCCGGACTGGAGCCTCGAGCGCGACGACGAGAACAACCTTCGCTTTCGGCTGCCGACGCCGGCGCGCCGCCACGAGATCGTGGTCCTCGAAGAGGAGGGCCGCCTTCGCATGGAGACGCTGACCTTTCCTACATGGCAGCACCTGTTCCACCTGCACGAGATGGTTCCCTCCCGCTCGACGCCGGATCTCCGGATCCAGGCCTGGGCCTGGTACATCGAGCTCTCGCTCTGGTCGTTGATCCTCATGGCGCTGTCGGGCCTCTATCTCTGGCTCGAGTCGCGTCCCGGGTATCGCTGGGCCCAGGTCTCGTTCGGTGTCGGCTCTCTGATCTTCGTGGGCTTCTACTGGTTCGTGAGGTAGCGATGTACAGGGTCTTGCGCGACACACACCTGCTGCTGGGGCTGTTCCTCTTCGTATTCGTGATGATGTTCGGCGTCAGCAGCCTGGAGTTCTCGCACCGGAGCTGGTTCGGCTCCGAGCCCACGGACTCGACGTCGACCGTGGTCGTCGATCCTGGGCGGACCTCCACGCCCCGCGAGCTCGCCCGTCATCTCATGGAGGAGCAGGGCTACGGGGGAGGGCTTCACGACATCCGGGCCGCCGAGGGGCAGATCCTCTTCAACATCAGCCGGATCGGGACCGTCCACGACGTTCGCTACACCCGGGGGGCCCGAGAGGCCCAGGTGCGGACCCGGGTGTTTCCCTTCATGAGCATGATGACCTGGATGCACGGGACGTTCGGGATGCACCACGAGTACGCACCGCACAACGTCTGGGGAGCCCTGATGTTCCTGACGTCCGTGGGCCTGCTGGTCCTCGGCGGGACGGGCCTCTACCTCTGGTTCAAGCTCCGCGCCGAGCGCCGGATCGGCCTGATCCTGCTGTTCGGAAACCTGGTGTTCGGCGCCACCCTCATCGTGCTGCTCTGGGTCGGGTGATCGGGCCGCTTGATCAGGAGTGTCCCGTCAGCGGGATCTGCGAGCCGCAGCCCTCGTAGGGCTGGACCTTTTTGAAGGTCTCGGCGTCCACCGACGGGCCGGCCTTGCTGCAGTGAGCGTCGAAGGCGTCCCGCAGGGCCGCAGCCACCTGGTCGGAGTTCATCTCCTGAAGGTCCGTCCGCTGCAGCATGAACACCTGCTCGCCGCCCTTGAACAGGCCCATCGACGGCGAAGAGGGCTGGTACCCGGCCATCTTCTCCCGCGCGCGGTTGACGGCGTCACGGTCGACCCCGGCGAAGACCGTCACGGAGCGGTTGGGGATGGTCGAATGCTGCAGGGCCAGCATCGCGCCTGGGCGAGCGCTGCCCGCGGCACACCCGCACACCGAGTTCACGATGAGGAGCACGGTGCCGGCCTCGTTCTGGAGGACATCGTCCACCTGGCCCGGCGTCGTCAAGGGCTCCACACCGACGGTGGCCAACTCTTGCCACATGGGCTTCACGGCTTCCGGATCATAGATCGGCGGCAGGGGCATGTGTCTCTCCTTCGAGAATCCTGAAAACCAGTTTCAATTAGCGTAGTGCGGGGAGGCGGGCACGTCAACCCCGTTCAGAACGGTGACGACTCGTGTTCTGGAGAGCTTGATTCAGGAGCCGCTGGGGGACAGCATTCCCTCCGTCTCTCCTGGCCCGAATAATTCGTCGGTAGGACCCAAAAAGAAAGCCCCTGGGTGGAGAATGGCTTTGGATAAAGGCCGGACCCCACAAACACAGGAGCTTTCAGATGCCCGACGATAGCACACAGTG
>CAUZDW010000048.1:0-29922 GCA_963578825.1 Vicinamibacteria bacterium
CCCGGAGCCTTGGTGCTCAGCTGCCGCGTCGGAGGTGGCTGCTTGCGGGCGCCTCGGGCCTTGGCCATCGCCCTGGAGGGTAGCAGAGGGTAGCGGGCCGGTCCCTGCTAGCGCTATTCGATCAACCCCGGGATGATGCGCTGGGCGTTGCCGTAGTAGAAGTTGTCCAGGATGTTCCGGGGCAACCCCAAGCATTCCACTTCCGCGCCGTAGAAGTCCACGGTGCCGGTCCCCGCGTAGTACTGGTAATCAAGCCGATAAATCTTCAGGGCCTCTTCCGCCGTTTTGGCGCGCTGAAAGGCAGGGTACTCGTCGTAGGCGGCGCCGGTCGCGGTGATCAGGTCCGTTCCATACAGGACACGATCCTGGTACTTCTGGAAGAAACCCCGGACCTTTTCCGCAGGTTGCCGCGTGAAGGCGATGGTGCGGGCGCCCGGCTCCACGTAGAAGTTGGGATACCGGTCCAGGCGCTCGGCAATCACGTCGACATCATGGGACATGCTGCCCAGGTGGGCACCGATGACGGTGAGGTCGGGATGCTTTTCGAGCACGTGGTCGCGGGCGGCAATAATGCGCTCCCAGCCCGGCCATTCGTCCTTTCCGTACATGTGCCACTGCGGGTGTTTTGAGTAGTAGGAATAGAAGAGCGAATTCGGGTCGAGCGGCAGCCAGGCTTCCCGGGGTTCAGCCAGGTGGGCGATCAGCGGTTTGCCGCGGGCGGCGATGTGCGCGTACACGGGATCGAACATGGGGTCGTCGGGCATGATGAATTCCCCGTCGGGCGTTTTGATGTCGAGCCCAACGCCTTTCCAGATCTTGGTCATGACGGCGCCCAGCTCGTAGGAGGCATCCAGCCAGACTGCGACTTGGTCGGCATAGTCGGGATCGTACCGCCGGGTCACGTCGAAGGTGGAGGCAAACGGGAACAACACGCCGTGCTCCTGAAACATGCCCAGGTACAGGGCCTGGTTTTCTTTGAGGCTCTCCGGATTGGTCGCTCCGCCGCAGATATTGATGGCCCGGATGTTGTTGTTCCTCAGGAGGTCGGGCAGGTCCGGAATCTGCATGCGGATATGCGTGTGGATGTCGATGATCGGGGTATCCCCGAATGCAGGGGTCGAGGCTGATTCCGGTGCGGGGGCCACACAGCCGGATGCCAGCAGGAGTGCCAGCAGCAGGGTGAGTGATCGGATCATTAGATACCTCCGTGGTGAATCACATTTATGGCGGCGGCGTTGCGGTCGACAGCGAACACCGAGTGCCAGGCGTATGGGAACCGCGAGGCGGGGCCTCGCTGGTCTTGCGTTCCCCGGCAGAACCAGGGAACGAGAAGAGCATACCGGATGGGTGTCTCCTCCCGTTTGTGGCGCCGTTACAGGGCCTGGATCCGCGTGCCGGGATCCCTCAAGGCGGGCTTTTTGGGGAGGGCCATGGGTCCCCTTGGGGGCCGGAGCCGGGATCCGGCGACCCCCTGAGCGGGCTCAGCACCCGTCGAGACGAGGCGAGTGCCCTCGGGCCTGGCGCTGGGCGAAGCGGATGGAGACGTGGCCGGCTCCTCGCCCTTCTGGATGGCGAAGGCGTCGGCCATGTACTTCTTGAAGTTGAAGCGCTTGGGCACCTCGAAGGGCTCGGTGGTGCGGGTGGCCCGCCGGATACGATGGAGGGCGAAGATGCGGACGTCCTTGCGCCGCTCGTCCCAGGCCGCCACGTACCAGTCCCCGTGGTGGTTGAAGAGGTGGTAGGGGCTGATGCGGCGCTGCCAGGTACGGTTGGAGCTGAGGCTTCTGTAGCGGACGAGGAGCTTTCGGCGCAGCCGCTGGGCGGCCAGGACGTCCTTGAAGATCTCCGCGTCAGGTGTGTGGAGAGGGCCGGGAGGAGTCGTGCAGCCAAGCCAGAACGACTGCACGATGCTGCCTTCCGCTGTCTCAACGACGTCGGCCTCCTCGAAGTGGTCTTTTCGGGGCTCGATCGCAGCGGCCTACACGCTCGCTGTCTACGCTTCGCAGTGGCGGTTACCCCACACACACCACGCAAGACTCGCTTCCGGTCGGTGGCTCGTCCCTTTACCGGGAGGGGTTGATGTGCGGCTTCTCGCCGCCCCGCCGGGGCCGATCAGGAGGGTTTCACTCACGATGGCTCTACATCATGCTTCCCCCCTCCCAGGGCTTCCCCTGGCGCAAGGAGACCTGACCCCCCTGTCCCCCTGCTACCGCATCACCGCCGCCATCGGGCCGGAGGGATGGGCGAGATCTGTCGCACCGCTTCTGGCCCTCGCGCGGGCGCCGAGGACGGCTCAGAAGCGGAACGTGTACTGGAACTTCGCGGACACCTTCCGGTCCTGCGGTCTGAACCGAAGGTCGTCTTCCTCGTGGATCCAGCCCTGGTTGAAGGCGAAGAAGAGGTCGTTCCCGGGCTGCATCGTCCAGCGCAGACGCGTCTGCCATCCGAGGTTCCGCGACCGGTCGTCGTACTGGACCAGGGCGGAGATAGAGAGCCGGGGCGACGCGCTGTAGTCGATCCGCGACGACAGGATCGTGGCGGTGAAATCCCCCTCGGGCAGCCGGGCGAAGGTCTTGTTGCCAGACATCCTGAGCGTGAGCCAGGGGGGAAGCTTGAAGGTGAGCGAGCCTCGCACCTCTTCGGCCTTCCCGGACCAGAAATCACCCCACGCGAACCCGACGCTCCCCTGGAGCCGGCGTTTCGCTGCGGTGCTGATCGGGTTGCTCCTGAACCGGGTGAACCGGTACTCGCCCGGTCGCAGGACCACCCCGGGAGAGATCTCGAAGGGCTCGAAGACATGCTCGTACCGGGGGTTGAAGTCGAGCAGGCCGTGCATGTTGTCTCCGGAGTTGAAGTGCCAGTCGAGGAGTGTGACGTAGAGGCTCCAGCTTTCTACCTCATCGTTGTCGAGGCGCGTGAAGCGCGTGTAGAAGACGTCGTGGAACATCTGCTGGACGTTCAGGAAGTCGTTCGGCCGCGGGTTGAAGCTCCCTGCCACGCGGAGCATGCGGACGTTCGAGCGCTGGACGAAGCCGAGAGCGGGGTCGAAGTTGTCCTGGATCTCCCGGAGCACCACCTGGGCGTCGTACTTGTCGTTGGGGTAGCGGGCGGAGAAGCCCCAGGACCAGTCGTCTCCGGAGCGAAGGTCCCGCACGCTCCGGGCGGCGTACGCCGTCACGTCGAGGTTGCGTGCGCCGTCCAGGAACCGGGACGTGGTCAGGCGCAGGTCCAGGCCGTACGTCTGGGCCGAGCGGTCCGAGGCAGGGTCGCCCCCTGTGAAGATGACGCCGGCGTAGGACTGCTCGAAGAAGTTCCACTTCATTCTGGCGACCATGAGGTTTTGCGGGTCGACCAGGTCCTCCACCTCACCGGTGCGGACGGCCAGGACGCCCACGTCGGTCCGGCCGATCCTCCCCGTGAGCTTGGCGCCCACGTCCAGGGGCACCTCTTCGCCGTCCAGCAACCCGATGCGCCGACTGAAGAACGGAAAGACGTCAGCCCGCGTTGGCGGGATGCCGCCCGGTGGCTCCGGACCGGTGCTGGCGAAGCTGAAGACACCGGCATCCTCCAGAAAGAACGCTCGCTTCTCGGGAAAGAGGAGCGAGAAGCGGTCGAGGGCGATCTGCCGCTCGTCGACCTCGGTCTCGCCGAAGTCCGTGTTGACGGTGCCCGTGAACCTGAGGCTGGGGGTCACGCTGTAGAAGACGTCGAGACCTGGCTCGGCGCTGTTGTCGTTCTCGCCGGTTGCGCCGCGGTGGAGCGCGTTTCCGGCGACGAAGGGACGCACGTCGAGGCCAATGCCCTGGCTCAGCCCCTCGAGGTTCGTGATCTCCCCGGCCTCGGAGACCTGGAGGAACGCGGTCTGCAGCCGCGCTCCGGACCAGCGGATGTCCTCCAGCTTTCGAAAGACGTTCCTCGAGAAGTTGAACCCCCACACGCTTCTGTCGGCGGGGAAGCTCAGGCTGTTGAAGGGGATCGAGAATTCCGCGACCCACCCCTCGTCCGTGCGTCGGGTCCGCACGTACCATATGGCATCCCACTCGGTGTTGAGCTCGCCGTTGGCGAAGGTGAGGCCGTCCACCAGAGCACCCGCCGGGTTCGTAGCAAAGTAGAAGGCGCTGCGCTGGTCGCGAAAGGTGTCGAGGAGGATCTCGACGCGGTCGTCCGCCTTCAGGCTCGCGTCACGGGCCATCTGGGTCCCGATGACCTGGTGAGGCTCGGAGTCGTACGCCGTCACCCCGATGTAGAGGTGCCCGTCGTCGTACAGCAACCGGACGTCCGTTTTCTCCGAGGGGACGGTCCCGGGCTCGGGCTGTCTCTGTATCAGATTGCCGATGGTCGGCGTGGCACTCCAGATCGGCTCGTCCAGCACACCGTCGATGGTGATGGCCTCCGTCGTGCGGGTGACGGCGGCCGACCGGGTCGCTCGCTGTCCGCCGGGGCTTTGCGGGGGAGCCGGGTCCTGGGCCGCGGCGGTCTGGCTCCCCGAAGCGAACAGGCTGCCCCACAGCAGGACCGGCGTGAGCACCCTTCCGGCGCGGCGACGAGCACTCGAGTCGCGTCCCGCGGCGGCGAGCGGATCCGTGACGCCGCCCTTGGGGGGGTTGTCGCCTGGGGGGGCGTCACAGAGGGCCGTCCCCCCGTCCCGAAGAGTCGTTTGGCCGGTCACAGACTCGCTAGCATACTCAAAACGCTCGCGACCAGGCCTCACACGGCTGCTGCAGGCGCGCGCTGAGGCTCGGTCCGGGTGCTGTGCGGCACAGAAAGCCCTTGACGCGCGTCCAGCGGATCGATCATGGTCTGGCCTGAACTGACAAGTCCTGCGCCAGTTTCACCGGCGGAGCAATGACGTGCTCTATCCTTTTGGAGCTGATGGTAGTCGTGCGCATGCGTCAGAGTTCCATCCTGCAGCGTCTCGATTGAAAAGGAGGAGCGGCGGAATGCAACAGGTGCGATTGAGATGGTCGGAACTTGCGGCGTCGCTCGTCATCGCTGGGATGGTTTTTTGCGGCGTGGTGCTGGGCCAGGAAGTTGCCCCCTGGGAGGCGTCCAATCCCATTGTTCCTATCCCGGATCCGCCCCTTGGCATCGGCACGGAAAAGAACGGGCCTGCGAAACTGACGGAGTTCCCTGACCCGCCAACGCCCGAACGCGTTCGCCTCGGCCGCTGGCTTTTCTTCGACAAACGTCTCTCTGACGATGACACGATCTCCTGTGCCACCTGTCATAGGCCCGAGAATGCATTTTCCGAACCCACACCAGTGTCGACCGGCATCGGCGGGCAGAAAGGGGGACGCAAGGCACCCTCGTTCATCAACCAGGCCTGGACCTCTCTTCCACACTTCTTCTGGGACGGGCGCGCCGCCTCACTGGAAGAGCAGGCGGGAGGGCCCATGATCAACCCCATCGAGATGGGCAACAGAGACCACGAGGTCGTCGTTGCCAAAATCGCCGCCATTCAAAGCTATCCCAAGTATTTCAAGGAAGCCTTCGGCACCGAGGAGGTCACCATCGCGCGGATCACCAAGGCGATCGCCGACTACGAGCGTACTCGCATGAGCGGCAACTCGGCCTGGGACAGGTACCGGGCCGGCGACCGAAACGCAGTTTCCGACGAGGTCAAGAAGGGACACCAGCTCTTTTTTGGTAATGCCTTCTGCATCGATTGCCACCTGGGTCAGAACTTGACCGACAGCAAATTCCACAATCTCGGCGTCGGCTGGGACCCCGAAACCGAGACATTTGCCGACGAAGGCCGCTACGCCGTCACCAAGGAAGAGGCCGACAAGGGGGCCTTCAAAACGCCCTCGCTTCGCGATGTCAGCAAACGGGCTCCCTACATGCACGACGGCTCGATCCAGACTTTGCGCGAGGTCGTGAAACTCTACAGTAAGGGAGGCGAGCCGAACCCCCACCTGTCTCGAAAAATCGACCGCCGATTTGCTGAACAGCTCGACTTCACCGAAGAACAAATCATCGTCTTGATAAGGTTCATGGAAGCCCTCGACGGAGAAGGCTATCAAGACACCGCACCGACCGCCTTCCCCCAGTAGCGGGCTCCCCGGCCGCGCCCGAGCTTAGCCGAGCTCGTCGCCATCCAGACCGAGGAGCTCGCATCCAACATCTCCGGGGCGTCGTCCGTCATGGCCCTGGGCGCCGCCGGGGTTCGCCAGCTCACCATCTCGGGCGCCAGCCAGCTCGAAGCCCCGAACCTTCAGAGCCAGGACGTGACGGCGAACCTCTCCGGTGCGAGCCGGGGGCTCGTCAGCGTCAGCAACACGCTCACCGCCGAGGCCAGCGGGGCCTCCTCGTTGCAATACATCGGCCACCCCCTCGTCAACGCCAGCACGACGGGCGGGTCGTTGTTGGTCCACCGGGTGGAGCGGTGAGGCAAGGGCGGTCCTCTGGATGACGGTCCAGGCCTCGTGACGACTGGAGCTCGTCAGACGTAGGCGATGCAGTCGATCTCGACGTGGGAGTTGCCGGGGATGCCTCCGGCAGCCGCAATGGTCGTGCGGACGCCGGGCTCGGTGCCGAAGCGGCCACGGAAGACGTCGTTCATGGCCTTGTAGTCGTCGAGGTCGTTCAGATAGACGTTGACCTTGAGGACCTTCTCCATGGAGGAGCCCACCGACTCGAGGTTCTCCTTCATCTTGTCCAGGACGTGGGCAGTGTGGGCCGCGACGTCACCGTCAAAGTGGGCGCCGATGCCGGACAGGAAGACCATGTTCCCGAAGGTGACGACGGGTGTGAAGAGGGGCGTCCCGTCGGGCTTGCCGCCGGGGTAGTGGGCCTTCTTGACGGCCTTCTTCCTCTTCTTTTTCTCGCTTCCGTCCGTCTTTTCGTGGTGATCTGCGGCCAGGGCGCTCGCGCCAGCCACGGTGGCGGCGGCTGCCATGGCGGGGGCCCTGGTGAGAAAGCGCCTGCGGTTCGATCGGGTCATAATCACCTCTCGATGGCGTCCCTGCGCGGGTCGCCTGTCTCCTCGTAGTCGGCCGGCAGCGAGTTCCACAGCGGGCGTGAGATCCCGTTGAGGTCGTAGACCACCTTGCCGTGATGGACGGTCAGCTCGCAAACCAGCTTCTGGGTCCCATCGAGGCGGGCGCCGTGGGAGTCGGCGAAGCCGAATGTCCCGGTCTCGAGCTTGAGGACGGCCACGTCCGCGGGAGCCCCCACGGAGAGATGGCCCAGCTCCTCGTGTCCGATCTCCCGAGCCGGGTTCCAGGTGGAGCGGGCCACGACATCGTCGAGAGACATGCCAAGGGCCAGGAACTTGCTCATGACGTTCGTCTGGTCCTTCATGCCGGAGTTCATGCTGCCCACGTGGAGATCGGTGGAGATCGAGTCGGGCCAGAAGCCCTGCTCGGTCGCCGGGACGGCGATCCTCCAGAAGAAGCTCCCCCCGCCGTGGCCGACATCGAAGATGACGCCGCGCTTTTGGCCCTCCCACATGCCGGAGTTGACCTTGCCCGAGACGAGCTCGTCGCGGTTGCCCGAGTAGCAGTGGGTGTAGATGTCTCCCGGACGCAGCTTGCTCGTGAGGAGCTCCGCCAGCGGGCGCTCGGGCTTGTTGTCGCCGAAGTCGACCATCACCGGGATTCCGGCGCGCTTGCCCGCCTCGACGGCCCGCTCCACCGGCAGCCACTCGGGGCTCCTGTAGTGGGCGGTCTTGATGCCCACGATGACACCCTTGTGCCGCGCGGCGAGCTCCGCCGTGGGCCCCGGGTCCATGTCGGCAAGGTCCTGCTCGTAGAGCTCTCCCCGCATGCCGTGACCCACGATGTTCAGGAAGGCGAGGACTCGAGTCTTGGAGCGCCGGATGATGGTCTGTCGGAAGTGCTCGAAGTTGCGCCAGCCCGAACCGCCGGCGTCGACGATGGTGGTCACACCGGAGCGGTACGTGAACCCGTCGGGGTAGACGGAGTTGTCGCCGGCGTAGGAGCCCCGCTCTCCCGTGCCCGTGTAGACGTGAGCGTGGATGTCGACGAGACCCGGGGTCACATAGAGGCCCGAGACGTCGACGGTCTTGAAGGCCTCCTCGGGGGCGATCGTCTCGGCCACCGCGGCCACCGTGCCGTTGGCGATGGCCACGTCGCGGACGGCGCTCACGCCATTCCTGGCGTCGATCACGTGGCCACCCTTGAGCAGGAGGTCGTAGCGCGGCTCGGCGGCCTGTGTGGTGGCAGAAGCAGATAGGGCAATCATCAAAGCGATCCTCGAGGTGTGATGGAACTCAGCTCTCATGGGCTTGTCTCCGGGCGGTCCAGCGGCCGTCGAGATACTCGCCCATGTCGAGGCTGCCCGACATGGTGTCGCCGGCCACGGTTCCTGTGAAGGTGTAGCGGAGCGAGTTGCCGTCCTCTCGCTCGGTTTGGGTTGATCGGATCTCGACGTCGGCGCCGTCGATCGTGCCGGTGAGGGCCCGCTCGACGAAGTCCCCTCGGTGCGAGCCGTCGAGGGCGTGCTCCTTCTGGCGGAGGAACAGCCTGTGGGTGCCGCGAGATGCGGCGAACTCGATCTCCACGTCCCACTCCCCCGTCACGTCCACCGCAGGGGGCCTGAGGTTCGATGGGTCCTTCCGGGGAGGATTCGAGAGAGTGGCGCGAAGCTCGTCCGCAATCACATGCTCGTCGCCGGGCGACATCATGTAGGGGTTGATCGCGATGCCCGTCTTTCCCTCCGTCCCCTCACGGGTGTGCATGGCGATGCGGGGGTCGCCGTCGAAGAGAATCGTGGCCAGCTCCTGCCCGCTCACGCCAAAGCGTTCCTGGTCCCAGAGGACCTCGAGCGTCGGCGTGTGGTTGGAGAGACCCGCCGGTGGGGTGACCGACGTCTCGACGCCGTCCACGATGGAGACGCCGTCGGCGATGGTCTCGAGCCATGTCGTCCACTGCGCCCACTCGGCGTCGTGGTCGCGCTGCATCCACATTTCCACGGCCATCAGCATCCCCATGGCCTCTTCCTTCCCGACCTTCATGGAACGGCCGAAGCCGTGGTGGGGTGCGCTCTGGACCCAGGCCGCGCGGACGAGGTCCTCGCGCCCGAGGAGAAGACCGGCGGTCTGCGGACCGCGGAGGCACTTGCCCCCGCTGTAGGCGACGAGGTCGGCGCCCGCCTCGAGGTGGACGTTGGGGACGGTGAGGATCTCGGCGGCGGCGTCGACGAGTGTGGGGACCCCCTGGGCCCGGGCCCTCTCCGTGATGACCGGTGTCGGCAGCGGGCTCTCGTCGACCCAGGGACCGGCGAAGATGTAGACCATGGCCGTTCTCGGGCCGAGGGCGGCGTCGAGCTCCTCGACGGTCTCGACCTCGATGACCCGCAGTCCCACCGAGCGAACGGACGCATCGTAGACGTTGCGCGAGTGCTTCGGGATGATGGCTTCGTCCTTTGAGAACCCCCGGAGGTCCGGGAGGCGGACGTGGAAATCGGGGTTGCCGCCGGCGACACAGGCGGCGCTGGCGTGCGTGAGGGCCGCCGCGCAGCCCGAGCTGACCATCCCCCACTCTGCTTTGGTGAGCTCGGCGAGCCGCGCGCCGATGCCCTCGGCCAGCTCGTCCAGGTGGACGTAGTGCTGGGCGGCCTCGTCCATGGCGGCCCGGACCTCGGGGAGCATGAGCGATCCGCTGAGGATCGTGTACGTGCCACGGCCATTGATGATCGGTCGGACGCCGATCGACTCGTACATCCGGGAGCCGACGCGGAGTCCGGTCGCCGCCGCGGGCGCTGCCTGAGCGGCTGGCGGCCTGGTGCCGTGCCAGACGGCGGGCAGGGCCAGCAGGGTCCCACTCTGGAGCATCTGTCGACGAGTCACACGCTTCGGGCTCATGATCGCCCCCCTTGGCTCTCGGAATCCAGAGCGGAAGCCTATCACCGCGGGACAGTGGGTGGGCTCGTAGGGCAATCTTCCGCCGCGCGAGGTGGGCCTTTCTCGGGAGGCGGGGGGCCGCCCCTATTCACTCCTCGCCTTCGCCAATGCGAATGAGCCGCTCCAGGAGCACATCCTCCAGGCTACGTCGCGCGTCGTACACGGCAACCATGAGGAGCTCCCGCGACGTGGCGCGGCAAAGCAGACGGTACGGGGCAACCACGAGCTCACGGTAGTGGCGGATGTGAAGACGAGCCAGCTCCGGCACGACGCGACCGCGGTCGGCCATCGTTCTGAGACTCTTGGCCCGCGCCTCCAGCTTGTCCAACAAGGCGAGACCAGCTTGCGGACTATCGGCCGCCACGTAGGAGACGATCCCCTCGAGGTCGCGTTTGGCCGCCCGTGCCCAAACGACCCGGAGACGCTTCACCTCTGCTTGAGCCGGGAGCGCAGATCCGAGAAGGCCCGGTCTTGTGGAATCCTCCTCTGTCCCCGGGCGTCGGCCTCGCCCTGTGCCACGAGCCTGAGGAGCAGCGTCGCCCGGCGTAGCTCCTGGTAGCTGGTGAAGTCCATCAACACACCTCGCGGCTCCCCATTCTGGGTGATCACCACGGGACGTCGATTCTCGCTCACCGACCGCAGGAGCTCGGCGGCTCGTGTCTTCATGAACGTCACTGGCTTTACGTCTTCTTCGATTTTCATCCCGGCTCCTATAGTGCCAAACATGGTACTACGAACGGTGCCATGGCTGGCCTGCCAAGCCAGCGACCCGAGACCTCCCCCTCGCACACACCCGGCCTCGGTCCGCTCAACGAGCTCTTCCGTCACGTTCTCCGGAAGACGTGGGGACTCGCGGAGCCCGCCTCGCCTCACGTTCCGTGGGAATAGGCCGTATCCTTTGCACCGTAGTCCCGTCGGGTGGCGGCCTGCAGTCGCGCCCAGGGAGGTGTTTGTGCGCCGATCTGTCGCGCCGTTCGCCCTGATGCTCCTCGCGGTCGGCCTTGCGATGAGCCCTGGCCTGGTCGATTCTGCCCAGGCGCAGCCCATTTCGCGGCAGGATCTGCCGCCGGAGCTGCGCCCGTGGGTGCCGTGGGTCCTCGACGAGGTGACGGGCCTGGGGTGTCCTAAGGTGCAGGGGCAGCCGGTGTGCGTGTGGCCGGGGCGGCTGCGCCTTGACCTCGGCCGCTCCGGTGGCACCTTCACCCTGCGGGTCACCGCCGATCGGGAGAGCGACCTCCTCCTCCCTGGAGACGCACAGCGCTGGCCCCTCGAGGTCCGTGTCGACGGACGCGCCATGCCGGTCTTCGACAAGGGCGGCGCGGCGCGGCTGCGCATCCCTGCCGGGCGGCATCTCGTGACGGGGCGCTTTGTCTGGTCCCGGCTTCCGGAATCGCTGCGCGTGCCGGCCGCGATCGGTCTCGTCGACCTGCGCCTCGATGGCCGGCTGGTGGCCCGCCATCGGCTGGGGCTGGCGCTCGTTCGGTGAGGGCGGCCTGTGGCAGCGCCTCGCGATACGTCGCGCAACTCCGAAGGACAAGGCCGAGCCGACCCACTCGGAGGCCGAACCGTCCCTGACGAGGAGGAGTCGCCACCGACCCTCGACTAGCCGCCGTCTTCGCTGCGCGCCTCGAGGTCGGGAACGGGCGGCAGGTTGATGACGTGGCTGGGGAGCACCGAGACGATGTAGTGGACCACCTCGCGCTGCGAGAGGACGCCGACGAGGGCGCCGGTCTCGTCCACGACTGGCACGTTTCTGTAGCCTCCCACCACCATGCGGTTGAGGGCGAAGGCGATCCCATCGTCCAGGCCCAGGGTTTCGGGGTCCAGGGTCATGACCTCCTCGATCGCCCGATCGAGGTCGATGCCGGCGGCGACCACGCGTCGCATCAGGTCGCGCTCGGTGAAGATGCCCACGGGCTTCCCCTCGCTCTCCACCAGGATTGCGTTGAGCTTTTCGTCCAGCATCAGCTGGACCGCAGCGCGGATCGTGCCCTTCTCCTGAAGCGTGGCCGCGGGCTTGGGCTTCAACTCGCGAATCGTCGCCTCCAGGATGGCCGCGCCGAGGCTCTCCTCTTCTTTCTCGAGGCGACCGGGCGCCTCGTCCTCGTAGGCCTCGTCGAATTCGCTCGTGCCCATAGACATCTCCCCCACGCGGAAGGTCCAAGTCAAGTCTTCAGGATGATTGGCGTATCTTACGCTGGCCAGGTCGGGTGAGGGAAGGCCCTTGTCAAACCCCTCAGCGATGACTGCGCATGTACTCGATGCCGGAGGCAAGAGTCGTGCGCCAGGCCTCATCGATCTCGTGGGAGTGCTCCGGGTCGTGGCGCTTCACCGTCTCCAGCAAGGCGTCAAGCCCGACCTCGTACAGCTCGGGACGAATGTCCAGACCCTTGTGGCCGTGCTTCTCGGCGAGCCCCGGCATCGAGTAGCGCGCGGGGCTGTTCTTGCCCCCCTGCGCGGCGACCGCCAGGACGAAGAGCGGGTCCTGGAGCATCAGGGCCTGGCGCTTCATGTGCGTGTTCTTGAACTTCTCCTTGACCTCGTCCGACGCGCCGATGAAGAGCTCCTAGAAGGATTCGAAGAAGGCCGGGTTCAACCAGTGAAGAGTGGCGAAGGCTCATGACCGAAGGGAAGCTCGACGCGGACCTGGGGAACCATGACGAGGCGTCCGCGTCCTTCCGGGGCATTGCCGACGACGAATCTGCGCCCAGCTCGCTTTGGTTGGAGGCCCTGGTGCGGTACGGGTTGACGCGGAACGCTGCCGGCGACCCCGCGGCCAGCACCCGGGCCTTCCGCACCGTCCTGGCGAGCTACGCCGCTGACCCCGAGGCCATGCGCTTCGTGACCTACGCCGTGGCCAACTCCGGATCGGGCAAGATCTGGATCGATCTCAAGGTCACGTTCGAGAAGCTTCTCCGGACCGCTCGCGTGGTCTCGACCAAAGGGCTCGGGCCAGGACTCAGCCCTGTTGAGAAGGTGACCCTGAGCCAGGGAGAAATCGAGTTGAGCGCGATCTGGAGACACTTCTCGAACCCGAAGATCCAGGACAGCTACATCTTCGAGGTGGCGGCCTACGAAATCGACAAGATGCTCGGGCTCGACATGGTCCCACCCGCTGTCTCCCGAACACTCGAGGGGCAAGAGGGAACGGTTCAGTTCTGGGTCTACGGCTGCAAGACCCGCGAATCGGTGCGTGACCGTGCTCCAGGGACTCCCGAGTGGAGGCATCAGCTTTCCCGGATGAAGGCCTTCGACCACCTCATCGGCAATTGGGACCGCAACGACCGGAACATCCTGGTCGATGCCACCTGGGGCATCGTGCTCGTGGATCACACTCGCTCCTTCCTTGACGCCGAGACGTCCCTGGAGCTGCCGGACCGGTTCGATCGCCGAATGCTCGAGAGGCTGCGTCGGTTCAATCGTCCGATCCTACAGAAGCGCCTGAACGGCGTCCTCACGGAGGCGCAGGTGGAAGATCTCCTGAGGCGCCGGGACGCGCTGCTGGCTCACGCCCAGCAGCTGGTCGACGAGCAAGGTGAGCGGGCCGTGCTCTTCTGAGATGACGGGCGAGCGCCGATTCCGGCATCCTGGTGCCGCCCTCCGATCCACAAGAGGGCCTGAGCTGCCTGTCCTGGGGCTCAGGCCCGCTGCTGGTCGAAGATCGCGCGCACGGTCTGGAGAGTGTCGGCCTCGCTCGGCGGCTTGTCGGGGCGGTGACGCTTCACCCGGGCGAATCGCAGGGCGAGTCTGGCCGGATAGCGCGGTGACTCCTGGACGTCGCTGAAAGCCACCTCCACGACGAGCTCCGGGCGGACGTGCACCGTCCACTCGTCGCGGGCGGTCTCCAGGGCGAGGAGTGCCTTCGTCTGCCATTCCAGCATGGCGTCGGTGAGCCCCTTGAAGGTCTTGCCCAGCATGACGGGCTGGCCGCTCTCGGTGTCGCGGGCGCCCAGGTGCAGGTTCGAGAGCCAGCCCTTGCGACGACCGCTCCCCCACTCCGCGGCGAGGACGATGAGGTCGAGGGTGTGCGCGGACTTGAGCTTGAGCCAGTGAAAGCCGCGCTGGCCGGCCATGTACGGGGCATCGAGGGACTTGGCCATCAACCCCTCGTGGCCGGCGGCGAGTGACTCGGCCAGGAAACTCTCGGCCTCGTCGGCCTGCCCGGTCACCAGCCGTGGCAGGCGCGTCTGCCCTTCCACCATCCGCTCTAGGCGTTGGACTCGCTCGGAGTGCGGCAGCTCGATCAGCGGCCCCTCCCCTTCCAGGAAGAGACAGTCGAAGAAGAAGGCCGAAAGAGGGAGCTCCTCCCGGGCACGGGCGATGTCTTTCGAGCGGCCGAGACGTCGCATCGTCACCTGGAAGGGGTGCGGCCGACCATCCGCACGCAGGGCGAGCGCCTCACCCTCGAGAACGACCTCGCGAGCGGGGAGCGTCCGAGCCCACTCGACCACCTCCGGGACTCTTTCGGTCACGTCCTGGAGCTGGCGCGTGAAGACCCTCACCTCGTTTCCGGCGCGGTGCACCTGGATGCGGGCCCCGTCGAGCTTGTACTCGAAGGCGGCCTCCCCCAGCCGCTCGAGGGCAGCGGCCACGTCGTCCGCGGGGCTCGCGAGCATCGGAGCCACGGGTGAGAGGAGGCGGAGCGAGAAGCGCCGAGGCCGTCGGCGCCTTCGGTCATCGCGACGCGGGCGAGCTCGCCCACGTCCCCGGCGAACATCGCGGCCCGCCGGACCTGGGAGCCTGGGAGGTCGGCGGCGCGTGCGATGGCTTCACGCAGGACGCCTTCGAGGGCGCCCTGGCGCACCTCGCCGACCAGAAGCGCGCCCAGGAAACGACGGCTCTCCGGAGTCGCTCGCTGGAAGAGCTGGCGCAGAGCGTCCCGACGCCGCCCGGTCGATCCGGGCCCGGTCTCGCGAGCGACGTCCCCCAGCGCCCGGTCCACGTCGAGAAGCGAAGGCGGGTCGCCCGAGGGACGACCCTCGGCCATCGCGGACTGCACGGTGCGCCAGCCGATGCCGATCCGACGCTGTGGCAGGTGGCCCGTCAGGTAGAGAGCAACGAGCTCCGTCTCCTTCTCGCGCGTTTGGCGCAGGAGATCGGCGATCAGCTCGATCTTCTCCGACCGCCGCGACGTGGCGCGGACTCGTTCGACCTGCTCGACGAGGCGGGTCAGGAGCATGCGCGTTTCTACCCCGGCCCCGGTGTGCGGCGAGCCTCGGCCGTCAGGTCGGCGCTGTACCAGAGGATGTCCCCCACCGCCTCGAGGCCGCGGGGCTCGAGGCTGAGCGCGAAGCTCGTCTCCCCGAAGGTCACCGAGTCGTGGAAGCCGGCGGGCAGGCGGATCGGCTTGAAGATGCGGCTCGGGATCTTCACCTTCAGGCCCTTGGCCAGAAGCCCCTTCACCGCCTTCGGAATGTCCACGAGATTGAGAGCGGTGCGGCACCGAAAGCCCTGGCTGTCGAGCAGCTTGTTGACGGCGTCCCACGATGCCTTCGAAGGCTCGATGTACAGCCGGATCTCGAGGTTCGGGAACTCCGGGACCGCTGTCACGACACCCCCTTCGAGAGCCAGCCAAATCGCTCCCTCGACCAGATACGTATGCGGGACGACTCGGCCCGACACCTTCTGGGTCAGGTCTATGTCCCCGCACGCGAGTCCGGCCAGGCCCTTCGAGTGCCACTCGAATCGGAGCGTGCCGCGGCCCTCGCCCTCGCGGATCGCCGCCGGGATCTTCACCAGGGCACGATCGTCGTCGTACCGGATCTCGGGCTCCTCGGCACCCAGCCGACCCCTGACCTCGTGCAGACGGACGTCCAGGCCGTAGTCCCCGGGCCGCATCCTCCCGAAGAAGGTTTTGACGCGCACCGTTCCGCGCTTGCTGGCGACCTGGTGCGCGAGACGTGCGGTGAACGCGGCCGGTGCTCCGATGAGGACGCCTCCCTCCGGAGCCCCGGCAAGTCGCGGGTCGTTCTTCAGGAGCTGGGCCAGCTCCTCCCGCAGTCCGTCGCGGATGCGCTCGAGGCGTGCGGCGGTCTGGCGCTGCTGATAGTCCCGAATGGGAACGTACACGGCGGCAGCCACGAGGGCCAGAAAAATCATCCGGAAAACGAACCACCGAAGACGCCGGGGCTTCTTCGGTGCCGCGCTCACGACTCTGCTCCCGTGTCTTCAGGTGTCGTCTCCAGAGGCGCCCAGTCCCCCGCACTCACGTCCAGGACGATCCACAGCCTCTGGTCGAAGGCCAGAAGGTCCGTCACCCGCGCGGAGAGAGGGAAGCGTGCCGGCGCGATGCGGACGGGGCCTTCGTCCCCGGTCCCTCGGATCACGACCTCACGCTCGAGCCGCACGGGCAGCACCAGCGACTCGCTGAGGAGCGACAGGATCTGCGGGTTCAGGCCCGCTACCGCCTCGAGGACCCTTCGGCTCACGCTCCCCTCCCCGGAGAGGCCCACCCGCTTGACCTCGACGCCGATCAGGGTCGCCGGCCCCGGAGGCCTCCGCTCTCCTCGTCGACCTCGACGCTGTCGATCCGACCGAGCACCGCAAGCTCCGCAAAGACCTCCTCCGATCCCTCGGAGGTGCGGTGGAGGTGTCCGTCGAGCCGAACGAGACCGTGCCCGTCGCGAAACTTCACGTCGACCGCGTCGATCCGGACACGGAGGCACCCCCCGGAGCCGGCGACCGCCTCTTCGCGAGGGAGGCCCAGTCGAGCCAGATCCCGAACCGTCTGCTCGTCGATGGCAACGAGGAGCCGATCCGAGGGCAGGAGCTCGCCCAGCTCGGCGGCCTGGATGAGACCGCGGAGGTCCTCGATCTGTCGCGTGAGGTGGTCCGGGCTGATGATCGCTCGCGGTCCCTCGGCGCAGCCGCCGGCGAGGACCGGGAGAAGGGCGAGTGCAATCAGTCGCATCTTCAGTCCAGATGGGCGACCGCGCGCTGCAGCAGAGTGATCTCGGACGGGGTGGGGGGAGCTCCGCCGTAGGCCGAGCGGTAGCAGGCCGCCACGACCGCGGCGCTCGCCTCGCGGGTCGATCGCGAGAGAGCTCCGGTGGGCAGGCTGCCGAGGTGCTCCTGCAGGCCGCTCGCTGGTGGTCTGGCTCGGCCCTGACGTGCCCAATGGCGCTCGACGGCGGCGAGGAGCGAGGCCAGCGGGCCCGGGAGTGCGGCCTGCCTCTCGAGCCGCGCCCAGCGCCGGGAACGCAGGCGCGCGAGGAGAGCTCCCAGCCAGTCGCGCGACAAAGCGGCGAGCAGCAGGGCAACGCCGCAGACGACCAGGCCCGGATGCCGCCACAAAGTCCCCGCGAGGCGTCCGGCCGAGGCCGTCACCAGCGTGAGAAGTCCTCCAAGCCCCTCGTGCATCAGGAGCGCCCAGAGCTCGGCCCTGTGGACACGAATCGCCTCGACGAGCCGCTCCAATGGTCCCGGGGCCCAGGCGTGAACGGCGGCGAAGCCGTCGGGGGGCGTGGGGTCCGCCTCGACCCAGCCCGCTCCTTCGATGTAGGACTCCACCCACGCGTGAGCGTCCGACTCGCGGATCAGGTAGTGGTCGCTCACCCCATAACCGCCCGGCACGAAGTTTTGCGGGCCCACGCCAAAGCCCTTCACGTACCTGGTCGGAACGCCCTGCAGCCGCAGCAGCACCGCCGCCGCCGAGGCGAAGTACTCGCAGTACCCCTTCTTCTTGTCGAAGAGGAACTCTGCGAGGGGATCGGCGGTCTCGAACTCACCGACCTCGAGGCTGTACGTGAGGTGGGTGTGCAGCCAGTCCACCGTGTTGTCGAGACGGCCGCGGTCGGAGCCGGCGTCGGTGGCCAGTGTGCCCGCCAGCAGGCGGATACGCGGGTCCAGGCGAGCGGGCAGTCCCAGGGCGGCCGCCCGCTGCGAGGCCCCCTCGCCCCTCGCGGGCCTCGTGCCCGGCTCGCGCTCTGCACCGACGCTGTAGAGACGCGCCGGCTCGTAGGGCGGCCAGCGGAGCTCGCTCTCGCGGCTTCTCAGAAGGTACGGCGTCGGAGCGCGCACGAGTCGCGGCTCCGCGGGAACCAGCAGGGGCCAGTCCGTCACCGCGCTCTGGAGGATCCGTGTCTCGACGAGCCCCGCCCGATCCTCGCGGGCTCGATCGCCGCCCGTCGCCAGGACGAAGAGGTTGCCGGGGACGTCCGGCAGCCTCGTCTCGTCTCCGGCCTCCAGTGCGGGAAGCACGGGCTTGTTTCCGGAAGTCTCCCGTCGATCGGCCGTGGACCACTCCACTCCATCGAAACGGCTGAACACGTAGGCACGCAGCGGCCGTGGCCGCGAGGTCCACACGCGGAGCACGATCCTGTCGGAGGTGGCGAGGTCGCCGAACTCCCCGAGGCGCGACTCGCCCGACAGGCCGGTCGTTCCCTCCGCAAACGTCCGGGCCACCGCCCGCTCGACGAAGGGCTGTGCCCAGGGCAGAAAGCGCAGCGTCGCCGCGGACACCGCTGCCGCGACGAGAAGAAACGCCAACAGGGGGCCACCGAGGCGGCGCGGCCCGCCCCGGACGAGAGCGAACGTCCAGAGCGCCAGCGCGCTGGCCACGGCAAAGTACGGGAAGAGGCCGACGCCGGGGTTCAAACCGCTCACCACCAGGAGACCGACGATCGCCGGAAGGAGCGTCGACGTGGCCGGCCAGATTCGATGGCCGAGCAGGAAAGCGACAGCCAGAACCGCGAGGCACCAGCCGAGGATGCCGCCGTAACGAAAGCCCAGGTCCTCCCGGATGAAGAGGAGCTGCCGGGAGAGGACGGCCAGCGCGAACGTCGCGACCAGGGCCGCCTGAGCCGTCACCGGGAGCAGCGACACCAGCAGCCGCGGCGCTCGCCGCCAGCGCAGCGCCGGCACGAGAGCGAGGGGAATCAGCAGGACGAGCACCGACCGATCGCTCCGTGCGACGACGAACGCACCGAGCGCCGCGATCAACGCGACGTGAAGGGCCCAGCGGGCGACGAGACCGGTGGGGGCGGCTCCCCCGCTCACGAGCTCTCCTCCGCGGCGATCAGGCGGTCCACCTCGTCGGGGTCCAGGGGCGTGATCTCACCCAGGGATCGGGCGGCGTTCTCCCACGGCCTCCGCGTCGGTCCCGCGTGAACGACATAGGTTCGAACGGCCACGCCCAGGTCCCGGAGACCGTGGAGAAACATCTCTCGCTCCCCGTCCCAGTCGAGGACGACCGCGATCACGGTGGTGAGCTGGCCCAGCTTCTCGTGGAGCTGCGGCCCGACCCTGTCGAAGGGCGGCTCGTGGCACGGCTCGAGACATGCCAGGACGTCGAGGACGTTCTCGAGGTAGGCCAGGCTTCGGCCCGCGCTCACCTGGTAGACGTCGGGCCCGGCCGCGAAGATGTCGACCACGTTCTCGCTGCGGCTGAAGTGGTCCGCGACGGAGGCCAGAACGGAGATGGCGGCCTCGAAAGAGCGGCGCTCGTCTCGCCGGGGACGCCGGGGAACGAACGTGTCCAGCACCAGGGCGATGCGGGAGAAGTACTCCTCCTGGTACTCCTTCACCACGGGTGCCCCGCGACGGGCCCAGGACCGCCAGTGGATCTTGCGCAGGGGGTCGCCCCGGCGGTACTCGCGAGTGCTGATGAACTCGTTCTCGTCGCCGAGGCTGGACGCGAGAGGGATTCCTCCCGGCTGATACCGGCGCCCCGTCGGGAGCTCGAGCCTCTCCATTTGAAAGAAACGCGGGTAGGCCAGCATGGCCTGGGCCGGCTGGCGGGACGAGCGCCGGGTGGCCAGCAGGCCGAGGGGGTCCGTGCCCGAGACACCCAGCCCGGGAACGACGTATCGCCCTCGACGCTGGGCGGTGATCTCGAGCCGTGCGTGGCCGGGTCGCCCCGGGACGGCGTCCAGAAAGGAGTCCCCCGGCTGCACCCGCACACCCTTGCCGAACCGATCGGGTCCGAACCAGGACAGGACCAGGGGACCGCTGGGCCCCGATCCGTTCGTCTCGGCGCGGACACCCACAGAAACCGTTCGGCCGGCGGTGAGCCTCCGTGGCAGGGCACCCACGAGACGCACGCGCGGCGCGCGGCGCAGTGCGAGGAACGCCGCCACCGCCAGAGGACCGAAGGCGAGACCGAACAGCTGATAGACCAGGGCCCCGCGAGTGTCGACCCCTGCGACGCCGAGGGTGAAGCAGAGGACGAAGACGAACCGCCCGCGGGCAGTGAACCGCTCACGCCAGATCCGCCGGAGTGCCCGGTAGAGGTATGAGGAGTTGAGTGAGCGGCTCAGGACACTGGCGATCCCATCGCTCAACCACTCCAGTGCGCCGCCGATGGGGGCCAGGGCGCTTCGGTCCGCACCGGGTGCGGCGGTGGCCATCAGATGCCGGTCGGCACCGAGCGGAGGATCTCGCGCACGGTCTCCTCTTTCGAAACACCCGAGTACCGGGCCTTGGTCTCGAGCCCCAGTCGGTGGGCGAGGACGGGCACCGCCTCGGCCTTCACGTCCTCGGGCACCACGAAGTCCCTGTCCTCGAGGAACGCCCGGGCCTGTGCGGCGTGGACGAGGGTGAGGGTCCCCCGGGGTGAGCAGCCCAGCCCGATGGAGGGGTGACGACGGGTGGCGTCGGCCAGGGCCACCACGTAGCGGGCGAGGCGTCGCTCCACCCGCACGCTTCGCACCTCCGCTTGCAGCGCCAGGACGTCGGCCGCTCCCAGGAGCGGCTCGAGGGCATCCACCGGGTGCCCCTCCGCCTGGCTGAAGATGACGTCCACCTCCTCCTCGGCGGCGGGATAGCCCAGGCTCACCCGAAGGCCGAAGCGATCGAGCTGGGCTTCCGGGAGCGGGTACGTGCCGTGGTACTCCACCGGGTTCTGCGTGGCGATCACCAGAAAGGGTGCGGGCAAGGGCCGCGTCTCACCCTCGGCGGAGACCTGCCCCTCGCCCATCGCCTCGAGGAGGGCCGACTGGGTGCGGGGTGAGGCTCTATTGATCTCGTCGGCGAGCAGGACGTTGGTGAAGACCGGACCTTTGCGGAAGGGGAAGCTGCCGTCACGGGGGTTGTAGACCGCCGAGCCGAGGATGTCGGTGGGCAGGAGGTCCGGTGTGAACTGCACCCGGCGAAAATCCCCGGCAAACGAGCGAGCCAGCGCCTTGGCCAGAGTCGTCTTCCCCACACCGGGCACGTCCTCGAGGAGGAGATGGTGGCCGCTCAGGAGTGCCACCAGGACGTGGTCGAGGGCTTCGTCCTTCCCGAAAATCACCTGCCCGAGCTGCGTCTTGAGCTCGGGGAGCACTCCCTGAAGCGCGACGCTCACAGGGCCCCTTCGCCGCGACGGGCCGCCTTGTAGCTGCGTTCGATGATGATGACGCGGCCACGGAGCCGCGCCAGCTCAGTGGGCTGAAGGCTCAGCGGGTCCACGTCCTCGGGGAACATGAAGAGGCGCACCCGCCGGAGACCACGGGGCTCGGTGATCACCAGCTCCGCGCCGGACGGATCCCTCACCTCGATCTGCCGCCCAGCCGGGACGGGTTTCGATGGTCGTCCGGCCCTGGGGAAAAGCTGCACGAGGTGGAGGCCGCTGCGCTCCTCGATGACCAGCACTCGTGCGGTCTTCTCGATGCGAAAGGAGAGGCGCACCGCGGCTCCTTCCTCTCGGACGACGCGCTCACCCGGGCGGGCCCCTTCGAAGTCCAGCGAGGCGGCCCGGGTTGGGGTCAGGGGCAGCGCCATGAGACGCTGCGCCATTCCCGGAGCGATGACCGCCGTCGGCCCTGCCGGGGCCAGGGGCCGCCCGGCGAAAACGAGAAACACCACGGCGGCCGCGAGGAGCACCGCAGCGACCCCGGCCAGCTCACCCCAGGGCGCCCGGCCCAGCCACGCTCCGAGTCCGGTCCCTGCTTCTGCTTCGGTGGTGGGATCGCGATCCGGACCAGGGGCTTCGGGCATCTCAGCCGGACTATACCAGCAGGCCTGCAAGGGACGGCCCACCGAGCCCTCTGGCCCGCCCGTCATGCTAACTTCTGGCGGTGTCCGCTCCCGAGCGTATCGACCAGGCCCTCGACCTGCTCGGCATCCGCAACCTCCTTTTCGGCATCCACGACTCGGCATTCCCGTCCCTGGCCGACGAGGACGTGGGCCGCGGCTCGCCGTACTCCGCGGGGGCGGCGGACTTCCTCGCGTTCGTGCGAGAGCTGGGCTTTCGTGGCGTGCAGCTCGGCCCCCAGGGCGCCACGTCCCCGGGCAACACCTCGCCGTACGACGCCACGCTCTTCTCGCGGAACCCGCTCTCCCTCGCCCTCGGCCCCCTGACCCGCCCGGACTGGGCGGAGCTCCTCCCGGCGGAGGATCTGGCTCGACTCGTGGCGTCGCGCCCCGGCTCCCGGGAGCGCGTTCCCCACGGGTGGATCCGCACCGCCATCGCACCCGTGTGCACGTCCGTCTGGGACCGGTTCCGCTCGGCCTGGGTCGAAGGCCGCACCGAGGGGCTGCCGGAGCTGGCCGTCGAGCTCGAGGCCTTCTCCCGAGCCAACGGCGGCTGGCTCTCCCGGGACGGCCTCTACGAAGCCCTCGCCGTCGAGAACGACGGACGGTACTGGCGGGAGTGGTCGGACGAGGCCGACCGGCGGCTCTTCCATCCGGCCCCAGGTCGCGAAGACGAAGCCGCCGAGACGCTGCGCACGCGCCTGGACGGCCATATCGACACCATCGAGGCGTGGGCCTTCGTGCAGTTCCTGCTCCACAGACAGCACCGTGACCTGCAGCATCACGCGCGCACCCTGGGCCTCAAGCTCTTCGGTGATCTCCAGGTCGGCCTGTCGCCACGCGACGACTGGGCGGCGCAAGCGTTCCTGCTGCAGGGATACCGCATGGGAGCCCCCCCGTCCCGCACGAACCCCGAGGGGTAGCCCTGGAACCACGCCGTGTTGGATCCCGCGCACTTCGTCGAGGCCGCGACAGACGGCACGCGTCGATCGGGATCCGCGCTCCGCTTTCTCCGGGCCCGGATGGACAAGATGTTCTCGGAGCTCGACGGCGTGCGGATCGACCATCCACACGGCTTCGTCTGCCCCTGGGTCTACCGCGCCGATCAGCCCGACCCGACGCGGGCCGCCCAGCTCGGAGCGCGACTCTACTCGTCGCCCGACCTGCCGGACCACGGGGAACTCGCCCCCCTGACCATCGCCCGGGAAGAGCAGCTCGACCGGGACGTGCCCCGTCATGCCGACGGTTGGGTGAGAGCGCTGAACGACGAGCAGGTGGAGCGCTACTCTGTCCTCATCGACGCCATCGTCGAGGCAGCGCGCGAGCATGGGCGCGGCACCGCGGACATCGCGTGCGAGATCCTCTCCACACAGCCCTATCCCCTCGGGCGCGTGATGGCGCGGCACGGGCTGGGTCGTTTTCGCGTGACGCAGAAGGCGGACATCGAGCGTCCCGAGGACGTCTACCGCGGCGAGAACGCGTCGCCCGAGGACTGGATCATGGTCGGCAACCACGACACGCGACCCCTCTGGCTCGTGGCACGCGACTGGATCGACTCCGGTGCCTCCTCGAAGCAGGCGCAGTACTTGGCGACCCGCCTCCTGGCCCCCGAGGAGGACCGGGAGGCCTGGGCCGGCCGGATCGCCGGCGATCGCAACGCGCTGGTGCAGGCGAAGTTCGCCGACCTCTTCGTCGGGCCCGCCTCCAACGTGATGATGTTCTTCACGGACGTCCTCGGCCTCGAGCAGGTCTACAACCGCCCGGGCGTCGTCGACGACGAGAACTGGTCCCTGCGCGTCTCGCCCGACTTTCGTCGAGAGCACGCCGAGCGCGTCGCAAAGGGCGCCGCACTCGACCTTCCCCGGGCTCTCGCTCGCGCCCTGCGCTCCCGCGGCGCGTCGTTCGTATCGGCCCATCGCTCGCTACTCGAGGACCTGGAAGGTCCCTGAGAGTCCGGAGACCCGGGCAAACGAGCGCCCCGCTCGATCGATTCGGCGGGTGGACGGTGGGGGTCGGTGAGTGACGGAACGGGCGACTGGAATGTCGCGTAAGCTATTGTGAGAAAGAAGGAAAGCTCCATGTCATCAGGCAGTGGCGATTCCGAATCGGATCACACTCGCCCCCAGGCCGAGTGGCGTCGCGTGGCGGACGGCGTCTTCCTGGCCGGGCTCGGCGTCTTCTTTCTTCTTGCGACCTCGCGTGGGCTCCCCGACGGCTTCTGGGTCGAGGCCATGTCGTTGTGGCCGGTTCTGCTCGTGTCGTGCGGGATCCGCATCGTCTTCGAGAAGACCCGGCTCGCCTACGGCATGGTGCTGGGACCGGCCGTCGTGCTGGGCACGCTCTTCTGGCTCGCCTGGGGTGATCGTCCCCAGCTTCCGCCCCCCGGCGAGTGGCAGGCGCTGTCCGTGGACCGGCCGGAGGGCGTCGATCGCGCAAAGGTCCTGGTTCACCTCGGGGGTGTGAGCGTCGATCTCGACGCCCGGCCGCTGCCGCCGACACTCCTTGCTGAAGGCCGCGCCGCCCCGCGCGACACCGCGACGCGCCTCCGCCTGACCGACGAGGAGGGCGAGGCGACCCTTCAGCTGAAGGGACGTCGCCGTGACTTCCTCCTGGTCGGCCTGCGTCACGAGGTCTGGGAGCTGGGCGTCACGAATGAGCTTCCCTTGAGCCTCGACGTGAGCGGCGGGGCCGTTCGCGCGGACTTCGATCTTCGGCGGGCCATGCGACCGACAGCCTCCTGCGAGGGGCCTTCAACCCCGTGACCCTGCGCCTGCCCCGGACAGCGGAGCAGGTGACGATCAAGCTCAAAGGCGCCTTCAACTCCCTTGATGTCATCGTCTCCGAGGGGACGGCGGTTCGCTATAACGGTCCTGGGTTTCCCCTCGGCTGGGTGAACAAGGGGCCGGCCGAGGACGGCCTCGAGGACGGGGAGCCGGGCTACCGCGTGATCCTCGAGGGCGCTTTCAGCTTCGTCGACATCGACGACGGTCCGGCCCCGGAGGGGGGCTGGTCCGAACCGCTGCCCCCCGCCGAGGATCCCGACGGGGCGCGGACAAGCGCGTCATTCTGAGGACCGCTCCGTCGGGTTGCGGTCCGAAGAAGCTCTCAATACCGCTATCGGGAGATCCTTCGGCGCCACGTCTCGAGCGAGCGCCTCAGCATGACGAGCGCGCCTTCGCAGGCCCGCTCGTCACTTCAGCGTGATCAGGACGGCCGTGCCGGACTTCACCACCTTGTGGTCGTGAATGACCTTGTCGACCCAGAGGACATCGCCGGGCTTCAGCGTGCGCGTCGACTGCTTGCCGCCTTCCTTCACGATCTGCTCGACCTCCGTGATCGCGACTGCGAGTTGGTTGCCGGCGTGGCTGTGCTCGCCCTGCCAGGCTCCCGTCGGAAACGTGATGCGCTGCACGACGACTCGGTCATTGTCCAGAAGGGTCTCCATGTCGGGCTGGTTGGGGTAGGTCTGCTGCAGCGCGAACGCCGCTGCCGCCAGCGCGACGACGATGGAAACCGACAGAGCTATGGTTCGACGCATGGAGGGCTCCTTCCGAGGGACGGGCCACCGGCGAAAGGCCCCACCGGGGGCGTCTCTCATATCAAGGGAATTGTCTGGGCGCGGAGCCTATCAGCCCGGACTCCAGGGCGCCATGGTTGCTAGGCGTCCTGCTCCTTGAACTCGCCTGCGAACTTCACGAAAAGGTTGATGACCACGATGGCCACCACGAGGTGGGCCGCCAGCGTGTACCAGACGTACTCGGGGTGGCCGGCCTTGTCGAAGGACCCGTAGAGTCCCGTGTAGATGGGGCCGCTGAAGGCCCCGAAGGCGGTAGCGAGGAAGTTCGCTCCCATGTAGAGGCCCGCCTTCTCTCGCGGGGCGATCCAGGTGATGTACTCCTGGATCCGCGGGGAGGCCATCATCTCCCCGATCGCAAAGAAGAAGATGCCCACGAACACGAGGGACGCGCTCGAGATCCGAGCGTAGCCGAGGATGGCGAAGCCAACGGCTCCGAGGGCCAAGCCGCCCATGAACGTGGGGAGCGCCCTCCACTTCTCGATGGTCCGGGACACGAAGACCTGCAGGAACATGATGATGTAGCCGGTGTGGGCGATCGACTCCCCCAGCACCCTCCGGGTTCCGTCTTCGTCGGTGTGAGACAGGAAGTCGGCGATCCAGGCACCGAGGACGCTCCGGATGTTGAGATAGAGCTGGGCGGTGTCCACGTTGCTGTCGACGTAGAGCGCGCACAGGTTGAAGAACGCCCAGAACGGCACCCAGAAGAACAGCCCGAGGATCACGAGGAAGCTGGTGAACTTGAGGTCGGACAGCACGGTCTTGAGATCTCGGAACTTCTGCTTGAGGGTCACGCCCTCGATCTCTCGGGGCGGCTCCTTGTAGAAGAAGAGCGTCACGAAGAACATGAGGACGATCATTCCGGCGGCGGCGTAGAAGGCGTGATCCCAGGAGATCGCCCTCAGCTTGCCCGCCACGATGGGCCCGAACGAGCCCCCGATGTTGACCATCGCGTAGAAAATCCCGAAGCCCAGGGTCTTGTTCGACTTGTCGGTGACCGCCCGGACGGTCCCCGCGATCAGAGGCTTGAAGATTCCCGCGGCAAACCCGATTGTGAGCATCGTGAGGGCGATGCCGGAGAACGTCTTGTTGTAGATCAGCAGCAGGATCGAGGGCAGGTAGGCCATATAGGCAACAAGGAGGATCTTCTTGAAGCCGTACCTGTCCGCAAAGGTCCCGGAGATGATCGGGATCGTGTAGGACAGGGCCAGGAAGATGAACTGCACCCAGCCGAGCTGCTCTGGGGAGAAGCCCAGCGACTTCATGTATATCCCGAAGCCGAAGTAGATGCCGTAGTAGGCGAAACGCTCCATCACCTCGATCAGGTTGGCGACCCAGAAGACGGGCGGGAAGGCGGATCTGGTGGTCATTGGGCTCCTCGGAGTGGCGGTTGGGCCGCCTTCGCTCGCGGGCGCTCCCGGCTCGCGGGGCCTCGGATCGGACAGAGCGCATTCTAGTACGCCCGGCGCTCGCCACGGCAAATAGCGCCCAACGAAGGGAATCTTCGTCGCACGGCCCACGACGCGACTCATGCCAGGGACATACCCGTCATGCTGAGGAGCGTCGACTCTGCGCGTGCTCAGAGTGACACGCTTGTCCCTTTCTCCGGCAGCCGACCAGGGCCGGCGTCAGGCTCGGCATGACTGACCAGCGGGGGTAAGATCGACCGAGGCTCGGCCATGTCGACCGCACTTTTCTTCAAGAACGAACCCAGGCAGCCCGCTGGAAGCCGGCAGGCCGAAGACCGGGTCGGGGCCCGCGAGGACTCCGGCCACGTTCTGGTCTGTGCCGGGTGTCTCCACGCCATCACGACGGCCAGCGCCCGAATCGAGATGTCCGGCAGCCACGGCCACACGTTCTCGAACCCGCACGGTCTTGTCTTCCACATCGCCTGCTTTGGCGCCGCTCCCGGCTGTGAAGCCCGGAGCGACTCCAGCACCGAGTTCAGCTGGTTCCCGAGCTACTCCTGGCGAGTTGCCGTCTGCCGGGGATGCGGCGAGCACCTCGGCTGGCTCTTTGTGGATGGAGACGCCTCCTTCCACGGCCTGATCGTCGACCGCCTGGCAGAGACCGAAGGCTCCGGCTCCGCCGACTGATACGAGGAGACTCTCATGAGCGAGCGCCCCACTCTTCTCAAGCGTTTCGGACGCCTCTTCGAGATCCTCCGACACCTGATCGCCAATCTGGCCCTTCTCGTTCTGCTTGTGGCCGTCGTCTCGATGGCCGTGCAGGCGTACCGCTCCCGGATCAAAGTCCCAGACGGTGCGGCGCTCGTCCTCAACCCAAAGGGCGTCCTGGTGGAGCAACTCTCCGGCTCTCCACGCAGCCGGCTCTCGACGTATCTGGCCGGGGTTCCGGCGGCGCCTCGGCAGACACTGCTCCGCGACGTGCTCGACGCGTTGCGACTGGCGAAGGATGACGATCGCATCACCGCGCTCTACCTCGACGTCGACCGTCTGGGCGGCGGGATGAGCAAGCTCGCGGCGGTGCGGGAGGCGCTTCTCGACTTCAGGGCGAGCGGCAAGACGGTGGTGGCCTACTCCGACGGTCTCACACAGCGCCCCTACTACCTCTTCGCCAACGCCGACGAGACGATCCTGCACCCGGACGGTCTCTTCATCCTGCAGGGGTTTGGCGGCTACCGTCCGTACTACCGCGAGGGCCTCGACCGCTACGGCATCGACGTCCACGTGTTCCGCGTGGGTGAGTACAAGTCGGCGGTGGAGCCGTACCTGCGTGACGACATGTCGCCCGAGGATCGGGAGGCGGCCCTCGAGCTCTACGGTGATCTCTGGCGCACGTGGCTCGCCGACGTGGCCGCAGCCCGGGACCTGGATCCCCAAGGGGTCCACGCCTGGATCGAGGGCTGGCTCGACCAGCTGCGCGCCGCCGACGGCGACGTGGCCAGGGCGGCCCTGGACGCCGGCCTCGTCGACACACTCGCGCCCCGGGACCGGGCACGCGAGCGGATGATCGAGCTGGTGGGCGAGGACGAGGACGGCAAGTCCTTCAGGCAGATCGCCTACACGACGTATCTCTCCGCGCGCGCCGAGGACCGGCAGGGGAAGGGAAAGGGGCCTGGCGTCGCGGTGATCGTGGCGGCAGGCGACATTCTCGGCGGCAACCAGCCCCCGGGTCGGATCGGGGGGGACTCCACCGCCCGCCTGATCCGGCGCGCCCGCCAGGACGAGAACGTGAAGGCCGTCGTCCTCCGCGTCGACAGTCCCGGCGGAAGCGCTTTCGCCTCCGAGATAATCCGCCGAGAGTGCGAGCTCACACGGGACGAGGGCAAGCCCTTCGTGGTCTCGATGAGCAGCGTCGCCGCCTCGGGCGGTTACTGGATCGCCACCAGCGCGGACGAGATCTGGGCCAGTCCGTCGACCATCACGGGTTCGATCGGGATCTTCGGCGTCTTCCCTTCATTCCCCAGGGCACTCGAGCGCTACCTCGGCGTCCACTACGACGGTGTGGGCACGACGAGCTACGCCGACGCCCTGAACCCCGGCCGGCCACTCGATCCCAGGGTGGCCGAAGCCGTCCAGCTGGCCATCGACGACGGCTACGACGATTTCGTCACCCGCGTCGCCGAGGCCCGGGGGCAGACCTGGGACGAGGTGGACCGGATCGCTCGGGGCCGCGTCTGGACCGGCGAGGACGCCCTCGAGCTGGGGCTGGTGGACCAGCTTGGAGACCTCGAGGACGCCATCGCGTCGGCGGCGGAGCGAGCCGAGCTGAAGGAGGGGTTCCCGGTCTTCTATCTCGAAGAGGAGTGGAGCCTGCGCGACCGGCTCCTCGAACAGCTCCTTGTCGCGACCGGCGGGACCGCTCCGCCCGATCCCGGGCCTCTCCCGCCCGTTGTTCGAACACTCCGCTCGATCGAAGCGGAGCTGGGCCGGCTGACTCTCTGGAACGACCCGGCAGGCGCCTACGCCCACTGCCTCTGCGGAGAGGACTGGCCGTAGCTCGCTACGAAGTGGTCGCGGTGCGGATCCTGTGATTGAGGTTGTGGTAGCGGCGGCGGATGGACTTGAGCTGGGCGTGGTCGCCGGCGTCCTTGGCCTTCTGCCGATCAGCCTTCAGCTCCTTCAGGGTGTCCCTGATCTTCTTCTTGTCGACCCCCTTCGCCTCGTGGTGCGGGTGCTTGTGGATATCGACGCCGAGGGCCTTGCAGACCGCGGGTAGCAGGTGATCCTTGTTCAGCTGCGTGTAGCCCTTCACCGCCTCGTGGTCGCTGGCCTTGGCGATCTCACGCAGCTCGGCCACCGTCATCTTGTGCAACTCCTCGTAGGTGTGCTCTGTCTCAGCCATCCCGTCTCTCCTCCGGACCGCTCATTGGTCGAACGCGAAACCCTGATTCTATCCTGCTTCGCGTCCCCCGACCCCGCCTGGGCCGGGGCGGACCGCAAAAAAGCGGGCCAGGCCCCGTCAAGCCATCTAAGAAAGTAATCGTAGGGGGGCTTGTCGAGCCATTAGATATGTAACCGGGAGGAGGGGGTTGTGGCGCGCATTCGACAGGGCATGGATGGCCCTG
>CAUZDW010000049.1:0-29467 GCA_963578825.1 Vicinamibacteria bacterium
ACCGTGACATGCCCATCCTCGAAAAAGCGCTGCGTGGAAACGATGTGGACCTCACCGAGAAGGTCGCGTAGGTACAATGTCAACCGTCGTCGCTACGTCATTCTCAACAGTGAGCGGGACATCCCCGTTCGGATCGTGGGTCTGGGCGATTCTGTGATGTTCGGCTGGGGCGTGAGCGGGTCCGAGTGCTTCCTCTCGTGGCTGGTCGACGAGCTGGGCCGCCAGCGCCCGGAGGTGGCATGGACGGCCCTCAACACGGCGGTGCCCGGATACAACACCGCTATGGAAGTGCAGACCCTGCGGGTGAAGGCCCTCGAGCCGCCTCCCCACCTGGTGCTTCTCAATTTCGTGGGCAACGACCTTCGCCTGCCGAACTTCGTGCTCGAGCGCCGGCGCTATCTCTCGCTGCGCCGGTCCTTCCTGGCGGACTTCGTGCTCTCGCGGTTCGGCGAGGAAGAGGGTGACCTCTCACCGCACCTCGACTACCTCCCCCGCCAGGAGCGGCCTTCGGAAGCAAATCAAGTCGCGCCCCGCTACCGGGACCTCGTGGGCAAGGATGCCTTCAACGGCGCACTCGACGACCTGGCGGGCCTCGCCGCGCTCAATCGCTTCGCCGTGGTGGTGCTTGCGCACCCTGAGGTCCCCGGCTTCGTCCGTCGGGCCGCCGAGGAGCGGGGCTTCCTCGTCGTGCAGACGGGTGAGAGAGTCCGTGAGCTGGCGGTGGAGCTGGGCCTGGACGGCGCATGGAAGCCCCCGCTCTCGCTGACCCCTGCCGACCCCCATCCCTCGGCGCTGGGCCACGAGCTCATCGGCCGGGCGCTCCTGGAAGCCCTGGAGGCCGCCGGCCTTCCTGCACGACTGGCCGAGCGCGTCCTCAGCGAGGAGGCTTCGGTTTCTCCTTGAGCTCCAGGAGCACGCCGGTGGCCGAGCGGGGGTGGACGAACGCGACCCGACAGCCCTCGGCCCCGGGGCGGGGAGTCTCGTCGACCAGCTCGACCCCGCGCGCCTTCAGGTCCTCGAGCGAAGAGTCGAGATCTTCGACGAGGACGCACACGTGATGCAGCCCCCTGCGCTTCTCGAGGAAGCGCGCGATGACAGACCCGGGGTTCGTCGGCTCGAGCAGCTCGACCCGGGCGTCACCCATGGGAAGGAACGCCACGCTCACTTTTTCGGTGGGCACCTCGTGGGTGTCGGCCACGGAGAAACCGAGGGCCTCCCAGGCCCTCACCGCTTCGGCCAGGTTCGGCACGGCGATCCCGATGTGGTCGATCTTCTGCGCCGACTGGAGGCCCATCCTCTCGACAATCCTCTCCGCGGCGGTGCAGGGATCGACATCTCCGTCTCCCAGCTGCTTCACGATGTCCTCGAGTTGGGCGGGCGAGAGCTCGTTACGGAACGCGTGGCCCATGAGCAGCTCGCGCACCGCGCTCTCGAGCTGGCGGCGGAGATGACCCCGGCGTTTCCCGGCGAGCGCCCCGGATGCCGCGCGCTGTCGGGCCAACGCCTCGACCGCTTCCAGCAGCTCGGCGGTTCCCGTGTCCTCGGTGGCCACGGTCCGGAGGATCGGTGGCGTCGGTTCGTCGGGACCGGCGAGCGACAGCATGGCTTCGATCTCGGCCACCAGGCTGTCAGCGCCGTCCCGGTCGGCCTTGTTGACGACGAAGACGTCGGCGATCTCCATGATCCCGGCCTTCAGGGCCTGGACCTCGTCGCCAAGGCCGGGAACGAGCACGACGACGCTCACGTCCGCCGTGCCCACGATCTCGACCTCGTCCTGACCGACCCCGACGGTCTCGACCAGGACCACGTCCTTGCCGGCAGCGTCGAGGAGAGTGAGCACCTGGTCCGTGGCGGAGGCGAGGCCCCCCAGATGACCCCGTGTCGCCATGGAGCGGATGAAGACACCCGGGTCGGTGGCGTGAGCCTGCATGCGGATGCGGTCGCCGAGGATCGCCCCTCCGCTGAAGGGCGACGTCGGGTCGACGGCCACGACGCCCACGGTCCGACCCTGGCGGCGCAGCTGGCTCGTCAGTCGGTCGACGAGGGTCGACTTGCCCGCTCCCGGAGGACCGGTGACGCCGATCACGAGGCTGTGACCTGCCCGAGGGAAGGTGGCGGCGATGAGGGCCCGCGCATCCGGGTGGCCATCCTCGACCAGGGAGATGGCACGGGCGAGTGCCCTCTCGTCGCCGGAGCGCACGCCGCGGGCAAGATCGTCGATCGTGGTGGAGTCGCCCACGGCGTGCTAGCGCACGATCCCGCGGAGGTCGAGGAGCTGCCGGGCAATGACCATCCGCTGGACCTCGCTGGTGCCCTCCCCGATGGTGCCGAGCTTGGCGTCGCGGAGGTGACGCTCCACGGGGTAGTCCTTGAGGTAGCCGTACCCGCCGTGGATCTGGATGGCCTCGAGCGCGATCTGCACCGCGGCTTCCCCGGCGAAGAGCTTCGCCATCGATGACTCGGTGGTGTGTGCTTTTCCAGCATCGGATCTGGCCGCCGCTTGCCAGGTCAGGAGCCTTCCGGCTTCGAGCTGGGTCGCCATCTCCGCGATCTTGAACTGGATTCCCTGAAAGTCCGCGATCGGGTGTCCGAACTGGTTGCGCTCCCGTGCATAGCGAATGGAGGCCTCGAGGCTCGCACGGGCGATGCCCACGGAGAAAGGAGCGATGCCGATACGACCGCGGTCGAGGATCTTCAGTGTGTCGATGAAGCCCATGCCCTCGGCGCCGAGGAGACGGTCCGCGGGAAGCCGGCAGTCCTCGAGGATGAGCTCGGATGTGTCCGAAGAGCGCACGCCGAGCTTGTCTTCCTTCTTTCCGGACCGGAAGCCCGGGGTGTCGCGATCGAGAATGAAGGCGGAGATTCCCCTGCTGCCCTTCCCGCGGTCGGTGACGGCCATGAGGACGGCGGTGTCCGCGACAGAGCCGTTGGTGATGAAGCTCTTCGGTCCGCTCAGTACCCAGTGGTCCCCATCTCGCACCGCGGTCGTGCGCATCCCGCCGGCATCGGACCCGGACCCGGGCTCGGTGAGCCCCCAGCAACCCACCTTCTCTCCCTTCGCCAGGGGAACCAGGAAGCGCTTTTTCTGCTCCTCGGTGCCGGACAGGAAGATGTGACCCGACGCCAGGCTGTGGTGGGCGGCGAGGGAGAGCGCAACGCCGGCGTCGACGCGGGCCAGCTCCTCCATGACGAGCGCCCAGTCCAGCGTCGAAAGCTCGGCTCCCCCGTATTCGGCGGGCCAGCAGACGCCCATCAGCCCCAGCTCGGCCAGCGCAGCGAACACCTCGCGAGGGAACTGCTGCGCCTCGTCCCACTCCCGCGAGTGGGGCCCGAGCTCCTTCTCCGCGAAGTCGCGGACGGTGCTCCGGAGCAGCTGCTGCTCCTCGCTCAGCTCGAAGTCCAAGAAGAGTCGCCTCCGTACTCTGCGCCGCCAGATCGCAGGCCCGGGTCATGTTACCCCGGCTACGGGTCTTCCCGGGTGCCGGGTGTACCATTCCTGTATGGATGCACGAGCGCTGCTGGTTTCCGACTACATGACGAGCAACCCCGTGACGTTGAGCCCGGAGGACAGCCTTCTGCAGGCCATCCAGACCATGCGCCTCAAGGCGGTGCGCCGGATCCCGGTCACGGTCGGGGGAATGCTCGTCAGGCTCGCCACCGAAGGCGACGTCAAGCGTGCGGAGCCCTCGACGCTGACGGGGTCGGTGGAGGAGTTCAACAAGGTGATGGAGGAGACACAGATCTCCCGCATCATGATCCAGAATCCGCTCACCGTCACCGCGGAGACGCCCCTCGTGGAGGCAGTGGACACCCTCTACAACACGAAGTACGGGGCGCTGCCGGTGGTGGCCGCCGACCAGGTCGTGGGGATTCTCACCGACAACGATCTGGTTCACACGCTGCTGGACGTGCTCCGCGGAGACGGGCCTGACCAGCAGGCCTGACGCGGCGGTGACCGCCGCGCGCGAAGACGCGGACATCGTCACCTCGTCCGACGCCTACGCCAAACGATTCGCCGGCGCGGTCGGGAGCTACTTCCTGGACGTTCAGTCGAAGGCGACCCTGGAGCTCCTGCGGCCGTGGCCCGGCGCGAGCGTCGTGGACATCGGCGGCGGCCACGGGCAGGTGACCGGCACGATGGTCGACGCGGGCTACGACGTGACCGTGGTGGGGAGCGATCCGAGATGCGAGGCGCGGGTTCGGGACTGGACAGCCTCGGGACGGGCCCGCTTCGCCCTGGGTGACCTGCTTCGGGTGCCGTTCCCCGATCGCTCCTTCGACGTGGCGCTGTCCTACCGATTGCTGCCCCACGTCCGTCGCTGGCGGGATCTCGTGGGCGAGCTCGGGCGCCTGGCTCGGGTGGCCGTCATCGTCGACTACCCCACGGCACGCAGCGTGAACGCCCTGGCGGGGTCGCTGTTCGACCTGAAGAAGGGGATCGAAGGGGACACTCGCCCCTTCACGGTCTTCAAGGACGGCGCGATCGAGGACGCTTTTGATGAGGCGGGCTTCTCGCCCACCGGGCGGAGGGCCCAGTTCCTTTTTCCAATGGCTCTCTATCGGGCGGCACGGTCCGCCGGGCTCGCCCGGGTCCTCGAGGGGGCCGGCGGCGCCCTGGGGTTGCGCCGTGCCTTCGGCTCTCCGGTCATCCTGAGGCTCGAGAGACGTGGCTGAGCCGGGCTCTTCACGCGAGTGGGCGCTGGCGCTCTTCCGGCGCTCCGTCCTCAAGCAACGCAAGCTCGCCGAGGTGACGGCGCTGCTGGGAGCCACCGAAGGGAAGCGTTGCCTCGACCTCGGCTCCGACAACGGCGTGGTGAGCCTCCTGCTCCGCGAGCGTGGCGGAAAGTGGTCGTCGGGGGACCTCACCGAAGAAGCGGTCCGCTCGATCCGCTCGCTGGTGGGAACGGAGGCTTACCTCGTCGAGGGCAACCGCCTGCCGTTCCCGGACGCCACCTTCGACCGGGTGGCGGTGGTGGACATGCTGGAGCACGTGCCGGACGAGTGTGCTTTCGTTGCGGAGCTCGCTCGGGTGACGAAGCCGGGGGGGCGGCTCATCGTGAACACACCCCACCTCAAGTGCACGGCGCTCAGGCGGCTGCGCCACGCCCTGGGGCAGACGGATGAGAAGCACGGCCATCTCCGCCCCGGCTACTCCGAGGCACGGCTCCGGGAGCTGCTCGGACCCGGTTTCGAGATGGGGCAACATCGGACCTACTCACGTTTCTTCTCGGAGCTCGTCGACACCCTGATCAACTGGGGCGTGGAGCGGCTGGGGAAGCGCTCCTCCGCCAAGGGCATGGTCGTGACCGGCTCGGACATGGCCCGTCACTCCCGCTCGTTTCGGCTCTTCAGCGTCCTCTACCCGTTCATCTGGGCGGTGACCCGTCTCGATGCGTTGGTCCCGGCCTCGGGCTACATGCTGATTGCCGCGGCGCGGCGGGGGGATCGAGGGGGAGCTGCTCAGTCCTGAGCCTGAGCCTGATCCTGATCTTGATCAAGGGTCGCCAGCATCCGGTCCACGAACGGCGCCTGGGCGGGATGGAGCAGAAGACGGGCGCGCTCCAGCGTGACGAACCGGGCCCGGTCCACCTCCCACGACGCGCAGTGCGGCGCGGCGTCCTCCGGGGCAGGGCCGGCAAAACCGTAGATGCGCTTCCGGCTGCGGGCAAGATCCACGCTCCCGATCGAGTGCAGGAGGCCGGCGGAGACCCCGGTCTCCTCCTGCGTCTCGCGACGGGCCGCCGTCTCGGCGTCCTCCCCGGGCTCGGTCTTGCCCTTCGGGATGCTCCACGGAGCTCCCCGGTTGTAGCGGCCGGAGGGGTGGACGATGAGCACCTCCATCTGGTCCCCCCTGCGCCGGTAGAGCAGTGTGCCCGCCGACTCGGTCACCGCGACATCGCCTCCGCCAGGTCGAGACCGGGAGCGATCTCCACGGGCTCACATCCACGCCGGAAGAGGCGCACCGGCTGCGGGCCTCCGACCCGGGCCGAGTCGTCCTCGACACGCAGCCAGCCCCCCTCCCGGAGCCCGGCAACCGGAGTGGCGTTCTCCTCGAGGTACTCCCGGATGCGCGTCTCCCGACTCTCTCCCATGTGAACCGAGTCCGGGTCCGGATCCAGGTAGTGCGGGTTGATCTGGAAGGGGACCAGGCCCAGAGCAGTGAAGCCCAGGGACTCGACGATGGGCATGTCGTTCGTCGTGCAAATCGTCGGGCAGGCCATGTTCGTGCCTGCGCTCGCACCCAGGTACGGCATCCCGTGGCTCGCACGGTCGCGGATCTTGTCGAGCACGTCGTTGGTCTGCAACCGATAGAGCAGCCGAAAGGTGTTGCCTCCACCCACGAAGATGGCCTCCGCGGCCTCCACCACGGCGCGACAGTCGGAGCGGTCGACGAGGCCCTCGACCTCGATGTCCTCGGCGGCCAGACGCTCCCGCACCTTCGCCGTGTAGCCCTCGCAGTCCTCGAGGGCAAAAGGAACGAACAGCAGCCGCCGCACCCTGCCCAGCACCTCACGGATCGCCCCGATGGCATGGTCGAGATATCCGCTGCCGTGGTTCGTCGAGTTGCTCAGCAGGAGGAGGCGCTTCATCGGCCCGTCTTGCGCGAGGCCTTGTCCTCGTACATCCGTTTGTCGGCCAGTCGGATCAGCGCCTCCTTGGTCTTGGCTTCCTCCGGGTACGTGGCCACGCCGAGGGAGACACCGAGACGGGCGTTGATCCCCTCCTCCTGAAGAAACGTGTGCTCTTCGATGAGGCTGCGCAGCTTGTCGGCCAGGACCTGAGCCGGCTCTCCATCGGTCTGCGGCAGCACGATCACGAACTCGTCCCCTCCGTAGCGGGCGGGAATGTCGGTCTCGCGCACTGCTGCTCGGATGAGGAACCCCACCTCGCGCAGGGTCCTGCTGCCCCGGAGGTGCCCATACTGGTCGTTGATGGGCTTGAAGCGGTCGAGATCCATGAACACAAGCGAGAGCGTCGAGCCGTACCGGTCGACGAGCTTGAGCTCGCGGTCAAGCGCCTGGTGAAAGTAGCGGAAGTTGTGCAGCGGCGTGATCTCGTCGGAGATCGACAGCTGGCGCGTCTTCTGAAAGAGACGCACGTTCTCGAAGGCCAGGGCCACCGCGTCGGCCAGGGGTTGCAGCCGCGCCAGGGTCGAGTCGTCGAAGACCCCGCTCTCGGCGGAACCGAGGGCCAGGACGCCGATGGCCTGTCCCCGGGAGCTCAGCGGCAGGAGAACGTACGTCCTCAGCCCCTCCTCGAGGAGCCGCATGTCCTCCAGGTAGCGGTGCTCGTGCACGAGGTCCCGCTGGAGGACGGCTCGGTTGTTCAGGGCGACGAAGCCGGGTCCGCTCCCCACCACCGGAAGGACGTCTCCCAGGCCCCACGAGGTCTCCTCGGGATGGCTCACCATCTCGATGTAGTCACCCGGTGTCGTTGACGAAGCCACAGGCCAGGCGCTCGAAAGACACCAGGGTGGCGAGCTCGGTGGCGAACGCCGGGACGATGGCGCGGCGGTCCGTCCCGGAGGTCACGGCGGCGGTGATGCGGTGCAGTGTCTCGACCCGCCCCGAGGATGTGCGCAGCTCGGCGTAGAGGCGCACGTTCTCCAGCCCGTAGCCGATCTGCTTGCCGAGCGCCTCGAGCAGCTCTTCGTCGAGGGGTGAGCGGCTGGCACGGGTCTCATGAAGGACGAGCGCGCCCAGGTCGTTCTGCCGCGCCCTGAGCGGTGTCGCGGCGAGCCACCCGCCCTCGGGCAGCTCCCGCACCAGGGGATCTCCTCCGGCCAGAGCGGCGGCGCCGAGCGCCTCGGCGGCAACGATCCCCGGCTGGAAATGGTGCTCGGCCGAGCCCTCCAGCCGATCCTCGGAGCCGAAGAGCAGGGTCAGCCCGCCTGCGAGCTCGAGACCGTCCACCACGTGCTCGAGGGTCGAGCGCAGCAGCTCATCTTCCTCCCGCGCCACGGTGAGGTCTTCGACCAGTGACATCAGCGTCTGAAGCACACGGTCCGGCAGTCCGGCCGGGGCGGCTTTGGTGTGCGACACGGCGGGTTTGTCGGGAGGCGGCGTCATCGTGGGCCAACGGCGACTTTCCGGGGCGACCCGGCAGCCGATCGTGGGGCCCATTCTAGCAGGCCGCCCGGACCCCGCCGCCGCTCGATGGCGAGGGGGAGGCGCCCCGACCTCAGGGCCGCGGGTAGATGCCGTCCAGCGCGTCCCGCTCCCGTCGCTGACGCTCCGCGTCCCACCCGAACTGGCTCGCCATGACCCCGCAGACCACGTCCACGTCCCACCCGGAGGGCCGCCCACCCGTCCCGAGATCGAGGCGTCGCAGCACGGCATCGGCCAGTGTGAGCGCCATCTCCTGGCCCATGGCCTCCCGGGTCCTGGACTCGAGGCTTCCCTCGAGGGGGCGGGCTCGCCGCAGCGGGGTGACGGCCGTGCGGCACTCCGCGGCCGGGCTGCCGAGCCGTCGAAGCACGAGATCGACGGCTCGTTCGGCGCCGGCCCGGGCCGTGGTGTACTTGACGCCCTGCAGGCTCACGAGGCCGGGGAGATCGTCCTCCGCCTCGTGGTCGAGCAGCCGCGGCGTCGACGCCAACCCCGACGCTCCGCCGCGGCCGGGAACGAGTCCCTCGTGGACGAGGGCCACACGCGACCCCGCCAGCGCGGCCCAGGGGAAGGCCCGGGCCGCCTCCCCGAGAAACGCCTGGGGGTCGCCGGGGGTCGCGTCCGCGGGCGCGTAGTCGGTGCCCACCAGGGTCCGGCCCTCCCAGGGGACGAGAAAGAGGAAGCGTCCCCGGCTCCTGGCGCCGACCGCGAAGGGAAGCGTCGGGACTCGATCGAACACGAGGTTGCGCGCGCGCAGCAGCGGCACCGGGGTCCGGCGCACACCGGCCCGGGCCAGGACCTCGTCCACCCAGGGCCCCGCGGCGTTCAGGACCATGTGCGCCTTGATCTCCATCGTCTTGCCGCTCAGTCCGTCGCGAACCACAACGCCCGCCACGCGTCCCCGGGCGCGAAGGCCCTCGACCACCTCGGCGTGGTTGGCAACGCGCGCCCCAGCGTCGGCCGCGGCGTGGACGAACCCCACCGTGAGCCGCTCCGTGCTCGAGGCCTGGGCGTCGCTCCACAGCGCGGCTCCAGTGAGGCCGTGAGGATCGAGTCCGGGCACGAGGGCCAGCGCCTCGCCCGCCGCGACCGTCCGGCCGGCGGGGATTCGTGCTCCTTCGGGAAGCCCGCCGTTGCGATCCGAGGTCAGCCAGTCGTTGAGACGGAGCGCGACGAAGAGCGCCTCCCGACCGGTGAAGCCATGCCCAAAGGTGGGAACGACGAAGCTCAGGGGATGCACCAGGGCAGGGGCAATCGTCAGAAGCGCACGCCTTTCCCGGGCGGACTCCCGCAGCTGTCGAAGCCCGGCCTTCTGCAGGTGGCGCAGGCCGCCGTGAATCGTCTTGAGGCTGTTCCAGGACGTGGCGGCGCCGAAGTCGTCGCGCTCGAGGAGCGCCACCGCGAGCCCGCGCTGCGCGGCGTCCCAGGCCGCCGCGACGCCGTAGATGCCCCCCCCGATCACGACAAGATCGAGCTCGTCGTCCGCGAGTGCGGACAGATCGCGCCTCACTCCGGGGGCTCCGATGGGCTTCGAGCCAGGGTGCGCAGGGCGAGCATGGTCGCGTCGTCGTCGGCCTCCCTGGGACCGCGGTGGGCACGCACGGCTTCGTGGACTCGAGCGATGAGCCCGGCGAGGTCGTCGCCGCTGTGCACGCTCAGCACGGCCTCGAGGCGCTCCATTCCGAAGGGCTCTCCCGACTCGTCCTCGGCCTCGACGACCCCGTCGGTGAACAGGAAGAGCGCCTCGTCCTCGACCAACACGAGGGCTTCCTGCTCGTAGCCGCCGCCCGGGTAGAGGCCGGGGGGACGACCGGAAGAGACCAGCCGTTCGATCCCGCCGTCGCGGCGCCGGACGAACTGCGTGTTGTGCCCGGCGTTCACGTAGCGAAGCCTCCCGGACTCTCCCTCGAGCACGGCGAGGAAGAGCGTGACGTAGGGGGCAAGGGGCTCGTCACCGTCCATTTCCCGGTCGAGAGCATCGACGAGCGCCGCCAGGTCCGGCTCGAGGGCAAGGCGGGCGCGAAGCGTCGCTTGGAGGCTCGCCATGAGGAGGGCCGCCCCGACGCCCTTGCCGGAGACGTCGCCGAGGAGCACCGCCACCTCGCCCTCCCGGATGGGGAAGTAGTTGAAGAAGTCACCCCCCACCTCTCGGGCGGGAATCGACAGGCCACCGATCTCGACGAAGGATCCCCTGAACGGCGCTCGCGGCAGAAGCTCTTCCTGGATGCGGCGTCCGATTTCGAGCTCCTTGCGGATGCGCTCCTGTTGGAGGAGTTGCTCCTGATTCCGTCGCAGGTCGCGGGCCATCTGAATTGAAAGTCTCGGCCAGCCTTGCGAACTCCACCGAGTGCGGCACCGGCACCCTCACGTCCAGATCTCCCCGGCCCAGCCGTTCGGCGCCCTCGGTCAGGGCGCCGAGGTGGCGGGTCATGCGCGTCGAGATCGGGAAGATTCCGAAGAGTGCCAGGGCGGCGAGCCCCAGCCCCATGGCAAGGTTCCGTGCCGTGGTCCGGCGGATCTCCTGCAGGGGCTCGCCGAGGGGCCGGGCCACCCCGATCGAGATCCCGGAGGCGCGGTCGGAACGCAGGGCCACCACCCAGTCGGCAGAGTCCCGGCGAGTGGCGGGCTGTCCTGGCGCAAGGCCGAGACCCGAGAGCACCTTTTCGTCGTCGGCATCTGGCGTGAAGAGCCGGCCTTCGGCGTCGTGGGCAAAGGGAATCGCCCCCTGGCGACGCTCGGCCCCTGAGAGGACCGTCCGGAGGAGCGCCCGGAGCTCCTGTCGCTCGGCGGTGGCCAGGGCCTCGCGCCGGGCCTTTTCGAACGGGCTCTCTGCAGCACGGGGCGGCCGTTGCCGCATCCTCTGAATCCGAAGGGAGAGCTCGTCCGTTACCGCTTCGGACCGCGCGGACATGGCGGTTGCGAGGGCCAGGGCTTCTGCCGTCTCCGCCCGTCGGTAAACGCGGAGCGAGGTCTGGTAGGTGTAGAGGGTGACTCCCAGGAGGGGAAGCACTGCGAGCAGGAGGAGGGCGAGGGCGAGCTGAGTGCGCAGCCTCATGGGCTCACTCGCCCAAGACGTGGACGACGACCTGCCGACGATGCGGGGAGTCGCGGTGCTCCCACACGTAGATCCCCTGCCAGGTCCCCAGCACGAGCTCGCCTCCCGAGATCGGGATCTGCTCCGATGTCTTGAGGAGCGCGGCCTTCACGTGGGCCGGCATGTCGTCCCCGCCCTCCGCGACGTGGGTGAAGCCGGGATGGCCGTCGGGCACGAGCCGCGAGAGAAAGGCCTCGAGGTCGCTGCACACAGACGGATCGGCGTTCTCCTGGATCACCAGACTCGCCGACGTGTGGCGGATGAAGAGGCTGCAGAGCCCTTCGCGCACTTCGGCAGCCCGGAGGGCCGTGATCACGGCCGGCGTGATCTCGGTGAGGCCCCGGCGGGTGTCGACGGCGAGCACCTCGCTCCGTTGACGCATTTCGGCAGCCTACCACGCAGGCCCGGACCGCTCTGCTGGGCCGGTGCGACTCAGCCGAAAACGGCCCCGATGACCTCGATGGCGCGGGTGCAGTCCTCTTCGCTCACGTCCCGGTGCGTGACCAGCCTGAGGCTCCTGGAGTCCATGGCGATTCCCAGCACGCCCCGCTCCCCGAGCGTGGCCACAGCGTCTGGGGCCGAACGCGTCTCGAGGTCGGCCACGACGATGTTGGTCTGGGGGAGCGTCACGCGAACGCCAGGCGACCGACCGAGCGCGTCGCCCAGCCGGCGGGCCCGGGAGTGGTCTTCGGTGAGTCGTTGCATCGCGTCGTCGACGGCCCACAGCCCCGCGGCAGCGAGTATGCCTGCCTGGCGCATCCCGCCGCCCAGGAGCTTTCGCACACGGCGCGCCTCCTCGATGCGCTTTCGTGACGCCGCGACCAGCGACCCGACCGGACAGCCCAACCCCTTCGACAGGCACGTCATGACCGTGTCCGCCCCAGCCACGAGCGCCGACGGTGCGACGCCGAGCGCCATGGCCGCGTTCCAGATCCGAGCGCCGTCGACGTGCACCTTGAAACCGGCTTGCCTTGCCGCATCAATCGCGGCCTGGGTTTCCGCAACCCCTTGCACCGTCCCGCCTGCGAGATTGTGCGTGTTCTCGAGCACGACGAGGGTCACATCGGACTTGTAGTACGCCCGGGGAGAGACTGCGTCGGCCACGTGCTCGGGAGTCAGGTGCCCGTCCGCGGCCTCCACGCTCCTCGGCATGACGCCGGAGAGCGCGCTCATCGCCGAAAGCTCGTAGCGGACGACGTGGCTCCGCCCTTCGACGAGGACCTCATCGCCTTGTTCCGTCAGGATGCGGATAGAGATAGCGTTGCCCATCGTGCCGGACGGCACGAACAGGGCCGCCTCGAAGCCAAGGAGCTCCGCGACTCGCGCCTCGAGACGCCTCACGGTCGGGTCCTCCCCGAAGACGTCGTCTCCCACCTCGGCCTCGGCCATCGCACGCCGCATCTCGGCCGTGGGCTGGGTGACGGTGTCGGAGCGCAGATCGATGGGCTTCATTCGCGCCGGACGTTACTGCCCCGTCCTCACGAATGTCAAAAGGGCCGGGGCGTGCCTCTCAGGCGAGGACGACCGGTGGGGTTTGCTCCTCCGCCTTGCGTGTTCCGACCGACGTGCCGCAGGCCGAGCACAGGTACTCGAAGAGCTCGCCATCCGGCAGCACGAGCAGGAGCCGCTCCCGGACCGGCTGGGCCGTCTGGCACCGGCCGCAGAAGAGGGCCGAGGCCTGGAACTCCGCGAAGTCTCCGGCGGGTTCTCGCTCTCGCTGCCTCATGATCCGTGTGTACCGTCCCCTCCGGAAGGTGTCAAGCCGGCCGGTGCTAGACTGGCCGTTCCATGGACGTCTCCGAACGTTCCTTTTCTGGCATCCTCGCCGAGTACGAGCCGGTCATCGGGCTCGAGGTGCACGCCCAGCTCCTCACCCGGACGAAGCTCTTCTGCTCGTGCCGCAATCGTTTCGGTGATCCGCCCAACTCGAACGTCTGCCCGGTGTGCCTCGGCCTGCCCGGGGCCCTGCCGGTGCTCTCCCGCGACGCTGTGACCCTGGCGATCCGCGCGGCCCTCGCCACACAATGCACCGTGCAGGAGGAGTCGATCTGGGCACGAAAAAACTACTTCTATCCCGACCTCCCCAAGGGCTATCAGATCTCCCAGTTCGAGAAGCCCGTGGCGCTCGACGGCTGGATCGAGATCGCCGCTGCCGACGGCGGATCCCGGCGCGTGCGCCTGCAGCGAATCCACATGGAGGAGGACGCGGGCAAGCTCCTCCACGAGGGCTTCTCCTGGTCGGAGGAGAAAAGCGGCGTCGACTTCAACCGCAGCGGCGTGCCCCTCATAGAGATGGTCACGCACCCCGACCTCCGCGGTCCCGAGGAGGCCTTCGCGTACCTGTCCGCCCTCAAGGCTGTGCTCCTCTACGCCGAGGCCTCCGACTGCAACATGGAGGAGGGCTCGCTCCGTTGTGACGCCAACGTGTCCGTTCGGCGGCGTGGCGCCACGGCGCTGGGCACCCGGGCCGAGATCAAGAACCTCAACTCGTTCCGAAATGTGGCCCGCTCCATCGAGCACGAGATCGCTCGACAGGTGGCGGTGATCGAGTCCGGTGGTGCCGTGGTGCAGGAAACGCGCCTCTGGGACGCAGACAGGGGCGAGACGGCTTCGATGCGCTCCAAGGAAGAGGCGCACGACTATCGCTATTTTCCCGAGCCCGACCTTCCCCCGCTTCGGGTCACGCCCGAGTGGGTCGAAGCGGTGCGCCGGTCGCTGCCCGAGATGCCCGCCGGCAAGAAACGCCGTTTCGTGGACGACTACGCCCTGCCGGACTACGACGCGGGGGTGCTCACCCAGTCCCGCGCGGTGGCGGACTACTACGAGGCGGTGGCCAGCGAGAGCGGCGATCCGAAGGCCGCATCGAACTGGGTCATGAACGAGGTCCTCCGGAAGCTCAATGAGGGTGACGGTGAAATCGATGGCTGTCGGGTCGCTCCCGCAGAGCTTGGAGCCCTCGTCAAGCTGATCGGCGACGGCACCATCAGCAGGAGGATCGCCAAGGAGGTCTTCGAGAAGATGTGGAACTCGGGAGAGGGGCCCCGCGCCATCGTCGAGCGAGAGGGGCTCGTCCAGCTCTCGGACGAGGCCGCCCTTCAGACCATCGTGAGCGAGATCCTGACGGCGAGCCCCGAGCAGGTGGACGCCTACCGGGCCGGCAAGAAAGCGGCGATCGGCTGGTTCGTCGGTCAGGTGATGAAGAAAACTGCAGGGAAGGCGAACCCGAAAATCGTGAATTCCCTTCTGCGAAAGGCGCTTGAAGAGGGGGGCAAGGGTCGTTCAATTCCTTGAACCTCGTGGAGGTCCGGTCTGGGGTAGGGTGGCGAATACCCCTTTTTCAGAAGGAGTGAAACGTGACCAAGAAGAAGTGTCTTGTCGTGCTGAGCGCCCTCGTCGCCCTCGGCCTGACCTCCTCCGCATTCGCCCAGGACGGGCGCGGTGCCGCCGTGGCCAAGGTCGGTGGCGACGCGATAGAGATCGACTACGGACAGCCTGATCTCAAGGGCCGGAACCTCGGTGAGCTGATGAAGGAGCTGCCTGCCGATCGGATCTGGCGCGCCGGAGAGAACCAGGTGAGCACGCTCACCACCGCGGGCGGCCTGATGATCGGCGGGACGAAGGTCCCGGCAGGAAAGTACTCCGTGTACGTCCACGCAGCCGAATCCGGTAGCTGGTCGCTGATTCTCAACAAGGATCTCGGTGTCCCTCTCGGCAAGATCTGGGACCAGGCCCCGGACAACATGAAGGCCGAGCCCTGGCCCCACCTCGGGGACTACACCGAGGCCATCAAGGACAAGGAAGTTGTCCGGGCCCAGATGACGAAGGCCAGCGCCACCAACGCAGACGTCTTCACCATGTCCTTCGCCGAGAAGGGCAATGGAGCCGACCTCACCCTCGCCTGGGGCGACGAGGCATGGAAGGTGGAAGTCCAGTCGGCCAAGTGACCCGCGTTCGACGTCACTCGTCGAGGGTCAGCCTGAGGGGCTCGCCATAGAACGAGCGAATTGGGATCTCGCCCGCCAACCTCAATGAAGCCGTGCGTGATCGCCAGGGCGGCCAGATTGGACACCGCCCGAAGCATCTCGCGCGGCCCTCTCGACCCTTGCTCCGGCGACCGCCCGGTGAGCCGTTTCCAGGCTCCGCATCACCATGTCCTCCGGGGGCGGCGGTCGCCGCCACCGGCCCCTCACTCGTCCGCCACCCCGCTCTCACAGCCTTTTCGTCTCCAGATCCAGACGCCGTCCACGTCCGCGATCGCGCGGTAGCCGGACCGCACGAAGGCGTCGAGGCGAGGGAAGTCCTCCATCGGGTAGCGGTCCCACCCGTGGAGCCCCGAGGGCGCGGTGTCGAGGACGAACGCCGGCGGCCGGGTCTCGAGTTCCTGGATCAGCAGATCCCAGTGCTCCTCACGAACCAGCGAAGCCGACTCGTTGGCGCGCGACCGGCTCCCCCGGCGGCCGGGCACGTAGCCTGTGAGCGAAGCCTGCGGCACGACGAAGCGCGAGGCGGGAGACAGGTCCGCCTCTACGTTGAGCTGCGGAGCGAACCCCCAGACGAAGAGCGGCCCACGTCCTGGCAGGGATCCTCCTGCAACTGCCTCCCCACCCTGGCGAACACGGAGCGCGTCTCCTCATAGACACCCGAGGCACCCCGATAGAGAGCCAGGTTGGCAGCGGTGAAGCCGACGAGAAGGACGGGTGGCCAGGCGATCGCGACCCGGGCGCCCCGGGTGAGCGGCGAACGGAGGATCGCCGCGGTCCAGGGTGCTGCAGCGAGGGCGAGGGGCAGGTAGAGCTGGACGAAGTAGTGGGGAAAGAACCGGAAGCCGAGAAAGGCCGCTGGAAGAGAGAAGAGAACGAGGCCGGCCACGAGCCTGCGAGCGTGATCGTCTTCGAAGAGGGAACGCGAGCGCACGGCCCCCCACCACAGCGGTGCCGTCGCGAGCACGAAGGGAAGCAGGTACTACGATGCCCGTTCGAGGGCCTCCACGGGCGCGATCGGGCTGGCCGCGTACCCGACGTTGTGGGTGAACGTCCAGAAAACGAACGGCGGCCCTGCACCCTGGGCCAAGAACACAGCCAGGGCGCCGACCAGCGGCACGAGCAAGCCGGCGAGCAGCGTCAGCACCCCCGCGGATCGGCGGCCACCGCGATTCCCGGAATGCGCCATCCACACCGCGAGGGCCAGTGGAGGAAACCAGAGGATCGCGTGCTGCCCCACGAGCGCGGCAACGCCGACGAGCAGCCCTGCCGTGAGCACACGAGCCGGGCGGCGAGCCTCCACCTCCCCGGGCAGAAGCGCGACCGCGCCAGCCAGCGGGAGAAGCATCAGGACCTCGGCGGAGACCGAGTGCATGTCGTGGGCGAGAAACGCCGCTCCGCACACCAGATACAGCAGCCCCGCCACGAGCCCCCGCCGATCGTGTCGGAAGAAGGCGCTGGCCGCCCACGCCGTGAGGGGAAGCACCAGCGCAGCCACCATCAGCCTCACGGCGACCATTCCCGGGCCGAAGAGCAGCTGGCCAAGTGCGTAGAAGCCGTACAGAAGCGGTGGACGGTTGTCGACGAAGTCGACGTAGAGGGTCCCGTCCTGGAGAAGAACGTGTGACCCCACGAGGGCCGCGGCCTCATCGAGATCCAGGAACGGACAGTCAGGAACGGTGCCCGGGTCAGGAGCGCGACGGCGGCGAACAGGGCGAGTCGCAGGGCCGCTCGCCGCACGGTTTCGCCCCGATCGCTCACACGGGTGAGCCCCTCGGGGGGTCGTACCCGAGCGCTCTTTGCTGTCGCGCCCACCAGGCATCGAGACGGGGGGCCACCCAGGCTGCAAACAGGGCGAGAAACCAACCGGCGATCAGGTCCACCACGTAGTGGTGGCGGAGGTAGATCGTGGACACCCACAGGCCCAGCACGAAGGGCAGCAGTATCCAGAACCAGACCCGCAGGTGGCGCCAGGAGTAGATGAGGACCACGAGGGAGACGGCGGTGTGAAGCGATGGAAAAGCAGCTCGGCTGTCGACGGGCAGAAGGGCGAACGCCTGGGCCGAGAGATTCGAGAAGCCCACCGGGTAGCCACGCAGGTTCTTCGTGAAGTCGTAGATCAGGACGAGGCGCGGCGGAGCCGCAGGAAAGAGGACGTACAACGCGTAGCCCAGATAGAAGCAGATGATGACGCCCAGGGTGGCCGCGCGAAACGCCGCCGGCCGGCCCTTGAGGAGGAGAAGAAAGCTGGCAGACGGCGCGATCCAGAAGAAGTTCAGATAGAAGAACTGCATCACCTCGGTGCGGCCCGGTGTGATGAACTGCTCCGCCCAGACGCACGGCTGCACACCGAACATCATGTCGTCGAGGGCGATCAGCCAGTAGTGGACGTCGTGGGAGTTCACGAAGCCAATGGTGTCGTGGAGGTTCGTGTAGATGAGCACACAGGCAAGAAAGGGCACCGTCTCGCGCAGGCCGCGGACGATCGCCGAGGCCGGCCATCGCCGGGCCGCGAGGGCCAGCGCCGTCAGGAGGACGACGGCCACGCCGAGGCGGACGACCCCGCCCGGGTAGCGTGCACCGAGAACGCCCTCCGCCCGAGCGTAGTCGTAGGCGACGATCGTGAGCCAGGTCGTGGGCAGGAGGAAGGCAAGAGCGATCGCCTCCTCGACCCGCAGGCGAAACAGAAGTCGCTTCAGCACGGAAGCGTACGGCCACTCACGGGAGGAGCGTCTCCTTGTGCTCCCCGAAGACCTCGCGAAACCGGCCGGCGATCTCGCCCACGGTGGCCGAGGCCACAACGGCCTCGATGATGGCAGGCACCAGGTTGTCGTCGGAGCGGGCGGCGCCCTCGAGCGCGTCCAGAGCCTGGGCCCAGCGGGCAGGATCCCGACGTGCTCGAAGAGAGCGCACTCGCTCGACCTGCGCCTGCTCCAGCTCGGGGTCGATGCGGAGAATGTCCCCGGGCGGGGTCTCGACATCCTCCTGGAAGCGGTTGACCCCGACGACGACACGATCCCCCTGCTCGACCTGTCTTTGGAATCGGTACGCGGACTCGTGGATCTCCCGCTGTGTCTCCCCTCGCTCGATGGCCCGCAGAGCGCCACCCCGCGCCTCGATGCGGTCGAGAATCCGGACCGCCTCTCGCTCCAGGGCATCGGTCGCCGCCTCGACTGCGTAGCTGCCACCGAGCGGGTCCACCGTGTCCGCCACACCGGACTCGAAGGCAATGATCTGCTGGGTGCGCAGAGCGAGGCGGGCCGAGTCCTCGGTGGGAAGCGCGAGGGCTTCGTCGCGGGCGTTGGTGTGCAGGCTCTGGCTGCCGCCAAGGACCGCGGCGAGCGCCTGCAAAGCGACGCGGACGACGTTGTTGTCCGGCTGCTGGGCGGTGAGAGTGACCCCGCCCGTCTGCACGTGGAAACGGCACTGCAGCGCCCGCGGGTCGGTGACGCCGAAGGTCTCCTTCATGAGCCGTGCCCACAACCGGCGAAGGCATCGGAACTTGGCCACCTCCTCGAGAAAATCGGAGTGGCAGGCAAAGAAGAACGAGATCCGCCTGCCGAGCTGCCCGGGGTCCAGGCCGACGGCCCGGGCGGCGCGAACGTACTCGAGGCCGTTTGCCAGGGTGAACGCGATCTCCTGAGGGGCGGTGGCGCCCGCCTCGCGGATGTGGTAGCCGGAGATGGAAATCGTGTTCCACCGGGGCACGCGCTCGGCGCAGTAGGCGAAGACATCCGTGACAAGCCGCAGCGACGGCCCGGGCGGGAAGATCCAGGTGCCCCGGGCGATGTACTCCTTCAGGATGTCGTTCTGTATCGTCCCCCCGAGCGAGTCCTCCGCGATCCCGCGACGCCGGGCGACGGCGATGTAGAGGGCCAGGAGAATGGCAGCGGTGGAATTGATCGTCATCGAGGTTGAGACGCGGTCGAGCGGGATCCCGTCGAACAGCAGCTCCATGTCCTCGAGGCTGTCGATGGCGACGCCGACCCGGCCCACCTCGCCGAGGGAGTGGGGATCGTCGGAGTCGTAGCCGATCTGGGTGGGCAGATCGAAGGCCACCGAGAGGCCCGTGGTCCCCTGATCGAGGAGGTAGCGGAAACGGCGGTTCGACTCCGCGGCGGTACCGAACCCCGCGTACTGGCGCATGGTCCACAGCCGCTCACGGTAGCCCCCGGGGTACAAGCCCCGGGTGAAGGGGAACTCGCCGGGCGCTCCCGGCTCGGCGGTCACGTCGGCGGGCCCGTAGAGTCGCTCGCGCGGCAGGCCCGAGGCTGTGCGACGGGGCGACGGCAAAGGGCCATCGCCCGGGGGGGTGCGCGCTCGGCTCATTGCCAGCTCACCCGGCTCGCCGTTGTGAGGCGTTCGCTTGACACGCTTCGCCACGCCTTCGCATAATCCCTCCACGAGGTTGCTCGGATGCGAAAAGCCGACGATGAAGACATCTCCAGGCTCTCACAGGAAGTCAGCGCCACGCTCCAGCGGGTTCTCTCCGAGTCGCCGCAGATCAGCCACTGCCTGAACCGCATCCGCTCCGAGGGCTACAGGGTCTCTCTCGTGCTCGAGGCGACGCTCGGCTTCTCCCACACCGAGAAGCCAACTGAGAGCGACCCCGGCGCCGGCTTCGACGTGAGGGTCGAAAAGGCGGAGCCGGCCCCGCTCAAGATGACCCCCCTCGACAAGAAGTTCCTTCGCTCTCTCAAGATCACCGTCGACCACGACGAAGAGTGAGACGTCCGTGGGCTGAGCTCACACCCGAGGATTGCCACACGGCCGCTCTTCGCCGCGCCCGAGCGGCTTCGCTCGGTTCGCCCTTCGGGCTCATCTCGGGTTGAACACCGCCTTTCCGGCGTAGCGGGCCATCGGGCCCAGCTCCTCTTCGATCCGCAGCAGCTGGTTGTACTTCGCGACGCGGTCGCTCCGGGATGCGGAGCCGGTCTTGATCTGCCCCGCCCCGGTGGCAACGGCGAGGTCGGCGATGGTCGTGTCCTCGGTCTCGCCGCTGCGGTGGCTCACCATGCAGGTGTAGCCGGCACGACTCGCCAGGGCCATGCAGTCGAGGGTCTCTGTCAGGCTGCCAATCTGGTTCACCTTGATCAGGATCGAGTTTCCGATACCCTTCTCGATCCCCTCGGCCAGGATAGCGGGATTCGTGACGAAGATGTCGTCGCCGACGAGCTGGATCTTCGAGCCCAGCGCCTTCGTCAGATCGGCCCAGCCTTTCCAGTCCTTCTCCCCGAGCCCGTCCTCGATGGAGATGATGGGGTAGGTCTTCACCCATTTCTCGTACATCGCGATCATCTGATCCGAGGTCTTCGACCCTTCGCCGGACTTCCTGAAGACGTACTTGCGGCCCTCGTGGAGCTCGCTGGCCGCGGGATCGAGGGCGATGCCGATCTGGGTCCGGGGCTTGTAGCCGGCGGCCTTGATCGCATCCATGATCGTGCTGAGCGCTTCCTCGCTCGACTTCAGGTCCGGGGCGAAGCCACCCTCGTCGCCGACCGCGGTGGAGTACCCCTTCTTCTTCAGGACCGCCTTGAGATGGTGAAAGACCTCGGCGCCCGCCCGGATCGCGTCGGCGAAGTTCGTGAAACCGTACGGAACGATCATGAACTCCTGCGGGTCCAGCTTGTTGTCGGCGTGGGCCCCGCCGTTGATCACGTTCATGCAGGGAACAGGGAGCGTGCGGGCGTTTGCTCCTCCGATGTAGCGATAGAGCGGCAGCCCGGTGGCCTCCGCCGCGGCCTTGGCCACCGCGAGGGACACCGCCAGGATCGCGTTGGCCCCGACCTTTCGCTTGTTCGGAGTTCCGTCGAGATCGATCATCAGCTGGTCGACGAGCGCCTGATCGAGAGCGTCTTCACCCATGACCTCGGCCGACAACAGGTCGTTCACAGCCGCCACGGCCTTGCGGACGCCCTTGCCGAGGTAGCGCTTCTTCACTCCGTCGCGGAGCTCGACGGCCTCTCGCTCACCCGTGGACGCGCCGGAGGGCACGGCGGCCCGGCCCAGGGCCCCGCCTTCGAGAACGACCTCGGCTTCGACGGTGGGATTGCCCCGGCTGTCCAGGATCTCCCTGGCGAAAACGGAATCAATGGTGGTCATGCCAGCTCCTTGAACTGAGTGTCCGACGGACAAGTCCCGATGTCAGCCCCGCGACCGGAGGATCACCCGGGCCGGTGCCCCATCGCCGTCTGCAACCCGAAGGGGCAGGCACGCCATGTCGTATTCGCCAGGCTCCACCTCGGACAGGTCGAGCCCTTCGACGATGATGACGCCCGCCTCGAGCAGGGCGTGGTGGGCCGGGTAGTCCGGCGCCCCGTAGCGATCCACGGAGAGATAGTCGAAGCCGACGAGCTTGAGCCCGGCCTGGGCAAGGTAGGCCGCGGCGTCGCCGGAGAGATAGAGGTGATCCTCTTGAAAGCCGGGCTTGAGCATCTGGCCGGACATGCGTGTCTTCAGGAGGATGCGCAGGTCGTCACGAAGATCCCGGGGCTCCAGATCGGCGCGGTCGATCCGCTCCCTCGCGGGGATCTCCACGACCCGGGCCTTGCCCAGAAGGATCTCCAGGGGAAGCGAGTCGATCGTGGCCCCCCCGGGTAGAAAATGGGCGGGGGCGTCGACATGGGTGCCGGTGTGAGTCACAAGGCTCATGCGGGAGAGGCTGAAGGGCGCGGAGCCGAGCCGCTGAATGGCTTCGATCTCGAATGGCGGGTCCCCCGGGTACGCCGGCAGTCCGGGGGCGAGGGGCACTGTGACATCGTAGGCGGTCGGCATTGGCCTTTCCCTGAAGCGTGTCCTTATAGCACAGGGGCGCAGCGGCCGCACGACGAGGGGGCCGGCCGAGGAAGACCAAAAGGCCGCTGGCACTGCTCATATTGACAGGCACTCCCCCCCCTGTTACGGTGCGAAATGGCTGGGGGATCAGCCTCTCCGGAGGACGGACAATTGAGCTTTCGCCGCTGCGCCGTGGCCGTCGTGGTCTTTGCCTGCCTGGCAAGCCCTGCGGTACGTGCAGAGGACGGCGGAGGGCTCGTGGGCTGGGTCGAGAGCACTCGTGGAGCTCCGGTCGCAGGAGCCGTCATCTCCGTTTTCGGCGCGGGAATCCGCGGCGGAAGCCTCATGACCCTTTCGGATAGCGAGGGGCAGTTCATCCTTCCCTCGCTCCCGGCGGGCTCCTATACGCTCCGGGCCCTCGGCACGGGTCACCTGCCCTCGGCCGCGGAGCGCGTCACGGTGCTTCCCAATCGCGACTCGCTCTTCACTTTGAGCCTCACGCCCGTAGGTGAGGCCTCCGGCGAGGGGCCCTCCGAGGCCGATGAGCCCGAGGCAAAGGACGTGGACGTCTCGGAATGGCAGTGGCTCATGCGGCACAAGCGGCGCTCCGTGCTGGAGACCGCCGCGCACAACGGGCCCGGGGCGGAGGAGGCGACCATCGTCACCACGATGCTCACCCCCTCCGCCCCGGGGCACGCTTCGCTCGCCCCGCTGGGCGGGCGGGTGGAGTTCATGGCGCTGTCGAATCGGGTCGACGCCGCGAACATCGAACCCGGCGGACTGCCGACGGGGATGGGCGCACTGCAGCTGCAGGGCCGCCTCTCCAACGGAGTCCACTGGAGCGTGGGCGGGCTCCTGGCCGAGAGCGAGGGCCGGAGCTGGAGGACGGCAGCCGAGTTCGTCCTGGAGCCCGGCGGCGGCCACGAAATCCAGACGGGGGCGGGCTACGGAGCGGGCTACACCCGCGCTCTCCTTCCTGACGAGAGCAGCCAGGCCGGAGACCGTGCGGTTGGCGCGTTCTTCGTCAAGGACAGATGGCGGGTCGGCAAGCGGATCACCATCACGTTCGGCACGCGCTACACCTACATCGGCTTCCTGTCGGACTCGCACCATGCCGACGCCATCGTCGAGGTCGAGGTGCGCAGCTCACCGGAGACGCTGGTCCACGGCTCGGTCGCGACCCGGACCCTCGCCCCCGGCGGGGACCTGCTGACGCTCTCCTCGGTCTCCTCCGCATCGCCGGCCATCACCTGGGCCCACATGGATGGCAGCCTGCATCCGTCGAGAACTCTCCGCATGGACCTCGGGGTCGACCGCTCCTTCCGCTCCGGCGGGCGGGTCGGTGCGTTCGTGTTCAGCGAGAACACGCGCGACCAGCTCTGGACCGCATTCGAAGGCGGCAATCGGCTCCGTGTCCGAAACGCGGGTAACGTCGGCGCGCAGGGAATCGGAATCACCGCGGGCCACCAGTTCGGATCGCTGGTGAAGGGGTCCGTGACGTACACATTCGGGAGAGGCTCGCGAATGAGCCCGGCCGCCTTCCGGGTAAGCTCCCTCACGCCCGGCATGGAGGACGCCCGGTTCCACGATGTCGTGGCGCGGCTCGAGACCTTCATCGGCTGGAGCAACACGCGGGTGGCGGCTCTTTACCGCGTGAACGCGCTCTCCGACGAGGAGGAGCGTTCGTCGCGGTCGTTCGAGAGCCGGACGACCACTCGCTTCGACGTGCAGGTGACCCAGCGGCTGCCCTTCCTGGCGCCGCTCACCAGCGCCGATTGGGATCTGCTGGTCGCGGTGAGCAATCTCTTCTACGAGGCGTCCGCAGTCGGATTCCTCGACGAGCTGGCTGTGCAGGACCCGCCGACGCGGGTGGTTGGGGGGATCTCCGTCCGGTTCTGAGAAGACTCGGGTCGGGTGGCAGGACGGGTGGTAACGGGTTGAGCCTCGAGGAGGTCTTTTTTTTGGCGTCGCGGGCGATTCAACGATTTGGTTTCAGATACGGTCGGCTGGATTCAATGAAGTCCAGTTCGGGCGAACCACCTGAAAAACAGATACTTATTGCAAGAACAGGCCCTTCTTTCCAGGCACGTCCCTTGCTGTATAGAGCCGTTGGCTTGAAGTGTCTACAGCGGGCACGGACCCTGACATGAAGCAGCACCGACTCAAGAACGCCCTTGTCATCGTTTGCGGGCTCGCGCTTGCGTCCCTGGGTGTCTACAACATCGTCCTGAAGGCCACCTGGAGCCTGATGGACGACGGGGTCTACTGGAAAGCGGCTCCCCAGGGCCTGGTCGCCACGCGAGTCGCCTCTGGCGGACCGGGCTCTCGCGCGGGCGTGCGGGTGTCGGACATCCTCCTCGCGGTGGACGGCCAGGAGGTCCTGAGCCAATCCGCCCTCGAGGCGATGCTGGCCTCTCGACGAGCCGGCGAGCGGGTCACCTACTCCCTCTTGCGCGCCGACGAGATGCGGGCTCTCGATGTCCCGGTAAGCCCGCTTCCCAAGGGCAACGTCTCGGCCTTCTACTACCTGTCTCTCGTGGGCTTCTTCTCCTTGATCGTGGGCACCGTCGTGATGCTGCGTCGTCCCGCCGACCGCTCGTCCCTGCACTTCTACAGCGTTTGCGTGCTCTTCTTCCTCGTGTACTCGACGTCCTACACGGGGAAGCTCACGACCCCTGACTGGGTGCTCTTCTGGGCCGACTATCTGGCGAGGCTGTTCCTGCCCGTCGTGTTCCTGCACTTCTGCCTGACCTTCCCCGAGCGACGCCTGCGCGCGCAACGATTGTGGATGGTGCCGGCTCTCTACATGCCGGCGCTGGTGCTGGCCGGGGCGGCGGCCATGAGCCAGGCGCTCTTCGCGACCGGCGAGGATCCAGGGGCGCTTTGGAGCATCGTCGCCGCCATCGACCGCATTCAGCCCCTCTATTTCGCGTTCTTCTTCGCCATGGCCTTCGCGGTCCTGGTGGACTCCTATCGTCGCACCCGGAGCCTGACCGCGCGACGGCAGGTCAAGTGGCTGATCTGGGGCACTGGTGGTGGCGTCGTGCCGTTCCTGGCTTTCTACGCCTTGCCGTTTGCCATCGGCCGTGAGCCCGGAATGGCCATGGAGCTTGCCGGATACGTGCCGCTCGCGCTCATTCCGCTCTCCCTTGCGTACGCGGTAGTCAAGCACCGTCTGATGGACGTCGAGCTGATCGTTCGCCGAGCCCTCGGATTCGTGCTGGCGATGGCGGTGCTCGTCAGCCTGGCGCTGCTGACAGCGGGCCTCACCGACGTGCTGTGGGAGGAGCCGCACAACACGGTGATCGCACTCCTCAGCACGCTGGTCGTCGTGCTGCTGTTCACCCCGGTCAAGAGTCGGGTCCAGGAGGCCCTCGAGCGGCTCTTCTACCGCGAGCGCTACAGCTCGCGCAAGGCCCTCGTGAGGCTGTCCGAGGACCTGAACGCCGACCTGGACCTCGAGCGAACCAGCGAGCGGCTGCTCCAGGGCGTGGGTGCGGCCCTCGGACTTCGGGAGATGGTGCTCTTTCTCGCCGACCCCGACGGAGTCTTCGTCCCCTTTCGGGCACGCGGTGTGCCGCGGTCGAGCGAGGCGCGCCTCAGCGATCAGGACCTGCTCGATCGGCTGCGGGCGGGCGAGGCCGTCGACGTGGAATCGAAGCCGCAAAACCATCCGACCCTGGCGCGACTGGGCCTCGGGTGGCTCTTCCCCTGCCGGGTGAAGGGCGACGTGGTCGCCGTGCTCGGGGTGGGGCGCAAGGACGGGCTCGACCCGCTCAACAGCGAAGAGGTCGACACCCTGAAGACCCTGGCGGCACAGGCCGCCACGGCCATCATGAACGGCCGGCTCTACCGGAGTCTGAGCTCCCAGACCGAGGAGCTGCGCGAGCTGAAAGACTACAACGAAAACGTCCTGGAAAGCCTCGACTCGGGGATCGTCGTTCTCGGTCTCGACGGGGAGATCACGAGCTGGAATCGGGCCATGGAGTCCCTCTACGGCCGCAAGCGTGAGGACGTGCGCGGCCGACCCCTTGCCGAGGTCTTCCCTGACAAGTTCATGGAGGCGCTCCGGGGCACGCTGGACCTGGGAGACCAGGGCGAGATCGCCCACGTCTACAAGTTGCACCTGCCCTCTTCCGACGGCCGCAGCCTCATGGTGAACGTCTCGGTGGCGCCCTTCCAGTCCGGAGCCGCCGAGCAGAGCGGGACGATCCTCATCCTCGACGACGTCACCGCGCGGGCTCGGCTGGAGGAGCAGCTCCAGCACAGCGAGAAGATGGCGTCGGTGGGTCTGCTGGCCGCGGGTGTTGCTCACGAGGTGAACACCCCGCTGGCCGGCATCTCGTCGTACACCCAGCTCCTCCGCGGACAGATGGAGGAGTCGGACACTCGAGGAGAGCTTCTCGACAAGATCGAGAAGCAGAGCTTCCGCGCCGCCAAGATCGTCAACAGCCTTCTCAACTTCTCCCGTTCATCCGGCACCGAGTTCGAGCAGGTCGACGTCAACAAGGCTCTTCTCGACGTGCTCTCGCTCGTCGAGCACCAGCTGTCCGGCTCGCGGATCCGCGTGCGCCGCGAGCTCGCCGAGGACCTGCTCTCCATCCGGGGCAACGAGAACCGGATCCAGCAGGTGTTCTTCAACCTGATCCTGAACGCCCGCGACGCCATGCCCCGCGGCGGATGGCTGACCCTCGTCACCTCCGCGGACACCGACACCGTCGTGGTCGAGGTGAAGGACACCGGGCACGGCATCCGCCGCGATCACCTCCGCCGCATCTACGACCCCTTCTTCACCACCAAGGGGATCGGGCGGGGCACGGGCCTCGGGTTGAGCGTCTCGTACGGCATCATCCAGGAGCATGGGGGCGCCATCTTCGTGGACAGCACGCCGGGCCAGGGCACCAGGTTCCAGGTGGCACTACCCGCCCTCGTCGCTTCCGAGGCCGCACAGCAGGGTTGAGATGAGTCAGGAGTCGATCCTCGTCGTCGACGACGAGGAGGTGATGCGCGACGTCCTCGGAACCCTGCTGACCCAGGCTGGGTACGAGGTTTCGCTCGCCCCGAACGGGCCCGACGGCCTCGAGCTGGTCCGCAAGGGCTCCTACTCCGCCGCCATCGTGGACATGATGCTGCCCGAGATGGACGGCATGACCGTCCTCGAGGAGCTGAAGAGGATCGACTCCGAGCTGGTGATCCTGATGATCACCGCCTACGCGTCGGTCGAGACGGCGATCGCCGCCATGCGGAAGGGCGCCTTCGACTACGTGGCGAAGCCCTTCAAGCACGAAGAGCTGCTCCACACTCTCGCCAACGGTCTCAACCAGCGCCGGCTTCAAGATGAAAACCGCGAGCTGCGCTCTGCGCTCCGGGACCAGGGACGGTTCATGGAGCTCGTGGGCAAGAGCCCGCGCATGCTCCAGGTCTTTCAGCTCGTCGCGCAGGTCGCGCCGTCCCGGTCCACCATTCTCATCACGGGCGAAAGCGGCACCGGCAAGGAGCTGGTGGCCAAGGCGATCCACACCAACTCCCCGCGCAAGGACAAGCCCTTCGTGGTGGTGAACTCGGGCAGCCTCCCCCACGACCTCCTCGAGTCGAATCTCTTCGGCCACGTCAAGGGTGCATTCACCGGCGCCGTATACGCGAAGAAGGGCCTTTTCGAGCTGGCGGACAAGGGCACCCTCTTCTTCGACGAGATCGGCAACGTCCCTCTCGAGACCCAGTCCAAGCTCCTGCGCGTGATGCAGGAGAGAGACTTCATGCGCCTGGGAGGCGTGGAGACGGTCAAGGTGGACGTCCGTATCGTGGCGGCGACGAACGTGGACCTGCGACGGGCGGTCGAGGAGGGCACCTTCCGGGAGGATCTGTTCTATCGGCTGAACGTCATAGCGGTCCCGCTGCCTCCCTTGCGTCAGCGCAAGGAGGACATCCCGGCCCTCGTGCAGCACTTCACGGAGAAGTACGCGGAGGAGAACGCGAAGGTGGTGGAAGGCGTCACTCCCGACGTGCTCCAGACGCTTCTGGACTACGACTGGCCGGGCAACGTCCGCGAGCTGGAGAACGTGATCGAGCGCGGAGTGGTCCTGACCACGACCCCGGTCATCGACAAGGACCTCGTGCCCGAGCACGTCCGCTCCAGCCCGAGCTTCCAGATGCCCCAGGTCGCCGTGCCGCCCGAGGGCATCAACCTGCGCGAGGTGATCGCCCGTTTCGAGCGCCGGCTCATCGAGTCCACGCTGGAGGCGACGGGGGGGGTACAGAAGGACGCCGCCCGGCTACTGAGTCTCAAGCCCACGACACTCAACGAGATGATCAAGCGGCACAGCATCCTGCTGCCAAGGGACCGGGAGCGCCGAAACGCGGCGCGGGCAGACGCCTCGACGGCCAAGACGACGTCTGCGTGAGGCAACTAGGGTTGACATCCCCGAGCCGGGCTGGCAGCCTCGTTTCCTCTAATTTGAAGTAACCAAGGCACTTAGCGGCCCAGGTCTCCCTTCGACCCATGGCCTTTCAAGGCTCTCTCGCTGAGCTTCACCTTCCCGACATCATTCAGCTCGTAGGTGTGAGCGGGAAGACCGGAGTCTTCCACCTCGTTGACGGCGATCAGGAAGGCCAGATCTACCTGAGAAACGGGCAGATCATCCACGCCGAGCTCGCCGAGCTCTGGGGCGAGGAAGCGGTCTACGCACTGGCGATCTGGCGCCAGGGCGAGTGCCGATTCGACGCCGAGACCGCCCCGCCTCGCGAGACCATCCAGAGAAGTAACACCAGCCTGCTCATGGAGGCTGCACGACGCCTGGACGAATGGCGGGTGCTCTCAAAGAAGATCCCTTCGGTGGGCCGGGTGCCGGAGTTCGTCATTCTCGAGAACCGCGAGGGCCAGATCAACCTCAACACGATGGAGTGGCTGCTCCTGTCCAAGATCGACGGCCAGAGCAGCCTGCGGGCCATCGCGGGAGCGGCGAAGCTGTCCGTGTTCGACGCAGCGAAGCTGCTCTATGGCCTGGTCGCCACCGGCCTCATCCGCCTGAAGGAATCGCCAGCGTCTCCCGACCCTGCCGCGCCGGTCTCGCCCAGCACGCGGGAGCCCACCACGCCAGGGGAGCCTGCTGCCCCGACGGAGCCAGCCACAACCCGAGAGAGCGCCACACCGCAGGAAGCCGTGCCACCGCTCACCCAGCTCACCCGGGTGCGGGACGAATGCGTGGCGCTTCTGGGGCCCGCCGGTGAGAGCGTCGTCCAGCGGCACTTCCAGCGGGCCCGCACAGAGATCGAGGGCGGAGCCGGCGTCGAGGCAGCCGTCCAGCAGATTGCCCGGGCAGCCGCGGTCCTCAAGGGCAGCGCCGTGGCCGAGGCAGTGCTCCAGATCGTCCGCAAGCCCTAGCCCGAATACTTCGTCGGTAGGACCCAAAAAGAAAGCCCCTGGGTGGAGAATGGCTTTGGATAAAGGCCGGACCCCACAAACACAGGAGCTTTCAGATGCCCGACGATAGCACACAGTGTTGGCTGTTTCC
>CAUZDW010000050.1:0-28755 GCA_963578825.1 Vicinamibacteria bacterium
TTCGTGTGGACCAAGACCGCCGATCAGATCCTGGCCAGCATCGCCCGCTTCGCTCAACGAACGATCGCTATCGACCAAACAGACTCCTGATGCTAACTTCTGTAACGGGACACTAGAGGGGAGGCGAGTAAAGTGAGCGAGAGCAAGCCAGCCGCCCCCCTGCCGAGCGAGATCGCGGGGCGCTACCAGATCATTCAGAAGCTCGGGGCCGGTGCGTTCGGCACCGTCTTCAAGGCCAAGGACACGACCCTCGGGCGCATGGTCGCGATCAAGACCATCCGGCTCGAGGGCCTGGCGGCCTCGGTGGCGAGCCTGGACGAGCTCCTCGTCCGCTTCAAGCGCGAGGCCACGGTCTCGGCCCAGCTCAAGCACCCGAACATCGTCACCATCTACGACATCGGGAACACCGACGGCCTCAGCTACATCGCCATGGAGTTCATCGACGGCGTGGGGCTCGACCGCATCATTGCCGAGAGCGGAAAGGTCCCCGTCGAGCGGGCAGCCGGGCTCACCGCCCAGGTCGCCGACGCCCTCGACTTCGCCCACACGCACGGCGTCGTCCATCGCGACATCAAGCCCGCCAACATCATGGTGGAGGCCGGGGAGCGGGTGAAGGTCGCGGACTTCGGTATCGCCCGGGCCACCGAGTCGGCCGACAACCTGACCGCGACCGGGAGCCTTCTGGGGACCCCGTCGTACATGAGCCCGGAGCAGGCAAAGGGCGAGAAGGTCCTGGGGCCAAGCGACCTCTTCTCCGTCGGGTGCGTGCTCTACGAGCTCCTCGCCGGGCGCAAGGCCTTCCGTGGAGACTCGATCACGGCGCTGATCTTCAAGGTCATCACCGCGGAGCCGGACGCCCTGCAGGAGATCGATCCCTCGATCCCGGACGAGGCGGTGCGGATCGTCAAGAAGGCTCTCTCGAAGGAGGTCGCCACACGCTACAAGACCGGGCGCGAGATGGCCGACGAGCTCCTGGCTCTGACCCAGCCTGGCCAGATCCCCACGGTGCGCACCACCGATGTGCCCACGGCGACGCTCACGGCGCCGAACGCGCCGACGATCTCCAGCCCGCCCACGGCGCAGGGCACGATCTCCTCGACACGTCGCCAACCCGAGCGAAGCGGCGGGAAGGGCCTGGCGCGGGGAATCGCCCTGCAGCTCCGGAGGCGGCGCCCGCCCCGACCCTCGAGCAGGGCGGGACAGCACCGGTGCCCCCGACCCGGATCTCGCCGCCGCCGGTTCCACGCGGCCGTCGTCCTGCTGGGAATCCTCGCCGTGGGGGCGTGGTTCTTTCTGAGGCCAGGGGAGCCCGCAGCGGAGGCCCCGCCCGAGGCGGTGGCTCAGCTCACGACCCCTCCGGAGGGAGCGACGCCCACTCTCCCAGCCGCCTCGCCCACCGTCGCTCCGGCGTCGTCGGACACTCCCGAGCAACCGGCGGCTTCTGCACCCGCCACCAGGCCGCGGAGCGCGACTGCCGCGCCGCGGTCGACGGTGCCCGTCCAACAGCAGCCTGCACCCGTCGGGTCGACCGGAGCTCAGACGGCGCCGCCGCCCCCTCAGGCGGCGCCACCTCCACCGCCGGCCGACGATTTTCTCGACCAGCTCCCGCAAGAGGCTCCGGACGGCCGGGCGGCTGGCAACGCGCTGGCCGACCAGTACCGCTCGGGCAGAGGCTCCGGCTCTAGCTCGAGCTTCGGCTCCTCGGGCCAGTACAAGCGACGTCCGCGCATTCCCCGCCACGGCCCGGCCGAGCAGCCGGCGGTGCGCGGCCTCGCATGGATCCTGAGCGCACAGAAGGCACATCGTAGAAGGACGGGCCGGTATGGCACGCTGGACGAGCTGTTGAAGGCGGGCGATCTGCCGCTCACCGCCAGGCGGAGCGAAAACGGCTGGGTCCGCCAGCAGTACCGCTTCACCGTCACCGCGGCCGGGAACACCTTCCGTGCTAAGGCCCAGCCCCTCTCGCCAGCGGGTCGGGCGTTCTACACGGACGACTCGGGATTCGTCCTCGTGGACGACTAGCTAGAAGTCGTCGGGCCGGGCTTCCGCAAAGTAGGGAGCGAGCCGCTCGAAGATCTCCCGGGCCCGCTTCAGGTCCGCATCGGTGAAGTCCGCACCAGCGGCCCCGGCGTTTGCTCCCTTGCGGCTGATCTCCGCGACGCCGATCACCTGCTGCCGAACCAGTATCGGCGTCGTCACCATCTTCTGGGTTGGCGTCGGCTGGTCGCGGAGCTTGACGCTCTCGAAGAACGTCACGTGCTTCACCATCGGCACGTTGTTGATCACCTCGCCCTTGCGACTCGTGACCACGCGGACCGCGATCGCATCGCGCTTCGTGAGGGGGATCGTGCCGAGCTGGGCGAAGGCGCGGGGAGCGACGAAGCGGAGATGCTTGCCGTCGGTCGTCATCAGCAGGATGGCGACTTCGTCCGGCCTGCAGTTGAAGGCCTAGCCGACCGCCTTGACGATCAGGTCCGACATGTCGAGAAGGAGCTCTCCGCGATCGGCAATCTTGTCCTTCTGACCGACCATCGCCGAGAGGATCTCGCCCAAGTCTTTCATACTGTCTCTCCCACACCGTCTCGCTGCATGCGAGGATTATAGCAACGTCAGTCTCAGTCGACCCGGGGTGCACGCCAGCGCCGGCCGGTGCGGAGAATCGTCGAGGTCTCCACGATCAGGCGCTCGATGTCGAGGACGAAAAAGCCCGCCTTCACACGGGCCCGGGCCAGGATGTGCACCAGGCGCTTGCCGAGCAGCCGCCCGGGGGGGCGCTGTGCCTCGGTGAGGAAGAAGAGCCGACGCCGCAGCCGGCGCTCGGCCCGGGGGTTCGGCCACGGAGCCTGCTCCTGTTCGACCCAGCCCTGGAGATCGGCGGGCCCGGCGGCATCCTCTTCGGGAGGATAGACCCGCCTGCGCTCGAGGGGCGTCTCGAACCGCGGGTTGATGGCCGTCAACGCGCGGGCCACCGAATCGGCAGCGGCAATGCCGTCGTAGTCCGGCCGCGGGGCGTCCACGAAGAGTACGAATCGCCCGGCCACCCTCGCGGCGTTCAGGAGCGATCCGGCCTCGAGCAGCTTCTGGCGACTCTCCCCCAGCAGCGCGCTCCCCGGAGTGATGAGGACGTGGATCCGCCCGCACCCGCTCTCGCGGAGAAGCCGTAGACCCTCCGCACCGGTCCTGAGTACGTCCTCCGGCCGAGCCCCCACCTCCCAACTCACCCTGCGGCCCTCGTCGACGAGGCCGCGGGCCAGCGCGTCGACCCGGGAGGCGTCCGCGAAGAAGTCCTCCTCCTGAAAGAGGACCGCCTCGAGCGCGTGCCGGTCGGCCAGCTCGCTCACCTCGGCGACGACGCGGTCCGGAGGCAGGGTCCACCAGCGCCCGGCCTCTGCCCCTGCCCCAGTCCGTCCACGGCTCGACGAGTAGTCGAGCCGCCGGCCTCCGCGCACCCTGAAGTACCGGGCGAGATCGAGGAGGCCGTACTCCGCGGGGCGCACGCGATCGGCCGCCGGGGGAAGCAGCGCTCTGACGGACTCCTGGCCGGGGACGGCGACACCTGCGACCTCCCCGAGCCCGCTTCCCGAACGAATCGCAGCGAGACACGCGCCAATGGCTTGCTCTCCTGCCCCGACGACGCAGCCGTCCACGTCTCCCGTGGCCAGGCACTGGCCCGGCAGGAAGGTGGCGTGCGGCCCCCCCCAGATGACCGGGAGACGGGGGTTGGCCCACCGCGCGGCCCGGCTGACGCTGAGCGCGTCGCGCAGCGGCTGGCCCGTCCGGACCGTCACTGCCAGGCAGGCTGCATCGGCGGCCAGCTCGACCACCCTGGCCTCCGGGGCGAGGTCGAGCCGGCCATCGACCAGCACGACGTGCTCGTCGGGAAGTGCCGAGGCGACGGCAAGCAGCCCCAGCGGCATGCGCACGCCCTCGTCGCGGGGCTGGTAGAGCACGACGGGCTGGCGAGAGTGTCTTGGGCTCATCGCCTGACCCCCTCGAGCAGGAGGCTGTCACCCAGGGTGCGCAAGAGAGGCCACGAGGCGACGACGTGCTCCGCCGCAGCGAGCAGTCCCAGGGAGAGAGCGTGGCGTTCGGCCCACTCGGCCTTCGGTCGCAACGGAAGCAGCACACCCACGGCCCGCACATGGTGCCACGAGAAGCCCGGGCCGAAGGCCTTTCGCCACGACGAGGCCGAGAGGCAGGGCCCCTCTCTCCCCTCCGCGCGGGCCCGTCGCGGCTCCGGCCACTCGCCGGTGCCCCGGAGCGCCTTCTCGAGGACCGCGGGGAGCGGCCAGCACCCCGGGATCGCGCAGGCCACCGGCGAAGCTGGCCGAAGGGCTGCGGTCACCCTGCGACCAAGTGCGGCCACGTCCAGACCCCGGGTGCCGCCCGGAGCGATCCAGGCTGCATCGAACGATCCCGGTGTCTCGAGCGCCGCCACGTCGATCTCCCCGGCCACGACGAGAACGTTCCTCCCGTCCATTGCCAGGCGAGCGCGGCACGCTTCCAGCGCCTCGATATCGATCCACGCCGGCTCACTGGAGGAGAGGTCCATTGCGCTCACGCCCGGCCCTCCTCGTCGGGAGCCGAGACGACGGAACCCCCGAGCATTCGTGCGGCGAGCGCCGGAAAGAGCCGCCACGCTCCGGCCAGGGTGGCCGCGTAGGTCAAGACGCCCACGGCGACGGCCAGAAACAGATTCTCTCGCACCCCCGACACGGCCAGCGCCATTGGAACGGTGGCGAGCAGCGCGAGAAGCACCGGCCGTGCAACCGGAACGGGGAACCCGGCAGCGGCGCAGGCGCGAACGCCGAGAAGGAGCAGCACCCCCTCGGCAAGCACAAGCCCCGCGGCGGCGCCCACCGCCCCCAAGCTCGGGATCAGCAGCAACGCCAGCACGAACGCCACCGCCACTCGCGTGCCAGTCAATACAGGGAGCCACGACGAGCGGCCCGCGGCGATCAGCGACCAGACGGGGAGTGCGTTCATGAAGACGGGAACCACGGCCAGCGCGAGCACACGCAGGCTCCGCGCGGCCGCCTCGTAGGGGGAGCCGAAGAGCAAGCCGAGAACGCCGGGAGCGACCAGCACGAGCCCCACTCCGGCCGGCGCGCCGAGCAACGCAAGGGTGGCCGACGTGCGCTGGCGCACCCCCGCGCCTCCTTTCAGCGCCTCCCTCGTCAACGCGGGCATGGCCCCCGCCGCGATCGCCGTGGGCATCATGGCCAGGAACCAGAGCACCTGGACGGCGGCGAACAGGAGAGCAGTCGAGCCGTCGTCGCGGACCATCGAGAAGATGATGAACTCCACCCGGGTGCTCAGGAGAAGAAGCCCCCCGTAGACGGCCAGAGGCGCCGACGACAGGAGCACCGTGGCGACAGACGCATTGGGCGCCGGGGCCGCCGGGGGCCGCCGGAGGAGCATCCAGGCGCCCACGCCCAGGGCGGGAAGGGGCGAGATCGCCAGGCCCGCCGCCACGGTGGTGAGGCCCCCGCCGGCAGCAAGGGCCATGGCCACGAGGAGCAGGCCTCCGGCCCGGAGCACCAGGAGAACGATGGCCTCGTGCGCACGGGCCCCGCGGCAGCGCAGCGCGACCCCGAGGAACTCCCCCCAACCGGACAGCGCGAAATAGAAGACGAGCAGCGTCAGGACGAGAGGTTGCAGTCGGCCAGCGGCGGGGCTGGCGGCGAGCCACGCGGCGGCTCCCAGGACGACGATCGCGAAGGCTCCGAAGAGAGCGACACGTGCCCGCACCAGGGCCCGAAGAGACAGGGTTCCCGCCACGAGGGCGCGGGTCGCGGTGAGCTGGAGGCCGAGCTCGGCCAGCTCCGCGAACAGCAGGGCGTATGCGGCCAGGCGTCCAAAGGCTCCGTAGTCTTCGAGGATCAGTCCCCGGGCCAGCAGGAGCGTGGTGGCAAGGAGCAGCAGACGGGAGGAGATCTCCGCCGCCAGCTTGATCGCGCTGCCGCGGGTGGCGTCGTCGGCCTCACGCGAAGCCCGGGAAAGGCCAGCGCTCGTCTCGGAGCTCACGCGGCCCATGATAACCTTGCGCCTCTGTGAGTACCCTGGCGCTTACCATTGCCCTGTCGTGGGCCCTGGGCAGCCTCATGCATTTCTGGCCCCGCTTCCCTGTCCAATGGCGCCGGACCGCCTCGATCGCCTCCAGCGCCGCCGGCCTCGCCTTCCTCCTGGCCGGGCTCGCCGCCGAAGGCCTCCGCGAGACGGAGACGACGGCGCTGGTCGTCCTGGGCCCGTCCTATCTCAGGGGCACGTCCTCGGCCTCCGCAAGCCTGCACTACTACGTGCTCACCGCCGTGTGCCTCCTCCTCGGCTTCGCAGGCCTCGTCTTCGGCGGGCCGATCTCCAGCTGGCTGCGCCGCCACTGGCTCTGGAGCGCGGCCGCGGTGGCCTGGCTGGTCACCGTGATGCGGGTCCTGCTGGAGAAGAGCGCGGCACCAGCGCTTCTCATCGAGGTGGTGGGCGTCACGTGGATGGCGCCTGTGGCCGGGGCATTCTTCGCGGTGTGTCTTCGAGCCGAGGGGCGGCCATTCAGGGATCTCCTGCGCCCGCTCGTGGCCTACGCATTCCTCGTCCGAGGGTTCGTCGCGCTCGTCGGGGTCGTGGCCACCCGATTTCACCTCGGAACCCACTACGACGTGTCGTCGCTGGTGAGCGTGACCCTGAGCCTGACGGGGACCGAGCGCACCTTCCAGAGCGGGAGCTGGCCGCAGATCTTCTGGCTCACTCTCCTCCCCCAGCTGGCGATCCTGCCGCTGTTCAGCATCGTCTCGGGGCTCATCGGGAGCGCTCTCGCGTGGCGCTTCTGCCCGGGCCCGAGCGCCCGTCACAGCGCCGCCGCCGAGGCCATCGCAGCGGACGTCGCCTCCCGCAACCAGGAGTAGTCGTCAGCGCACGTTGCAGCTGGTGGCGCCGACACCGGAGCCGCAGCGCTGGCTGTCGTCGCTGAACGTGGAGCACACGAAGCCCATCTCGCAGTCGTCGTCGCTCGTACACGTCGCGCACTCGTCGCCGGTGTTGCACGCGGCCAGCGGAGCGGCGAGGAGCGAAACCGCCAGGAGGAGTCGACCGGCGGAACGGATCCATCGGGATGTCATGAAGCCAGGCACGGACCTATTTTAGCCGATCCGACGCCCGGCGGCTGCCCGGTAGTCACTGATTTGACGCCCTTTCGAGCCGCGTGCTACCTTGCTCGTTTGAGCGCTTCATGACTGCCCGCGACCTGCGTTCCACACTGAACCTGCCCCAGACCGAGTTCCCAATGAGGGGAAACCTCGCTCAAAACGAGCCCAAGCGCCTCGAGGCGTGGAAGAAGGACGACCTCTACGGGAAGCTTCGAGAGGCTCGAAAGGGCGGGCCGTCGTTCGTGTTCCACGACGGGCCCCCGTACGCCAACGGCCACATCCACCTCGGGACAATCCTCAACAAGGTCCTGAAGGACGTGGTCGTGCGCAGCCGCTCGATGACCGGACACGATGCCCCCTATCGCCCGGGCTGGGATTGCCACGGGCTCCCGATCGAGCTGCAGGTGGACCGCAGCCTCGGCTCCCGGAAGCGGGAGATGTCGCCGATCGAGTTCCGCCGGGCGTGCCGCGAGTACGCGGAGAAGTTCGTGGATATCCAGCGCGACGAGTTCGAGCGCCTCGGCGTCCTGGGCGAGTGGGCGAACCCCTACCTCACGATGTCGCCTTCCTACCAGGCCACCATCGTGCGGCAGCTCGCCACGTTCGCCGAGCACGGGCTCGTGTACAAGGCGAAGAAGTCGGTCCACTGGTGCATCTCGTGCAAGACCGCCCTCGCCGAGGCCGAGGTCGAGTACGACGAGAACCACGTCAGCCCCTCCATCGACGTCCGCTTTCCCCTGGCCGACGAGGAGAGAGACCGCCTCGCCAAGGCGCACCCCGCCCTGGCCGGCAAGAGCGTGTGCGCGGTCATCTGGACGACGACCCCCTGGACCCTCCCGGCCAACCTGGCGCTGGCCTTCCATCCGGAGGCGGACTACGGCTGCTTCCCAGTGGAAGGCACCGAGGACGTCCTCCTGATCGCGAAGAAGCTCAAGGAGCAAGCGCAGACGCGCTGGGCCGAAGGGAGCCCGGGTGAGACCCCGCTGGCCCTCGGCGAGCCCCTGGCCGAGATCAAGGGCGCTGAGCTCGAGCACGTGCGGTTCCGCCACCCGTGGATCGATCGGGACTCGCCCGGCGTCCTGGGCGAGTACGTGACCCTCGACACCGGCACCGGCGTCGTCCACACCGCGCCGGGGCATGGCTGGGACGACTACCTGACCGGGCTCAAGTACGGCCTGGACATCTACTGCCCCGTGGACGAGCGAGGGCGCCTGCTCGACGAGGTCGAGCATTTTGCCGGCCAGAAGGTCTTCGCGGCCAACCCGGCGATCGTGGACTTCCTGCGCGAGTCGGGCCGGCTGCTCCAGGCCAGCAAGGACACCCACTCCTACCCGGTCTGCTGGCGCTGCAAGAAGCCGATCATCTTCCGGGCGACGGAGCAGTGGTTCATCGCGCTGGACAAGGAGGCGCTTCGCGAGCGGGCCCTCGAGGCCATCGGCGAAGTGAAGTGGCTGCCGGCGTGGGGCGAGGAGCGGATCCGCAACATGATCGCCTCGCGCCCCGACTGGTGCATCTCCCGTCAGCGCCTCTGGGGCGTGCCGATCCCGGCGTTCTACTGCAAGGGCTGCGACGAGATCCTGCTCCGGGCCGACCTGGTTCGACACGTGGCCGGCATCTTCGAGGAGGAGACGGCGGACGCCTGGTACGCCCGGGAGGCCGGGGATCTCCTGCCCGCCGGCTTCGCCTGCCCGAAGTGCAAGGGGACAGACTTCGACAAGGAGACCGACATCCTCGACGTCTGGTTCGATTCGGGCTCGTCCCACGCCGCCGTCCTCGGCCACAGGGAGGACCTGCCCTGGCCCGCCGACGTGTATCTCGAGGGCAGCGATCAGCACCGCGGCTGGTTCCACTCGTCTCTCCTGATCGGTGTGGCCACACGAGGACACGCCCCGTACCGTCGGGTGATCACCCACGGGTTCACGGTGGACGGCGACGGGCGAAAGATCTCCAAGAGCCTCGGCAACGACGTGGACACATCCAAGCTGATCAAGACCTACGGGGCGGAGATCCTGCGGATGTGGACCGTCATGGTCGACTATCGCGAGGACATGCGCTTCTCGGACGAGATGGTCAAGCGCGTGGCCGAGGCTTACCGCAAGCTCCGGAACACCCTCCGGTACCTCCTCTCCAATCTGGGCGACTTCGATCCCGAGCGGGACACGGTCGCCGAGGACCGGCTCGAGGAGCTGGACCGCTACGCCCTCAACCGGCACCGCCAGGTCGTCCGGCGTGTCCTGGAGGCCTACGAGACGTACGAGTTCCACGTGGTCTATCACCAGCTCGTGCAGTACGCCGCCGCCGATCTCTCGGCCTTCTACCTGGACGTTCTGAAGGACAGGCTCTACTGCGATCCGGCAGGCGGGCCACGGAGGCGGTCGGCCCAGACGGTGCTGCACCGAATCGCCGGCGATCTGTGCCGCCTTCTTGCCCCCGTGCTGCCCTTCACCACGGACGAGGCGTGGCCGATGATCCCGGGCCCCACCGACGAGTCGGTCCACCTGGCGCTCTTCCCGGAGAAGGAAGACGTCGACGAGGGCCTTCTCGCCCGCTGGGAGAGTCTCCTCGAGGCGCGGGCCCACGCGACGAAGGCGCTGGAGGAGGCTCGAAACTCGAAAAAGGTCTCGGGCAGCCTGGAAGCTCGGGTGAAGGTGACCGCTCCAGCCGCCGCCCTGGCGCCCCTACGCGATCACGAGAAGGACAGCACGGTCTTGCCCGGCAACCTGGCGAACCTCTTCATCGTCAGCGGCGTTCGCCTGGAGGAGAACGGGGACGGACCCCTACGAGTCGACGTGGAGCGGGCGGCCGGCTCCAAGTGCGGGCGCTGCTGGACGTTCTCCGAGAAGGTGGGCACACTGAGTCCGCCCGAGGTCTGTGAACGGTGCGCGGAGGTCCTGGCCCAGGCATGAGACGACTGGCCCCCTATCTCGGTCTGCTCGCCTCGGTGGTGCTCCTCGACCAGCTCACCAAGGCGCTGATCGTCCGCTCGTTCGCGCTGCACGAATACCGCCCGATCATCGACGGCTTCCTGAGCCTCAGCCACGTTCGCAACCGCGGCGCGGCCTTCGGAATCCTGTCCAATGCCGACCTCCCCTACCAGCCGGTGCTGCTGTCGGCCCTCAGCCTCGGCGCGCTTCTGGCCATCGCCTACTACTTCGTGCGCCTGCCCCCGTCGGCCCGCCTGCCCCGGCTCGCGCTGGCGTTGGTCCTCGGGGGCGCCATCGGCAACCTGATCGACCGGGTGCGTATGGGGTACGTCGTGGATTTCGTCCACGTGTTCTGGCGGGAGCGCGCCTGGCCCGACTTCAACGTGGCGGACTCGGCCATCACCGTGGGTGTCGTGCTCCTCATCCTGGACATGGTGCGCGAGTCTCAGACGGGCAAATCCGAGGCCCCGACGTCAGAGAGGATCGACTGAGATGCATCCGCGGCTTCTGACCATTCCGGAGTTCGACCTACTCGGCTTCACCGTTCCGGCCTTCACGCTGCACACCTACGGTGTGCTCCTGGCCATCGCGTTCCTGGCCGGGCTCTGGGTGGCCTCGCGGCAGGCGAAGAAAGCCGGACTCGACTCGACCCGTGTCACGGACATGGCGGTCTGGGTCCTGATCGCCGGACTCATCGGGGCCAAGCTGCTCCTGGTCCTCGTGGACTGGCGCTACTTCAGCACGAGCCCGGCGGAGCTCTGGACCCTCTTCAAGAGCGGGGGCGTTTTCTACGGGGGCCTCATCGGCGGCATCCTCGTCGCCTGGTGGTACATCCGGCGACACAAGCTCCAGGGCTGGGCAGTGGTCGACGTCCTGGCCCCGGGGGTCATCACGGGCCAGGCCATCGGACGGCTGGGCTGCTTTGCCGCCGGCTGCTGCTGGGGCAAGCCCGCCCAGGTGCCGTGGGCGGTCACCTTCACCGACGTCTACTCGGCCCGCGCCGTGGGAACGCCGCTCGACACGCCTCTGCACCCCAGCCAGATCTACGAGTCCGTCGCGGCGTTTCTTATCCTCGGGTTTCTGCTCTGGCTGGCCCCTCGGAAGAAGTTCCACGGACAGGTCATGCTCGCCTACGTCGCGCTCTATGCGGCGACGCGGTTCGTGCTCGAGTTCTGGCGCGGCGACCCGGACAGGGGCACCTGGTTCAACGGCGCGTTGTCGACGTCCCAGCTCATCGGGATCGTCCTGATCCTGGGAGCCGCCGTCCTGGCGCCCCGCCTCATGCGCACCCAAAGGGTCGAGGCGCCCGCCTCGACCTAGGCATTGGGAGAGAACCATACGCTGGTCACGGACGCGGAAGCGTCCGGTGTCCGGCTCGACGTCTGGCTGGCCCGCCGCCTCCCGTCCCAGAGCCGCGCCCGCCTCCAGGCGCTCATCGGGGAAGGCCACGTCCTCGTCGGGGGAGCCCCGTCGCGGCCTTCCGAGCGCCTCCAACCAGGGCAGACCGTGGTGGTGCACGTGCCGCCCCCGGCTCCAGCCCTCCCGGAGCCCGAGGACATCCCTCTCGAGATCGTCCACGACGACCCGCACCTGCTGGTGGTGAACAAGCCCGCCGGGCTCGTGGTTCACCCCGGGGCCGGGACCCGGTCGGGAACGCTGGTGAACGCGCTGCTGCGCCACGTCAGCGACCTCTCGGGGATCGGCGGCGTCCTGCGTCCGGGGATCGTGCACCGCCTGGACCGGGGCACGTCAGGGCTCCTGGTGGTGGCCAAGGACGACGCGACCCACAGGGACCTGGTCACGCAGTTCGCCTCCCGCCGGGTCGAGAAGGAGTATCTCGCCCTCGTCCTCGGCGTCCCCCGGGCGCGGAGCGGTGAGATCGACGCCCCGATCGGCCGTCACCCTGTTCACAGGAAGAAGATGGCGGCCGGGGCCTCGAGAGGGCGCGAGGCCCGGACCTCCTGGCAGCGCGAAGAGCCCCTCGACGGTGCCTGCCTGCTGCGGGTGCGCATTCACACGGGCCGCACGCACCAGATCCGCGTCCACCTGGCCTCGATTGGCCATCCCGTGGCCGGCGACGCCACCTACGGAGGGACGCGGATGCCGTCGTCGCGTCGTGCGGCGGCGCGCCACGCCCTCCAGTCGCTGGAACGGCCGGCTCTGCATGCGGCGCACCTCGCCTTCGTCCACCCGGCCACCGGTGAGCGGGCCGAGTTCGAGGCCCCCCTGCCGCCCGACCTCGCGTCCGTGCTCGCACGGATTCGCGCGGCGTGAGAGCGCCCCTGCTATCATCGCGGCCGTGAGCGAGGAGAAGCCGAAGGGGCGGGTGCTGGGCCACGAGCGCGTCTACTCCGGGCGCATTCTCGACCTGGACGTCGACGACGTCGAGGAGCCGGGCGGCATCCGGGGCCGCCGCGAGGTGGTCCGGCAGCGAGGATCGATCGCGGCCCTCCCGGTCCATGAGGACGGGCGGGTCGTGCTGATCCGCCAGTACCGCTACGCGGTCGACGAGCAGGTCTGGGAGGTCCCGGCGGGGCGCCTCGATCCTCCCGAGACCCCGGAGGAGGGGGCCCGCCGCGAGCTCGAGGAGGAGGTCGGGCTCCGGCCCGGCTCCCTCGAGCCTCTGCTCGTCTTCTGGCCCACACCGGGCTTCTGTGACGAGGTGATGCACCTCTATCGGGCCACGAGCCTCGAGCAGGCCCCCCCCCGCCCCGAGGCCGACGAGAACATCGAGGCCGCCGTCTTCTCCCTCGAGGAAGCCCGGGAGATGATCCGCCGGGGCGAGATCCGCGAGGGCAAGACCGTCGTGGCGCTGCTCCTCGAGGTCGAGCGCCGCTCGGGCTGAACCGATCGGGGCCCCAGGGACGCTCGCCTCCGAGCGAGGCACCCCGTCATTCCGAGTGCCTCACGCGTGGGGATGGCGCGAAGAATCTCCCAATACCGCTATCGAGAGGTCCTTCGTCGCTCGTCCAAGCGGAAGCTCCTCAGGATGACGGAGCTTGCTCCCTCACTTCCTCGTCACATTTTTCTCATGTCGCGGTCAGGCGGGTCCGCAAGCGCGGCCTAGCTTGTGGGGTGGAGGACGAACCCATGAGCCCAAGCCGACTGCTGGCGGTGATATTCATCTTCTGTTGCACGTGCGTCGCGTGGCTGATCCTGGGGAGCTCGATCGTGCACCGCAGTGGCGAGGCCGATCATCACCTGGCCCTCGAGGTGGCGCAGCTTTGGGGTGGGCGGCACGAGCAGATTCCGCCGGAGGTGTGGGTCGAGCGGCCGGGCACGAAAGTCGAGACCATCCAGGGGAAGATGGAGGACGGGAAGACATCGACCCGGAAAGTCACACGAAGGGTCACGAAGACGAGCCCCGTGCCCCTCGACTCGACCCGCATCGACGTCGCGTTCGAGCTGGACCCACGACGCAAGGGGCTCCTCTGGTACGCGACCTGGGGTGCGGAGTATCAGGCCCGCTATCGGGTCCGCAATCCTGACGACGTTCCGCGCACGCTGGGGCTGAGGGTTCCCTTCCCCTCCTCCGCGGCGATCTACGACGGATTCCGCATCCGCTTCGACGACCGGGACCTGTCCCTCCAGGGCGACCTGGCAGAGTACGCCTCCGCACGCGTGTCCCTCCCGGCTGGGGCTGAGGGTGAGATCGAAGTGGCCTACCGCACCCGGGGGCTCGGACCGTGGACCTACTCCTTCGGGACCGCCGGGGTCAGCCGGATCCGCGACTTCGAGCTCTCCATGACCACGGACTTCGAAGACGTGGACTTTCCCGCGGGAACACTGTCCCCCACGACGCTCCGGACCGAAGGGCCCGGGCGGCGGCTCACCTGGATCTTCGAGAGCCTCGTCACCGGGCAGAAGATCGGCCTCGACCCCCCGGCGCGGCTCAACCCCGGCCCGTTCGCCGCCCGGGTGACTTTCTTTGCCCCGGTAGCGCTCATCTTCTTCATGAGCGCCCTGGTGATCCTTGGGATGGTCCAGGGCCCGTCCCTCCACCCGATGCACTGGTTCTTCCTCTCGGCGGCCTTTTTTTCCTTCCACCTTCTCCTGGCCTACCTCGTAGATCACGTCAACGTCCACGTGGCCTTCGGCCTGGCCGCGATGACCAGCGTCTTCCTGGCCGTGAGCTACCTGCGGGTGGTTGCCGGAGTCCGCTACGCCCTCGCGCGGGCCGGCCTGGCCCAGGTGGTGTTCCTGGTTCTCTTCAGCTACTCGTTCTTCCTCAAGGGCTACACGGGCCTGACGCTCACGATCGGAGCCGTCGTCACCCTCTTCGTCCTAATGCAGTCCACCGCCCGCGTCGATTGGCCCACGGTCTTCGCCAGGGAGTCGACCCCTCCCCACCGCCCCCGGACACTCCCCACCGTGTAGAAAGTCATGCGGAGTCTGCACCGGCCCTGACCGGTTGACCTTCCAGGCCTCGTTGCGGGTGGAGGGCGAGGCGGCTCGACGGTCACCACCGGAGATCCACGCCGACGAAGGCTCCGCTCGGGCCGTGGCTGTGCGCGCCCTCGCAGTGGCTGTTGAACATGGCGCCCGCACGCAAGGCCAGCGGCCCGCGCACGCGGACGGTCAGGCCGCCCCCCACACCGCCCAGACCGCACCCGCCGAGGCGGTCCGTCATCAATCCCATCTCCAGCCTGACGAAGGGCGTCACGCGGCTCCGCGCAAACGCCCGGAGCTCGAGCCCGCCGGTGTACATCCTGAAGCCACCGTCGCTGGAACCCCTGGCCAACCCCAGGTCGAAGGCGATCATGATGTCTTCGCCGAAGGCCCGGCCAGCACGCGCCCCGCGCCAGAGCGAATCGAGATTCGCGTCGCTGACGCCGCCGGTCCCGTGGATCGCCGCCGCTCCGATCTCGCCCCGAACGAACCACTCGCCCCGGGTGAGCCACGCCGGGAACTCGGCGGCGGCGGCCGGGAGGGCGCACGTGACCAGCATCAGGACGAGGACGGCGCGCTTCACCTGGGTCGCGGGACCCCTGACCGACCGCGAGCGTGTCTGCTTCATCGCTTCCCCCTCTCGGAGCCCCGAAGGGCGCCTGGCCCTTCGGGACGGCCTCCCCCTTCGATTCGTCCGGCTTTGACCTCGCCGAGTGACGCCCTACTGGTGTTTGAAGCACCAGGCCCGATTTTGTTTCAGGGGGTGGGGTGCGGTGTCAGAGGGACGGGAAGGGCCCGGCGGGCGTGTGGTGAGTGCGCGTGCCCTCGTCCGGCCCCCCGGGCGGCCCGGGATCGGCGAGGGCGTACCGCTCCCACCACTCCCGGGCTCGCCGAGCGGTCCAGCGTTGTGCTGTGCGGCACTCGGCGAGGCGATCGCCCAACCACTCGGCCGACCGGGGTCGATCCTCCGGATCCTTGGCCAGGCACGAGAGAACGAGCTTCTCGAGGGATTCCGGGATCGGCCAGCTCACACGCTGGGAGGGCGGGACGGGGGGGGTCTTGACGTGGTGGAGGACCATCTCCATGGGTGTCGTCCCGTCGAACACACGATCTCCGGTCAGCAGCCAGTAGGCCACGCACCCGAGTCCATAGAGATCGACTCGAGCGTCGAAGGTGGTTTCGCCGAGGGCCGTCTCCGGCGCCATGTAGGCCGGGGTGCCGGCGATCACTCCCTCGGTCGTGAGTCGCTCGTCCTCGCCCAGGCTCCACCGCGTCTTGACCAGGCCGAAGTCCAGGACCTTCACGAAGTCCCACTTCTGGCCCCAGTGGCAGGCGAAGATGTTGGCCGGCTTGACGTCCCGGTGGATCAGCCCCGCCGCGTGGGCGTCGGCCAGCGAATCGGGCTCATCCGGCGGGGTCACGGAAGAAGTCTATCGCGCCGGGTCCGGGGTGTAACGCCCTGGACGCTTCCGGCACGTGTTGGGAAAGGAGAGTTCAATGGCTACGACCATCACCCAGACGGGACCCGACGTGAGCGAGATCGCCACCGGATTGTTTCGCATCAGCACCCCGGTGCCCCCCGAGGTCATCCCTGGAGGCCTGACCTTCAACCAGTTCCTCCTCGTCGACGACGCGCCCCTGCTCTTCCACACTGGCCCAAGGGGCCTCTTCCCCGCGATCCGGGACGCCGTCGCCGGCGTCCTGCCTCTGGAGCGGCTCCGCTGGATCGCCTTCTCGCACTTCGAGGCGGACGAGTGTGGATCGCTCAACGAGTGGTTGGCCGCGGCTCCCCAATCGGAGCCGCTGTGCAGCCAGCTTGCGGCACTCGTGTCGGTCAACGACGTGGCCGATCGGGCGGCGCGGGGGCTGGCTGACGGGGAGACGCTGTCACTGGGGCGGCGCACGGTGCGCTGGGTCGACACGCCACATCTGCCTCATGGGATGGAGTGCGGCTACCTCTTCGACGAGACCGACCGGGTTCTGCTGTGCGGTGATCTCTTCAGCCAGCCCGGCGCGGGCATGCCAGCCTTGACGGACTCGGCCGCCGCGATATGGGACCCGAGCGAAGCGATGCGGCAGGCGTTTCCCTACGCGCCGATCCGCAACGCGGATGAGCTGGTGGAGCGGTTGGCGCGGTGGGAGCCGCGGGTGCTGGCCTGCATGCACGGGTCGTCGTACGAGAGGGGGACGGGGGGGGCGCTGCTGCGGCGGCTGGGGGCGGCCTTGGCGGCGTAGTTGGAGGTGGGAGACGAGTCAGGGGGCCCGTCATTCTGAGGAGCTGACCCTGGGCGAGCGACGAAGAATCTGACGATGGCGGTATTGGGAGATCCTTCGTCGCGTGCGCAACGCGGATGCTCCTCAGGATGACGGAGGGACGGAGAGGGAGAGGGGGCTGTCGTTCGAACGGGTTCCGAGAATCGGTGCTACAGGACGAGATTCTCGGAACTGTTTAGTCATAATACTCCAATCCCAGGTGGGTGATGAGCTCTTCGCCTCTGAGGTGGCGGAGGGTGTTCTTGAGCTTCATCAGCTGGATGAAGATGTCGTGCTCCGGGTAGAGGCCTTCGGGTGTCTGGGGGCTCTTGAAGTAGAAGGAGAGCCACTCCTGGATTCCGCTCATGCCCGCCCGCTTGGCCAGGTCGGAGAAGATCGCCAGGTCGAGGACGATGGGGGCGGCAAGGATCGAGTCACGGCAGAGGAAGTCGACCTTGATCTGCATCGGGTAGCCCATCCATCCGAAGATGTCGATGGCGTCCCAGCCTTCCTTGTTGTCGCCCCGGGGCGGGTAGTAGTTGATGCGGACCACGTGGGAGATGTCGCCGTAGAGCTCGGGGTAGAGCTTCGGCTGGAGGATGTACTCCAGCACGCCAAGCTTGCTGACTTCCTTGGTCTTGAAGGACTCGGGGTCGTCGAGCACCTCCCCGTCCCGGTTGCCCAGGATGTTGGTGGAGTACCAGCCCCTCAGCCCGAGCAGGCGTGCCTTGAACCCGGGCGCGAGGATCGTCTTCATGAGGGTCTGGCCGGTCTTGAAGTCCTTCCCGTGGATGGGGGCACCCGTCTTGTGTGCCAGTTCCACCATGGCCGGGAAGTCCGCCGAGAGGTTGGGCGCGCCGTTGCAGTACGGGATGCCCTCCTTGATGGCGCAGTAGGCGTAGATCATCGACGGGAGGATGTTGGGATCGCTGTCGTCGAGCCCCTTCTCGAACTTCTCGATGCTCGACTGGACGGCGGTGGGCTCACGGTAGACCTCGGTGGACCCGCACCACACCATGACGAGCCGGCTGAGGCCCTTCTCCTTCTTGAAGCGGGCGATGTCCTCGGAGACTTGATCTGCCAGGTCCCGGAGGGACTTCCCTATCTTCGCGTGGGGGCCGTTCAGCTTCTTGACGTACTGGGGGTCGAAGACCGCGGGCCACGGCTTGATGGCGTCCATAAAGTCCTTGATGGGCTCCAGGTCCCGCTCATCGAGGACGCTGGCCTTGCGGGCGGCCTCGTAGGCGCTGTCCGGGAAGATGTCCCACCCGCCGAAGACGATGTCCTCGAGGGCGGCGAGAGGCACGAAGTCCTTGATCAGCGGCGAGCGGTTGTCGGTCCTCTTGCCCAGGCGCACGGTCCCCATCTGGGTGAGGCTTCCGATGGGCTTCTTGAGCCCCCGCCGAACGGACTCCACGCCCGCGATGAAGGTGGTGGCGACGGCTCCCATGCCGGGCAGAAGAATGCCCAGCTTGCCGTTGGCAGGCGCAATCCCGCGCCCCGTGTCCGCTGCTGTCATTGTGAGTGCCTCCCGGGGGCGTTGAACGCGCCAAGCCCGAACCCTGATCGTAACACAGCAATCCGAGGCCATACGACGGGTTGTCTAGACGCTTCGGGCTGGAAGCCGACCGCTGCGATCGAGGAACGCGAGCGCGGCCTCGGTGAGCTCTCGGTCGTAACGCGGTCCGACAAACCGGTGCTCATCCATGTGGTAGTGGAGGATTCCCGATCGCGCCAACCGGTCCTCGTTCTCGAAAGAATAGAACATCAGGATCCGGTTTTTTCGAGACACGCCGCTGTCGTCAAAGAAGCCAAAGGTCAGGTTGTGCATCGTTAGGGTGCCACTCGACTCGGGGACGGCATCGTTTCGACGGATACGGAGGGAGCGAACCGGGAACGCCTCATTGAATGCGTGAGTGAATCTATTTGCCGCGCGTCGCCGTGTCAAGGCTTCGTTCGCCCGCCATCGACGCGGGCGCGAGAGGTACGACCCTCGCAAAGCCGCACCACGCGCCGCGTTGCGCGGCCCTCATAAAATGCTTGAACACTGTCGATTTTGGGCTTGCACTCGCCGTCGAAAGGGTCATCAGAAAGGACTCGACGTCGAACATGACCGTCATTCTGAGAAGCCCCCCTTGGACTGGCGACGAAGAATCTCCCGATAGCGGTATTGGGAGAGTACTTGGATCGAAAGGCCCTCAGAATGAAGGGGCCTTTGGCGACGCCGGTCTGAGCGCAGCTCTCGAGGTGACGCAGGTCACAGTCTCGAGGCGCACGCGCCAGCAATCATCCACTCACCGACGACGATGAAGCTCGACCACGGTGGCGCCCCAGCCTCCGGCGCCCGCTGGTGCGTCCGCGAAGGACTCCACCACGGGGAGCGAGGCCAGGACACGGCGGACGACTGCTCGCTGCACCCCTCGTCCCCGCCCGTGGGCCAGCCGCAGGTGGGACACCCCCTTCTCCGAGCAGGCACGAACGTACTCTTCGACGACCGACGGGATGTCGCGGGGCGCAAAGGGATGCAGATCCAGCTCGCCGGTGAGGGGGATGCTCACCGTCTCCTCGGCAGGAGGCGGGTCGCCCCCGTCCTTGTCGCTCACCGGCCCGATCCACTCCGCCCGTGGGACGCCCATCCGAAGAACGAAGGCAGAAACTCGGAATCGCCCAGCTCCAGCCGCCGATAGACCTTTCCGATCACGTCCCAGGCCGAGCCGTCGGGCAGGGTCACTACCATCGGCCAGGGCGAGACGTCCTTGAGCGGCGAGCGCGGGGTCGAGGCCCACGTCCCCTGCAGATTTCGGACCATCACCTCGCCGACGTAGCACCCGAAAACGAACAGCGCCTCCGCCGCGTCCTCGCCGTCCAGGCCTTGGTCCCGCAGCGACTCAATCTGGACATCGAGGATCTCGAGGCTCTCCGGCGAGTAGTCGAGCTGCGTATCGAACTCGTCCGCTGCGACCTTCACGGCGAGCTCGGCATGGTCGTGGGCGTTCTTCGGCGTAGCGGGATAGCGCAGGCGGAGCTTCAAGGCGACTCATCCTCTCCCGCCGGCTCGTAGTTCAGGTTGGGCCCCAGCCAGCGCTCCACCGTTCTGAGGTCCATCCCCTTGCGCCTGTGATAGTCGAGGACCTGGTCGCGCTCGATCTTTCCGAGAGAGAAGTAGCGAGCCTCGGGGTGGGCGAAATAGAACCCGCACACCGAAGCTGCCGGGTGCATCGCGAAGCTCTCGGTGAGACTGATTCCCACGGCTTCCTCGCCTCCGAGCAGCTCGAAGAGGCGCTCCTTCTCGGTGTGGTCCGGGCACGACGGGTATCCCGGCGCCGGCCGGATGCCCCGGTATTTCTCTCGGACGAGGTCCTCGACGCGCAGGTCCTCGTCACCCCCGTAGCCCCAGTCCTTGCGCGCCCTCTCGTGCAGCCACTCGGCCAGGGCCTCGGCCAGCCGATCGGCCAGCGCCTTCACCATGATCGAGCCGTAGTCGTCGTTCTTCTTCTCGTAAGCGGCCGTCAGCTCGTCGGCCCCTTGCCCGGTGGTGACCGCGAAGGCGCCGATCCAGTCCAGAAGGCCGCTCGCACGGGGGGCAACAAAGTCTGCCAGGGCCTGGTTCGCGCCCGAGTTGCCCTTGTCCGCCTGCTGGCGCAGGGCGTGAAGCGTCGTGCGCAGCCCCGACCGCGACTTGTCCGCGTACACCTCGATGTCGTCGCCCACGGAGTTTGCGGGAAAGAAACCGTAGGCGGCCCGGGCCCCGAGGCTCGCGTCCGCGAGAATCCCTCTGAGGATCTCCTGCGCGTCGTCAAACACCTCCCGCGCCCGCTCGCCCCACTCCGGGTTCTCGAAGATGCGGGGGTACGTGCCGCGGAGCTCCCAGGTGGCGAAGAACGGCGTCCAGTCGATGTAGGGGACCAGGTCGCCCAGCGCCACCGAATCGAGGACACGGACGCCCTCGAAGGAGGGCGTCGGCGGCTCGTACCCCGACCAGTCGATCGGCGTCCGGCGCCGCCGGGCCTCCTCGAGGCTCAGCAGCGGGCGTGCCGAGCGACGCTCCTCGTGCGCCCGGCGGAGCCTGTCCTGCTCGCGCCTGTTCTCCTCGATCACCTCCGCCGCGACCTCGGGCCTCTTCAGCTTCCCGACCACACCCACCGCCCGCGAGGCGTCGGTGACGTGGACGACCGCACCCTTGTAGCCCGGGGCGATCTTCACGGCCGTGTGGGTCCGGCTCGTCGTGGCCCCCCCGATGAGGAGCGGCAGCTCGAAGCCCTGACGATCCATCTCCCGCGCCACCTGAGCCATCTCGTCCAGGGACGGGGTGATCAGGCCGGACAGGCCCACGAAGTCGGCCCCGATCTCACGGGCGGTGGAGAGGATCTTCTCGGAGCTCACCATCACTCCGAGATCCACGATCTCGTAGTTGTTGCAGGCGAGGACGACCCCGACGATGTTCTTGCCGATGTCGTGCACGTCGCCCTTGACGGTGGCCAGGACGATCTTCGCGTCGGACCGGATGCCGCCGGCTTCCTTCTCGTCCTCGAGAAAGGGGGTGAGCCAGGCCACGGCCTTCTTCATGACACGGGCGCTCTTCACCACCTGGGGCAGGAACATCTTCCCCGAGCCAAACAGGTCCCCCACGACGCTCATCCCGGCCATGAGGGGCCCTTCGATGACCTCCAGGGGCCGGTCGTACTTCTTTCGAGCCTCCTCGGTGTCCTCCTCGACGTACGCGTCGATCCCCCGGACGAGGGCGTGGGAGAGCCGCTCCTCGACGCTCCCTTTTCGCCAGGCGTCGTCCTTGGCCGGTCCCTTCGTCCTCGTCTCCGTCTTCACCGACTCGGCGAACTCGACGAGGCGCTCGGTGGCGTCGGGACGCCGGTTCAGAAGAACGTCCTCCACCCGCTCCTTGAGCTCCGCCGGGATCTCCTCGTACACCGCCAGCTGTCCCGCGTTGACGATGCCCATGTCGAGCCCGGCCTGGATCGCGTGGAAGAGAAAGGCCGAGTGCATGGCCTCCCGGACCGGGTTGTTGCCCCGGAAGGAGAACGAGACGTTGGAGATCCCGCCGCTCACCTTGACCCCGGGCAGCGCCGCCTTGATCTGGCGGGTGGCCTCGATGAAGGCGACCCCGTACCCGGCGTGCTCCTCGATCCCCGTGCCCACGGTCAGGACGTTCGGGTCGACGATGATGTCCTCGGCCTCGAACCCCACCTCGTCCGTGAGGATCCCCACGGCCCGGGTCAGGATCGACACGCGGCGCTCGACGCCGGTGGCCTGGCCCTCCTCGTCGAAGGCCATCACCACGACCCCCGCCCCGTAGCGGCGCACGCGGCGGGCGTGGTCCCGGAAGACGTCCTCCCCTTCCTTCAGCGAGAGGGAGTTGACAATGCCCTTGCCCTGGAGACACTTCAGCCCCGCCTCGAGGACCTCCCACCGGGAGGAGTCGATCATGATGGGCACCCGGGCGATGTCGGGCTCGGCGGCCAGAAGATTCAAGAACGTCGTCATCGCCTCGACCGAGTCGAGGAGCCCCTCGTCCATGTTGACATCGATGATCTGGGCGCCGCCCTCGACCTGGTGCCGGGCAATGGCCAACCCGTCGGCGAGCCGGCCCGCCTTGACGATCCTGGCGAAGCGGGGCGAGCCCGTCACGTTCGTCCGCTCTCCGACATTGACGAAGTTCGAGTCGGCACGGATGACGTACGGATCCATCCCGGAGAAGCGACTGAGGCGCGGCACCTCCGGCACCACCCGAGGAGCCACGCCACGGGCGGCCTCCGCGATGGCCGAGATGTGCTCGGGGGTCGTCCCGCAGCAGCCCCCCACGAGGTTCACCAGGCCGGCTCGGGCCCACTCGCCCAGGTCCCGCGCCATCCGCTCGGGGGTCTCGTCGAAGCCACCGAAGGCGTTGGGAAGCCCCGCGTTGGGATAGGAGCTCACAGGGAGCGGCGCAACCCGGGACAAGTCCTCGAGGAACGGCCTCATTTGCGGCGGGCCCAGGGAGCAGTTGATGCCCACCGCCAGGAGCGGCACGTGGGACACCGATGTCCAGAACGCCTCCACCGTCTGCCCGGAGAGGTTGCGCCCGGACAGATCGGTGATCGTCACCGAGGCGATCACCGGGACGCGGCGATCGGCTTCGTCGAAGAGTCTCTGAACCCCCGCCAGGGCCGCCTTGCCGTTGAGCGAGTCGAAGACGGTCTCGACGATGAGGAGATCCGCTCCGCCCTCCAGCAGACCCGAGGCCTGCTCGTGATACGCGGCCTCCAGCTCGTCGAAGGTGATCGACCGCGCCCCGGGGTCGTTCACGTCCCGGGACATGGAGGCGGTCTTGTTGGTCGGGCCAAGGGCACCCGCCACCCAGACCAGCCGGGTCGGGTCCTCCTTCATCCACTCGTCTGCCGCCTGGCGGGCCCAGCGGGCCGCGGAGACGTTCATCTCCCGGGCCAGATCCTCGGTGCCGTAGTCGGCCTGGGAGATCCGATTGGCGTTGAACGTGTTCGTCTCGATGATATCCGCGCCGGCGGCCAGGTACTCCCGGTGAGCCGCGACCACCACCTCGGGCTGGCTCAGGTTGAGGATCTCGTGGTCGCCCTTGAGATCCTTCGAGTGATCGCGGAAGCGCTCGCCGCGGAAGTCAGCCTCCTCGCGACAGCGGGCCTGCATGAGGGTCCCCATGGCCCCGTCGAAGACGAGGATCCGCCGGGCAAGCTCGCGGTGCAGGGCCTCCTCACGGGGAGTGGACTCGGCGGTCATGACCGACCAGTTTAACAGGGACCGTGGAGCGAGGCCGCGTCATGACGGACAACGGACGACGAACAACGGGTCCTGAGCCCGTTCTCCAGCGATGCGGGCTCAGGACGATTGGTCGGCAGGCTCCGGGGGCGCGGCGGGCGGGGCCTCCGGCTCGGGGGGCGGGGCCGGCTCGCAGTCGAAGGTGAGCTTCTCCCCGTCGTATCCGACGCGGACGGTTCCCCCGTGCTCGAGCTTGCCGAACAGGATCTCGTCGGTGAGCGGGTTGCGCACGTCGGTCTGCACGAGCCGATTGAGGGGCCGCGCGCCGTAAACTAAGTCAAAGCCCTTCTCGGCCAGGTGCTTTCGGGCCTCCGGCGCCAGCTCGATGGCGACCTTTCGCTCCCGAAGCTGGGTTTCCAGCTCGAGAACGAACTTGTCCACGATCGTCTCCATCACCTCCGGGGTGAGCGAGCGGAAGGTCACCACGGCGTCGAGCCGGTTCCGAAACTCCGGGGTGAAGAAGCGCTCGATCGCTTGCTTGCTCCGGGACTTGGCATCCTGCTGGTGGTCCCCCATCAGCCCGATCGCGGCCTGGCTCATCTCGCGGGAGCCCGCGTTGGACGTCATGATGAGGATGACCTGGCGGAAGTCGGCCTTGCGGCCGCTGTTGTCCGTCAGGGTGGCGTGATCCATGACCTGGAGCAGGATATTCATCAGGTCGGGGTGCGCCTTCTCGATCTCGTCCAGGAGGACGACCGAGTAGGGGTGCTGGCGGACCGCGTCGACCAGGAGGCCGCCCTGCTCGAACCCCACGTAGCCCGGGGGGGCTCCGATCAGGCGGGACACGGAGTGCTTCTCCGTGTATTCCGACATGTCGTACCGGTGGAACTCGTTTCCGAGGTGACGGGCCAGCTGACGGGCCAGCTCCGTCTTCCCGACGCCGGTCGGCCCCGTGAAGAGGAAGGCGCCCGCCGGGCGCTCGGGGGGGCCCAGCCCGGCCCGCGACCGCTTGATGGCCGAGGCCACCATCTCCACGGCCTCCGCCTGGCCGAAGACGACTCTCTGCAACGCCTCACCCAGCGTGCGGAGCCTCTCGCGATCGGACGTCGTCGCCTGGGTCTCGGGGATCCGCGCCATGCGGGCCACGACGAGCTCGACCTCGGCCACGTCGACGATGCGCCGGCCGTCTTCGGGGGGGTTGAGGCGAAGCATGGCTCCACCCTCGTCCAGCACGTCGATAGCGCTGTCCGGAAGCCTCAGGTCCCTGAGATGCCTGCGGGCCAGACGCGCCGCGGCCTCGAGGGCCCCGTCCGTGTACGTCACGTCGTGGTGCGTCGCGTAGCGCTCCTGCAAGCCCCGGAGAATGCGCACCGTGTCGCCCTCGTTCGGCTCATCCACGTCGATCTTCTGCACCCGGCGGGCCAGGGCGCGGTCCCGCTCGATGTGCTTGAACTCCTCGAAGGTCGTCGAGCCCATAAGGCGGATCTCGCCCTCGGTCAGGATCGGCTTGATGAGGTTGGCGAGGTCCATCGTCCCGCCCGTCGTTGCTCCCGCCCCCACCATCGTGTGCATCTCGTCGATGAAGAGGACGGGCAGCTCTCGCTTCTTGAGGGCCTGGATGACGTCCTTGAACCGCTCCTCGAAGTCACCCCGGTAGCGTGTGCCGGCCAGCAGCGCCCCCGTGTCGAGGGCGAAGATCTCGGCGCCTTTCAGGACGTCGGGGGCGTCGTCTTGGAGCAACCGCTGCGCCAGTCCTTCGACGATGGCCGTCTTTCCCACGCCCGGCTCGCCGACGAAGACGGGATTGTTCTTTCGGCGACGGCAGAGGATCTCGAGGGCTCGAGCCGTCTCCTTGAGGCGGCCGATCACGGGATCCAGCTTGCCCTCCTTTGCGCGAGTGGTGAGGTTCGAGGCATAGGCGGCCAGGGGGTCGCCCCTCCGGCCGTCTTCCTCCTCACCGTCGCCTCCCGTGGCAAGGCCCTCCGGCTCGTCGCCCTCCTCACGAGGGTGCTTCCGAATGCCGTGGGAGATGTAGTTCAAGACGTCGAGGCGGCTGACCTCGTGTCCCGAAAGGAGTGCCACCGCGGTCGAGCGAGGCTCGCGCAGGATCGCGGCCAGGACGTCACCCACGCCGGCTTCGTCCTTGCCGGCACTCTGAACGTGGACGACCGCGGTCTGCAGCACACGGCGGAAGGCCAGGGTCTGCTGGGGCGGCCGGCGGGAGCCCGATGGCAGCTTCTGCAGCGTCTGCTCGAGAAACTCCTCGAGCTCCTGGCGCAGGCGCGGGACGTCGGCGCCCGAGCCCTCCAGGATCTCCTCCCCGTCGGGGTCGTGGGCCGCCGCATAGAGAAGATGCTCCACCGTCAGGTTGGCGTGGCGGCGGACCATCGCCTCACGGGCTGCCACGTTGAGAACGCGCTCGAGAGCCGCGCTGAACACTTCAGGCCTCCTCGATCCCTGCCCGGAGGGGGAAGCCCTCCGAGCGAGCCTGCTCGTGCACCGACGAGACCTTGGTCTCGGCGACGTCCCAGGTGTAGGCGCCGCACAGACCCCGGCCGCTCATGTGCACCTCCATCATGACACGGTAGGCCTCGGCCGGCCCCTTGTCGAATATCGTCTCCAGGACATGGATCACGAACTCCATGGTGGTGTAGTCGTCGTTGTACAGCACCACGTTGAAGAGCTGCGGGCGCTTCGTTTTCGATTTGGGCTTTTCGACGACCTCGCCGCCGCCCTCGGGACCCGGACGCGTCATGGCGTCATTGTAGCCAAAGAGCTCGACGGGACCCGACGGGGCGTCAGTTCCAGCCCAGCGAAAGGGAGACCTTCGAGTCTCCCCCGTCGCGCCAGCCGATCTCCAGCGCCAGGGGCCCCACCCGGCTGGGGTACATCAGGCCCACTCCGACGCCCCACCGGAGGTCGTGGAAGCTGATGGCATCCCGGCTGGAGTAGACGTTGCCGACGCCGACACGAGCGACAGCTTGCAGCTCCGAGACGACCTTGTAGCGGAGGCTCACGGCCCCGGCCACCGCCTGGGGTCCCTTGAGCTGCTCGTGGAAGTAGCCCGGGATGAGATATGGGCCGCCGATCCGGAACCAGTCGTAAGCCGGCATTTCGTTGCCCGAGAGACCCACGGCGGCGTCGAGCTGGAGCACGGTGCCGGGGCCCAGCCGCTGACCCAGACGGCCCTCTCCGTGGACCCGCCAAAAGGGAAAGGTGGCCCCGAGGTCCTGGAAGTTCCACCAGGCACGGACCGCCAGCCTCTGACCGGAGTTGGGCCAGAGCAGGTCGTCCAGGTCGTCGAGGATCACGCTGGCAAAGACCATCCGGTTCTCATCCGTCGCCTCCGGAAGATCGATGCCGGCCTTGGAGCGGGTCAGCGTCGTCCCATATCGCAGGCCTACCTCCAGGAGGCCCCAGCGCTCAAGGGAGACCTGCAACGTTGCGTCCACGCCCCGTCTCTCGAAATCCCCTCGGTTGATCGAGTCCCCTTCCTCATCAAAGAACCGGGGCTTGTCCCTGAGGACGAAGCCGTCGACCCGATACCCGAAGCCCTTCAGGAACGCCATGTCGCCCCGAAGGCTCAGCGCCCCTCCCACGTCGGCGTCGCTGGCCACGAAGAGGAGTGAGATCTCCTCACCAAAGCCGAAGGTGTTCCTGTTGAGCAGCCGCAGGACGCCCCGGGCCTTCTCCCACTCCGTGTAGGCCCCGCCGATGTCGCCTCTGAACGGAGGTGCCTCGCGAACGACGAGAACGACCCTGAGCCCCTCTGGCGCCAGCTCGAACTTCATCCAGGCGTGCTCGAGGAGGCCCGTCGCCTCGACCTTGTCGAGGGCATTGAGCCCCCGCTCGAGAATGAACCCCGGCCCGATCGGGATGTTGAAGGTCCGCCGCAGGACCTTCTCGCTCATCCGGTCGTTCCCACGGACAACGACCTCGGCGATGGGTGTGCCCTCCAGCACGGGTCTCGGGTCGGCAGGGATGAACGTGGCCGCTGCGCCGCGAACGGACGCGGCCTCGAGCTTCGCCCGGATCTCGGGCAGGGCCGCCCTGGTCGCCTCATAGCCCTGCTCGATCAGCATGTCGAAATCCGAGTACTTCGTCGCCGAGTGCCTGCCCAGCTCGGGGCGGATGAGCACGTCCGGCTCCTCCGCGAAATCCTTGTTGCGTTCCTCGGCCAGCAGGTTCGTGATCTGCTCTGCCACGCCCAGGGCGCTCTTGTACTGGTCCGGCTTCAGCGGAGGGCTTCCCACGTCAACAGCCACGACCACCGGGGCACCGAACCCTCGAGCCACGTCTATGGGCAGGTTGTTGACGACCAGGCCGTCGACGAGGCGTCGTCCCTCGAACTCGACCGGGGGAAACACCAGCGGGAGCGACATGCTGGCCCGCACCGCGAGCGCCAGATCCCCACTGCTGATCACGACGCGCTCTCCATCGTCCAGGGCCGTGGCCACGCACCGAAACGGGATGGGCAGGCGATCGAAGTCGCTCCCGGCCGCGTAGCCAGCGGGGGCGAGGACCTCGATCAGGAAGCGGTTGACCCGGTGCTCACCGAGGAGACCGGCCGGGAGCTCCAGCCCACCCTTTCCAAAGTCGACGCCGGCGAAGGTCCCGAAGCGGTCGTGTCGGCGCGCGAGAGGCTCGATGCGGCGGTCCGCACGACCACCGAAGAGCGTCCTCCAGTCGACCGAGAGGACGATCTCGTCGAGTTCCTCAGCCGTTCGGCCGGTGGCATAGATCCCGCCGATGACCGCACCCATGCTGCTGGCGGCGATGGCATCGACGGGGATCCCCGCCTCCTCGAGGGCGCGCAGGACACCGATGTGTGCGATTCCCCGGGCCCCTCCCCCGCTCAGCGCCAGGGCCAGGCGCGGGCGGTGGCCGTCGCGCGTCTCGGGAGGCGTCGTGTCGTCCGCCTGCGCGGCCGCGGCGAAGCCGAGCAGCAGGACGACGGCCAGAATTCTCCTGAGCATCAGCGGAGTTTAACAAGCACCGGAGCATCCACCGTTGCCGGTAACGGAGATTCCTCGCCGGGAGCTCAGCTGGACGGACGCCATGGTTGGCCTCCGGGGATACGCTCCGCTGGGTGACAAGTTCGGCTTTGCGGCCCGTGGGGACATCGCCGGAGGGGGCTCCAACTTCACCTGGAACATCAAAGGCGATCTGCACTGGCGCATCTCCAACCGCTGGCGCATGGTGTGGTGAAACGCCATCGCAAGCGGCTACGGGGTCGGGCTCGCCGGATCACCATCGATCTGGATTCGACGGCGGATCTTGCCCACGGAGACCAGCAGCTAGCCCTGTTCAACGGCCACTACGAG
>CAUZDW010000051.1:0-28614 GCA_963578825.1 Vicinamibacteria bacterium
TCTCGCCGCCCCGCCGGGGCCGATCAGGAGGGTTTCACTCACGATGGCTCTACATCATGCTTCCCACCTCCCAGGGCGTCCCCTGGCGCAACAAGACCTTGTATCTTCCGTTCGGTGGCCTTTGGCTGCCCCCGGCGCCAGCTCGATAGACCTTGGGTTCTGAGACCGTGGGTCAGCGTGGGCGGCTCCGGGTCAATCGTCCTAAGCTCGAACAGTTGCCAGGGTGTAACCCGCATCTGCAAGGTTGGGCTACGACGAGCGCCGATTGAAGGAGTGTAGCGATGGCGATGGAGCAGCGTTGTCTTGGGATCGACGTGTCTCAAGCGGTGTTGGACGCGCATCTTGTGCCCTCGGGTGAGACGTGGTCGGTGTCGAACGATGCGCGGGGGATAAAGGGACTTGTAGGGCATCTGAAGGCAGCTCGAGATGTGCTGGTGGTGATTGAAGCCACGGGTGGCTACCAGCATGAGGCGGCAGTGGCACTGTCGCGAGCGGGTGCGTCGGTAGCGGTCGTGCATCCACGCCAGGTACGGGACTTTGGGCGGGCGACCGGTCAGCTGGCGAAGACGGATCGGATCAGTGCGGAGATACTGGCGATGTTTGGGGAGCGTCTGCGCCCCGAAGCGCGCTTTGTGCCCGACGAGGAGCTGGAGTTGCTGGCAGCGCTGATTCAACGGCGGAGACAGCTATTGGAGATGCTGGTGGCGGAGAAGAACCGCCTACGTGTCACCCGCGCAGCTGAAGTTCACAGGGAGCTCAAGACGCACGTTCGATGGCTCGAGAAACGGCTCAAAGACGCCGACAAGAAGCTAGACGAAGCAGTTCGAAAGAGCCCGATGTGGCGCGCCAAGGACGAAATCCTGAAAAGCACCCCGGGAGTGGGCTCTGTGGTGAGCCGGACGTTGATCGGGGAACTGCCAGAATTGGGAACGCTGAATCGCAAGGAAATCGCGGCGCTGGCTGGGGTAGCACCCTTTGCGCGTGACAGCGGGACCCTGCGTGGCAAGCGAACAGTCTGGGGTGGGCGTGCCCCGGTCAGATCCGCGCTGTACATGGCGGCCCTAGTCGGGGTGCGCCACAACCCCGTCTTGCGTAAGATGTATCAGCGGCTGCTGGGAAGAGGCGAACTCCCCAAGCTGGCCCTGGTGGCGTGCATGCGGAAGCTACTCGTGACTCTCAATGCAATGCTCCGAGACGGAACTCGCTGGCAGGAGGTCCGGGCCTAGCCGACGGCTCCTTGACACCCAAGACAGTTACTGACCCCGTGCGCTCACCCCCTTGGTGAAGAGGTCGTGATCGTCTCCAGACCGTGGGCGTTCGGGCCGGTTTCCTCCCGCCTGAGCAGGATTGCGAACACGAGACCCAGGAAGCCCAGAACCGTGAAGATCCACATTCCAGGGACATGGCCTGCGGGACTCGAGGCGCTCGCCCCGGCCAGGTCGTTCGTGTGGCCGATGAGCCAGTTCATGCCTGCCACGCCCCCCTGCTGGATGAGCGTCATCACCGAGTAGGCGGTTCCGAGCCGCCGCTCCTCGACGATGTAGGCGACCGACGGCCACATCACCGCCGGGATCAAGGAGAACGCCACGCCGAGCATGACGATGGGCACCCAGAGGGGCGTGAGGTGGTAGCCCATCATCAGGAAGACCGGCATCAGCAGGAAGGACCCGAAGGCCATGAACAGGGCTCGCTTGCCCACCTTGTCCACCAGGAGGCCGAAGAGCGGTGTGGCGAACATTGCGGCGAGGGGCAGGGCGCTGTTGTGGCTGCCCGCAAGCTCGCGGGTGAGCTCCCAGGACTCCATGAAGAACTTGATCGCGAACGACCGGAACGGAAAGATCGCCGAGTAGAAGGTCATGCACAGCAGCACGACGAACCAGAACGAGCGGCTGAAGCGGAACAGATCGGAGAGCACGAGCTTGTCCGTCTCGCCTGCCTCGCCGAGGGTGTACCGCCGCAAGGCCGTCCTTTCCAGCGCCGCATACCCCAGCGCGGCGCCCAGGATCAGGACACCGATGACCGCCGACACGACCAGAGGGCCCTGCCATCCGTCGTAGGCAAACCGGGCCCAGGTGGGCGACCGATCCGCTGCGACCGAGCCCAGCCGCGCAATCATGAGATTCACTCCGAAGGCGAAGCTGAGCTCCTTGCCCTTGAACCACTTGGCAAGAGCGGTTGTTATGGCCACGATCAGGGGCTCGGAGCCGAGGCCGAGCAGGAAACGTGCAGCGAGCATGACGGTGAGATCGGAAGAGACTGCGTTGAGGATGGCAGCCACCGTGCAGATCGCAGCGAAGAGGACCGTCGATCGCGCCGTCCCGAAGCGGTCGATGATCACCCCGCCAAGGAGGAGCACGAGCACCGCTGCGATCGAATACACCGAGTACAGCGAGCCGATGTTCACGTCGGTGTACCCGAGCTCGGACTTGAGGATGTCGGCGATGGGGGCGATCGAGTCGTAGACGTAGTAGTTCGCCAGCATCGCCAGGCTGATCATGACCAGGACGATCCAGCGGTAGGCGGTCGGGGGCTCGGGTCGGATGGCGGGTTCGGACTCGCTCACGCTCGCTCGTGCTTATGAAGCGACGACGGTGTAGTCCTGGCACTGGAACGGGTGCAATCTCGTCCCGTCGGGCGCGATGTCGGTGACGCACACCTCCGCGAACCACGTCCCCATGGCGTACGTCCAGTCGGCACGGCAGGACGCCCCGGTGGAGCCGCGGACGTCGAGCTTGCCGTCGCCGTCGAGGTCCATGGTGAAGTACAGTGTGTTTCCCTCGGGATCGGCGGTCAGGCACACGTTGTACCTCACCATGAAGGGTGCCGTGCCCGAGATTCCGCCTCCAACGGCGTCGGGCGTCGTCTTGAACGTGATCACCGGCGGCAGGTTTCCATCGCCCGGGCCTGGCTCCAGGCCTCCCCCCATGCCCGCGCTGACCTCCACCGGGGTCGAGCAACGGGCGGACTGTGTCGGCGTCGAGACGGTGAACGAAGCGGTGTAGAGACCCCCCTCGCCGTAGACGTGCGTGGCGTCCGGGTCGGTGCCGGTCGTGCCGTCGCCGTAGCTCACCTGCACGGAGACCCGCCCCTCGGCGCCAGCGACACTCAGCGCAAACGCCACCTCCAGCGGCGCCTCTCCTTCCGCCGGTGTCGCGCTGCACGTGGCGCTGAGAGCCGGAGCCGTCACGGTCTCTCCCTCGTTGCAGCCCGGGCCCGTGACCACGAGCAGACCACACACCCCCAGAAGCCAGCCGCCTCGCCTTCCCATCGAGCCCCTTTCTCGCAAGATAATACGCCCTTGACGCCCGCCGGGCGAGACGGCTATCGTCCGACGTCCATCGAGAGGAGAGCACGCCATGGCCGAGGTGAACGTCGCGCTGATCGGATACGCCTTCATGGGCCGGGCCCACAGCAACGCCTGGCGCCAGGTCTCGAGGTTCTTTTCCCCGAAGCTCACCCCGCGCCTCAAGGTGATCTGCGGCCGCGACGAGAGCGCCGTCAGGAAAGCCTCCCGCCTACTCGGCTGGGAGGAGTGGGCCACTGACTGGCGCAAGGTCGTGTCACGCCCGGACATCGACATCGTGGACATCGCGACCCCGGGCGACACCCACGGGAAGATCGCCATGGCCGCCGCTCGGGCGGGCAAGGCAATCCTGTGCGAGAAACCGCTGGCCAACGACGTCCCGGAGGCCAGGGCGATGCTGGCTGCCGTCCGCAAGGCAGGCGTCGTGCACATGCTCTGCCACAACTACCGCCGCGCCCCGGCCGTCATGCTGGCCCGGGAGCTCGTCGCCCGGGGCAAGCTCGGCACGATCTATCACTATCGCGGCACGTACCTGCAGGACTGGCCGGTCGACCCGAATCTGCCGCTCCTGTGGCGCTTCCGGAAGAGCAAGGCCGGCTCCGGCGCCCTGGGAGACATCCTCTCCCACTCGCTCGATCTGGGGCGATTCGTGCTGGGCAGCGAGGTCGTCGAGGTGGCCGGGGCGCTGGAGACCTTCGTCAAGCAACGGCCGCTGCCCGACAATCCCAGGAAGAAGGGGCGCGTAACGGTGGACGACGCGGCCCTGGCGCTGGCCCGTTTCGACAACGGCACCATCGCCTCCATCGAGGGCACGCGCTTCGCACCGGGGCGGAGAAACTACAACCGCTTCGAGGTCAACGGCAGCCGGGGCTCGCTAGCTTTCCACATGGAGCGCATGAACGAGCTCGAGTACTACTCCCTCGACGACGACCCGAAGGTGCAGGGATTCCGCCAGATCCTGGCCACGGACCCCGCTCACGCCTACTTCAAGGCCTGGTGGCCCGCGGGACACATCATCGGATACGAGCACACCTTCACCCACACCGTGTTCGATTTCCTCAAGGCCGTCGCCGCCGGCAAGCCCGTGCAGCCCGACTTCGAGGACGGCGTGCGCAACCAGCTCGCGCTCGAGGCCATCGAGAAGGCTGCTCACACCCGACGCTGGGTGACGGTGAAGTCGCTCTAGCTCGGCATGTGGTGGTGAGGGCCCGGGGAGACGCACGATGAGCGGCGACGACGGGTGGGTGCTGGTCTACGACGGCTTCGACCCTGCAAAGCAGGGCCTGCGAGAGTCGCTCTGCGCCCTGGGCAACGGCGTCTTCGTGACCCGAGCTGCGGCCGAGGAGTCTCGAGCGGACGGCACCCACTACCCCGGCACCTACCTGGCCGGCGGGTACAACCGCCTCGCCACCGAGGTGGCGGGCAAGACCATCGTCAACGAGGACCTGGTCAACTTTCCCAACTGGCTCCCCCTCACTTTCCGGCCGGCCGGCGGAGAGTGGTTCGACCTCGCCCACGTTGCTGTCTTGACTTACCGGCTGGAGCTGGACATGAAGAGGGCAGTCCTGACCCGTCACGTCCGCGTCCGCGACCGCGACGGCCGTGAGACCAGCGTCTCGAGCCGCCGTCTCGTGCACATGGGCGACCCCCACCTGGCCACCATCGACTATGGGATCACGCCGGAGAACTGGTCGGGTCGGGTGGAGGTCCTCTCGGAGCTCGACGGCTCCGTGATCAACGGGGGCGTGGCCCGCTACCGCGACCTTGCCTCCCGGCACCTCGAGGTCGTAGACGCCGGTGAGCACGGCGACGACGGGATCTGGCTGCTCGCCCGCACCACCCAGTCGCGCGTCGAGATGGGCCTGGCCGCTCGAACCAAGGCCTATCGGGGAACGGAGGGAGGAGGAGAACGGGCAGAACAAGCCCGCCGCGTCGTCCGGGAGCCCGGGCGCATCGGACTCGAGCTGGCGTTCGACGCCGGCGAGGGCGAGACGGTGAGCGTCGAGAAGATCGTGTCGATCCACACCTCGCGCGACGGGGCCATCGCCGAAGCGGCGCTCGAGTCGCGGGAATCCGTGGACCGGTGCGGGCGCTTCGAGGCGCTGCTTAGCTCGCACGAGGCGGCGTGGGCGCCGCTCTGGCGACAGTGTGACGTTCAAATCGAAGCGCCGGGCCAGGAGCAGCTCATCCTGCGCCTGCACACGTTCCACACCCTGCAGACCCTGAGCCCGAACACTCTCGGGCGCGACGTGGGCATTCCCGCGCGCGGCTGGCACGGGGAGGCCTACCGGGGGCACGTCTTCTGGGATGAAGTCTTCATCTATCCCTTCTTCAACGCCCGCTACCCGGCGCTCACGCGGTCTCTGCTGCTTTACCGTCATCGGCGCCTGCCGTGGGCCCGCCAGCTCGCCGAGCGCGAGGGATACGAGGGGGCGATGTTCCCCTGGCAGAGCGGCTCGAACGGCCAGGAGGAGACCCAGGTCATCCACCTGAACCCGAAAGACAACACCTGGGGCCCGGATCTGAGCCGCCGTCAACGCCACGTCAACATCGCCATCGCGTACAACGTCTGGCAGCACTGGGTCATCAGCGGGGATCTCGACTTTCTCTCTCGGTACGGCGCCGAGATGATCCTGGAGATCGCCCGCTTCCTGGGCAGCCTGGCCACCCTGAACGGAATCACCGGGCGCTTCGAGATCCTCGGGGTGATGGGCCCCGACGAGTACCACGAGAAGTACCCCGGTTCCGAAGAGCCGGGGCTCCGGAACAACGCTTACACCAACGTCATGGCCGTGTGGGTGATCCAGCGGGCGCTCGAGCTCCTGGAGCTCCTCAGCCCCACGCGGGTCTCCGAGATCTCAGAGTCCATCGGGCTGTCTCCCGACGAGGTCGAACGGTGGCAGGACATCACACGAAAGATGACCGTTCCCTTCCACGGCGAAGGCGTGATCAGCCAGTTCGAGGGCTACGACCGCCTGAAGGAGTTCGACTGGAAGGCCGCCCGGGCCAGGCACGGCAACATCACCCGCCTCGACCGCATCCTGAAGGCGGAGGGCGACAGCCCTGACGGCTACAAGCTCGCGAAGCAGGCGGATGTCTTGATGCTCTTCTATCTACTGTCCCTCGACGATCTGGAGCCCCTGTTCGCCGGGCTCGGCTACAAGTTCGATGCGGACGTTCTCCGAAGAACCGTCGACTACTACCTGCCGCGCACGAGCCACGGCTCGACCCTCAGCAAGGTCGTCCACGCCTCGGTGCTCGACGGGTTCGACCCCGTCCGCGCGTGGGACCTCTTCAATGAAGCGTTGCAAGCGGACCTTGCCGACATCCAGGGAGGCACGACCCGCGAAGGGATCCACCTTGGCGCCATGGTGGGCACCCTGGACATCGTCCTCCGGCATTTTGCCGGAGTCGATGCGGCCGGCGACACGATCGGGTTCTCGCCACGCCTGCCCGAGCCCCTCCGGAGCCTCCGGCTCCGCGTCCGGCATCGGGGCCGCTGGTACGGGCTCAAGGTGACGCGGGACAGGGTCGTCGTGGAGCTGGAGCCAGGGCCGGGAGGGCCGGTCAAGGTGCGCGTCCTCGGCGAAGAGTCCACGCTCGAGCCGGGCGGACACTGCGAGCGCGAACTGCCCGGAGCTCAGTAGGGGCGGAGGAGTCCGGGCCTGAAGCACCGGGCCAGGACGATGCGACCGTTCCCCGACTGGTTGGTGGGGCTACACCTCTCCTGTGAAGGGGCGCAGCACCAGCAGGGATTGAGGTCCGCCGTCACCAGCCCCTTCGAAAGGTCGTAGTCCACCATTTTCCCGTCCGTCTCCGCGCCGCACTTGCCGTCGACCTTGGGGCCGGTGCGCAGCACGACGTTGTGACCGGTGGCGTTCACGTAGACGGGCTTCTCCTCAACTCCCGGAAAACCCAGGGCGGTCACCGCTTGGTCGGTCGTGCCCCGCTGACGATAGATGACCCACATGGACGCACCGGGCTCGAACTTGGCCGCCGGCCCCCACCAGGGCCCGCGCGGGGCTCGACGGGTCGGTTTCTCTTTGCTCCCACGGCGCGAGCGGACTACGATCGGGGCATGTCCCGGACAGCCCCGTTCCTCGCCCTCTTGCTGGCGCTGGCTCCGCAGCCGGGGCGGACCGCGCAAGACCAGGAGAAGCCGGCGAGGATCGCTCCCACCGGGACCGAAGTGGTGCTCGACTTCGTCGTGCGCGACCCGAAGGGGCGACTGATCCTCGACCTGCAGGCCGAGGAAGTAGCGGTCTACGAGGACGGCGTCCTCCAGGAGATCGAGGCCTTCCGGCTCAGGACGGCGAGCGCAGGAGACGAGGAGACACACGGGGCATCCACGGGCCCGAGTGCGGGGCCAGTGGACGTTGAGCAGGGTGCCGTGGTGGCGCTGGTCTTCGACCAACTGGGGCCAGAGACCGGGCGTGCAGCCATTGGCGCCGCCAGGAAGTGGGTGGCGCGCCCATCGATCGCGGGTCGGCAGGTGGCCGTCTTCCGCATCGACCAGGGCCTCGAGGTGCTGCAGGACTTCACCGACGACGAGGTGACGCTCCGCGACGCACTCGACGGTGTCCTCGCGGCCCAGCCTGCGTCCTCTCGCTTCGAGTACGACCGTGAGCGGGTCCGGGTGCTGCGTGACCAGCTCTTCCAGCCCGAAGTCTCCTCGACGATGCCGGGCGCTCCGGCGCCGTTTCAGAGCTTCGACCCCGCCACGGGCCCGGGAGAGCAGGACGTGGAGTCCCGCCTGGGGGCAATGGAGCTCGCGATGCTCCAGGCCACGGAGGCCCTGGAACGCGACCAGCAGGGCCTCGCCACCACCAATGCCCTCCTCGCGCTGGTGAACGGCCTGGGTGCCCTGCCGGGGCGAAAGGCCGTGGTGTTCTTCTCCTATGGTCTGATGCTCCCGGGGCGCGATCTGGAGGCCCTTCGGACCATCGTCTCCGAGGCCAACCGCAAGGGAGTCAGCTTCTACGCCGCCGACGGCGCGGGGCGGAAGGACGACATGCTGCGCCGGGCCACCGCACCCGGCCTCGGAAAGCTCGCGCGCGACACCGGCGGCGCTCTCATCTCCGGCACCGGGGAGTTCTCGGCCGGGCTGCGCCGCGTGGAAGAGGATCTCGGGACCCACTATGTGCTCTCCTACACTCCGGCCAGCGAGGCGTGGGACGGCGGCTACCGCAGGGTCGAGCTCGAGGTGCACCGTGACGGCCTCGATGTGCAGGGCCGCAGGGGGTACTTCGCGGTGCGGACGCCCGCGCCAACGCCCATCCTCGAGCACGAGGCGCCGGTGCTCGCCGGCCTGTGGCAGGCGCCAGGCGCCACCGAGATCCCCCTGCGCCTGAGGGCTCTACAGTTTCCCGACGCGAGCGGCGACACCACAGTCGCCATCGTGGCGGATCTGCCGATCGGAGGTCCCACCCTTCGGGTGGCCGAGGGCGACGAGAGCACCTGGACGCAGGACTTCACGGTCCTCGCCCTCGTGCGCAACGAGGAAGCGCGGATCGTCCACAAGTCGAGTCGTCGCTACGTCCTGTCCTGGGGTCAGGAGAGCCTCGACGAGGTCGAGGTTCGCCGCGTCCTCTTCGAGCGGGAGGCACTCCTGCCTCCGGGCCGGTACACGATCGAAGTCCTGGTGCGAGACGCCCAGTCAGGCGGGATGGGTGCGGATCGAGCTTCCCTGGTGCTGCAGCCGACCGAGGACGACGATCTGAGGGTGAGCAGCCTCATGGTCGTCGGATACGCCGAGCCGCGACCCAGCGGCAACCCGAGCCCTCTTCTTCATGAGGGGGTTCTGTACTATCCGAACCTCGGAGACCCCGTGAGTCGCAACGAGGGCCAGCCGCTGGCCTTCCTCTTCACGCTCCGGCCTGGGGCCCGGGCTCTGGCCGCCGCCACGGTGGAGCTGCTGAGAGACGACCGGAGCGTACTGCAGTCCTCGATCGCCCTTCCCGCCCCGGACTCGAGCGGACAGATGCGCGTGGTAAGCGGTCTCCAGCTCGAAAAGCTCGAGGCTGGGCCCTACGTTCTCCGTCTCTACGTGAACAACGCCCACGGGTTCCAGACTCGCTCGACGTCGTTCACCCTGGGCCGCTGAAGCCGCACTTCTTCAGGGGACCACGTCTGCCGGGACCGCCGTGACGTTCCAGGTGAAGCCCGACATTCCCTCGGGGTGCGCATAGATAGTCTCGCGAACCGGGGCTCCGGCCTTCCAGACGTAGCGGCGGACCTCCTTGGCGTCGTCGCTGGCCGCGTAGAGCTCGTCCGCGCCGTCGCCGTCGAGATCGGCCAGGAGCGAGGCGTGCTCGAAGCCCGACGAGTCGCGGTCGATGGAGACGACCGTCCATGGATCCCCGACGCCGGGGCCGGGGATCAGGAGCCAGAGCCCGCTCTTGAAGCCGGCCGCGACGATCTCCCTCCGGCCGTCGCCCTCCACGTCGCCGGAGACGAGAACCCTGCAGAGCTTGTCGTCCAGGGTCGCGATGGTCACTCCCCCGTCGGGCGGGGTGTCCGCCTCGTAGCGCCGCACCTCGACCCGACCTCCGGACACCGCTTCCACCGCCACGTACAGCTCGTCACGACCGTCGCCGTCCAAGTCGTCGACCAGGATCTCCTTGGCGTGCCGGTCGCCGAGGTCGGCCACGATCACGCGCCCCTCCCCCCTGGCCGGGACGTAGCGCACGACCTCGCCGGGCTGAGGCGTGCCGTCGAGCTTGTTGGGCAGGCTCGGCGTGGCGTACACCTCGAGGGTCCCGTCGCCGTCGAGATCCCCCACCTCGACCTCGTGCACGAACGTGTTGGGCTGGCGGTCGAGCTCTTCGACGGAGAAGCCCCCTTCGGCGTCGGGCCGCACCACCGCCACGACGCCCTGGTCGTGGGTCGCAACGACCACGTCCAACGTGCCGCTGCCGTAGACGTCGGCCACCTCACCGTCGCGCATGCGCGAGAACTTGCCGCCGAAGTCGGCTTCCCAGAGGGTGCGAGGCTCCGCCCCCTTCACCCACAACCGGACGAGGGCGGCGGTGCCGCCCAGGGTGAGGATGCCCGTCTCGCCAGGGATGGGGCTGTAGGCCATGACCTTGTGGAACACGTTGGAGTCTTCATCGACCAGCGTCCGCGTCTGCCATCGTCCCCCTTCGAAGACGAGAAAGATTGCCGTGGCAGGCTGGGGCACCTGCTTTCCCTCCGGCGATTTCTCGAAGAGGGCGAGGCCCAGCGCCAGGGCCTGGGGCAGCGAGTCGGTCCCCTCGCCCTTCGGAGGCGCTCCGCCACCCCCCTGACACGCCGCCGCGACCAGAACGATGAGGAGCGGCACCATGAAGGCCCCGAGGATCGACAACCTCTCCCGGGTGCCTCGTTGCACGGGTTTCCGTCGCATCCAGCCTCCTCCAGCCGGATTCGTGAGGGCGCCCCCGGCACATGCTCCTTCTGTCGTGTGTGGCCCATCTTGCCATGACACGGGCCTTCCGGTGCTCTCGAGAGCGGATTCTCGCTCGGGCGAGCGCCGGGCTCTTTGGATTCTTCTTGGAGCTTCTTAGGGGAGACCCCGTGGAGATCCCTCGCCCTTCTCCCGATCTTGAAGGAAGAAGGCGGGCGCCCGACGGGCGCCGCGACACAGGGACAGGAGGCGCTGATGCGGACAGGGAATGGCGAGTTCTTGAAAGCAGCCCTGAGGGGCGTCGGGGCGCTCGCCTGGATGGTCGCGTGCATGAGCTCGACCGCGGGCACGGGGTCACCGAGCGGTCCGACATCCGCGGCGCAGAAACACGACCTCGCATCCCTGCAGGGAGACTGGACCCTCGTCTCGCTGCACGAGCCGGGAGAGGAGGCCTCACCGGCTCCCCGGGGCCGCTTCACTGCCGGCTTCGGTGAGGACGGCGACCTCTTCATCCAGGCCGACTGCAACGTCTGCTCGGCGGGCTTCGTTGCCCGGGCCGACGGGTCCCTGGAGGTGATCGGGCCCATCCCGTGCACCCTGGCCTACTGCAGCACCGCGCCTCTGGACACACGCTTCCTGGTCCTGCTCGAGTCCGCGGAGGGCTGGTCCCTCGGGGACGGGACGCTCGAGCTGTCCTCCCCTGGCGGCGTCCTCCTCTTCGAACGCGCGCCGGCCTGACGCGGCGGCGGGAGCACACCCGTCGCCTCGCTGTCTCGAATATGATCACGCCGTGAGCGCGCCGGTCCCGGGGCGAGCGAGTGAACGGTGGTGAGCGACTGGGTCCGAGTGGCCTCGTTGCGCACTCCGGAGGCCTTCCGCGCCCACATCGAAGCGCTCGGGATTCCCCTGGACTTCGACGACGAGCTGGCCTCCCCCGACGCCTCGCCCCTGGCCCAACCCATGGAAGCCGACGGCCTGCGCGCCGGGAACCGGTTCTGCATCCTCCCCATGGAGGGCTGGGACGGAACCAGGGACGGAGAGCCGACGGATCTCACCATCCGGCGCTGGAAGAATTTCGGTCGCAGCGGCGCCAAGCTGATCTGGGGTGGCGAGGCGGCGGCCGTCCGTGAAGACGGACGCGCCAACCCGGCACAGCTCATGATCACCCCGGCCACCTGGGAGGCCGTGGCCCGGCTGCGCCAGGCCCTCGTGGCCGCTCATGCGGAACGCTTCGGCCCCGGTGCGGTGGACGACCTGGTCGTCGGGCTGCAGCTGACGCACTCGGGCCGGTACGCCCGCCCAAACGAGTGGGGCCAGCCCGAGCCCCGGACCGCAGCCCTCCACCCGGTTCTGGACGGGCGCTTCCCCGACGGCGTGCGGGTGATCTCGGACGACGAGCTCGACCGCCTGACGGACGACTACGTGCAGGCGGCCCGGCTCGCCCGGAGAGCGGGCTTCGCCTTCGTGGACGTCAAGCACTGCCACGGCTACCTGGGGCACGAGCTCCTGGGCGCCCGCCACCGACAGGGTCGCTACGGTGGGTCGTTCGAGAATCGCACTCGCTTCCTGCGGACGGTGGTCGACCGTATCCGGGCCGAGGCCCCGGGCCTGCGGGTGGCCGTCCGCTTCTCGGCATTCGACACGGTGCCGTTCAGGAAGGACGCCGAGGGTTTCGGGACTCGGGAGGACGTCCCAAGAGACTACGACCACGCCTTTGGTCTGCTCCAGGATGACGACGACGAGGGGCTCCATGCGGCGCTGGAGGATGCCCGAGAGTTCCTCCGTTTGCTCGAGGCGCTCGGCGTGCGCTGGGTCTGCGTGAGCGCCGGAAGCCCCTACCACAACCCCCACGTGCAGCGCCCCGCGCTCTTCCCCCCGAGCGACGGATACCTTCCTCCGGAGGACCCGCTCCTCGGGGTGTCCCGGCAGATCCGCGCAACGGCCCATCTCAAGGCCGAGTTCCCCGACCTGGTGATGGTCGGCTCGGCCTACAGCTACCTGCAGGAGTGGCTCCCCCGCGTCGCGCAGCGCGTCGTGGGCGATGGAGCCGCCGACATGATCGGGCTCGGCCGGGTGGCCCTGTCCTACCCCGACCTCCCTGCAGACGTGCTGGCGGGTCGCGAGCTCCAGCGTCGCCGTCTCTGTCGGACCTTCAGCGACTGCACCACCGCACCCCGCAAGGCACTCCCCTCGGGCTGCTATCCACTGGATCCGTACTACGCCGGCCGCCCCGAGGCAGAACAGCTCAAGGCCGCCAAGGAGGGTCTCCGCGCATGAGCGCCGCGAGCCGCCCGCGCCGTGACCAGATGCTCGCCCTCAGCACGGCGTTTCTCTCGCTCTTCTCCATCGTGGGGGTGGCTCTCTACGGCCTGCCCTTCTTCTACGACTTCTTCGTCACGGACCTGGGGTGGACGCGCCAGCAGGTGACCTCGGGCAACGCACTCAGCAAGCTCCTGGTCGGGCCGCTCTTCGGGTTCCTCGCCGGTGTGATCGTGGATCGGTTCGGCCCGCGACGGCTGATGCTGGCCGGGATCGCCATGGCCGGGCTGGCCCTCGTGGGGCTCGGCGGCACGACGACACTCAGCGCCTTCTACTTCTTCTACTTGTTCAACGCTCTCGGATACGTCTGCGGCGGCCCGCTTCCGAACCAGGTCCTACTGTCCCGACTCTTCGACGCCTCCCGTGGAAAGGCCATGGGCTTCGCATACCTCGGCATTGGCATCGGCGGAATGCTGGTGCCACTGCTCGCCCACGCCCTCATCGAGGAGTTGGGCTGGCGAATGGCGCTCAGGGCACTGGGGGTCCTGATCATCGTGGTCGCGCTCCCCGCCGCCTTCTTCGTGCGAGAACCCTCGATCGAAAGGGGCCGCTCGGGAGGACGCAGCGCCGAGCCGGTGTCGATCATGCCGGTCTTGAAACGGCCCGCCTTCTTCCTCCTCGCCTTCGGCAGCATGGCGTCCATCGGCGCGGTGGGGGGAACGATCCAGAACATGAAGCTCTACCTCGCTCTGGACAAGGGGATGGCTCAGGGCCTTGTGGCGCAGATGCTCTCGCTGGTCCTGGCGGGCAGCATCGTGGGACGGATACTCATGGGTTGGCTCGCCGACCGCTGACCCCGCAAGCGGGTGATGCTGCTCGTCTACCTCATCGTGGCAGGAGCCATCCCACTTCTGGCCATTGCCCCGACCACGACGGCCCTGAGCGCCGCCGGCTTCCTCTTCGGCGTGGGGCTCGGCGGCGACTACATGATCATCCCGCTCATGGTCGCCGACCTCTTCGGCCTGAAGGTGATGGGCCGGCTCATGGGAATCGTGCTGACGGCCGACGGCGTGGCCGAGGCGCTGGTGCCCATGGCGGTGGCGACCATCCGTGACCGCACGGGGAGCTACACCCCGGGCTTCGCGCTCCTCGTCGCGCTCGCCGCTCTCGGCGCCGTGGCCGTGGCGTTCCTGCCGTCCCGGGGAGGCGGAGTCGCGACCGGGACGAGCCGGGACAGTCTGGAAAATCCGGGACCGCGCTGAAGTGATCGTCACCGCCACCGTCATGGCCTACTTCGTCGTCCTGGTGGCGATCGGATTCGCCGCCTCCCGCCGCATCCGGGGCGTCAGCGACTACTACGTGGGCGGCAAGCGGCTGGGGCGCTGGCTCGTGATGTTCTCCGCCAACACCACCGCGGAGTCGGCCTGGCTGCTCCTGGGGTTGACCGGCCTCGGGGCGGCGTTCGGTCTGAAGGCGCTCTGGGTGGTGGTGGGCGAGGTGGTGGGCGTGACGCTGGCGTGGTTCTGGCTGGCACCGCGGTTCAAGCGCGCGACCGATGAGTGCGATGCCCTGACCGTGCCGGACTATCTGGCCAGCCGCTTCAGCACGGGCAGCCAGAGACACCTGGTCGGCGCGGTGCGTCTGGTGGCCGCGCTGGCACTGACCGTCTTCGTGACGGTGTACGTGAGCGCGCAGATCGACGCTACGGGGAAGACGTTCCACAAGTTCCTCGACTGGAACCACTACGCCGGCGTGGCGGTGGGCTTTGGAATCGTGGCGCTCTATACGCTGAGCGGTGGGTTCGTCGCCGTGGTGTGGTCCGACCTGTTTCAGGGCCTGCTGATGTTGATCGGGCTGGTGAGCGTGCCGGTAGCCGCCTTCGTCGCTCTGGATCCGCACGCGCCGCCGCTTCCGGCAGGCCTCCTCAGCCCGTGGGGTCCCGAGGGCGCTTCCCTCGAAACGCTCCTCAGCATCCTGGCACTCATGGCCATCGGCCTGGGGTTTCTCGGGATCCCCCAGGTGTTCGTGCGCTTCATCGCGATCCGCAGCGTGGACGAGATCCGCCGCGGCCGCTGGCTGGCGGTGGCGTTCACGCTGGTCACCGACACGGGCGCGGTGGCCGCGGGAGTGCTGGGCCGCCGGTTGCTGGCCCCCGGGGCCAGTCAAGCTGCCGACCTCCTGGGTCCCGGGGGTGAGAACGTGCTTCCGATGACGGTGATGACGCTCTTCCCGGAGATCGTCGTCGGCGGCTTCATCGCGGTGATTCTGGCGGCGATCATGTCGACCATCGATTCGCTGCTGCTCGTGGCCGCCAGCGCCCTCTCTCGCGACGTGTACCAGAAGATGTTCCGCCCCGCGCTACCGGACGAGCGCCTCACCCGGATCTCGAGGCTCGTGACGGTGGGCCTGTCCACCGTGGCGGTTCTCCTCTCGATCACGGTCTCCTGGCTCAGCCCCGATCGCACCGTGTTCTGGTACGTGATCTTCGGCTGGTCGGGTCTCACCGCCACGTTCTGTCCGATGATGATCCTGGCCCTCGCGTGGCGGCGCTACAACGCCGCCGGAGCCCTGGCCTCCATGGTGTCGGGTATGGCCGGCGTGCCTTTCTTCAAGTTCGTTGTGCCGCATCTCGGCAGCGCCGGGGCGATCCTTGCCCGTGCCGAGGAGCTGCTCCCGTCTTTCGCCGTGGCTCTGATCGCGGGCATCGCGGTCAATCTGCTGACGGACAGACTCGCCCCGGGCGACAAAGCGGGATCGCTCGTCTCCGCCGCGCCGAGGTGATATAAGCGGTGGTCGAACGTGGCCATTCTGGCCCGGCCTCACGGCTTCACAAAGGAGACACCATGACCTCGAATCCCTCTCGCACCTGTCTCGCCCTGGCGACGATCGTGCTGGCCTGGCCTGCCGGAGCCGCTTCCCAGTCCCCGACGGACTGGGCCATCCACGACCTGGAGCGGCCACAGCCACCCCTCGTGACCGCAGGCACGTTCGGCACCCAGGATGCGCCGGGCAAGCCGCCTTCCGACGCCATCGTCCTGTTCGACGGGACCGACCTTTCGGTCTGGAAGAGCTCGAAGGACGGCGGAGCCGCCGGTTGGAAGGTCGAGAACGGGTACATGGAGATCGTCAAGGGCACCGGGAGCATCGAGACGAAACAGGCCTTCGGCGACATCCAGCTCCACGTCGAGTTCCGGACCCCCACGCCTCCTGAAGGAGAAAGCCAGGAGCGGGGCAACAGCGGCGTCTTCCCCATGGGACGCTACGAGGTCCAGATCCTCGATTCGTACGAGAACAAGACCTATCCCGACGGGCAGGCGGCGGCGCTGTATGGGCAGTACCCGCCCCTGGTCAACGCCTCACGTCCGCCGGGAGTGTGGCAGGTGTACGACATCGCGTTCCAGGCTCCGCGGTTCGACGCCGATGGCCAGGTGGTTTCCCCCGCACGGGCGACGGTCTTTCACAACGGCGTCCTCGTGCAGCACGCGTCGGAGCTCACCGGCCCGACCGCCCACAAGAAGCGCCCCCCCTACGAGGCGCACGGGGAGAAGCTGCCCATAAGTCTCCAGGACCATTCGAACCCGACGCGTTTCAGGAACATCTGGGTCCGGGAGCTCCAGCCCCGGCCGTCCCCTTCGAAGTAGATCGGGGCCTTCAGGGGGTCGTTCCGTCGAGGCGACTCTCCATGGTCATGATCGCGTCGGCCAGCTCGAGCACCACGATGGTGTCGATGGGGTCGGCTGCGCTCTGATCCAAACGGAGCAGGAGCGCGTCGGCGTCGCGTGTGAAGGGCACCTCCCGCCCCGTGGTCAGATAGCGCGCGGCCTTCACCGGCCGAGAGGGCCTGGGGAGAGCAAGGACCTTGTCGGGCCAGTCCAGAACGTGGACGTAGACCCTGTTGCCCGCCTGGGTCGTCACACCCCAGGGGCGCGGGGGAATCGGCCCCCCGCGAGTGCCGTAGATCGACTCGCCGTGCGTCTCCAGCCAGTCCCCGACCTCGCGCAGCCTCTCGACGAACTCCGGCTGGATCGTCCCGTCCGGGCGAGGGCCCACGTTCAGGAGCAGGTTGGCGTCGTATCCGGCCGCCTTCACGAGCATGTGCACGATGTCCTCGAGGCTCTTGTGGCTCTCGTCCTCGGCGTTGTAGCCCCACGACTTGTTGATCGTGTCGCACATCTCCAGGGGCAGGGCGCCGATCTCGGACTGGTCGTTCCACCCGCTGGTGTTGTGACCGGGGAGGTCCCTTTCGAACATCTGGAAGTCCTCTCCGGGAAAAGGCAGGCGGTGATGATTCGACCCGATCAGGGCCCCGGGCTGGAGTCGGTGGATGAGCGAATAGGTCTGGCCCAGCCGCCAGGCCGCCTCCGGCCGGTCCCACCACCCGTCGAACCAGATGCCGCCCAGGGGACCGTAGCCCGTCAGAAGCTCCTCGAGCTGGGCGTCCATGTAATCCAAGTAGCGGTCCCACTGGCCCTCTTCCTCTCGTCCGGACCACTGACCGGTGCGCCCCCGGGGGAAGTAGTCCGGGTGGCGCCAGTCCAGCTGGGAGTAGTAGAAGAAGAGCTTCAAGCCCTGCTTTCGGCACTCCTCGGCCAGCATGGCCAGGACGTCCTTCTCGTACGGAGTGCGATCGACGATGTCGTAGTCGCTCACCTTCGAGTCGTAGAGGGCGAAGCCGTCGTGGTGCTTGCTGGTGATGGTGATGTAGCGCATCCCCGCCGCTTTGGCCATGGACACCCAGGCCCGGGGATCGAACTCCGTGGGGTTGAACAGGGGTGGAATCTCCTCGTACTCCCCTACCGGGATACGCTCGTTGTGCATCACCCACTCGCCCCGCCCCGGAACGCTGTAGACGCCCCAGTGCACGAAAAGGCCGAAGCGGGCGTCCTGGAACCAGGCCCGGGCCTCCAGGTTCTCGCGAGAGGGTTCGTATCCTTCCTGGGCGGAGGCAGGCGCAACGCTCCCCAGCAAGAACAGGCCCGCCAGTGCTGGAAGGGCTCTTCGCATCTCAACTCCCTGACGGCTTGCCGGCGTCTTGAAGTCAGGTCACCTCGCCGGGTCGCGGGACCGGCGCGACGGCCAGCGCCTCGTCGAAGCTGAGGGTCTCGGGCACGAGGCCCTCGTCGGAGGCGAGCCCCTGCTCCCAGCTCAACCCCTGCCCCGAATAGGCGGACATCCGGCCCAGGATCGCAGTGAACGTGCTCTCGGCCACCTGACGAAGCTCGTTGTAGGGCGAGCCGCTGCGGATGCTCGCGATCAGGTCGGTGTGCTCCTGGACGTAGGGGTTGACCGCCTCCTCCCGGAAGCGATAGCGACTGTCTCCAGTGATGACATACCGCTGGGCCCCGCTGTCGGTCTCGCACTTGCCCTTCGAGCCGACTACCGTCTCCGCGACCCGATTCGCGCACCCGGGGACCTGCCGGCACATGCTCAGCATGTGGGCCCCGTTCTCGTACTCGTAGTCGATTGCGAAGTGGTCGAAGATCATCCCGTACTCGTTGCTGATGCGGGACTGACGACCACCCATCCCGGTTGCGCTCACCGGATGGCCTCCCATCGCCCAGTTCACGACGTCGAGGTTGTGGACGTGCTGCTCGACGATATGGTCCCCGGAAAGCCAGGTGAAGTAGAGCCAGTTGCGGATCTGCCATTCCAGATCGGACCAGCCCGGCTCCCGCCCCTTGTTCCAGAGCCCTCCCTGGTTCCAGTAGGCCCGAGCGCTCACGAGATCGCCGATGGCGCCGTCGTGGACCCGCTTCATCACCTCGATGTAGCCCTGCTGGTGGCGCCTCTGGGTGCCGGCACCGATGCCCAGCCCCTTGTTCTCGGCCTCCTCCGCGACGGCCAGGACCTGGCGGATGCCAGGAGCGTCGACGGCCACAGGCTTCTCGGTGAAGATGTTCTTGCCGGCGGCCACAGCGGCCTTCAAGTGAGCCGGACGAAAGGCGGGAGGCGTGGCGATGATGATGTAGTTGACGTCGGACGCGATGACCTTCTCGAAGGCGTCGAGGCCGACAAAGCAGTTGTCGTCGGAAACCGCGATTCCCTTGTCCAGGTCGGTCCAGCGCTTCCTCGCCCCCTCGACCCGGTCGGCGAAGGCGTCGCCAACGGCGATCAGGCGAACGCCCTTTGCTGAATCCATGACGTTGGCAACCGCACCCGTGCCCCGGCCCCCGCAGCCGATGAGCCCGACCCGAATCTCGTCGCTTCCGGCGGCGTGGACCCCGGGCGCCCGGAGGCCGGCCGCTGCCAGCGTGCCCGCGGCGGCGGTGACCTTGATAAAGTCGCGTCGGCTGTGAGTGGTGCTGCCTTCATCCATGAGCGCTGCCTCCTTGCATCCGTGCCCGATCGGGCGAGCCGATTATACCCGGGCCGACCCGGCCCTCACAGCAAAACCGCATGAGCCCGGCTCCGCGCGACTGTTCACCGGGTCAGGACGATTTCGGCCCCGGGGGCAGATCCAGCTTCGTCAACACCTCTGGCGGGCAGCCCGTCCACTCGGCGACGAACGTGTTGCCCATGTAGCCGATGTCGTCCATGCCGATCTCGCTGGTCCAGAAGCCCGAGGCCACCAGATCGCGGAACAGGTTGAAGAAGGCGACCCCCTGGCTCATCTCCGGGGCCGCACGCTCGGGCCAGGCAATCGCGTCGAGGACCTGGCGCCTCTCAGACTCCTCGCACTCGAGGAAGGCGCGTGAGAAGCGCGTGCGGCACTCCCGGTCGAGCCACACGAGTCCACCGCGGACGGCGGTCTGCATCTCCTCGTTCTCCCGAGGCTGGGCCAGCTCGTCCGTCAGGGCGTAGTCGATGAAGGCCGGCACCCCCGCCTCGGTCGCGCCCCCGGACCGATCGTCCGCCGGCAGGACCAGGTCCGCCAGGACGCCCACCGTCGCCCACTCGTGCTCGTCGAAGAAGCGACGCTCGTAGGGCTGTCCTTCGGCCCCTTGCGTCTCCGCGCCTCGACGCACGTGCTCGTGAGCCCGCTCGGCCCGGGCCTCCGACAGGGCGAACCCGGCAGCCACCGGGGCCGCCCCGAGCCGCTTCAACATCTCCCGTCGTTCGATTCCGCTCATGGCTTCTTCCTCAGAGCTGACCCTTGCGCCGCTTCTCGACGATGTGCTCGCTCGTGCGCCACGCCAAGGCGAGGATGGTCCAGGTCGCGTTCTTGTGGGCGTTCGAGACGAACGGCCCGGCGTCGGTCACGAACACGTTCTTGGCGTCGTGGGCCTGGCAGTACTCGTTCAGGACCGACGTGCGCGGGCTGGCGCCCATCCGCGTCGTCCCGGCCTCGTGGATGATCTCACCGCCGATCTTGAGGCCGTAGTCCTCCTCGCGAGTCGGCATGGGAGTGAGGGGCGTGCCGCCCATCTCCTCGATGATCGTCCGCGCGGTCTCCTGCATGTGCCTGGCCTGGAGAATGTCCGGCTGCTCCCACCGCCAGTGGAAGCGGAGAACCGGGATCCCGTAGCGATCGACCTTCTGCGGGTCGATCTCGCAGTAGCTGTGCCGGTTGGGAATCATCTCACCCCGTCCGGCGAACCCCACGAAAGCGCCATAGTACCGACGGTAGTCGTCCTTGAGCTGGTCTCCGTAGCCACCGCCGTTCAGCTTGTGAAAGTCGCCCCCGAACCCGTACGACGGCATTCCACGACCGCCTCCAGGCTCGAAGTGATAGCCCCGCGGGAAGTCCAGCGTCCGGTTGTCCAGCCACCAGGGGACGTAGACGTGCATGCCACCCACACCGTCCTCGTTGTGCGGCAGGTTGTCGAGAAGAGACGGGACGAACCCGGAGACGCTGACCCCCGGGCTGTCGGTGAGATAGCGGCCCACGGCCCCGCTGGCGTTCGCCAGGCCGTTGGGGTGCCGGTCTGAACGGGAGTTCAGGAGGAGCCGTGCCGACTCGCACGCGCTGGCGGCGAGGACCACGATCCGGGCCTTCACCTGGACCTCCTGCCCGGAGGACGTCTCGATGTAGGAGACGCCCGTGGCCAGACCCTCGGTGTTCGTCGTGACCTCCCGGGCCATGGCCCCGGTCACGATCTTCAAGCGTCCCGTCGCCAACGCCGGCGGCAGGAGGACGGAGGGCGTCGAGAAGTTCGAGTGCGTCGTGCAACCTCGCCCGCACTGCCCGCAGTAGTGGCAGGCCAGTCGCCCGTTGTGCGGGCGGGTGATGATCGACTTGCGCGACGGGATGCACGGGATGCCCAAGCTCCTGGTCGCCCGCTGGATCATCCGTTCGTAGCAACGAGGCTCGGGCGGCGGCATGAAGATCCCGTCCGGCTCGTTCTCCATCCCCTCGTTGGATCCGAAGAGACCCACGAATCGCTCCACCTTGTCGTAGTAGGGGGCGATGTCGTCGTAGCCGATCGGCCAGTCGTCCCCGTAGCCGTCCCGGCTGCGACCCTTGAAGTCCCAGGGCCCGAAGCGCAGCGAGATGCGGCCCCAGTGGTTCGTCCGCCCGCCGAGCATCCGGCCGCGGAACCACATGAAGCGATCGCCGTCGGCGACGGTGTACGGCTCGCCCGGGATGTCCCAGCCCCCGTAGCAGGCGTCGAACTCCCCGAAGGGACGGCCCCTGTGCCCGCGGCCTCGGCGGGGAGAGTCGTAGTTCCAGGTGAACATGTGGCCGTCCTTCTCGACATCGAAGCCCGGCCCCGCCTCGAGAAGCACGACCTCGGCCCCGGCTTCCGCGAGGACCTTGGCCGCCATGCCCCCACCCGCGCCCGAGCCGACGATGCAGACGTCCCATGTCTTCGAAGGCTGGAGGATTTCCATACCCGGAAGGCTATTGACCTTGGCCCACGCGGTCAACACCGAACTTCCTTTTCGCCTCTCGAATCCAACGCTCTGGAGCTCCGCGGCGTCGACCACACGACCGCCAAGCCCTTCCTGGAGTGGAGCGAGGCGCCGACTAGTCCGGACTAGAGCCTCGACGCCTCGAAGGTGTCGCCAGTCTGCGGGTCACCGGACTCGAGGCCCCGGCGGAGCCAACGCACCCGCATGTCGCTGGAGCCATGGGTCCAGGACTCGGGCGATACGTATCCCTGCGCCTGCTGCTGCAGGTTGTCGTCGCCGATGGCCGCGGCCGCCCGCAGGCCCTCCTCCACGTCACCCGCTTCGAGCCACTGCTGATTGTGGTGGCCGAAAACCCCGGCGAAGCAGTCCGCTTGGAGCTCGAGACGGACAGAGAGCTCGTTGGCCTCGGCCTTCGACCCGGCCCGTCGCTGCACGGCTTCTACTTGATCGGCGAGGCCGAGGAGGTTCTGGACGTGGTGCCCGACCTGGTGGGCCAGGACGTAGGCCTGGGCGAAATCGCCGGGGGCTCCAAATCGCTGGGACAGCTCCCGGAAGAAGGACAGGTCGATGTACAGGTTCTCGTCGGGTGGGCAGTAGAAGGGGCCCACCGCGGAAGAGCTCATCCCGCAGGCCGAGGCCACCCGTCCTTCGAACAAGACCAGCGTGGGCTCCCGGTACTGGCCCTGGAGCAGCCGGTTCTAGACGTCCTCGGTGTCGGCCAGGACCACGCTGACGAACTGAGCTTGCGGGTCGTCGGCGGGAGGAGGGCCGCCGGGGGCCTGCCGGGCCGAAGGCGCCGGCGCCATCTGCTGCACTGTGCCCAGGAGGCCCAGAAGCTGCTCGGGGTTCGCCCCGGTCAGCCAGGCGATGCCGATGACAACGAGCAGGCCGATGCAGGAGACACCGCCCCCGCGCCCCCGGGGAAGCCTCTCCCCCGGCGATCTTCGACGTTGCTGCTCTGGCGCCGTCCCTTCCAGCGCATTGCTCCTCCTGCAAAGTGGTGTGGAGATTCGCGGCGCATCCTATCACCCTGGCCAGGGTCGGCCGCAAAGCGTCTGGACAATCGCTGGGCGGCCACCGATGGGAGGGACGCGCCGGATTTGACAGCCCCGTTGCGGACCGGATACGGTCCGTCGATCCGGCCCGCCCCTCTTACAAGACTCCATTCACGGGCGGAATGGAGGGGGACCCAATGACCGCCAGCTCGAGCGTTTGGACCCACCGCCTCACGTGGACGAGGGCACTCCTCGTGGTCGGAGTCGCCGCTTCTGCTCTGGGCCTGGCGGCCTGCCGGCAGGGCGAGGCTCCGGACGCCGAGGACCGGACGCTCCGCATCGCCGTCGTTCCAAAAGGCACGACACACGACTTCTGGCGGAGTATCCACGCCGGGGCGATCAAGGCCGAGCGAGACCTCCGGGCTCGAGGGATCCAGGTCGAGATCCTGTGGAAGGGGCCCCTGCGCGAGGACGACCGGGAGCAGCAGGTCCAGGTCATCGAGTCCTTCACGAGTCAGAGGGTGGACGGCATCGTGCTGGCTCCGCTCGACGAGAAGGCTCTCGTTCGCCCGGTGGAGGAGGCCAGGCGACTGGGCATCCCCACCGTCATCTTCGACTCCGGTCTCACGTCCGACGACATCGTGAGCTTCGTGGCGACGGACAACTACAAGGGGGGACAGCTCGGAGCGGATGAGATGGGCGCTCTCCTGGACGGGAAGGGGCGGGTGATTCTCCTGCGGTACCAGGAGGGGTCGGCCTCCACCACGGCCCGGGAGAACGGGTTTCTCGACCGTCTGAAGGAGTCGTGGCCGGGTCTCGAGCTCATCTCTTCGGATCAGCGGGCCGGGGCCACCCGGGACACGGCCAAGAGGGCGGCCGAGAATCTGCTCAACCGATACGGCCGCGACACCGACGGTATCTTCGTGGTCAACGAGTCCACCACCACCGGCATGCTTCTCGCTCTCCAGGACGGCGGCCTTGCCGGCCAGGTCAAGTTTCTGGGCTTCGACTCCAGTCCCACCTTCGTCGAGGCGCTCCGGACCGGCGAGATGCACGGCTTCGTCGTCCAGGATCCGTTCGGGATGGCCGCCCTGGCGGTCGAAACGATGGCGGACCACATACTTGGCAAACAGGTGCCGCGGCGCGTGGACACCGGAGTTGTGCTCGTCACGACAGACAACCTCGACGACCCCAGGATCCAGGAGCTGCTGAACCCGCCGCTCGACACCTATCTGCCCACGGGCGAATGACGCCGGCGCTCCAGCTCTCCGGTGTCGAGAAGCGCTTCGGCGCCACCGCCGCCCTCGATGGCGCCTCCCTGGAAGTGCAGGCCGGGGAAGTGCATGCGCTCCTCGGGGAGAACGGCGCCGGCAAGAGCACACTCCTCGGCATCCTGGGCGGGCTCGTGCGCACGGACGCGGGCGGCATGCGGTTGGATGGTGCGCCCTATTCGCCGCGCTCCCCCCGCGACGCGCGAGACCATGGGATTGCCCTGATCCACCAGGAGCTGTCTCTCTTCCCTCACCTCTCGGTGGCGGAGAACGTTCTCGTGGGCGCCGAGCCCTCGCGCCACGGGATCGTGGATCGTGCTTTGGCCCGGAAGAGGACCCGGGAGGTCCTGGCCGAGTTCGGACACCCCGAGATCGACCCCTCTACCCGCGTGGGACGGCTGCCCATCGCCGCCCGGCAGGTCGTCGAGATCTGCCGCGCCATCGCCGCGCGAGCCCGGGTCGTGCTCATGGACGAGCCCACGAGCAGCCTGCAACGCGGGGACGTGGACCGGCTCTTCGCCCTGATCCGCCGACTCTCCGCCTCGGGGGTGGCCGTCGTCTACATCAGCCACTTCCTCGAAGAAGCCCGGGAGGTCGCCGGCGGCTACACCGTGCTCCGCGACGGATGCGACGTGGCGACCGGCACGCTCGCCTCGATCACGAACGACGAGCTCATCGCCCACATGGTCGGGCGGACCGTCGACACCGCGTCTCATCAGCGGGAGAGATCCACGTCCGAGGAGGTGGTGCTCGAGGTCGAAGGCCTCACCTCTCCTCCCGGAGTCCGTGAGGCCTCCTTCACACTTCGCAAGGGTGAGGTGCTCGGCGTCTTCGGGTTGATGGGGTCGGGCCGAACCGAGATGGTGCGGGCTCTCTTCGGCCTCGACCCGGCGCAGGACGGGACGATCCGCCACCGCGGCGTGGCGCAGCGAGCCCGCAGCTCCCCCGCCCGACGACTCGCTCGAGGCTTCGGCTACCTGAGCGAAGACCGCAAAGGCGAGGGCCTCGCGCTGCCCCTTTCCGTGGCCGACAACGTCACCCTCACGCGGTTCTCCAAGTGCGCGCGCCGGGGCGTCGTTCAGCAGCACCAACAGAACACCCAGGCTGAACAACAGACCCGCGCCCTGCAAGTCAAGATGCGGCGCCCGCAGCAGCGTGTGCGGACCTTGTCCGGAGGAAACCAGCAGAAGGTGGCCTTTGCCCGCCTGCTCCACCAGGAGGCCGAGATCCTCCTCCTCGACGAGCCCACCCGTGGGATCGACGTGGCGAGCAAGAGCCAGATCTACGACGCCATCGGGACCGCGGCTACGCAGGGGAAGGCGGTGCTGATGATCAGCTCTTACCTGCCGGAGCTGCTCGGGGTCTGCGACCGCATCGCGGTCATGAGCCGGGGACGCCTCGGGGCCGCGCGCCCTGCCCGGGAGTGGACGCCCGAGTCCGTCATGGAGGCAGCGATCGGATCATGAGACGAGAACTGCGTCAGACGCTCTTTCGCCTCGGGCCGTTCATCGGGCTGGCGAGTGTCATCTCCTTCTTCGCCATCGCCAGCGGCGCGCCCGAGCTGTATCTCTCGGCCCACAACCTGCGGGTGGTCCTGTCCCAGACGGTGATCGTCGCGGTGGGCGCGATCGGGATGACGCTCATCATCATCGCCGGAGGGATCGACCTTTCCGTGGGCTCGGTGATCGCCCTGACGGGCGTCGTCTGCGCCCTCGCCCTGGACCAGGGTTGGGCGGCGCCCCTCGCCATCCTCGCCGCCGTGATCCTGGGGGGAGTCGTGGGGCTGATCAATGCCCTGGCGATAACCCGGCTGAAGGTGGTTCCCTTCATCGCCACCCTCGGCATGCTCGGAATCGCCCGCGGAACCGCCAAGTGGATGGCCCACGAGTCCACGGTCAACGCTCCGACGAGCTGGGTGAACGAGCTGGCGGTCACCGTCCCCCCGGCCCCCTGGATGCTGTTCGCCCCCGGTGTGTGGGTGACCCTGGCTCTCGCCTTCGTCATGGCCTTCGTTCTGCAACGCACCGTCTTTGGACGCCGGGTGTTCGCGCTGGGCTCGAACGAGGCCGCCGCCCGTGCCTGCGGCATCGCGGTGGAGCGGCTCAAGCTGGCCATCTACTCGGTTGCCGGACTCTTCGTGGGTCTGGCCGGGGTGATGCAGATGTCCCGGCTCCGCCAGGGCGATCCGACGGTGGCGATCGGTACCGAGCTCGACGTGATCGCCGCGGTGGTGATCGGAGGTGGCAGCCTCAACGGGGGCGAGGGCAGCATCCTCGGCTCCATGGTGGGCGCACTGGTGATGGCCTTTCTCCGCAACGGCAGCCAGCAGATGGGGTGGCCCACGTACGTCCAGGAGATCCTGATCGGTGCCATCATCGTGGCCGCCGTGGCGATCGACCGATGGCGTCACGCACAGGGAGGAAACGCCTGATGAAGTTGATCCGATTCGGCCCCGCGGGAGCCGAGAAGCCAGGCCTTTTGACGAAGGACGGCGTTCGCGTGGACGTCTCCGCGTTCGGCCAGGATTGGGACGAGGCCTTCCTGGGCGCCGACGGGCTGGCTCGCCTCGAGCGCTGGGCGGGCGACCATCTCGCGACCGCCCCACCCGTTCCGGACTCCGAGCGGCTGGGCGCCCCCATCACCCGCCCGAGCAAGATCATCTGCATCGGTCTCAACTACGCGGACCACGCCCGCGAGAGCGGGGTCGACCTGCCGAAGGAGCCCGTCCTCTTCTTCAAGGCCACGACAGCCTGCTCGGGCCCGGATGACGACCTGGTCCTCCCCCGGGGCTCGACCAAGACCGACTGGGAGGTGGAGCTCGCAGTCGTCATCGGCAAGCCCACCCGGTACGTGTCGGAGAAGGAAGCCCCCGGCTGCATCGCGGGATACGTCCTCCACAACGACTACTCGGAAAGGGAGCATCAGCTCGAGCGAGAGGGTCAGTGGGTCAAGGGTAAGAGCGCCGACTCCTTCGCGCCTCTCGGGCCCTTCCTCGCCACCCCGGACGAAGTGGGCGACCCGCAGACACTCGACCTCTGGCTCACGGTGAACGGCGAGGGGCGTCAGAAGAGCAACACGAAGAACATGGCCTTCGGGGTCTTCCACTTGGTGAGCTACGTGAGCCAGTTCATGACGCTGCTGCCCGGCGACGTCATCAGCACGGGCACGCCTCCGGGTGTGGGCCTCGGAATGGACCCGCCCGTCTTCTTGAAGGCCGGCGACGTGGTGGAGTTGGGGATCGACGGGCTCGGGCAGCAGCGGCAGCGGGTCGTGCCGTCGGTGTAGGGCTCTCTCTATTCACCTACCCGCTGCCCGGGAGTTTCAGTCCGTGAGGGCCCAGCGGATGCCACCGAGCAGGTGGGCTCGAAACCAGTCGGACTCGATGATGTCGTCGCGGTGGCCCGCGCCAGTGTGGAAGACGCGGCCCCGACCGTGCACGCGCGTCCAGGCCCACGGGTAGTAACCGGGCTCGGCCGTGTTCGGATGGCGATCAAGGAAGAGGAGCATGTGGACGCGGCTCCGGTCGAAGCCCTTGTAGAGGTACATCTCCTCGTGGATCTCGAAGAATGAGTCCAGGTGGGCGGTCGCGGGGTGGGCAGCGTCCCCCACGTGGACCCGAACGGTAGCCTGCTCCCCGTGATGGTCGAACTGGCCTCCCAGGAGGGCCGTGAACTCCGGCCAGCCCTCCAGCGTCGACGCACCATGAATCCCGATGACGGCGCCACCGGCGTTCACCCAGGCCAGGAAAGCCTTCCGGTCCGCGACGGGAACATCCCTTGATGTGTTCGCGAACACGACCCCGTCGTACCGCTCGAGCGCATCGGCGGTCGTCTTCGCCTGGAGCGCTTCGTTGGTGTCGGCCCGCTCGACGACGTAGAGACCGCTCTCGACACCCAGCCTCTCGATTGCAGCGCTCAACGTCGGGATCGACTCGTGCACGTACCCGTTGGCGACGGTGATGACCAGAAGGCGAGGCGGCGCCCCTTTCTCGCTGGGACGGGCCTGCGCCCCGAAGGCGCCCAGAGCGGCAACGCCGACCAGAACGAGCGAAGTCACCGCACTTCGCCCTCCGCTCATCACCCTCTTGCCCGCCAGGCGCGAGCCGCTCCTTGTCCTCGCCAGAACGCCGACCTCTCCGTTCCTGGGCTCGAAGTCAGCAACGGGCATGGGGCTCCTCCCTCGTTTCATGCGGCGGTCGACCATACGTCCGTGGCCGAAGTCGCGTCAATCCGATGGCAGACACCCTGAAGGTCGATCGCGAGAGGCGTCTGATGCCCCTGGATCATCAGGTCCTGTCACGCCTCTCGCAAGGCGACTCGATTGGCCAGAACTCGCCATCCGCGCGACGGCTTGTTCGAGGCGACCGCGCCCAAGGCGAGACGATCGAACCAGTTGGCGCCTGCCGTACACCCCACGAACAGGTACTTACGCCTCTCGACAACGCCCACCACACGAGCGTAAGCTCCGATTCGAGAGTTTTGGCGACTAACTGTTAGGCGGACATTGAACCGCTCCGGGTTCTCCGGAGTGCTCGTTAGTTGATTCCGGCCATCATGGCTGGAGCCTCTTGCGCCCGATAGTACTGCTGTTCGTACTCCACCGGTGGCA
>CAUZDW010000052.1:0-26989 GCA_963578825.1 Vicinamibacteria bacterium
GCGGTACCGTCGTGGTGCTCTCGTTTCGCTCCAACGCAGGGCGAGCACCAGCGCGCGTTGGCCAGGACTTTGTTCTCCCGGAGCCCGAACCGGGTCTTTTCGACGGAGACGACAGGACCTCCCAGGTTCCCTGACGGACCTCGGTGCGTACATGCCTCTGTTCTTAGACCCCGGAGGAGCCGTGCAGCCAAGCCAGAACGACTGCACGATGCTGCCTTCCGCTGTCTCAACGACGTCGGCCTCCTCAAAGTGGTCTTTTCGGGGCTCGATCGCAGCGGCCTACACGCTCGCTGTCTACGCTTCGCAGTGGCGGTTACCCCACACACACCACGCAAGACTCGCTTCCGGTCGGTGGCTCGTCCCTTTACCGGGCGGGGTTGATGTGCGGCTTCTCGCCGCCCCGCCGGGGCCGATCAGGAGGGTTTCACTCACGATGGCTCTACATCATGCTTCCCACCTCCCAGGGCGTCCCCTGGCGCAACAAGACCCGACCCCGCCCTCAATGACCCCCGTCAGCCCACCACGAACGTCGGGACGCTGCCGCCTCCGGCGCTGACGTTGATGACGGAGCTCCGCGAGGCCCGGGTGACCGCTCCCACGTCTTCTCCGGCCACGTAGAACGGATTGGCGTTGACCTTCAGGGAGGCGAATGCGAGGTCACGGCCATCCGGATCCAGCACGGGAAAGGGCTCCTCGGGAATGCTCGCCCGCTCCTGCACGACCCAGGGTGCGCCCAGCGCGGCCCGCACCGCCCCCTCCCACTCATCGGGCGCGGTCTCCGAGCCGAGAAGGACCGAGCGACCGCCGTAGGCGTGGGCGGGTTTCAGAACGAGGCGCTCCCGGTCCTCCAGAATGAAGGGCACGAGGTCGACGGCTTCTCCGCCCTTCTCCGTCTTCCGCTCGGTCACCCGGCGAGTCCAGGGCAGTACCCGGGACACGAAGACGCGCTCTTCGTCGCTCATCAGATGCGCGAAGGACTCGTCGGTGAGGACAGCGAAGAACGCCTTGTCTTCCGAGAGCCGACAGCGGAAGGAGTTCACGAAGGGACACAGGCCCCTGCGGTAGGCGTCGAGGAATCCGGCCACCTCGTCCTCCCGCTCGACGAGCTCGGACAGCACGGCACGGCGGTAGACGAGATCCACGGGCGCGCCAGCCGCGTGAAGCCGGTCCTCGACCACCTCGACCTCGCGCGGGTCGGCGAGAAGGCAGTCGAAGCCACGGGCCGCGAAAGCCTCGCGGAGGAGCTCCTGATCCGGCCGGGTCATGACCTCGGCCCAGTCGATGATCGCGACGCGCGGCCGCTCCCCTCGTCCTGCCGAGTGCCACTCCCCCGCCACCGCCCGGACGAGGCCGTCGTTCGAGGGCACGTAGGACACTTGCACCCTCCGTGCGAACTCTCGAAAGACCGGGAGCTCCTCGAAGAGTCGGGCCATACGATCGCTGTAGCCGAAGCCGGCCGGGGCGTCGGAGTTGATCTCGATGAAGCGGGGACCGTCGGGAGTCACGAACGCGTCGAACGGGAGAGCACCACGTCGGGCCCACCCTGGTCCAGGGCCACCCAGCGGGCCTCGGCCGCCGGCGTGCCGAGAAAATCGCACAAGCGACCCACGTCGCCCTCGAACACGTGACGGGCGACCCGTGCGGCAATCTCCAGGACCCTGGTCCCGTGAGAGCGGAGCGCGTCCCAGTCGGCCCGGGCCACGAAATGGGGACGCAGGAAGCTCGGCATAGGCTGCCCGTCGAAGGTGACCCCCTCGCGGACGAAGGCCTCCCGCAGTCCGCTCGCCTGCTCGTTCGCCGCGGAGGGGTCGTCTTCGATGACGCGGTGATACTCGGCGATGGGATCGAGCACGGTGTCCGGGATCAGCGACCGAGGTCGTCCCACACGACGGCGCCACCCACGATGGTCGCCACCGGCCATCCCTTGAGGATCCAGCCGCCGAAGGGGGTGTTCCGACCCTTGCTCTCGAAGCGGGAGGGGTCGACCTTCCGGCTGCGAGCGAGGTCGAGAAGCGTGAGGTCGGCGGGAGCCCCCGGGGCGAGCGTCCCGCCGGGCAAGTCAAAGATCCGCGCCGGGTTGGTCGACAGGAGCGCGACGAGCCTTGGCAGGTCCAGGAGTCCCTCCCCGACCAGCCGGTCGAGGCAGAGCGGCACCGCCGTCTCGAGCCCGACGATGCCGTTGGCGGCGCAGTCGTACTCGACCCTCTTGTCGTCCACGTGGTGGGGCGCATGATCGGTGGCGATGCAGTCGATGGACCCGTCTTGCAGCCCGGCGATGGCGGCCTGGCGGTCGGCCTCCGACCTGAGCGGGGGCTTCATCTTGGTCGACGTGTCGTAGGCGCTCTCCCGAACCTCCTCGTCGGTCAGGAAGAGGTGGTGGGGCGTCACCTCTGCGGTGACGCGCACGCCGCGGGCCTTCCCCCGCCGAACCGCGTCGACGGAGGCCGCCGCCGAGATGTGCGCGATGTGGAGGCGGCTTCCGGTCAGCTCGGCCAGCAGCACGTCGCGCTCGACCATGATGGCTTCGCCCACCGCCGGCTCGCCCCGCAGGCCGAGGTGTGTGGAGACCGGGCCTTCGTTCATGCAGGTCTCCCGGGAGAGCTCGGGATCCTCGCAGTGGTCGATGACGACGAAGTCGAAGGCCTTGGCATACTCCAGCGCGCGGCGCATGACCTGGGTGTCGGCGACGGGGTGACCGTCGTCCGAGACGGCCACGCAGCCGGCCTCTCTCAGGTCTCCGAACTCGGCGAGGTCCTCGCCTGCCGAACCCCGCGTGATGGCGCCGATCGGGAAGACTCGCACGATACCTTCGACCCGGGCCTTCTCGATCATCAGGCGCGTGACGCCTTCGCTGTCGTTCACGGGCTCGGTGTTGGGCATGGCGCACACGGCGGTGAACCCTCCGGCCGCTGCGGCCCGGGTTCCGCTGGCGATGGTCTCCTTGTGCTCCTGCCCCGGCTCGCGCAGGTGGGTGTGGATGTCGATGAAGCCGGGGCACACCACCAGGCCCCTGGCGTCCACGACCTTCGTCCCCCGCGCGGGGAGACGGGGCCCCACCTCGGCGATCGTGTCCTGCGAGATCAGGACGTCGAGCGTTGCGTCGATCCCCTGAGAGGGATCGATCACCCGTCCACCCCTGATCAGTAGACGGCTCATGACGCCGCCTCCGGGCTGCCGCCGAGGAGCAGGTAGAGCACCGCCATGCGGATGGCCACGCCGTTCGTCACCTGGTCCAGGATCACCGAGTACGGGCCGTCCGCCACCTCGCTGGCGATCTCCACGCCCCTGTTGAGCGGACCGGGGTGCATGATGAGGACGTCTTTCTTCGCCCGTCTGGCGCGCTCCTCGGTGAGTCCGAAGCGGCGGAAGTACTCACGCTTCGTCGGGAAGAAGCTCCCGCTCATGCGCTCGAGCTGGATCCGAAGCATCATGATGGCGTCCGCCCCCTCGATCGCCTCCTCGAGGCTGTACGTCACCGGCGCGATCCCCTCGATGCCGGGGGGCATGACGGTGGGCGGCCCGCAGAGCACCACCTGGGCCCCCATCTTGGAGAGCAGCCACAGGTTGGAACGTGCGACGCGGCTGTGCAGGATGTCGCCGACGATCGCCACCTTCAGGCCCTCGAGCTTGCCCTTGTGCTGGCGCAGCGTGAGAGCGTCGAGCAGCGCCTGGGTCGGGTGCTCGTGGGCGCCGTCCCCGGCGTTGACCACGGCAAAGCGACAGTGGCGAGCCAGGAGGTGGGGCGCTCCCGCGGAGGCGTGACGGATGACCACGAGATCGGGGTTCATGGCCTCGAGGTTCCTAGCGGTGTCGAGAAGCGTCTCCCCCTTCGAGACGCTCGACGTCGAGGCGGCGATGGACAGGCTGTCCGCCGAGAGGACCCGCTCGGCGATCTCGAAGGACGAGCGGGTGCGGGTCGAGCTCTCGTAGAAGAGGTTGATCACGGTGCGGCCCCGCAGCGCCGGGACCTTCTTGATGGGCCGGTTCAGGATCTCCTTCAGGCCGTCGGCGGTGTCGAGAATCGTTTTGATGTCATCGGCGTCCAGCGGCTCGATGCCCAGCAAGTTTCCATGGGGAAATCTCAACGCCGCCTCCGGACGGTCGAGCGCGCGGTCGGGCGGGCCTTCCTGGGCTTTCTTGACTTCGGCCGCACCTTCGCTGCCTTCTTCCTGGAGGCCCGGGCCTGGCCTCCCTTCGACGGGGCCCGGCGCTTCGAGGCGGTCTTCGCGGTGGCCTTCCGTGGGGTGCGGCTGCGCTTCTTCTTGAGGACGACTTCGTCCCGGCCGTCCTCCTCGACGACGAGCACCTTCACGGCCTCGTCGTGAGCGGTGGAGAGCGTTCGGCCGACGTAGTCGGCGCGGATAGGCAGCTCGCGGTGCCCCCGGTCCACGAGGACCGCGAGCTCGATCCGAGCCGGTCTGCCGAAGTCGATGAGCTGATCCAGGGCGGCCCGCACGGTGCGGCCGGTGAAGAGGACATCGTCGACGACCACGACGGTGCGACCGTCGATGGAGAAGAGGATGTCGGTGCCCCCGGTTATGGGCTGAGGAGCCAGCGTGGTGAAGTCGTCGCGGTACAGGGTGATGTCGAGCGCCCCCACCGACGGCTCCGTGGCGGCACTCTCGCCGATCAGCTGCGCCAGGCGCCGCGCCAGCGGAACACCTCGTGTGCGCACGCCCACGAGGGCGAGTTGGCCGACCCGGGGGTGGCGCTCCAGGATCTCGTGTGCGATGCGGGAGAGTGTGCGACCCATCCGGGCCGCGTCCATGAGTACCAGGCTCGCCAAAGCTCCGGATCGTACCGCGAAGCCTGGGGGCGGACAAGCCGCTGGCGTGTCGTGGTCTTCCAGTGTTCGGGTGTGCCCCCAGGGGTGTCCGGAGGCCACGAGGCCACGGAGTCCAGGGAGTCCTGCAGAGCCTGGAACCGGCTGTGGCCGGGCTCCGAAGCCAGGACCGTCATTCTGAGGAGCCCCGCGCTCAGAGTGACACCCTTGTCCCTTGCTCCGCCAGCCAGCATCGCAGGCCGTTTCTGTCTTCAAGTGACCGGCGGTCACGCCGGTGGGCGACTCCCCATGAGTGTGGACTGAGCAGGCTCCTCGCGGCTCCGGGCGCGCCTATAATGGCGGGGCTCTGGCTGGGGCGGGGACGTTCTGGTTCGTCGCGGCTGGGCGTCACGACCTGGACACAGTGAAGCGAATCGGCCTCAACGCACAGATCCTGCTCGGGCTTGTTCTCGGGGGAGCCTTTGGCTTTTTCTGGGGAGATTCGGTGGGGCATGTGGCTTGGCTTGGGGATGTGTTCCTGCGGGCCCTTCGTATGCTGATCGTGCCGCTGGTGGTGACCTCCGTTGCGTCCGGGGTCGCCAGCATCGGGGGCGGGCTGGACTTGGGCCGAATTGGCCTCAAGACCATCGGGTACTACGGAGCCACGAGCTTTCTCGCGGCGTGTCTGGGGCTCCTGCTCGTGAACGTTCTGCGGCCTGGCGTCGGGGCCGAGCTCGGGTTCAGCGAGGGCGTCGGGGGGCTCGAGCTGGCGCCGGAGTCGTTCGGGAGCACGCTGGTCGGGGCGGTGCCGGACAACCTGTTTGCGGCCCTGGCCTCGAACAACATGCTCCAGGTCATCTTTCTCGCGTTCCTCTTCGGGTACTCGATGACACGGCTCACCAGCGAGAACGGCCGCCTCATCGTGAAGGCGACCAGTGGAGCCTTCGAGCTGATGATGCAGGTGACCCTGCTGGTCATGCGTTTCGCGCCACTGGGGATCTTCGGGCTCATGGCGTCGGTGGTCGCGCGGGAGGCGTCCGACCTGGCCAGCCTGGGCCAGCTGGTGTCGCGCCTCGGGCTCTTCGTCCTCGTGGTTCTCCTGGGGCTCGCCTTTCACGCCGGCGTGACGCTGCCACTCCTGCTGAAGCTGCTGGCGGGAATCGATCCCCGGAAGCATGCCCGGGCCATGGCGACGCCGCTGCTGACCGCGTTCTCGACGGCCTCCTCGTCGGCAACCCTGCCACTGACCATCGAGGCCGTGGAGAAGAAGGCCGGCGTCTCGAACCGGATCAGCAGCTTCGTCCTGCCCCTGGGGGCGACGATCAACATGGACGCCACGGCACTGTATGAGTGCGTCGCCGCCCTGTTCATCGCCCAGGCGTATGGGATCGAGCTCGGTCTGGCACAGCAGGCGATCGTGATCGCCACGGCGCTTCTGGTGTCGGTGGGTGCGGCGGGCATTCCCATGGCGGGACTCGTCATGGTGTCCATGATTCTCGCGGCGGTGGGGCTGCCGCTGGAAGGCATCGGCCTGGTCCTGGGAGTGGAGACGTTCCTCGGCATGTGTCGCGCCGCGGTCAACATCTGGGGCGACAGCTGCGGCGCGGTGCTCATCGCCCATTCGGAGGGCGAGCAGCTGAGCTACAGCTGACTCACCCACCCTCCTCCGGGAGGGGCGGCAGCTCCTCGAGGGGCAGTCCTGGCGTCGCCGGAGCCACGGCGAGGCTCTCGTAGCTGGGAATGAAGGTGAGAGGGTTCTGGCGGGCGAAATCCGGATCGAGGATCTCCGTCAGCACACGGCCCTCCATGTCCCGGGCCACGGGCAGGCCCATCAGATAGAGCAGCGTCGGCGCCACGTCCAGGACCGAGGCCCCCTGGAGCCGGGCCTGCGAGCGGATGCCGTCGCCGACGGCAAGGAAGAAGCCCTCGGGCCCGGCCGCGTGGGATGCGGCCGAGACGGATTCCCCGGTGAGCGAGCCGAGCAGACGCCTGCCGAGCGGTGCGGGCTCGAGGCCGTAGCCCGAAAGCACCACCAGGACCTCGCCCGGCCTGAGGCCCTGCGCCTGCTCGCCCACCCACCGACCGAGCAGGGACGCGTACCGGTCGAGAACCCGACCGTATCGCCTCTCGTCCTCGGGCAGGACGTCGCCGAACAGCTCAGGATGGGCAAAGCGATAAAACGCGTGGCCTGCCACGTCGTAGCCGTGGAAGGAGAGCGCGAAGAACGGAGGATCATAGGCACCCCGCAGGACACCCGCCGCTCGGGCGTAGCTCAGGTCCGGGGCCAGGGCCTGGGTCGCCAGGTTTCGAAGGGCGGGATCGTCGAGTGGTGACGCTCCCGGGGCAGGCGCGTCGGCCAGCTCGCGGAGGAGCACGGCGTCGAGATCGTCGGCGCTCACGCCACGGGCCTGGACCTCCGCGAGCAGCCCCGGAGGATGGAGCGTGCCCCTCACGCGCTCCGGGTCCTGGCGCAGGGCGTGAAAGTAGGGAGACAGCACGAAGCCCCGGATCGTCTCCGGCGGGTGGGTGCCCCAGATCCGCACCAGGCCCGCCGGGATCCCGAAGGCGTCGAGCACGTTCCAGAGTGCCCGTCGGCCCCGGGATGAAGAGGTGACAGGCCTGCGGTAGACCAGGCCGGCCCGCTCGAGCCGGCCGACGAACGCCCCCTTCGGGAGAAGCGCCCACTCGCTGGGCGACAGGCGCAGGCGGTACGTGAAGAAGCTCTTGATGCCGTGGTCCCGGGGCAGGCGGCCGGTGAGCATGGTGGTCCAGATGGGCGGCCCTTCGGTCGGCCGCAACGTGGCGAGCGGGCCGAACGCCCCGCGACGCGCCAGGCGCACCAGCGATGGAACCCGACCGCCCTCGGGTGTGTCGGCCAGGTCGCCCGGTCCAAGGCCGTCGATTCCCACGAGGAGGACGCGCCGGGCGGGGCGCACGTTGTCGAGCTGGACCGGGACCGCCGGCGAGGGAGTGGGCAGCTCGGGACGGAGAGCCAGGGGCACGGCGAGGGCCAGGACCGGAGCGAGGACCGTGAGCACGGCCGCCGGCGCTCGGGTCTCACGGGGAAAAAGGAAGAAGTCGAGCCCGACGGCGAGGAGGACGACAACCCCACCGGAGATCACGACGGACGAGAGCGCAAGAGCACGGAGCGTGTCAACGGGTATCGAATGCCGATAGCTGAAGAGGTTGTGCCAGTAGAGAACGCTGACGGCGCCGAGGGCAAGGAACACCAGCGAGGCGAAGTAGGGCCAGCCGTCGACCACCGAGCGGGGCGGGCGCGCCCACCACTTCGCCAGCCGCCCGACGAAGGCCGCGACGGCGAGGATCAGCGTCCCGCCCAGCGTCCAGGGGAGAAACAGGCACAGCCCCAGTGCCAGCGCCTCGGTGGAGAGCTGGAGCATCGGGTTGAGGTAAAGGGCCAGGACGCACAGGCACGCGGCGCCAATCGACGCCGCCAGGGCCGCGCTCGCCAGCATGCGGCGCATCATCGTGAGGGGAGACTAGCCGATCCCCGTGTTGCGGTCGACGCCTGCCGGCCGGCGCGGGTATGATCGATCGGATGCCCGCCAACCGGATCGTCCCGCTTGTGGCCCGCCAGGGGCTCCGGGGCCCGTATTGGCTGCTGAGCTTTCGCCATCCCCAGATTGCCCGCGAGGCCCGTGCTGGGCAGTTCGTGATGATCAAGGCCGGCACATCGGCGGATCCCCCGCTGCGGCGCCCGTTCTCGATCATGGCGACGGACCCGGGTGAAGAGACGTTCACCCTCTTCATCAAGGACGTGGGACAGGGCTCGCACGCCCTGAGCGCCCTCGACGTGGGCGAGGTGGCCCAGTGTCTCGGTCCGCTGGGGCATCACTTCTCGGCCCCACCGCGCGGCACCGAGGCGCTCCTCATCGCCGGAGGGTACGGCGTCGCCCCCTTCCGGCTCTTCCTCGACGAGCTGAAGCGGGACGGCGGGCGCGGGCGACTCTTCTATGGCGGGCGAAGCTCCAAGGATCTTCCGCTGCTCGATCACATGAGCGCCTTGGGGGCTCCGGTGGTCCCGGCCACCGAGGACGGAAGCGCCGGCGAGAAGGGACGGGTGACCCGGCCCCTCGAGGGGTGGCTGGATCAAGAGACGGGACCGGCCCGCCTCTACGCCTGCGGGCCCGAGCCGATGCTGGAAGCGGTCGCGCACCTGGCGGAAGCACGGGGGCTCGAGGCCGAGGTGAGCCTGGATCCGTGGATGGGCTGCGGAGTGGGCACGTGCCTGGGTTGTGTGGTGAGAGTCCAGGACGCCGGGGACGAGCGGGCAGGATACCGCTGCGCGTGCACCGTGGGCCCGGTGTTCGACGCGGCTCGAGTGCGCTGGCCCGGTGAGGACGTCTCCCGGGCGCGCCGAGCGGCGTCGGGGGTGGAGGCATGAACCTCGCCGTGGAGGTTGCCGGGCTCCGCTTCAAGAACCCGCTGATCGCGGCGTCGGGCACGTTTGGATACGGGATCGAGTACGAGGACATACTCGACCTCTCCCGACTCGGGGGCCTCGTCTCCAAGGGCCTCTACATGGAACCGCGGGACGGCAACCCTGTTCCCCGGATCGCAGAGACTCCGTCCGGTCTCCTCAACGCCATCGGCCTGCAGGGAATCGGCATCAAGGCCTTCGTCAGGGACGTCGCGCCACGGGTGGCTCGCCACGACACCGTGCACATCGTCAACGTCTGCGGCGACACCGTGGAGGAGTACGCCGAGGTGGCCCGTGTCTGCGACGGCGTACCGGGGATCCACGGGCTGGAGATCAACATCTCCTGCCCGAACGTCAAGAAGGGCGGCATCGCCTTCGGCGGCGATCCGCGGATGACCCACGACGTGGTGGCCGCGGTGCGCAAGGCCACACGCCTCCCCGTGATCCCCAAGCTGTCGCCCAACGTGACCGACATTGCGCTCCTGGCTCGAGCCGCCGAGGAGGGTGGCGCGGACGCTCTCTCGTGCATCAACACGCTCCTCGGGCTCGCCATCGACGTCGAGACACGCCGGCCGAAGCTGGCCTACGGCACGGGCGGTCTCTCGGGGCCGGCCATCCGGCCGGTGGCGGTGCGGATGGCCTGGCAGGCGGCGCAGGCCGTCGGGATCCCGGTGATCGGCATCGGGGGCATCTCGTCCGCGAACGACGCCCTGGAGTTCCTCATCGCGGGATGCCCCGCAGTGCAGATCGGCACGGCGAACTTCGTGGACCCGGGGGTCCACGAGCGCATCCTCGCCGACCTCGAGAGCTGGCTGGAGCGACAGGGCCTGGACGACATCCGCGACGTGGTCGGGTCGCTGGAGCTGCCGGGCTCTTCGGATGCCGACGACTGCGGAACGGAGGCGTGCGAGTGAAGGCCCGGGACAGGCTGATCGTGGCCCTGGACGTGCCCGAGGCCGGGGCGGCCCGGTCCCTTGTCGACCGACTCGCGGGCCGGGTGGGTCTCTTCAAGATCGGCAGCCAGCTGTTCACCGCCGCCGGCCCCGAGATCGTCCAGGAGATCGTGGGGCGAGGCGAGAGGGTGTTCCTCGATCTGAAGTTTCACGACATCCCGAACACCGTGGCCGGTGCGGTGGGAAGCGCCTCGCGGCTCGGCGTGTCGCTCGTGGACGTGCACGGCCTCGGCGGTCGAGCCATGCTCGAGGCAGCCGTGGGGGTGCTCCCGGCCCAGACGCGCCTACTCGCCATCACCATCCTCACCAGCCACGACGAGGCCTCGCTGGGACAGGTCGGAGTCGGCGGCTCGGTCCCCGACTCGGTGCGCCGGCTGGCGTTGCTGGCGAAGGAGGCGGGGCTCGATGGGGTCGTGGCGTCGCCTCGCGAGGTGGCCTTGATCCGCGACGCCTGCGGGACCGATTTCCTGATCGTGACCCCGGGCATCCGCCCGGAGGGTGCGGCGCTGGGCGACCAGGCCCGCGCGGCCACGCCGGCCACCGCCCTCTCTGCAGGCGCCGACTACATCGTGGTCGGTCGCCCCATCACCCAGACCGAGGACCCGGCGGCCGCCGCGGACGCCATCGTCCGGGAGATGGAGTCGGCCACGTCATGCTGAGGAGCTTCGTTGTTGCACATGCGACGAAGCATCTCCCGACGGACGGCGAGGCTGTTCCTACGGCGGGTCTGCGAAGCTGAGGCGCTCCGCCCAGGGGTTGCCCGGGTACTGCCGCAGAAGCTCCTGGCGCCAGAGGGCCGCTCCCTCGAGGTCGCCCAGACTCTCCCGGGCCCGCGCGCCGGAGAAGAGAGCCTGTGCCCGGTGCAGGCTGGTGGGCGCTCTCTCGACGATCTCGGAGAGCGGGAAGAGCGCTTCGCGCGGGTGTCCGGCCCGAAGAAGGGCTTCGCCGCCGACCCACAGCAGCTCGGTGCGGCGGGGTTTGTTCGGCGCGAGCAGCGCCACCCCGTGGCGCGCATACTCGGCGGCGGCGTCAAAGTGTCTCTCGGCGTAGGCGCGGGAGGCGCGCTCGTAGAGGTCCTCGGCGTCTCCCGGAGGGGCCGCCGCGGGAAGGAACCGGGCCGCCGCAATCACCACCACGATCGCCAGGAGCGCGCGCCCGAGCCAGCGCCACCCGCCTCCCGCCGCGTCCTCCTTCTCGGCGCTCGGCGGACCGCCTTGTCGGCGACGGGCACGCGACACGATCGCGAGCAGGAGCGTGCCGAACCCGAGGGCCCACCCCAGGGCGTCGGGCCACGCCCGTGCGGCGTAGTGCAGGCGCACTTCACTCCATCGAGGGACGACGATCATGAGCCCCGGTGAGGCGAGGTACGGGCCGTCGGCCCCCTCGGCGCGCCACCTCGGGTGGTAGGACACCTTGACGAGCAGCGGGTGGCCGGGCCGACTGGTTCGAATACGAATCTCCTCGGCCTCCACCGTGGCTTCGACCTCCACGCCGCCAGGCAATGGGATCTCGGGAGGAGGAGCCCACGGATCCGGCAGCTCCACCTCGAAACGCTCGTCATCGTCAGGGGTGAAGACGAGGAGGGCATGGTTCGGCGGCTTCCGCGTCATCCAGCGGTAGGCGGTGTCTCGCCAACCCTCGAGGGGAGCGCGAACCGGAGCGAAGGCGAGGGGCTCGACGTACCCCGGGCCGGGGTCCCGCAACCGGAAGAGGGTGTAAGGCAAGACACGGGCCTCACGCTCGAAATCCGGTCGCCGATCGAGAGCCGCCTCGAGCTCGGGGCTCACCGACACGATCTGCGACACACCGAACAGCCGCAACCTCTCGAGGGCCGTCTCGGGATCAAACTTCGAGTACGTGCGGTCCTTGAAGGGATTCGGAGACGACGCGAACAGCTCCGAGGCCAGGTAGTAGACCGGATGGGTCATGACGCTCGCCTGGTTGTAGACGCCTTCGAGGGTCGAGCGGCCGGAGAAGAAGGGCAGCGTCTCGTACATCCTGATGGAGCCCGCGCGCTCGTGGACCTTTCCGTACTCGACGGCCACCCTCGGATCCCCCACCCCGCCGCGGATGCGGTCGTTGAGGTCGCTCCAGGCCGGCCACAGCTCCTTCCCTTCCAGTCCGGAGTAGTTCCAGTCGACCCAGTGGCGCAGGATGCGCGAGCTCGCGTCGGCGTGGACGACCGCCAGGAGCACGAGGCCGAGGGCGGCCACGTCCGCGCGGGCCAGCCGGGAGAGGGCGAGTCCGAGGACCGCAGCGCCCAGGAGCGACAGCGACAGCTGGGCCAGCGGGATGAAGCGGACGTCGATCACCCCGAGGGCCGGCCCGGCGGCAGCCAGGGCCGCTCCGACCAGGGCCCCGTGGCCCAGGAGGACGAGACGGCCGTCCGCCCGACGCCGGACGACCGCCACCACGAGACCGACGGCGGCAGCGGCCAGCAGGGGCCAGAGGAGCGGAGGGACCAGCCCCGTCGTGGAGACGTCGATCCAGGCGTCGTGGTAGGGGTCGTCCAGCCCCAGTCGGCTATCAACGGGAGGAGAAAGGGGGCGGCGAACCCGAACGCGAGGGCGGCCACCGCGAGGAGCCAGACGAGAGTGCGCCCGGGACGGCGAGCTCCGAAGAGGACGGCGGAGGCGGTGAGGCCGGCCCAGAGGACCGCGTACCCGTGGGCCGAGGCGACGAGGGCGAGGCAGGCTGCCGGGGTCCAGGGTCCGGCGTCCCCCACGAGGTCCTGAGAGCGCGCGTTCGCCCGGAACAAGACGCCGAGAAAGAGCACGGCGAGCCCGGCGCCGTACGTGTAGGAGAACTCCCCGGTCAGGGTGCTCGCGATCGTCCCACCCCAGATCGGGTTTTCTTCGACGAAGAGAAACACGAGCGTTGCCGCCGCTCCGAGAAGCGGGGCGGGAAACGGGAGCCTCATAAGGCGAAACGAAACGTAGCTCAGAAGCGGCAGCAGGAACACGCAGAGGGTCGTGCCCAGCTTGCAGGCGACGGGAAGCCCGGCGAACGGGACGAGCGCCGAGATGACGAGGAACGGGAGGGGGAAGTAGTAGAGGAGAAGCGGGTGCCCCAGGTACGCCCCCGGGTACCACCCGTGCAGCCGCAGCTCCGGCAGGAGGTGCTCGTGGAACCATGCCGCCGCCGGGTAGTGGCACGGTGTGTCTCCCCCGGCGGTGATCGTGGGCAGGAAGAGAAGGGACGGCCGCAGCACGTCGAGAAGGGCGAGGAGAATGACGCCAAGGCCGACGGCATCGACGACCCGTCGGCGTGTCGCCGCGTCGGCCATCGGGCGAGTTTAGTCGATTCGGTGAGAGGCTGCCCCGGGGGCCTGACGACCCGGGCCGTGCTTTGCCCGCGGGCCGCCACCTTGGTAGCATCAGCCGCACCTCGCATGAAGGACACCTCGCGCATTCTCGTCGTGGACGACGACCCGGGCATCGGGACGATGCTGACCCGCGCCCTGGAGCGCCACGGGTTCGAGGTGGACGCAACGACCTCGGCGGACGAAGCCCTCGAGATGGTGGAGAGCTCGACCTACCACGCCGCCCTCGTCGACCTGGTGATGCCGGAGCGGGACGGCGCCGATCTGGCGGGCACGCTGCGACGGCGCTTTCCCGGGCTCCCCGTCGGGCTGATGACCGGCTACTCGAACTCACCCCTGATCCCGCGGTTCGAGAAGTCGGGCATGAGGGTCTTCAAGAAGCCCGTCATCATCCAGAACCTGGTCGAGTTCCTGCAGAGCGAGATCGGCTAACGCCCGCGGGCCTGCTTGCGTCGCAGGCGGTGCTGGCGGTGGCGGAAGCCCTCCTGGAGGTGCCAGGACCGGCCGTCTCGTCCATCCTCCACCAGCCGTAGCCCACGATCCACCGCCTGGAGCGCCGAGTCGAGATCGCGGCTCCCGTGCTCGTGGTGCATGGCCAGCTCCCGCCAGCCCTCGGGCTCCCCGGCCTCCCCGGCCTCCGCCCACAGGCGAGCGGCACGCTCCACGTCCCCCGCCCGCTTGGCCCGGGCTCCAAGGCGCAGGAGCGCGGGCCCCCGCAGCTCTCCGGCCCCGAGCGCAATGGCCCGGCGGTACTCCTCCTCGCTCCGTTCGAAGAGCCGTGCCCGCTCGAGCACCCGCGCCAGGCTGTAGACGTCCCGGGGATCCTCGGCCCGGCCCTCCTCCACCCATTGGCAGGCAAGGACGGCGAGCGCGGCCAGGGACACGATGTCCTGGCGGTTGTGCTCGAACACCCGGGCCAGGCGGCGCGCGTCCTGTCGCCGGACCCAGTCGAAGTAGACCTGGGGAATCTCGTCGCCAGGGATGTCGCCGTGGCGCCTCAGCCCGAGCAGCGCCACCTCCAGGGACTGGAGCCGACACGACTCCAGGCGGGCCTTCCACAGACGCCGGGCCGGGTGCAGGAGGTCGAGGTGAGGGGCATCGGCCAGGGGAAACCGGCTGCGGGCCATGTGGAAGCGCGACTCGAGGAGAGGCACGTCGAAGGCCTTTCCGTTGTAGCTGACGATGTGGGAAAAGCCCGCGATGTCGTCGGCAAGACCCTGCAGGAGCGCTGGCTCCTCGTGGTAGTCCCTCATGAAGTACTGCCGGACGAGGAAACGGTCGTCCTCCACCCATCCGGCCCCGATCAGGAACGCGGCGGTGCCCGCACCCCCGGCCAGACCGGTCGTCTCGGTGTCGAGGAAGACCGCCTGCCTCAGATCGAAATCCGCCATGTTCGGCTCCGCGGCCAGGACACCCACGGTCTCGGGACGAATCGCGTGGAGCCGCGACAGCGGCAGGTCGCCGTGCCGCACATCGAGATGGACCGACGACTCCACGACGAAGAACTCGCCCCGCTCGTTCTCCCGGCGCATCCCGTCGACGAGCTCCTCCAGGGGCGCCGGGCTCGGCGCCGTCGGAGCGTGGCGCCGGCCGCGAACGGCCGTGGCCGAGACGAGGCGCTCGAGCCGGTCCTTGAGCGAGGCGATCTCATCGTCGTCGGGCAAGGTCGCGCCCAGCATCTCGCGCTCGAGCCGTTCGAGGCCGGGCGCCGGATCGGAGTCGCGCTTCAGTCGCCGCAGGCGATCGTTGAGAGAGGTGGTGGACATAGGAGAGAGAAGGCGTGGCGCGTGACGTGTGCGTGGGGCGTCGTGCTCATGCGCCGAGAATCGCGTCGAGGAGGACCAGCGCCACCTCCTTGCCCCGGCTTCCCACCTCGCCGACCGGGCCGACGCAGGACGGGCAGCCGTCGGGACACTCGCACCCGGCGATCAGCGCCCGGCTCTCGGAGAGCAGCCGGTCGTGGAGCCTGAAGAGAGGCTCCGACAGCCCCATCCCACCGGGGTAGGCGTCGTAGACGAACACATTGGGTTCGAAGTCCTGGGGTGGCATGCCATGGGATGCCGCTGAGCTGGCGCCTCGAGGCTCGCCCTGGCGGGCTCTGGCGGCGTAGCCGGCGCGAAGCAGACCTCGCTCGACACGGGCCTCGCCCTGGCCGTTGTCGCCGAGAGCCACGCCGAGGTCGTGGCGGTCGCACATCAGGAAGAGGGCAGCGAGCTGCCCGAGGCAGTACGAGAGCGCCACGACCCCGTCGCGCCGCTCCTCGAGGGAGAAGGGCAGCGCTGCCATGACCTCCCGAGGCACGGTGAGCCAGTATGCCGTGGTGTGCATCTCGTTCTCGGGCATCGTCAGCTCGCCGGAGCCCACGTTCTCGTTGGTGTGGAACTTGATCTTCTTGAAGCCCACCACCTGTTCGGTGACGTGCACCTCGCCGTGATTGCGCCGGGCGCCCTGCCGGGGCTCCTCCTTGAAGCGCTCGAGGATGCGGACCTTCGTGTAGTTGATGGCGTCGGTGTAGTAGTCGACGTCCGCCTCGCGCACCTCGACCCGGCGCTCCTTGTGGTCGTACTTCTCCACGAAGAAGGTCCGCCCCTCGAGGATGTAGATCGCCTTCTCGTGAACCATGGAAGGAGCCGAGTCGTAGTCCACCTCGGCGATGATCCGGGGCACTCCCGTCACGTCCTGCACCACAAAGTTGTCGGACGACACCGACCGCAGGCTCACCGCGTCGGCCGGGTAGCTGTCGCTCGTCCAGTGCCAGCGGTCCCCCGCACGGTGCAGGAGCTTGTCCTCCTCCAGGAACTTGAGGATCTCGACGAGCGACTCGGTCCCGAAGCTCTCCTCCGCGCTGAAGGGCAGCTCGAAGGCCGCGCACTTGATGTGGTTGACGAGGATCTGGAGGTTGTCGGGGTTGATCCGGCCCTGCTCGACCGGCGAGTCGAAGAAGTAGTCGGGGTTCTTCGCGATGAACTGGTTGAGGGGGGTCGAGTTCGCCACCATCACGGCGACCGATGTGCCCGTGCGGCGGCCCGCCCGGCCCGCCTGCTGCCAGGCGGAGGCCACGCTGCCCGGATAGCCCACGAGCACCGCGGCGTCGAGGCTCCCGATGTCGATCCCCAGCTCGAGGGCGTTCGTGGAGACGACGCCGAGCACCGACCCGTCGCGCAGCCCCCGCTCGATCTCTCGTCGCTTCAGGGGAAGGTAGCCGCCGCGGTAGCCCCGGATGATCCCCTCCGACCCCGGCCTCTTCTCGAGGGCCTCCTTCAGATACGTGACGAGCACCTCGGTGGCGAGGCGAGAGGGGGCAAAGCAGATCGTCTGCAGGCCCTTCGACAGGAACGACAGCGAAACGTCCCGGGCGCAGTTCACGGCGGAGCGGCGGATGCCGAGCTGGCGGTTCACCACGGGGGGGTTGTAGATGGCGAAGTACGTCTCCCCACTGGGGGCGCCGCTTCTGTCCACCAGCGTCATCTCCCGCTCGGTGAGCGACTCCGCCAGCTCCCGCGGGTTCCCGATGGTGGCCGATGCGCAGATGAACTGCGGCCGCGAGCCGTAGAACTCACAGAGCCGACGGAGTCGCCGGAAGATGTTGGCGACGTGGGAGCCGTAGATGCCCCGCAGGCTGTGCAGCTCGTCGACGACCACGTAACTCAAGTTCTCGAAGAGCTTCACCCACTTGGTGTGGTGCGGGAGGATGCCCTTGTGAAGCATGTCGGGGTTCGTGACCACGACGTGGGCACGGGCCCGGATCGACTTGCGGGCGTCCTGGGGGGTGTCGCCGTCGTACGTGAAGGTGCCGATGTCGGCCTCGAGGGCCTCGATGGTGCCGTGCAGGGCAGCGAGCTGATCCTGGGCGAGGGCCTTGGTCGGAAAAAGGTAGAGAGCCCGTGCGTCCGGGTCCTTCAGGATCCTGTCGAGGACGGGCAGGTTGTAGCAGAGCGTCTTCCCGGAGGCGGTGGGGGTGACGACGACGATGTCCCGCCCCTCCTGGACCCGCTCATAGGCCTCCCGCTGGTGCGTGTAGAGCCCGGAGAGCCCCTTTGCCGTCAGGACCTCACGCAGCCTGGGGTTCAGATCGTCCGGAAAGGGCACGACCTGTGCGGGCCGCGCCGGAAAGTGCCTGAGAGCAGTGAGAACGGGTTCGGCTCCGAGCGTCTTCTTGACCTCGAGGGCCTTCAGCACGGAGAGCAGGTCCCCGTCGGTGTCCTGGCGATGCAGCACGAGCTGCTGACTCACGGTCGTCCTCCCGGTCCCCACAGGTTGGGGGGTTCTATGGTGACGCCCGCATGATGCAGGAGAGGGCGGACAGGACAGGTCCAAGCGAGGGCCGGGGTATGCTTGAATTTCCAGGGAGGTGGAGATGTCGTCGATGAAGGACGCCGTGCGGGAGCTTCTCGTGGGAATCGGGGAGGACCCGGACCGCGAAGGGCTGGCCAATACGCCGGAGAGGGTCGAAAAGGCCCTCAAGTTCCTGACCAAGGGCTACAAAGAGGACCCCGACGCCCTGATCGGGGACGCTCTCTTCAGCGTCAAGTACGACGAGATGGTGATCATCCGGGATATCGACGTCTACAGCCTGTGCGAGCACCATATGCTGCCCTTCTTCGGCAAGGCCCACGTCGCCTACATCCCAAACGGCAAGGTGGTGGGATTGTCCAAGATCCCCCGCCTCGTGGACATGTACGCCCGGCGGCTCCAGGTTCAGGAGCGCCTGACGGTCCAGATCGCCCAGACGATTCAGGACAGGATCCAGCCCCGGGGGGTGGGGGTGGTGATCGAGGCCATGCACTTCTGCATGATCATGCGCGGCGTCGAGAAGCAGAACTCGGTGGCAGCGACATCCTGCATGCTCGGCGCGTTCCGGGACCACCAGCCCACCCGGGAGGAGTTCCTGGGGCTGATTCGGAACCGGGGCCGTCCCGGGCTCTAGCCCCTAGGACTGGCTCGGGTTCGCCTTGCGGAGGCGCCGGGCCATCACCCGCATCACCTCGAGGGCGAGGCCGGGGACGCGGCGCACGAGATCGTCGAACGCCTCCTGATCGACCCGAGCCAGGGTGCAGTCGGGCCCGGCCACGGCCGACGCGCTTCGGGGAGCGGGATCGACCAGGGCCAGCTCACCGAGGATCCCCCCCGGCCCCACGGACTCCAGCAGGGTGTCGCCGATCTTCAGATCCACGTTGCCCGATCGAACGACGTACATCTCGCGACCGGGGTCGCCGGCGGCAAAGATGACGCCGCCGGGCGGGTAGGACAGCGGCGTCTCGTCGAGCGCGGTCAGCGCCTCCAGATAGGTCTTCACCTCGGCCATGCCGTCCCTCCAGGTTCGCCCCATGGTAGCCCGAGCACGTCCTCGATCTGTTGGCAAAGCTCCGGACGACCGGACACAAGCGGCCGGATCCGGGGCCACTCCGCCCGCAGGTCGTCCAGGGTGTCCACGTCCCGGAGGACCGGTCGCTTTTGGACCCGGAGGCCAGCGGCCGCGGCGCGACGAAGCGTTTCTTCCAGCACGGTCGGCGTGCTCCAGGCGATGCCCTCGAACAGATCGGGATGGGGCTGGCTCAGCGCCAGGAGGTAGTAGCCCCCGTCGTGGGCCGGGCCCACCACGACGTCGGCATCGGCCAGGGCGCCGAGCGCTCCGGCCACGACGTCGCCCGTGACGCCCACCGTGTCTGTGCCGATGATCGCCACCCGCTCCGCACCCCTCTCGAACGCCCGGGCGAAGGCGGCGCTCATCCGTGCCCCGAGGTCGCCGGCCGACTGGGCCCGCAGCCGAAGCCCTGGAAGCCAGGCCCGCATCGCCTCCGCCTCCTCGGACGGGGCGAAGAAGACGAGAGTCTCGTACTCCCCCTTCGGGGGAATCGTCGCCCGGAGCACCTCTTCGGCCAGGACGCGATAGAGCTCGGCCGCCGTCGCCGCCCCCAGCGCCGGGACCAGCCGGGTCTTCGCCCCGCCGGGGCGGGGCTGCTTGAGGAACACGATGAGTGTGCCGGTCATCCTCATTCGCTCCAACGTAGTCTATTGAGCGGATGGCGAGGGTGCCAGCGCCGGGCCGGCGTTGACTCCGGAGACGAGAATGTCATAGCGTTGCGCCCGACGAAGAAGTCTCGAGGACGCGCCCCGGACTCCCGGAGCGCTCGGACGTAGGGACGGTCATCTCCCAGTGAGGATCGATTCATGAAGCAATACCTGGCGGCTTTCATCTTGTTCGGCGGCATCGTGGCCGTCGCCGGACCCCTTGCCGGCGACCCGGGCCAGGACTTCGTCGATCTGTTCAACGGGAAGGACCTGTCGGGCTGGGTCAACGTCAACACGGACCCCGACACGTGGAGCGTCCGCGACGGGATGATCGTGTGCTCCGGACTGCCCATCGGCGTGATGCGGTCCGAGAAGCAGTACGAGAACTTCCTCCTGCACATCGAGTGGAGGCACATGGAAGCCGGGGGGAACTCCGGTGTCTTCGTCTGGAGCAACGCGACCCCCGGGGACAACCGCCTGCCCAACGGCGTCGAGGTGCAGATGCTGGAGCTGGACTGGGTCAAGCTCCACAAGCGGGACGGCAAGACCCCGCCCATCGCCTACGTTCACGGGGAGCTCTTCGGTGTCGGGGGTGTGAAGATCGTCCCGGACAACCCCCGGGGGCCGCGCAGCAAGTCGATCGAGAACCGGTGCAAGCCCCGGGGGGAGTGGAACACCTACGACGTCGTGGCCGTCGACGGCGTCGTGAAGCTCTCCGTGAACGGCAAGTTCGTCAACGGGGTGACCGGGTCGACGCAGAAGAAGGGGTACCTCTGTCTCGAGTCCGAGGGCAAGGAGATCCACTTCCGCAACATCAGGCTCATGGAGCTTCCCCCGGGCGTCATCTCCCCGGACCAGACGGCTCCCGTCCTGGAGTAGCAGCGGGAGCCGTCCTGAGGAGCTCCATCCCCGGGGTCGCGACGAAGGATCCTCCGGTACTGGACTAGCAGAGGAAGAGTCGCCGACCAGCGCTGCCGGCCGCCGAACGAAACCCCGTCATTCTGAGGAGCTCGCCACTGGACGCGGAGCTCCTCAGAATGACGGAGGCCTTTCAGCCCCCGAACAGCCCCTTGAGCCAGCCCCCTATTCCCGTACGGGAGGACTGCGCGGCGTCGCGCCGGGACCTCCTCCTCGCGCTGGAGACGCTCGTAGCAGGCTGTGCAGAGCGGCTCCTGCCAGCCGAGCCACCGGGGCGAGACGAACGACCGCCCGCACTTCGCGCACGTGATGGGCCGTGTGTCGTCATCGTCCTTCGCCAAGCTGGCCTTCCGATTCCGAGGGGGCACCCGCCAAGGGGCCCTCGACCCGGCCCCTAGCTTAGCGCCGCCGGCGGCCGCTGGCACGTCAGGGCGGCAAGAACGGCCTTCGGGGAGTGATCCCGGACACACCGGCCCCTGGCTGACAGGCCTCTGAGGGGGCCTTCGAGGCTCCTCAGGGCACGGCCGTCCCCGTCGGCAGCGTGAAGCAGAAGGTCGCGCCGCGTCCCTGCCCCTCCGATTCGACCCAGAGCCGCCCGCCGTGCGTCTCGACGATGCGGCGGCCGAGGGCCAGGCCAAGACCGGTCCCCTCCTGTGTCGGGTCGATCTGGTGAAACAGCTCGAAGACGTCAGCCTGGTCTGCCGAGTCGATTCCCACGCCGTTGTCATTCACCGTGAAGACGGGGTCCGAGCCGTCGCGCACGCCTACGACGATCTCAGGGGCTGCCTGGCCGGCCGAGAACTTGGCGGCGCTTTCCAGGAGGTTCTGCAGCAGCTGCACGAGCCGGGCGCGATCGCCTCGGACCATCCGCCTCGCCGCGTCCTCGGCCACGCTCAGCCGCACACCTCCCGCCATCAGGCGACCCTCGACCAGAGCGCGAGACTCCTCGACCAGGGCGCCGAAGGCGAGATCCTCGTCCGCGCTCTCGATCCGGCCCGTGCGCGACAACACGAGCAGATCGTCCAGGAGGTCGCCCATGCGGTCGCTGGCCACACGTATGCACGTCGCGTCCTTCTCCATGCGCGCAACATCGCCGTCGCGGCCGGCCTGCTCCACATAGTCAAGGAAGCCACGGATGGTGACGAGCGGGCTCCTCAGATCGTGGGAAACGACGTACGTGAAGCGTTCGAGCTCGGCGGTCCGGGCCTTCAGCGTCTCGTAGGCCTGGGCGAGGCGCCGCTCCTTGCTCCGGGCCTCGGCCACGCTTCCCACCACGTCCCTGACGAGGCGGTAGACCGCCACCGCCGTGACGGCCAGGATGATCGCGATGTCGAAGACATCGGGCCAGCCGGATGGACCCGAGCGCTCCTGGTACACCAGGATGGCGACAGACGCGACACACGAGACGGTGACGGTCACGAGGAGACCGCGATTCAGCATCAGGGCGGCGCTGAGGATCGCCACGGGGTAGAGGATGGCCGCCGTGTCGTGGACACCCTCCCCGATGGTGCACAGGAGGTGGATCATGGTCACCATGAAGGTCAGGAAGACCACCGCGGAGAGCTGGAGCCAGCCCCGCCGTCGCAGCCACGCGGAGACCGCTGCGAGCACGGAGCCGACAAACAGAATGACCGCTCCCGGCATGTTGCCCGTCGCCACGTCGGCGAGCGCCCCGAGCAGCGCACCGATCACCACCGCCGCCTGAAGGACCGAGAGATTGCGGCTGACGCGCTCGCGATCCGCGGCGGGCACGTCACCGGCGTCTGATAGAGGCTCCCGAGGCTCCACGTTCAACCCATCCCCCTGCGAGCATCCGGCTTGTGGCTCACCTGGCGCGCTCGCCCATCGGCCGCAGGATACCGCTTCGCCATCCGGTGACGCTACGCCCCGGGGGGCCGCGGAGTTGAGGGCCTTCTCCCTGGACGGTAAGCTCTCACGGGAGGAAGCAGAAGAATGACGCGAGCGCACGTCCTCATCACGGGTGGAGCCGGCTACATCGGCTCCTTGCTCACGGGTGCGCTGCTCGAGCACGGCTATTCGGTGACCGTCGTCGACAAGTTGCTCTTCGGCGGCGAATCGCTCCTGGGCTTCGGCCATCACCCGCGCTTCCGTTTCACCCCGGGCGACGTGACCGAGCCCGGCACACTCGAAGCGACCTCGGACGGCCTCCGTGTGGGCCGGCTGGACCCGACCCCGGTCGACGCGGTCGTCCACCTCGCGGCCCTCGTGGGCTTCCCCGCCTGCCAGGCGGTCGGGCCAAAGGTCGCCTGGCTCTACAACACCGACTCCGTTCGGCTCGTCTACGAAACCGCGGAGAAGGCCGGGGCGAAACGCTTCGTCATGGCGTCGACATACAGCAACTACGGCCTCTCCGAGGACGGCCAGCCGGTGGACGAGACCTCGTCCCTCAACCCGCAGTCGCTCTATGCCGAGACCAAGATCGCGGCAGAGCGGCTTCTGCTCGAGCGGGCATCCGACTCCGGATGCGCGCCGGTCATCCTCCGCTTCGCCACCCTCTTCGGCGTCTCGCCTCGCACCCGCTTCGACCTCATCGTCAACCAGTTCGTGCACGAGGCGCTGACCCGGCGCAAGCTCGTCATCTACCAGCGCGGCTACGCCCGCTCGTTCCTCCACGTGCACGACACCTGCCGTGCAATCCGGATCGCCCTCGAGGCGCCGGTGGACAAGGTCGGGGGCGAGGTCTTCAACGTGGGCAGCGACGGGATGAACCACACGAAGGACGAGATCGTCTCCCTCGTTCAGCGCCACGTCCCGGGGACCGAGGTCGAGATCAAGGACCTCACCTTCGGCGGGGACATGCGGGACATCCGGGTCTCGTTCGCGAAGATCCGGCGGGTTCTCCACTTCGAGCCCACGATCCTCGTCGAGGACGGCGTGCGTGAGATCCGGGACGCGCTGATGGACGGCGTGATTCGGGACGCCGGCGACGATCGGTACCGCAACGCGCAGTTCATCGTGCAATGAGCCAGCGGCGCCCGGCCCGGGTTGTCAACAGCGTCGCCCCCATCCGGGTGTGCGACAACGGCGGCTGGACCGATACGTGGTTTGCCCGCCGCGGGGCCATCTTCAATATCGGCGTCTATCCCTATGCCGAGGTCCAGGTCCAGGTCTTCCAGGACGGCCCGCCGGAGGTGATCCTTCACGCCGAGAACTACGACGAGCGGTACACGGTCCCGGCCAAGGCGTCGTCGTCATCCTGGGGGCCCCACCCGCTCCTCGAGGCTGCGATCGCCTCCATGAACGTTCCCGAGGACCTGAGGCTCGAGGTGACCATCCACTCCGAGGCGCCCACCGGGGCCGGCACCGGCACGTCGGCCGCCGTTACCGTGGCCCTGGTGGGAGCGCTCGATGCCCTGACCCCGGGGCGGCTCACGCCCCACGAGGCCGCCTACGCGGCCCAGCGGGTCGAGACCGAGATGCTGCACCGCCAGTGCGGCATTCAGGACCAGCTGGCCTCCGCCTACGGAGGGATCAGCTACATCGAAATGTCCAGCTATCCGCAGGCCACCGTCACCTCGCTCCGGCTTCCCGACGGGCTGTGGTGGGAGCTGGAGCGGCGGCTCGTCCTCGTCTACCTGGGTCGCTCCCACGACTCCTCCGCCATCCACGAGCAGGTCATCCGCGAGCTCGAAGACGCCGGGCCCGACTGCCGGCCCCTCGAAGACCTCCGACAGACCGCGCCCCGCTCCCGCGACGCCCTCCAGGCCGGAGACTTTGCCGCCCTGGGACGAGCGATGATCGAGAACAACGAGGCCCAGGCTCGCCTGCACCCCGCTCTCATCGGCACCGAGGCCTCCCAGGTGATCGCGATCGCCCGGGAGCACGGGGCCGTGGGCTGGAAGGTGAACGGCGCCGGAGGCGAAGGCGGGTCGATCACGCTCCTGTGCGACGCCCACTCGCCGCGTAAGCGCGCGCTCATCCGCGCGGTCGAGGCCGCCAACCCGTCGTTCCGACACATCCCGACATACCTGAGCCGCTTCGGCCTGCGCGTGTGGTCCGAAAGCCGGGGCGCCGACTCTAGTGTTCCGTATCGAAAGTGATGTTAACGCGCACGGTGCAGAGCCTTCTTGATGATGTCGGCGGGGTCTTTGGTCCAGACGAATGGTGTCGGGTGCTCGTTCCAGTGGGTGAGGTAGCTGCCGATGTGACGCACGAGGGCTCTGACGGTGTTGAAGGAACCGCGTCGAATGGACTTCCGGGTGAGGATCCCGAACCACGCCTCGATCATGTTCAGCCACGACGCTCCCTTTGGAGTGAAGTGGAAGTGGACTCGCGGGTTCTTTGCGAGCCACTCCATGACGGCGGGTGTGGTATGAGTGCTGGAGTTGTCGAGGACGATGTGAAGCTCCTTGCGGCGGTAACGCCTGGCGAGCTGCCTGAGGAAACTCAGGAAGTCAGCGCCGGTGTGAGAGGAACGGCACTCGCCTACGACCTTTCCTGTGACGATCTCGAGAGCGGCGTAGAGGCTTGTGACTCCAGCGCGTCGGTAGTCATGAGTTTGCCGCGCAGGCAGTCCGGGTCGTACCGGCAGCATGGGCTGTGTTCTCTCAAGAGCCTCGATCTGGGTTTTCTCGTCAAAGCTGAGGACGACGGCATTTATTGGGGGATTCAGATAGAGGCCAACGACATCGTGGATTCGCTCTTCGGCCTGCGGATCGGTGATGAACTTGAAGCTCTCGAGGCGGTGGGGCTTGAGGTCGTGGGCCTTCCAGATGCGGTGGACGGTCATGTGGGAGACGCCGGTCCGGCGGGCCATATCCCGGGTGGTCCATTGTGCGAGCCCCTTGTCGGGCTTCTTCAGAGTCAGCGCGACGATCTGAGCTCGCTTGCGAGCCTTGAGCGAGGGAGGTCGTCCGGAGCGAGGCTTCTCGTAGATCCCAGCAATTCCATCGTCACGCACACGCCGACGGATACGACTGACCTGGACCGCGGAGTACCCGCACCGCCGGGCGATCTCGGCTCCCGAGACTTCCTCCATCATCATCAGGACTGCTCTTGCCCGACGGCTCAGTCCTGCCGGAGTGGACGATGCACGGACGATCCTCTCCAGTTCCCTGCCGTCTTCGTCGCTGAGGGTGAGAGTCTTGGGCTTGCGCCCCACGGCGTGTGAGGATGCCATGGGTAATAATAACATGACTTCAGTTACGTAACACTAGCCGGTGAAGTACTCGGGCGCGTTGCCCGGCTTCCACTTGATGTTGCAGCCGAGGCTGGGACGCTGCTCGGCGGGGACGGGCCCTCGGTCGAGGACCGCGTCCAGCACTCGGCGGAGGTCTTCCCCGCTCACCGGCACGCCGCTACCGGGCCGGCTCGCGTCCATCTGCCCGCGGTAAACCAGCGCTTGTTTACCGTCGAACACGAAGAAGTCCGGCGTGCAGGCGGCCCTGTAGTCGCGAGCCACCTGCTGGCTCTCGTCGACGAGGTAGGGAAACGTGTAGCCCACTTTGCGGATCTCCATGGCCATCGCCTCCGGGGTGTCGTCGGGGTACGCCTCGAAGTCGTTGGAGTTGATCCCGACGACGGCCACGCCGCGTTCCTGGTACTCCTTCACCAGCCGTGCGAGGCCCCCTCGGACATGTTTCACGAAGGGACAGTGGTTCGAGAGAAACGCCACGAGAAGAGCCGGGGCACCCTCGAAATCAGCGAGGCTCCAGACGCGCCGGAAGGCGTCGGGCAGGCTGAACGCCGGGGCCACCGCACCCAGCGGCAACATCATCGTCGAGGACGTTTGGACCATGCGTGGGTCTCCTAGCGACTGCTGGTCAGCTTCTCCAGGTCGTCGAACCAACGGGTGACCAGGGTCACGAGGCCGCGCTGGCCCTCCTCTTCTCGCGGGAAGAGGACGAAACGTCGGCCGTCGCGTGTGGCGTCGTAGTCGGCGAAGGTGAAGCCCTGGACCGAGAGGCCCTGGGTGCCGCCCCGGAAGTCGCCAGCGAGAAGCGACCTGGGCCTGTCGGCCTGGAAGGACGAGCCGGATCCATCGACCGGTACCACCATCAACCCCTCGTCGTTCCGGTAAAGGATCCGGAAAACTGGGTGAGCCTCCCGAAGCTCCGTGTCTTCATGATCTTCAGGCCATCTTGACGCCGTAGCTGAACCGGCTCTCGAAGTTCACCATCATGAAGACGTCGTTCTTGCGGGCGGCTTCGGAGAGCTGCACTGTGTCGGCCAGCGTCATCGCCGGGGGCTTCGGGACGAAGACGTGATGACCGGCGGCCAGGGCATCGAGCACGATGCTGGCGAGCGTTCGGATGCGTCTGCACCGCCACGGCCTCCAGGTCCTCCTTCTCGAACATCTCCCGGTAGTCGGTGTAGTGCCGGGCCGCCCCGAACATCTCGGCGGACCGCCTGGCGCGGGCCTCGTCCACATCGCACACGGCCACCAAGCGGATCGGCGCAAAGTGAAGCGCCGGGTAGACCGCGTAGTTCGCCATGGCGCCGGCCCCGATGAAGCCGAGGCGCACGGGCTCGACGTCCGGCGTGCTCGTGTCCCAGCTGGTCTCGAGCACAGTCTCTTGGGGAGCTACAGCTCGGTCAGGCGGATGTTCCGGAAGCGGACC